>CAZLSP010000011.1:0-131570 GCA_964562145.1 uncultured Anaerolinea sp. | reverse complement strand
CCTACGCCCAGCCCCACCCCCAGCAATACCCCGCGTGTCCAGCCGAGCCCAAGCCCCACGCTGACCCCTTCATCCACCCCAACCTTACTTCCCTAAAGGATTTACCGGTATGTCGAAAAAGACCTTTCACCTTGTCTCGCTCGGATGCGCCAAAAACACCGTCGACTCAGACTCGATGGCGCAATTATTGATCAATGACGGTTTCGAGCCGGTTGAAAACGCCAAAAAGGCCGGGGTGCTGATTGTCAACACCTGTGGGTTTATTGGCCCGGCCAAAGAAGAATCGCTCAACACCCTAAAAGAACTGGCTTCCAAAAAACGCGGCGACCAACTCCTGATTGCGGCCGGGTGTCTTACCCAGCGCTACGGCGTGGAGGTCGCCCGCCAGGTGCCCGGCATAGATGGCATTCTCGGCACCCGGCGCTGGATGGATATTTTACAGGTCGTTAACCAGCTGCGCGCCACACCGCACCCTGAGCCGCTCTACCACCTGCCAGAAGCCGCCACGGTTGGCAAAGATGAGCGCGAAGCCATTCGTGCCAGCGTAGCCGGGGCCAGCGCCTATCTCAAAGTAGCCGATGGCTGCCGCCGCCCGTGCGCATTTTGCGCCATCCCGCTCATCAAGGGTACCGCCGTCAGCCGCCCGCTGCCCACCATCTTGGATGAAGCGCGTGAACTGCGCGACATGGGCGTGCGCGAACTGATCCTGATTGCGCAAGACACCACCGATTATGGCCACGACCTGGGATTGAAAGACGGCCTGGCAACCCTGCTCGAAGAGTTGACCCATGCGGTGCCAGATATGGATTGGATCCGTGTCATGTACTCTTATCCGGGGTATGTCACCGACCGCATGATCGAAGTCATGGCCACCCATAAACAAGTGCTCCCCTATCTCGACATTCCGCTCCAACACGCCCACCCCAAGGCACTTTATCGCATGAAGCGGCCCTCCAATATGGACTGGGTGCATAACACCATCCGCAAAATGCGCGCCGCCATGCCCCCCACACCCGATTCCGGCGGGTTAGCCATTCGTACCACCTTTATCGTCGGTTATCCCGGTGAAACCGAAGAAGAATTCCAGACCCTGCTCGATTTTGTGGAACAAACCCGCTTCGACCGTGTCGGGACCTTCAAATTCTCATTTGAACCGGGCACTTCCAGCGAACCACTCGGCGACCCGGTGCCGGCCGAGGTGAAACAAGAACGTTGGGAGCGGCTGATGGCGCTACAGCAAAACATATCGCTGCAGGTTAACCAATCTTATGTGGGCAAAACACTCGATGTGCTGGTGGAAGGCTATGACAATGGCCTGACCATTGGCCGTTCCTACCGCGACGCGCCCGAAATCGATGGGCTGGTATTTGCGGAGGGCAAAGCTGAAATCGGTGAGATGGTCAAAGTCAAAATCACTGGCGCCATGGCCTACGACCTGACCGGCTCGCTTTTACCCCAGACGATTAAGCTTTAGTCTCCACCGTTTGCGCGCAGGCTAGCAAATATTAAAATAAAAACTCCCTGGTAACCCAGGGAGTTCGTCTTTCTTCGCTTAGGCCTTGCGCCCGCCCTTGAGCGAGTCTTGTAGTTTTTGCAGGCCCTCTTTGTCACCTTTTGCAGCCAGGGCGGCCTGTTCCACCCAACCGGCCGGTTCCATGTACTTATAGCCAGCGGCATCCAGCGTTTCGCGCAACTTTCCCAAATCAGCGCTGGCTAAACCGGCAAAGGTGGTGATGCCAATGCCCTCAAGTAGTTTGGCTACTTTGGGGCCAATGCCCTCCAATACCGTCAAGTCATCTGCAACGGCAACTGCATGAGCATGCTCTTCGGCGTGGGCATCATGCCCGTGCTCGTCATGCCCGCCATGAGCCGGTTCTTCTTCTTTTTTGAGCCAACCTTTGCTGGCAGCCAACCAGCCGAGGAAGACCATAATGAAGAAAATTGCAAGCGCAACCCAAACAAGCCAGCCGATACCGGGTTCTTCGGTACCTTCACTAAGAAGAATGCTGAATAACATATCTGCCTCCCGATTCTTGGATTTATAATATTTTATCTTAAGTCACCCTCTATGCGTTTCTGATTTACCCCAATATGCCAACCAATTACGAAACCATCCTTCACCTTCTTACAACGGCCGGTGTGGCCTTCAAAATCCACCAACATGCACCCTCTGTGACTTTTCAGGATGCAGTCGATTATCTCGATTTCCCGCTCGGGAACCTGGTCAAGACGATCGGGTTTCGAGTGAAAGAAGGCCCGTGGGTGCTGGCCGCCCTACCCGGGCGCGACCGGGTCGATTACAAAAAGCTGGCGGCGCAGTTCGGCAAAAGCCGCGACAAACTCATCCGCCTGGAAGCCGCCGAGGTGGAAGAAAAACTCGGCTACGCAGTCGGAACCGTGGCCCCCTTCGCGCTCAACAACCTGACAGTGGTTATTATCGATGAACAGGTGATGAAATTGGAACAAGTCTTTTGTGGCACAGGCAGGCACGACCGTACCCTGGAAATTTCCAGCACCGATTTGCTGCATCTCTCCAACGGCAGGGTTGCGCCGATTTCGCAGGAGCCAGGCCCCGGGTAGCCGCATATTTCCCAGAAAAAACCGCCAGCAGGAGGGCGGTTTTTTTATTGACTCCCACCAACAGCGGTGATATACTGCCAATTGTCTGAATAATCAGATTAATAGAATTTATCAGGCAAATCTCTTATGTCACCACTCGATAACCTTTCTGAGTTTATGCGTTACCTGGCGGCTCACCCGCAAGCGGAAGAGAACCTGCCCGCGCTGACCACCTTGAGCGAAGAACTAGGGGTCAGCGTAGCCAGCCTGCGGGAGCAACTGGAAGTAGCCCGCGCCCTGGGGCTGGTAGATGTGCGTCCGCGCACAGGCATCAAGAGACTGCCCTATAAGTTCTTGCCTTCGGTTCGCCAAAGTTTGGGGTACGCCATGGCGCTGGATGACGGCAATTTTCAGCGTTTTGCGGACCTGCGCCGCCATGTTGAGGCGGCTTATTGGCACGAAGCTGTGAAAATGTTGACCCTTGAAGATCAAACAAAGTTATATGCCCTGGTAGAGCGCGCCTGGAACAAGCTGGACGGGCGCCCCATCCAAATCCCCCATGAAGAACACAAACAATTGCACCTGACCATTTTTGGTCGTCTCGAAAACCCCTTTGTGAGCGGGATTCTGGAAGCATACTGGGAAGCGTATGAGTCCATTGGGCTAAACGTTTTCACCGATTACAACTACCTGCGCGAGGTTTGGACGTATCACCAGACGATGGTGGACTCGATTCGCGATGGGTGTCATGACCTTGGTTATAAGGCGCTGGTCGAACACGCCGATATGCTCGAAAACCTGCTCGACCACCGACCCGGTAAATAATTTCCACTCCATTTCTTTGAGGAGAACTATGACCCAACGAATTGTGAACGACTTTTCGATTACCGTCGGCACGGCGAATGGTTCTGGCAGTTCAACCGCCAATAACACCATCTTGCGCGCCCTGTTTAAGATGGGGATTCCCGTTTCAGGCAAAAACCTGTTCCCATCCAACATTCAGGGCCTGCCGACCTGGTATACCATCCGTGTAAACAAGGATGGTTTTACCGCACGCACCGAAACGCACGAAATCGTGATTGCAATGAACCCCAATTCGTTTGCAAAAGATCAGGCTGCAATTACACCCGGCGGCGCTTTCTTCTACGCCGATGATATTAAACAGCCGATTACGCGCGACGACATCATTGCCTACCCGATGCCAGTGAAAGAATTGATCCGTAGCAACCCAGACATCCCCTCTAACCTGCGCGACCTGGTTGGGAATATGATCTATGTTGGTATCCTGGCGCAGATGATTGGGATGGATATGAGCAAGATCGAAATGGCGATCCGCTTCCATTTCAAGAACAAGGAACGCCCGGTTGCCCTCAATATGGGCGCGGTAAAGGCCGGGGCCGATTGGGCCGCCGCCAACCTGACCAAAAAAGATCCCTATTTTGTTGAAGCGATGAACAAAACCGATGGCCTGATTATGGCGGATGGTAACACCGCCGGGGCGCTCGGTTCGATTTACGGTGGCGTGCAATTTGTGGGCTGGTACCCGATTACCCCGGCCTCGAGCCTGGCCGAATCGATTAATGAATTCCTGCCGACCCTGCGCAAAACCGTCGAGGGCAAAGAAACCTATGCGGTGGTGCAGGCCGAAGATGAACTGGCCGCCGTCGGCATGTCGATCGGCGCCGGGTGGGCCGGGTTGCGCTCGATGACCTCGACCTCCGGGCCAGGCCTGAGCCTGATGACGGAATTCTACGGGCTGGCTTATTATGCTGAAATCCCGGTGGTAATTTGGGATGTGCAGCGCATGGGCCCCAGCACTGGCCTGCCGACCCGCACCTCGCAAGGCGACCTGGGCTTCGCCGCCCACATGGGCCACGGTGATACCAATCATGTCGTGCTGCTGCCTGGCTCGGTCAACGAGTGTTTTGAGTATGGCTGGCGCGCCTTTGATATTGCCGAGCGCGTTCAAACCCCGGTGCTGGTGATGAGCGACCTCGACTTTGGCATGAACCAGTGGATGACCGAACCCTTCAAATATCCCGACACGCCTATGGATCGCGGCAAGGTGCTTTGGGAAGAAGACCTGGAAAAGATTAAGGGGGATTGGGGCCGTTATCGCGATGTAGATGGCGATGGAATCCCCTATCGCACGGTCCCTGGCAATCGCCACCCGCTTTCTGCTTACTTTACCCGCGGCACCGGGCACGATGAACAGGCCAAATACAGCGAAGATGCCGGGATGTGGTATCGCAACATGGAACGGCTCAAGAAAAAATTTGATACTGCCAAAGCCCTGCTGCCCAAACCGGTGATCGATGACAGCGAAAAAGCGTCGATTGGCATTATCGCCTTTGGCTCGACCGAACCGGCCATTGTGGAAGCCCGTCACCTGCTCAAAGAACAGGGCATCAAGACCGACTTCCTGCGCCTGCGCGCCCTGCCGATCACGTCTGAGGTGGAAGAATTTATCCGCCAGCATGATAAAGTTTGCGTCGTGGAAATGAATCGCGACGGGCACCTGCATGCCATTTTAACGGTGGAACTGCCCGAGATGGCGACCAAGCTCAAATCCATCGCCTATAATGACGGGTTGCCACTGACGGCGAAATTTGTTAGCAATGCTATCCTGGAGGCTAAATAAGATGGGTACCAATCTCCCGATGGCTGGCGCGGCGGCCCAGGTGAATGCCGCCGGACTGAGCAAGAATGATTACCGTGGCGCGCCCAGCACGCTGTGCGTGGGTTGCGGTCACAACTCGATTGCAAACCAGATTGTTGCGGTGTGCTATGAGATGAATGTCGTGCCTGAGAACATCGTCAAATTCTCTGGCATCGGCTGTTCGTCGAAAAGCCCGACCTATTTCTTGAATCGTTCCTTTGGCTTCAACAGCCTGCACGGCCGCATGCCCTCGATTGCCACCGGCGCGCTGTTTGCCGACTACCGCCTGCGCGGGCTGGGCGTCTCTGGTGATGGCGACAGCGCCAGCATTGGCATGGGACAGTTCAAGCATGTTATGCGCCGCAACGTCAATATGGTCTATATCGTTGAAAACAACGGTGTTTACGGTTTGACCAAAGGCCAGTTTTCAGCCACCGCCGATAAAGGCCTGGAACTGAAAAAGCAAGGCACCAACATGTACCTGCCGGTTGATATCTGCATGGAAGCGCTGGCTTCGCGGGCAACATTCATCGCGCGCCTGTTTGCCGGTAACGCCAAACAGGTAAAAGAAGTGCTCAAAGCGGCGCTCGCGCATCGCGGCATTGCGGTACTGGATATCATCAGCCCGTGCGTGACCTTCAACAACCAGGAAAACACCTACTACTCCTATGATTTCGGCAAGGAGCACGAAGAGCCGCTGCATGATATTTCCTTCCACACCGCCTCCGACCTGGGCGGCAGCAGCATCTCCTTCGTCCCGGCCAAGCCCGAGATTACGCTCGAAGCCGACATGGTGGATGGTGAAATCCGCGAGGTGAAGCTGCACGACGGTTCGTCGATTGTGCTGAAGACTCTCGACAAGGGTTACGATCCCACCAACCGCGCCGATGCCATGCGCGTGCTGGAAGAAGCCCAGGCCAATAACTGGCTGTTGACCGGGATGATTTATGTTGACCCGAGCAAACCAGCCCTGACCGAGCTGAGCAACCTGTCTGAAACACCGCTCAACCGCCTGCAAGAAAAAGACCTGCGCCCTGCACCCGAAACCATCAAAAAGATTAACGACCTGATGTTCTAATACCAGGCCAGACAGCACAGAATGCAAGGAGCGGGGATAACCCGCTCCTTGTTTGTTATACTTGGCCCATGCTTGAAATCACCCCCACCTTTTCAATCCCGGAGGATGAGATCTCGATTGTCTTTGTGCGCGCCAGCGGCCCCGGCGGGCAGAATGTAAACAAGGTCTCCACTGCCGCACAACTGCGTTTTGACGTGAAGAACTCCCCCTCGCTGGAAGAGGATGTTAAGGCGCGCCTGCTGACCCTGGCCGGAACTCGCGCCACAACCGAGGGGGTACTGCTCATCGAGGCCAAACAATACCGCACCCAGGAACAAAACCGCGCCGATGCCGTGTTGCGTCTGAGTGAGTTGCTACGCAAGGCGCTCATCCGACCTAAGGTCCGCCGTAAAACCCGGCCCGGGGTGGCAGCCAGCGCAGCGCGCGTCTTTGAGAAAAAGCGGCGCGGGGCGATTAAGAAAATTCGGCAGTATAACCCGGATGAGTGGGAATAACCCGGCCAGGCAGCGTCTGTCACCCACTCCACTCCACTCCGCTCCGCCTTTACAGGGAACTTTATGCCTGTTGAAATTGTTCAACTTAAAAAAAACAATATCGGGCTTCTCAACCAGCTAGACGAGGATATCTTCGATGAAAGCGTCAATGCCGAGCGCCTGGAGGCAGTTGTCAGGGAAGACAATCACATCCTGCTGGTAGCGCTCCTCGAGGGGCGGGTCATCGGCCAGGTGCTGGCAATGATTCACAGGCATCCAGACAAACCGACAGAGCTGTACATCGACGACCTGGCCGTCTCCGAATCCGTTCAACGGCGCGGAATCGCCACCCGCTTGCTGCAAACACTGTTCGCTCTGGGGCTGGAAAGGGGCTGTGAAGAAGTCTGGGTTGCCACCGAGCCAGAAAACGAGCCCGCCAAGAAATTCTACGGCTCTTTAGAGCTGGCGATGAGGGAGGCGGTCGTCTTTGAGGGCTTCCTGCGCTAAGTTCCCGGCAGCCGCCCCATCCGCTACAGATTTGCAGGGGAAAAGATATAATCGGCCAAATCTTGTCGGGCAAGACATTCTCTTGCCCGACGCGCTTAAGGAAAAGCCATGCCAAAAAATTCACTTCCGGGCCTGGTTGCAGGCCTGACCGCCGCTGCCATTTGGGGCGGCATGTACGTCGTTAGCAAAGTTGTCCTGGATGTTATTCCGCCCTTTGCGCTGCTCACCACCCGCCTGGTCATGGGCTTCGCCGCCCTGTGGGTAGTAGTACTGCTACGCCCCCAAGGGGAGCGTATGACTTCACGCCAGTTTTGGAGCGCCTTTGGGGTCGGCATGGTAGGGTATGGCATCTCGCTTGGATTTCAATTCGTCGGAACCAGGCTTTCGACCGCGGCCAACGGCTCGCTCGTCACCTCGGCCACACCCGCCCTGGTACTACCCTTTGCCTTTTTCCTGCTCAAAGAACCGATTACACGCCGCCGGTTGGTTGCCATCCTGGTCGCCAGCCTGGGAGTGCTGGCCGTTATCGACCCGCGCAGCGCCAACCTGTCCTCGTCGCTTTTCGTGGGCAATCTCAGCCTGCTGGGTGCTGCCATCACCTGGGCGCTGTACTCGGTGTTGGTGCGCAAAGTCTCGCAGGGGGTCAACCTGCTGCAATCCAGTGCCATCATGCTGCTGGGCGGGTTGCCCATTTCGGTCCCGCTTGGCCTGTGGGAAGTGAACACCCAGGGCCTCGGAACCATCACACCCGCGATCATTGGCGGGCTGCTGTTCCTGGGCATTATCTCCACCGCGATTGCCATGTTCCTGTGGAACTATGCCTTTGCCAGGCTTCCAGCGGCAACCGCCTCGTTGACCTTTTTTGCCCAGCCGGTTGTTGGCACCCTGCTGGGGTGGGCCTTCCTGGGCGAGGCCATCACCCCGCTCTTCCTGTTGGGCGGGGTACTGATTGGTGCCGGGATTTTGATCTCAAACGAGAAATAAAACCAACCAGCCGCTTCCTGCAAAACACAGGAAGCGGCTGGCAAAAAGCACAACAACGGGGGTTACATCTTCTCGCCGACGTTATGCAGTAACGCCATGTTCGGCGGGCGCATGGTATTCACCGGGAACCCGCTGATGATGACAACCTGCTGGCCCGGCTGGACCCAATTGGTCGCCATCAGCTTGCTATCCGCCTGGTTGACCATCTCGCGCAGGGTAGAAGCCATCGGCACCAGGTAAGGCATCACTCCCCAAAACAGCGCCATCCGGCCAAAGGTCCCGGCAACCGGGGTAAAGGCCATAATCGGCACACGCGGGCGGGCTTTCGACATCATCTGGGCGGTGCGGCCGGTGTTGGTAAAGACCGCCACGGCAGCCACGTTCAGGTCATGGGCCAGTTCACGCGCCGCACGGGTCATCGAGGCGGCGTCATCGTGAGTGGCCGTATCGGGGGTGTTGAAATGGCCCCAATCGGCAAAATTGGCCTCGGCCTGGCGCACAATACGATCCATCATTTGCACGGCCTCGAGCGGGTACGCGCCACTGGCGGTTTCACCGGAGAGCATCACCGCATCGGTTCCGTCGAAAATGGCATTCGCCACATCCGAGGCTTCGGCGCGGGTCGGCAGCGGGTTATTAATCATCGAGTCGAGCATTTGGGTGGCGGTAATCACCAGCTTGCCGTGCTGGTTGGCTTCCATGATGATGCGTTTCTGTGCCATCGGCACCCGTTCGGGCGACATTTCTACGCCCAGGTCGCCACGCGCCACCATAACGCCATCGGCAACGGCCATAATCTCGGCCAGGTTGTCGAGCGCTTCGGGTTTCTCAAGTTTGGCAATCACCAGGGGACGATGTCCCTGCTCGTCAATTTCGTCCATTGCCTCGCGTACCGCCATCACATCCCGGGCTGTGCGCACAAACGAGATGGCAACAAAATCGACCCCTTGCGACAGGCCAAAAGCCAGGTCGGCGCGGTCTTTTTCGGTAAAACCAGGGATATCAAGGCGAACACCCGGCAGGTTGATGCCCTTATGCGAGGACAATTTGCCCCCCACCAGCACTTCGGCGCACAGGTGTTTCTCGTGAGTCTCGACCACTTTTAGCGAAAGATGCCCATCATCGAGCAGGATACGATCCCCGGCGGCGACCGATTCAAAGAGCTCGACAAAGGCCACCGGGATGTGCCGCTCCCCGTTTTTAGGCGGTTCGCTGCCCTCGGCGAAGAGCTTCACCCGTTCACCGGGCACCAGTTCCAGGGCCGGATCCAGCACTCCCACGCGAATTTTGGGACCCTGCAAATCTTGCAGGATGCCCAGCGGCATTCCGAGCTTGTCAGATAAAGCGCGCAGGCTCACAATTCGGGCGGCGTGTTCCTCATGGGTTCCATGTGAAAAGTTAAGGCGCGCCACGTTCATGCCCGCGCGCAGCAATTGTTCCAGAATTTTTACATCCTGGCTGGCCGGGCCAATGGTTGCAACAATTTTTGCTTTCCGTTCCATAAAATAATTCCTATCAATGAGTTTACAGGCTGCAGGGGCGCGTTCTGCGCCCCTGCCTTGTAATTTTACACTGAAATAAACCCAAAACCAGCCTGCAGGTTGTGACGGAAGTCATCTAACCGTTGGCTAAATGTAATTCAATTCACTCGCTTTGCGGGTTAACTCGTCTCGGAACTGGGGATGGGCGACATTAATCAGCGCCTGCGCGCGCTGGCGAATGGTCTTGCCATACAACTCGGCCACACCGTACTCAGTGACAACAAAGCGCACATGGTTGCGGCTGGTCACTACGCCTGCGCCCTGCTTGAGCATTGGCGTAATTTTGGTCAGGACGGTGCCATCACGCATGACCGACGTGCTGGGCATGGCAATGATGGGTACGCCGCCCTTGGAGCGCGAAGCACCGTAGATGAAGTCCAACTGGCCGCCAACGCCCGAATACAGTTTGGGCCCAATCGAATCGGCGCACACCTGGCCGGTGAGATCGACCTCGATGGCCGAGTTGATGGCCACCATTCGGTCGTTTTGGGCAATCACAAACGGGTCGTTGACATATTCGGTGCGATGCAATTCGATCAGCGGGTTGTCATCTACCCAGCTATACAGACGCTTGGACCCGAGGATAAACCCGGCCACGATCTTGCCGGTATGGATGGTTTTGCGGGCATTGGTCAGCACCCCGGCTTCTACCAGGTCGATCACACCTTCGGCGAACAACTCGGTATGGATGCCGAGGTCCTTTTTGTGGAACAGGTATTTGAGCACCGCGTCGGGGATGGCGCCAATACCCATCTGCATGGTCGCGCCATCCGGAATCAGGTCTGCGCAATACCCGGCAATCTTCTCAATGATGTCGGCGTCGCCTTCTTCGGCCATGTGCAGTTCGGCGATGGGATAATTGACCGGGATGATGTGATGCAGGCGGCTGACATGGATGAAGGAATCGCCCAGGGTGCGCGGCATCTGTTCGTTGACTTCAGCGATAACGATCTTGGCCGATTCGGCCGCCGACTTGGTCAGGCCCACTTCCACGCCAAAGGAGCAAAAACCATGCTCATCGGGCGGGGAAACATGGATCATGGCGGCATCCAGCGGCAGGACCTTGTTCTTAAACAGCAGCGGAAACTCGGAGAGCAGCACCGGGGTAAAATCGGCGCGGCCTTCCTGGACCGCTTTGCGCACATTGGCGCTGATAAACATGGTGTTGACGCGCAGGTGGCCTTCCATTTCGGGGGCCACATAATCGGCCGGGCCAACCGTCAGGGCCTGGCAAATTTCAACATCCGACAGTTCGGGGGCGCGCCGCACCAGGGCAGCCAAAACCGTCTTCGGCACCGAGACGTTGCCGGTCAGGAAAACACGATTCCCCGACTGGACAACCTTAACGGCCTCATCGGGCGTGGTCACGCGCGATTGGTAAATGCTATGCCAACTCATGCTCAGTCCCCTTTCTCCGCAGTCCAGCGATGCAGGTGGCGGAGTTCACCCTGGTGAGTATTGACAGCGACTTCGATGGCCGGGTTTTGCGCCATAGCCTGTTCCACGCCCAGTTCGGCCACTTCAACGATGTACGGCATGGCCGCATTAACAAAGGCATGGGTGGCCGTACGCGCAACCACACTGGGCACATTGGGCACACAGTAGTGAATGACGCCATCTTCCACATAGGTTGGCCGGTCGTGGCTGGTGGGGCGCGAGGTTTCAGCGCAACCGCCCTGGTCAATCGACAAGTCGATGAACAGCGAGCGCGGCTTCATGTTCTTGATGGTCTCGCGCGGCAGGACAATCGGGGCGCGTTCGCCGGGGATCAACACAGCGCCGATGACCACGTCGGCATAAGAACAGACCCGCTCGATATTGCGCGGGGTTGAGATCATGGTAATGACATGCGGGAAGCGCTCCTGGACACGTTGCAGGGCGTCGAGACTCTTATCGAGGATGGTGACATGCGCACCCATCCCCAGGAAGGAGCGCGCCGCGCAAGTGCCGGATGTCCCTGCGCCGATAATGACCACCTCGGCAGGCGGAACACCAGCCACACCCCCCAACAAAATCCCTTTGCCGCCAAAATTGCTCTGCATGATGCGGGCCGCGATTTGGGCGGTCATCACCCCCCCAATCTGGCTCAGGGAACGCAGCACAGGCAGGTTGCCATCGGCCAGGCGAATTTCTTCGTAGGCGATGGAGGTGATTTTGTTTTCGAGCATCGATTCAATGCGATCCTGGCGAGTGGAGGCCAGGTGCAGCAACCCCATCAGGGTGACACCCGAGTTAAGCATCTCAATTTCATCTTGCATGGGGCGGGCTATCTTCAAAAGCAGGTCAGCCCGGCCAAAAATTTCATGCGCCGAATAAACCACATTTGCGCCCGCCTTCTGGTATTCATTGTCGCTAAAACCCGCCCCCAGCCCGGCTTCGTGTTCCACGAAAACGGTGTGACCCTTGTGGGTCAAAATCTCCGTCCCGGCGGGCGAAAGGCCAACGCGGTATTCAAATGGACGGCGCTCTTTCGGAATGCCAATGTTCATAGGACCTCCAGGGTATCAATGCGTAGGGGCGAAGCAATGCTTCGCCCCTACAATAATCAATTTCACGACATTTGCAAGACTTCGCGAATCTTCGGCAAAGCCCAGTCAATCGTTTCCTTATCAATCACCAGCGGCGGCGCAAAGCGGATGACATGGTCGTGGGTTTCTTTGGCCAGGATGCCGCGTTTCTGCAATTCAACACAGAAACGGCGCGCGCCACCGGCTTCGGGTTTCAATTCCACACCAATGAACAGGCCGCGCCCGCGCACCTCTTTGACATGCTTGCTAGGGATTTCTTGCAGCTGCTCGAGGAAATAGGTGCCCAACTCGGCGGAACGCTCGGCCAGCTTTTCGTCGCGCAAAACGCCAATCGCCGCGCGACCGATCGCCGCTGCCAGCGGGTTGCCGCCAAAGGTGGAACCATGCTCACCGGGTGTGAAGAGCTTCATCAGCGGGGCATCGGCCAGCACCGCAGAGATCGGGTAAAAACCGCCAGAGAGCGCCTTGCCAATCACCACCATGTCGGGGCGAATGCCCTCGTGCTGGTGGGCAAAAACTTTGCCGGTGCGGCACAGCCCGGTCTGGATTTCGTCAGCAATCAACAGGACGTTGTTCTTTTTGCAGATTTCGGCCACTTTTTTGAGATAGCCCGCCGGGGGGATGACCACTCCGGCCTCACCCTGGATCGGCTCTATCGAAACGGCGGCCGTGTTGGGGGTGATGGCCTTCTCAATCGCTTCGGCGTCGCCGTAGGGAACGGTGACAAACCCGGGGGTGAAGGGGCCAAAATCTTCCTTGTAAAGCGGTTCTGTCGAGAAGGAGATGATGGTGGTGGTACGGCCGTGGAAATTGCCGCTGACGGTGATGATTTCGGCCTGGTGACGCGGCACCCCCTTGACGCGGTAAGCCCATTTGCGGGCCAGTTTGATGGCGGTTTCCACCGCTTCGGCGCCAGAGTTCATCGGCAGGGACATTTCGTAGCCGCTGAATTCGGAAAGTTCTTTGTAAAACAGGGGCAGTTGATCATTGCGGAAAGCGCGCGAGGTGAGGGTCACCTTTTTGGCCTGTTCGAGCATGGCGTTCAGGATGCGCGGGTGGACATGACCCTGGTTAACGGCAGAGTAAGCCGAGAGGCAATCGAGGTATTTCTGGCCTTCCACGTCGGTGACCCACACGCCTTCAGCGTGTTCAATGACCACATCGAGCGGATGGTAGTTATGCGCACCGTACTGTTCTTCAATTTCGATAAATTGCTGCGTGTTCATGAGTTTTCCCTTTTTATAAAGTGATGGCTCGCCCCGCCTACACCTGTGGCGCAGACACAGGCGAGCGCCACGCAATCGAGAGGCGGCCCCTGCCCGGCCCCAATCCCGTTTGTTGAGGGATGGACCGGGCAAGGCTTTATGCAACTTCAAACAAACGGGCCAAAACGGCCTTTTGGGCATGCAGGCGGTTATGAGCCTGCGGGAAAATAACGGAATGTTCGCCATCCGCGACATCGTCGGTCAGTTCGTGGTTGCGGTGCGCCGGGAGGCAGTGCATCACAATCACATCCTTGCGAGCTTCGCTGACCAGCTTTTCGTTTACCTGGTAAGGCGGGAAGACCGCTTCGCGCCTGGCAGTCTCTTCTTCCTGGCCCATCGAGGTCCAGGTGTCGGTGTAGATGACGTGCGCATCCTTGACGGCCGCTTGCGGGTCGCGCAGGTAGGTGATTTTTGCGCCGCTGGGTCCGGCCAATTTTGCGCCAATCGCCTGGGCCTCGGCGGGCATGTCGTAGCCCTCGGGGTTGGCAATGGTGAAATTCGCGCCCAGCATGACGGCGATATGCATGAGCGAGACAGCCACGTTATTGCCATCGCCGACATAGACGACATTCAGGCCCTTCATCGCGCCAAACTTTTCGATGATGGTCAGGGCATCCGCCATGGCCTGGCAGGGATGCGAATAATCGCTCAGGCCGTTGATGACCGGCACCGACGACCACTTCGCCAGTTCCACCACATGGGCATGGTCAAAAACGCGCGCCATCATGGCCTGCACGTAGCCGGACATCACGCGGGCAATATCCGCAATCGATTCACGCTTGCCGAGACCGATTTCGTTGGGGGAAAGATAAAGCGCGTCGCCGCCCATATGGCGCATGGCCATATCAAACGAGACACGCGTGCGCAGGCTGGGTTTCTGGAAGATCAGGCCCAATACCTTGCCTTTGAACAGCGGCTGGTTGCCACCGGCGAAGTGCTCTGCCTTGAGCCGGATGGCAAGGTCGAGGATGTCCTGGATTTCTGCGGGTGAGTAATCGGACACGTCGAGGAAGTGTTTCATGCTTTCAGTCTCCTTGTGGAAATTGGAAGTATTCGCCCCGAGCGCCGCGCAGTCGAGAGGCTATTTGGTTGAAGTGTGACAGGTAAAACGCAAACCCGGCACGGATTAAATTGTATCACAGCGAGATTTTACGGTCATCTGGCCTGTGTCATAAATTGATTTGATGTTTGTACTGATTTCGGGACGCGGATTCTTGCCCTATTGCGCCCTGAACTTCTTCCAGTAACGTTGCAGCCCATCGGCGCTCATGCCGAGCGGGTTAGCGAGGCGATAGGCTTCAATCTCGGCCTGCCCCAGGCCCTGGGCACGGCCCTGGTCTTCCATCCAGGCTACGAATTTTTCACGCAGTTCCTCGGCAGACGGATCGGCAGGCAGGGTTGCCAGCAGCCAGCGCTCCACTTCGTCCAGGTTGCGCAAAATCGACTGGAGGTGCCAGTCTACATCGTCGAAGATGCCAAAGTGAGTGGGGGCAATGCGCTTGAAGCCGACTTTTTGCAGGCGGGCGATACTCTCGCGCCACTTTTCGAGGTGGAACTCCGGCGGGGGCATTGGCAGGCGCATGTACGGGTGGCCGGGAATGCGCACCGCGCCGACATCGCCGCTGAAACACAGGTCTTCAAACTGGTAGGCATAATGATGTTCGGCATGGCCGGGGGTGTTAATCGCCACCAGGCGCAAGCCCCCAATGACCACTTCCTGGTGATCCTCCAGAACAGTCAATTTTTCGGCCGGAACGGGCAGGAAGTCGCCCCACAGCGGACCCATCCGGTCGCCATAGATGCGCGTGGCGCTGGCAATCAACTTCTCAGGGTTGAGCAGGTGCGGGGCTCCCACCGGGTGAACAAACACCTGTGCCCCCTGCGAGGCCAGGAAACCCGCGGCCCCGGCATGGTCGAGGTGGATGTGGGTCAGGAAGACGTGAGTGACATCTCGCAGGGAATAGCCCTGCGCCCCCAGGGCCTGCTCCAGCGCCGGGAGGGTCGAACCGGGGCCAGATTCCACCAGAACGAGGCCGGTGCTGTGCCTGAGCATGTAGGCGGCAATCGCCAGCGGGCGACCCTGGAAGTGCAAATCGAGCGGGAGGATGGGGGAATTCATGGCGGCTCCTGTAAATATTCAAAAGATGGCGCTATTTTGCCACAGCCTGTCCTTAAACGCAAAGTGCGCCCAACCCGGCGGCTGGACGCACCCCAGGAATCGCTTTTACGCGCCGGGCAGCGGCTGCCACGAGCGGGTTTCGGTGGTTTTGTGCTGGTTGGCAAAGGCGTTGAGCGTTTCGCCCAGGTTGGCATGATTATAAATGCGACAGGTAGGCACCCCGCGCCGGTCGAGTTTGGCCGCCAGGGCTTCGGAACCGGGAATGCCGCCAAAACTCTCGGCCATGAGCAGGATGACCAGCGGGCGCAGGTTGCGGCGCTGGAGCAATTCGACAGCCAGGATCACATCATCGTCGATGGAGGGGGTAATGAGCACCGCGCTGGAGCCAAGCGGCATCTGCGGCGATTGTAAATCGACCAGGCTGGCAAGCGGCAAACGACCCTCACCGCTGACAAAGGCCAGGGTTTCGAGCACTTTGCTCTCCTGGCGCTCGCTGCGCTCGGCCGGGATGACGGTGTAGACCGGTCCGCTGGTGACAAAGCCAACCGCGCGGCGCTGCTCGATAAAGTAATGCGCCAGCGAGGCGGCGATGCTGGCCCCGTACTCGATGGTGGCAGACGGCAGCGTGATCTGTGGGCGGCGGCCGAACATCCAGTCTTGCCAGACCTGCGGCGCTTCACCGGCCACTTCGGCCTGGATCCCCGCCTGGGCGTCTAGAAACAGCCAGATCTCGGCCTGCGGGTCTTGCTCAAACTCTTTGACCATCAATTTGCCGCGCCGGGCAGTGGACGGCCAATGGATGCGTTTGAGCGGGTCGCCAACGATGTATTCACGAACACCGCTGGCATGTGGAGTAACCTCGAAAGATTTGCGCTGGATGGCCTTGCCGCCGGGCAACAGACCGGGCGGCGAGGGAAAATCGGCCAGGGGAACAATCATCGGCAGGACCAACAACGAATCGGCGGGGGAAAAGGCCTGTTTAATGGAGAAAAAGCCGAACGGGTCGCCAGAGCGCAGGGTGGTCGGCCCGAGCGGGAAAGCGCCGCGACGGGTGAGCCAGGTGCGGGCCAGGTAGGTGCGGTTCTCTTTCCGCCCAATTAAGGTGAGCAGGCGTGACCCGGAGGCCTGGGGCAAAACCGATTCGTTGTTGATTTCGACAAATAAACGCGGGATGCGGCTCTGGTTGGTGACTTCGAAGGTTTCTTCAAAGATATCGCCAACACTGGCGCGCAGCGAGCGGGCATGCCGTGTAACCCTGACCCCGCGCAAGGAAATACGCGACCAAATCCACGATCCCAGCAAGACCAGCAGGCTGAGATACACCAGGCGAATGTAGAGGGTCGCGCCGGTGGCGGCCGTACCCAGTCCGCCGACAAGCAGGAGGATCAAGAAAAGGATCCAGCCAGTGTTGCGCATGGGGTTCATCACGAAATGAAACTGCCGCCGGGGACGGGAACCGCCAGCAAAATCTCCTGGATGATGCGCTCGGCGGTGACTTCGCGCAGGCGGGCGGCCGGGTTAATGATGAGACGGTGTGCCAGGACGGGCATCGCCAGGGCTTTGACATCGTCCGGCAGGACGTGGTCGCGGCCATTGAGGGCGGCGCGCGCCTGGGCAGCACGAAACAGGGCCAGCGAACCGCGCGGGCTGGCGCCCAGGTAAACATCGGCGTTGTTGCGGGTGCGGTTGGTCAGCTCGACGATGTAGCGTTTGATGGAGGGCGCCATGTAGATGGCGCGCACCGCTTCGGCAGCGGCCAGGACTTCTTCGGCCGAAAAGACCGGGGCAATGCTTTCGATGGGGTGCTGCAACTGTTGGCCTTCGAGCACGGCCACCTCGTCGGCAGCGCTGGGATACCCGAGGCGAACGCGCAAAAGGAAACGGTCGAGCTGGGCTTCGGGCAACGGGAACGTTCCCTCATATTCAATCGGGTTCTGGGTGGCAAGCACCATAAAGGGGCGCGGCAGCTTGTGAGTCACGCCGTCCACCGTAACCTGGCGTTCATCCATGGCTTCGAGCAGGGCGGCCTGGGTTTTGGGGGTGGCGCGGTTGATTTCATCGGCCAGGATCACCTGCCCAAAAATTGGGCCGGGGCGGAACTCAAACTTGCGATTTTCCTGGTTAAAAATGGAGACCCCGGTCACATCCGAGGGCAGCATATCGGGGGTGAATTGCAAGCGGTTGAAGGCGCAGCCCAGCGATTTGGCCATACTGCGCGCCATGACGGTCTTGCCCACACCGGGCACATCTTCAATCAGCACATGTCCCTGACAGAGCAGGCCAATGACCACCAACTCAAGGGCGCTGTGCTTGCCAATCACCACTTTTTCGAGGTTTTCAAACAGGCTTTCACCAAAGGCTTTGACGTCGGTCATGGCAATTCCTTTCCGAGATGTCCCAACCCCCATCCGGGTCAGGTTGTTTTTGGGATTTTACAAAGTCGCAAGTTGCCTTATGATTTTACGTGAGTTTAGCGCGACGGGCAAGCAGCCAATCTGAAAACCCCTCTGCGGAGGGATATGCTGCACGGGCCAGTTTCGTGGCAAAATGAATATTTGAGCCGCGAAGTGGTTCTAATTAGCATCAATAGGCCTATGGAACAAACTGAACTCCTTCAACGTTTGCGACGCGGGGATGCCAGGGCTGCCGGGCAATTGGTGCAGTCTTATCATGCAGAGATCTTTCGGCTGGCGCTGTCGATCCTGGATGAACCCGCAGAAGCGGAAGATGTCACGCAGGATGTATTTATCGCCGCGCTCGATGCGCTCGATTCCTACCGTGGCGATTCCGCCCTCAAGACCTGGCTATTCAGCATCACAGTCAATCTCTGTCGTAAACGCTGGAGGCAGCGAAAAGCAAGGGAACGCCTGCGGCAAGCGCTGAACGCCGTGTACCTATTAACAAGAACGCGCCCGGCCCAGCCGGAGGCAGCCTTGGTAGCGCAGGAGAACCAGGCCGAACTATGGCAAGCGGTGAGCGGGCTGGGCGAAAAATACCAGTTTCCGCTAATCTTGTTCTACGAGCATGAAATGCCCATTGCCGAGATTGCCCGGGTGCTGGAAATCCCCATCGGGACTGTCCTTTCGCGGCTACATACCGCCCGCGAACGACTGGCTGCAACCTTGAATCAAGCCGCCGCACTGGAGGAACTGAATGACGAACCCAATCTCCCATAAACAGGCGCATAACTGGTTGCAACTTCGGCTGGACGGACAACTAGACTTAGGGCAAGCCGCGGCACTGGAGCAGCACCTGAATCACTGCCCCACCTGCCAGGACTTCGCTACCCGGCTGGCACAACTCGACCGCAGCCTGCGCCACAACTATCAAGCCCGCGCCCAGGCCCGCCCCAAACTCTTGCGAGATAGCGCCATCACTTCCATGCAAGAACAAATGAGGCTCAAAATGAATCAGAAACGGGTGATGAACTTCACCACGACATTGGCATTTATTGCCGCTATGGCCGCGCTGGCGGTTGGACTCTCGTGGCTGGTATCGAAGCAGCCCACCGCACAGCCACCGCTCTCATCGATTGACCCGGCACCCGCCCCCACAGCCACCCCGACCACCTGGACCCAGGACAAGCCACTGAGTGACCCGCAGCAGGTGATCGACAAACTGGAGACGCTCGCCCAACAAAATATTGTCACCTTTCAACAAGAAGGTTGGGTGCACATCTTGCGCCAGGATAAGGGCCAGCAGGGCGACATCCCCACCACCTACAGCGACGGCTGGTTCCAATTCCCCGCAGCCGACGCCCAGACCTGCCTGGCCGGACTGGAAGTGGTAGCCCGTGAACTGGGCGGCACCCCGCTCCAGATCCTCGTCAGCCGCCCCGACGGGGCATCCGGTGACCTGCTCGAGTTGCGCAACGGCAACGGAACAGTGACCTACCGGCAGCCGGGCGAAGACGGGTGTTCGCTCAAGCCAGGGTTCACCCTGGCCGGGCGGCTGGCCACACGGCTAAAGGAGAGCCTGGTCAACTCCACAACACCACCAGACCTGCAAGCCTGGGATGAAGGCCGCGCCGGATGGGTTGTAACGCTCACTTCACCAGCCACCTCCGAGGTTTATGGCGCCGGGACACTTCGGGAAACCTTTCACTTCGAGAGTGAAACCGGCCTGCTGACCCAGGTTATCGCCCGCACGGAATGGCAGGAGGGTGCGCTGTTCAGTGAAAGCGCGCAGGTTTACGTGACTGAATTCATCCCAACCCTGCCCGCGCAGGTCGCAGCGCAATGGAAGGAATTCTCGGGCGAGCTGCAGAGCTATACCAGCACACCTTAACCGAAGGAGCGATAAGCCACCCCGCGCCAGGAGCACACTGGAAATAAAAAAAGGCCTCCGCCGTTCATCCGAACGCGGAGGCCTTCTCATTCCTCTTTCTACTTTCTACCTACCCCTGCCGACCCAGCATCTCATCGCTGACTTCATCCAGCTTCAGGCTGATCTGCTGGCTGGCCGAGTCGCGGCCCATGGTGATGCCGTAGATCACATCCGCCACCTGGACGGTGTTGCGGTTGTGGGTGACGACGATAAACTGGGTATGTTTGCTCAACTCGCCCAACAGGTCCCTAAAGCGGCCCACATTGGCTTCGTCGAGCATCGCGTCGACCTCGTCCATCACGCAGACCGGGGTCGGCGAAACCTTGAGCAACGCAAAAACCAGCGAGATGGCGGTCAGCGAGCGTTCACCGCCCGAGAGCAGCGAAAGCCCCTGTTCGCGCCGACCCGGCAGCCGGGCTTCGATGTCGATGCCGGTCTCGGTCAGGTTATCGGGGTCGGTCAGCACCAGGCGTGCCGAGCCGCCGCCAAACAGGCGGGTAAAAATGCCCTTGAACTCCACCGCCACCGCCTCGAAGGTCTTGGTGAATTCCTTTTTGGTGACTTCATCCAGTTCAGCGATGACTTCGCGCAGGTCAGCCTCGGCCTGTTTCAGGTCGGTCACCTGGGTGGTCATAAACTCATAGCGTTCCTTGACCGATTCATACTCTTGCTGGGCTTCCATGTTGACTGCACCCATGCGCCGGATCTGGGCGCGTTTCTGCGAGAGCGCTTCTTCCAGCTCAGGCGAAAGCGTCGTCACCAGCGGCAGGGTTTCAACCATACCGTCCAGCGGTAGCGGCACCGAGCCGGTCATGGTCGCCTCGTACTCGAACTGTACCAGCCCAAAATCTTCCTCGATGCGTCGTTTCAGGGTATCGAGCGCTTCCTGTTTGCGGCTCAGGTCGAGCTGCGCCTGGGCGTTGTAACGCTCCACATTCGCCAGCGCGCGCTGTGCGGCGGCTTCCTGCTCCTGCAGGGTCGCTTCCTGTCGTTCAGCTTCTTCGAGCTGCGCTTCTGCCGGTTCAATTAACACCCGCAGCGCCTCAATTTGCTCGTGCAGTTCCTTTTCCTGGCCCTGCAAACGCGCTTTTTCACCCTCCGACAGGCCAAAGGCGGTTTCAATCTCGCCTGCGCGCCGTTTTCCGTTCTGGATTTGCGTAGAAAGCCGGTCGAACACCTGCTGGCGGTCGTTCTGGCGCGCGCGCGCATCATTCACCGTGCGCTCCGAGACCGACACCCGCGCACCCCAGTAATTGACCTGCGACACCAGTTCATCCAGCGCCAGCCCGGCCATTTCACCGTTCAACTTGCGCAGCGCGTCCTGGGCGCTGCCGAGTTTTTCCTCGACATCTTCCAGCAGCAGCCCGGTTTCGGTCTGGTCGCGCTCCGACTCGCGGATTTCCTTTTGCAGGGTCTCTTTTTGCCCACTCTGGAAATCTCGCTGCCGCCGCGCCGATTCAGCCGCCAGCGCGGCCTGCTGTTCGGCACTGGTTGCCTCGTTCAAGGCCTTGCGCGTCGAACGCACTGCCTCCTCGCGCGTAGAAATCTCTTTTTGCGCGGCCAAAATCTCCGCGCCGAGGCCGCTCAGGGTCTCAATCAGCTTGTTCAGGTCCGCAACGGCCTTTTCCAGCCGTTCGCTCAGTTCGCGTTTCTCGCGCGGACGGCTCAGGGCGGCGGCGCGCGCCTCGCGTCCGGCCGCAATCACGCCATCCGAGCGGAAAACCTCCCCTTTCAGGGTCACAAAGCGCAGCAACGGATACTTCACCCGCAAAGATTGCGCCACAGCCCGATTCTCGACCAGCACCGTACCCCCCAAAAGGGCCTCCGCCGCGGGCCGGAGCTCATCCTTAACCTTGACCAACTCCGCCGCGAATCCCAGCACATTTTTGGACAGGTCGCCCCGCAGCGTTTCCCGTTCTACTTTCCACTTTCCACCCGCTCCATTGTCGCCTTCGAGTGGCAGGATGACCGCCCGCCCCGTCGCCTGCTCCAGCAATTCGAGGGCCTGGTCCACGCCCTGGCCGGATTCGACCACCACCACATCGAAGGCATCGCCCAACGCGGCAGCAATAGCCGTTTCGTAAGCGGCGGGCACATCCAGCGCAGCCGAAAGCGCACCCTTCGCGCCGCTCAGCTTCGACTGGCGGGCCGCTTCCAACAGGAACTTGGCCCCATCTGCATAGCCCGAAAGCGACTTTTCAGCCTGTTCGAGCACATCCAACTGCGCCTGGAGTTTGGTCTGCTCGCCCGCCTTGGCATTGCGCTCATCCTGGCGCGCCCGGCGGACCGTTTCGAGTTCACCCAGCTTCTGGCGGATGGCCGTTAAATCGGCCTCGGCCTGGTGGAAGGCGGCTTCGGCCTGCTCGCGGGCCTTTTTGGCGGCGAGGTGCTTTTTCTCCGCTGCCGAGAAAGTCTGCTCGGCGGTGGCAATGACCACATCGGCATCGCGCAGCTTCTGGCGCTGGGCGTCAAGGCGGTTCTTGAGTTCGTTCAGGTGCGCCTGGTGGCTGGCGCGGCGGGAATTGAGCGTGTTCAGGTTGTTGCGGGCGCTGTTGAGCTTTTGCTCGACCCCGGCGCGCTCCAACTGGCGGGCGCTGAGGGCGGCTTTGGCAGCAGCTTCCTGGGTTTTGGCGTCGGCAGCCTCGGCCTTGATGCGCTCCAATTCGGCGCGAGCCTCCTCGACGCGTTCCCCGGCGGCGCGCTGCTCGTCGGCCAGGCGTTCCTGCTCGGCGGCGGCGTTGGCGCGACTCTCGGTCAACGACCGGCGGCGTTCCTCCAGCACGGCCAGCTCGCGGCTGATGGCCTCGCTCTGGTTGTGCAACCCGGCAGACTGGCGATGCCACTCGTTCAGGCGCGCGCGCAGCTCAAACAGCCGGGTGCGCGTGCTGGAAAAGCCCTCGGTCAGGCCCTGGTAATTTTTGCGAGCTTCCTGCAGTTTGCCTTCCTGCTGGCGCGCAATCCCCTGGACTTCGGTCAGTTCCTTTTGCGAGCGATGCCAGTGGTAGCCATACCATTCGCGCAGGATCAGCTTCAGGTCAGCCTGGATTTGCAGGTATTCCTGGGCGCGCTTGGCCTGGCGCTCCAGCCCGCGCAGGCGCGGCTCCAGTTCGGCCAGGATGTCGAGCACGCGCTCCAGGTTACGCTGGGTGTTCTCCATCCGGCGCAGCGCTTCCTCGCGCCGGGAACGGTACAGCCCAATCCCGGCCGCTTCCTCGAACAGGCGGCGGCGTTCGTCCGCCTTGAGCGCCAGCGAGGCATCGACCATGCCCTGGCCGAGGATGGTGTAAGTGCGTTCCGACAACCCGGATTGCGCCAGCAGTTCATTGATGTCGCGCAAGCGCACGGTCTGGCCGTTAAGCAGGTATTCGTTGTGCCCGTCGCGGTAGGCGCGGCGGGTAACGGCCACTTCGGAGAAATCGACCGGCAGCCAGCCGATGGTATTGTCAAAAGTGATAGTGACAGATGCCATCCCCGAGCGCGGGCGATGCTCGGAGCCCGAGAAAATCATATCCTCGGTCTTTTTGGCGCGCAGCAGGCTGGCAGATTGTTCGCCCAGCACCCAGCGCAGCGAATCGGCAAAGTTCGACTTGCCCGAGCCGTTCGGCCCGACGATAGCGGTGATGCCATCGGCAAATTCAAAAAGCGTCTTAGACGCGAAGGTTTTGTAACCGTGAAGTTCGAGGGATTTTAGGCGAAGAGGCATGGGCTAAGAAATGTAGAGTGCAGAATGATGAATACCAAATGGCAAATGCAGGGCGGTAGATAATAATGGATAGAGACAAGAAATCGGTGAGACGAATGCTGCGTTCATCATTCACCGTTCATCATTTCTATTCCATCTAGCGCGTTTTGGGCGGCATTTTGCTGGGCAATGTGCTTCGAGGGGCCGCTGCCACTCCCAAAACACTTCCCGCCAATGTGGACTTCGACTTCAAACGTCCGGGCATGGTCGGGGCCGCTCGAATCGCGGGTGACGTAGTGGGGTGTGCCCAGCTTATGGGCCTGCGACCACTCCTGCAGGCGTGATTTCGGGTCGATGGTGTGCATCTGCACGAAAATCCGCTCTGCGGCTGGCTCGAGCAACGGCATGACAAAATCACGGGCCGCATCGAGGCCTTTGTACTGGTACAACGCCCCAACGATGGCTTCGAAAGTTGCGCACAAGAGCGCATCACGGTCGCGGCCACCGCCGTGCAATTCACCGCGTCCGAGGCGCATGGCGTTGCCCAGATCGAGCTGGCGCGAGAAATCGGCCAGGGCTTCGGTGCGCACCAACGCCGAGCGCATGCGCGTCAATTCGCCTTCGGGCATTTCGGGATAGTGGTTGTAAACCCAGGCGCCGACCAAAAAGTCGAGCACGGCATCCCCCAGGAATTCCAGCCGTTCGTTGTCAGCCGGGACATCCTGGTGCTCGTTGACATACGACCGGTGCGTCAGGGCACGAGTCAGCAGGCGCAGGTCCTCGAACGGCAGTTTGAGACGCTGCGCAAGTTGAGCCGGGGTCTCAGACCCGGCTCGCTCGGTCATAGGTTCGTTGAATTCCACAGGGAACCTCCCTGGAACTCAGGGAGCGCGAGGCCCACCCCACAAGGGTTGGGCCTCGCGGCCACTTTGTTCCAAAAATAGATTGGTCTGGTGATTTTACACGGGTTTGGGCGATTTGGGGGTTAAAAACAAATGCAGGATGATTGGACATCATCCTGCACTGTAAGGGAACACAGCTCAATTAATCTGCCGAAACAGAAGCCGCCACGGCCACCTTTTGGGCCTGCGGCCATAATCCATAATAGGCCAGGAATTGGATGGCAACGTACATCACCGTCTTTGGGATCATCAACATGCCCAGGAGCGGGATTTCACGGGCAAAAAAGACCACCGGGGTGTAAAAAAGGTATGAGAAAAATACACAATACGCCATCCAGCGGAATAAGCGGTCTTTATCACGAATGGAGTCGCGCAGGTAAAGGTAAAGCACGCCTACGCCCAGGATAATCAGGAACACATTGCGAAACGGCCCCCAGAAAGCAGGCGGGACACTGCTGCCCCAATCATTCTGCGGGAAAGCCATCACCACCAGGCGCACGGGCACACTGGCCAGCAGGAAATACTCAAACGCGCCGAATTTCTGGTGAAAACGTTCGCGCCAGATATACAGCATAACCGCGTAGAAAAAAGTCACAGTGACGGCTGTCGCCAGCGCGCCCAGGCCCACCAGCAGGGCATTCTGTTCCAGGCCGCCCAGGGCATACGCCGCAACACGAAACCCAACGTGGCCGGTATCGCCCAGGGCCAACAGGAAAAACGCCCAGCGGAACAGGTTGGCAACCTTGTAATTGGCCTTGCCCACTTCGCCCAGGCGGCGTGACATGACATAGACCATCACCCACACCACAATCAGGTACAGGATATTGAACCCCACCTCAACCCACATGCGCAATTCATCAGACATATTGCCTCCATCCAAATTGAAACGACTATGATTGTTCCAGGCCTGCGCCGCGCAAGAAAAACGCGACCAGCAGGCGGGCTAGTTGAGCATTATCGACCCCGTATTCGGCAGCGCGGGCAATGAAGCTTTCCACCAATCCCATAAACAGGTGCGCCAGGAAACGCGCCTCGCCCTTGAGTCGGCCGCCGGTAACGGCCTCCTGCATCAGCGCGGTGATGGGACGAAAGATTTCGCTGGAAAAGGCCTCACGAACCCGCACCACGTTCTGGGGGAGTTTGATGTGTTCCAGGTCACGCACCAGGTAGGAATAATCCGTTTTGAAGCTATCAAGCATCACGGTGGCAACCCGCTCCAATCGACCTTCAAAGGAACCTGGTTCTTCAATGACCTCGCCAAAACCACGCAGGCGATGCAGCAGCACTTCTACAAAAAGGTTTTCCTTGCTCTGGTAATAGTAGTACAGGGTGGGCTTGGTGATGCCGCAGCGCTGGCAAATTTCATCCACCGAGACGCCCAGGTAACCTTTTTGCTGGAATAGCTCCCAGCCGTCGCGCAGGATGCGCTCGGCGTTGGTATTTTCGGCAGGGACAGGCTGGTTCACCATCATATACTCTCCGGTATAGGATATACCGAAGGGTATAAAGAAAGTAGTGCCATCTGTCACAAAAAATCAGTGATAAAATTCGGCCCAATCAGGAGACAAACAATGACTGAAATTGCTGAATCGACCCGGTTCTTGCATGACGTTGAAATTGGGCTGGGGGCCTGGGCCTGGGGCGACCGCATGGTCTGGAATTATGGGAATGGGTACAACGACGCCGATATCGAGCAGGGCTTTCGAGTCTCGCTGGAGAACGGCGTCAGTTTTATTGATAGCGCAGAAGTGTATGGCAATGGCCGCTCGGAGCGGCTGCTGGGACAATTTATTAAAAATACAAAAATGCCTGTGCTTGTGGCGACCAAATTCTTCCCGATGCCCTGGCGCTGGCGCAAAGCCTCGGTCACACGCGCCCTGCGCGCCAGCCTGGAGCGGCTGGGACTGGAACGGGTGGACCTGTACCAGATTCACTGGCCCAGCCCGATTGTGCCGATCGAAACCTATGTCGAGGGCCTGGCGTCGGCGCACCGCCTGGGGCTGACCCGCGCGGTGGGGGTTTCCAACTATGACAAAAACCAGATGCAGCGCGCTTACACCACCCTGGCAAAGTATGACATCCCACTCGGCTCGAACCAGGTGGAATATCACCTGCTGAACCGTTCGGTGGAAAAAAGCGGTTTGCTGGCGCGCTGCCAGGAATTGGGCGTGCGGCTGATCGCTTATTCCCCGCTGGCGATGGGGCTGTTGACCGGGAAATATTCCCCCGAAACTCCCCCTCCGGGTGTGCGCGGCGGCAAATATGCCGGGATGCTGAAGGGGATGCAGCCGCTGCTGCGCCTGATGACCGAAATCGGCCAGGATTACGGCGGCAAGACCCCGGCGCAAATCGCCCTGAATTGGTGCATCTGCAAAGGAACGCTGCCCATCCCGGGCGCAAAGAACGTACGCCAGGCCGAAATGAATGCCGGGGCCGCCGGTTGGCGCTTGACCCCCGAACAGGTCCGGGCGCTGGATGACGCCAGCGATAAAATTGCCAATTAAGCCGGGCAGAATAATCTAGAACCTGGAAATCGCGGATACAATTGGGTATCTGCGATTTTTATTTGGGAGATTGAATGAAACGCAACCTCGCCATCTTTGTGTTATTGTTTGCCAGCCTGGCAGCCGGTTTTTGGCTAAGAGAACGGCTGCGCCCGGAGAATTCCCAGCTCACGGGCAGGTTGACCGTGCTTGAAAGCGGCGCACCGAACGGTGTCTCACAAGTCGGCGATTATGCCGTCGAATGGAATAACGCCAACGGCGGGCAGCTCACCGTCCGCAACGACAAGGGCAAAATCCTGTGGCAAACCCTGGCCGGGGAGCCGTTTGTCTTTGCGGCGCAGGGCAGCGAACAAGTGACCGAAAGCCGGGGAATGTTCAAGTTCAGGGACAACTGGCAGGTGGTCTGCACAGACCAGACCGTCGATTTGAGAATGAACCCGGCACAGTGACGCTGAGCGGGCATTTGTATTGCAACAACAAAGAATCGGTTCTCTATAATGTTTACTTCAAACAGCCAGATACCAATCTGTTTATGAGCGTCTGGCTACAAGATACGAAAACCTTCGAGACGCCGGTCAATTTTGACCGGTTGTTCCTCACCTACGCGTCCAGCCCGGAAGAACACTTCTTTGGCTTTGGGGAACAATTTACTTATTTCGACATGAAGGGCAAAAAGGTGCCGATCTGGGTGAGCGAACAGGGCGTGGGGCGCGGCGAACAACCGCTGACCTTCTTCGCCGACCTGACCAACGGCGGCGCGGGCGGCAACGCCCTGACCTCCTACGCGCCCATGCCGTTTTACGTGACCAATCAGATGCGGGCGTTTTCCCTGTTGAACACAGCTTATAGTGCTTTTGATTTACGCCAGCCAGACCAGGTCCAGGTTGAAGTTTGGTCGCCGCTGTTGGGCGCACAGATTATCGATGGGCAGCAGCCGGGCGAACTTATCGACCGGTTTTCGAACCTGACGGGTTCGAAAATGCCGATCCTGCCCGATTGGGTTCATTCCGGCGCAATTGTTGGAATGCAAGGCGGGACCGAGAAAGTCCGCGACGTTTATGCCAGCCTGCAGCAACGCAACACGCCCATCGCCGCTTTCTGGCTGCAAGATTGGGTCGGCCAGCGCAAAACCTCCTTTGGCAAGCAGTTGTGGTGGAACTGGGAAGTGGATTATGACCGTTACCCCGGCTGGGAGCAGATGGTCGGCGACTTGAACCGGGATGGGGTCGAAGTGATGGTCTATGCCAGCCCGTACCTGGCCGATATCGCCAACCTGAAACCCAACATGCGCCGCAACCTGTTCCAGGAAGCGAAAGAAAAGGGCTACCTGGTCAAAAACGCCGCTGGCGAACCCTATCTTGTGCTAAATACCGATTTCTACTTCGGGATGGTGGACCTGACCAGTTCCGCTGCTGCCTCGTGGTATATGGATGTGCTGCGCGAGCAGGTCATCGGAGCAGGAGCCAAAGGCTGGATGGCCGATTTCGGCGAAGGATTGCCCTACGATGCCGTTCTCTCGTTTCGTGAAGCGCCGCTTGCGCACAATGACTACCCGGCTTTGTGGGCCGCGCTCAATCGAATGGTTGTAGAGCAAGCCGATGACGAGTTGGTGTTCTTCAACCGCGCCGCCTACACCGGCAGCCCGCAACTCGCCACCCTGTTCTGGGAAGGCGACCAACTGGTGTCGTGGAGCGAGTATGACGGCATCAAAAGCGCTGTAACCGGGTTGAATACCGGCGGGCTTTCGGGCATGGCCTATAATCACAGCGACATCGGCGGGTACACCACCATCACCAGCCCGATCAAAAATTACCATCGCTCGCGCGAACTGCTCTACCGCTGGATGGAGATGAACGCCTTTACGCTCATTTTCCGCACGCATGAGGGCAACCAGCCGGAGAACAATGTCCAGTTTTACACGGACGCTGAAACGCTGGATACTTTTGCTTACTGGGCTAAAGTCTACGCGGCGCTGTTCGAATACCGCAAAACGCTGGTCACCGAAGCCGCCGAAAGCGGGCTGCCGGTGGTGCGGCACCCGTTCATCCACTATCCCGACGACCCCGAAACCTGGAAAATCACCTACCAGGAGTTCATGCTCGGCGCGGACTTCCTGATTGCCCCGGTCACAGACGAGGGCGCTGATTCGGTAACGGTATACCTGCCACAGGGCGATTGGGTCCATGCCTGGAGCGGGAAAAACTTCCAGGGTGGGAGCTATGTCACCGTCGCCGCCCCGCTCGGTCAGCCGGGAGTTTTCTACAAAGCCGGGTCGCCGTGGGGAGCGCAATTTGTCGCAACCCTGCGCGCGCAAAACCTGATTCCATAACGAGGCCAACCATGCTCTACACTTTCAATCTTAGCCACTATCTCAGCTATCCTTTCAAGGATGAGCGTTCCAAAAAGAACTTCCTGATCGGCAGCGCCCTGACGCTGGCCGGGTTCATCATCCCGATTGTGCCGCTCTTGTACGTGTATGGCTACCTGGCACGCATTATGAAGCTGGTGATGGCCGGCCAGCCCGCCACGATGCCCGACTGGGATGATTGGGACGGCTTTCTCAAAGATGGGCTGCGCCTGTATGGTGTGCGGCTGGTCTTCACCCTGCCAATTATGTTGCTGTTTATGCTCCTGCTGGGGCTGTATCTCGGCGGATTATTCCTGACTGTTTCAATCGACGGGTACGAAGAGCTGGTTTTCATCCCCATCCTGTGTTTTGTGTGCGGGATGGGTGTCATCTTCCCCTTCAGCCTGGTTTTTTCGGCCCTGTCGTACCCGGCCTCGCTGCATGCGCTTAGCGCGCAGCAATTTTCGGCCGGTTTCCGCTTCAGCGAATGGTGGCCAATCCTGCGCAAAAACCTGGGCGGGTTTGTGCTGGTGTTGGTAACGACCTACGTGCTTTCCATAGTGCTATCCATCGGGATGCAGGTTTTGTACTTTACCATCATCTGCGCCTGTCTGCTCCCCATCCTGATGCCAGCCTACCTGTTCTACATGCTGCTCATTACTGAACCCATGTCGGCCCAGGCTTACCAGGAAGGCCGTGAAAAAGCGGTTGCAGCCATCACTGAAAACAACGACAGCCCCAACCCGCAAGCATGAGCACGGTGCCCATCCACTATCACCGGCCTGGCAAACCGCTGACCGTCTACACGGAGGGCCTGGTCAGCGACAACGGCATCTGCCTGCGCACCCTAACCGTGCTGCCGCCCGACATCAGTGCGCGCCTGAGCGCCTCGATGCGCCGGGAAAACCTGTTGCGCGCCGATCAATCCGTCGGCGCGGTGGCAAAAACCTATTTCTACAACGAACAATTCAACCTGCTCGAATTCCGTGACCCATCCGAGGCCCTGCTCGGCCACTATTCCGACATCGGAACCCCGCTGCTCAAAACCGCCGATGGATACGCCATGACCGACTGGTTCCTCGACCTGTGGCTACCGGCACGCGGCCAGCCGCAAGAGTTGGACTGGGACGAGTTTCACGCCGCCATTGCGGCCGGGCTGCTCACCGCCGCCGAAGCCAACCTGGCCAGCAAAACCCTGGCGCGCCTGGTACGCGAAGCAACGGCTGGCACTTACCCATCCAAGTACCTCTCCGCCTGAACTGGGAATCATATGTCCATCTCTAGGAACATCCTGGTTACCTTCTTCCTGGTCACCACCGGGCTCATCTTTAGCGGCATAGCCGCTTTCATGTTCTTCCAGCAATACAACCTGCAACAAAAAGGCCTCGAGGCCCAGGGTACGGTCGTCCAGGTCGTTTCCAGGCGTGACAGCGATGGCGACATTACCTATACCCCCGTCATCCGCTTCCGTACCGACGGCGGGCGCGAGGTCGAATTCCAGTCCACCTATTCATCCAACCCGCCCCAGTACAAAGTCGGCGAAACCGTTACCGTACTTTACCTGCCCGAACGTCCCACCGAGGCCGAAATCAAAGGTGCGGGCAACCTGCTCATCGTCATTTTTGGCATCTTTGGCGGCCTCGACCTGCTCATCGCCATCTTTATGACCGGGAAAACCATCTTCGCCAATCTGAATAGTGAATAACCCATGCGCCCTCTCGAAATCCTGACCCCCATCCTGCTGACCATTTACCTGCTCTGGCCGCTCACCGGCCGTGTCCGCCCTCCGGCGGTAGGCGTATTACCCGCCTTCACCCTGGTCGTACTCATCACCCACGGCCGCGTCGAAGGCCTGCGCTGGCAAATGTACCCGCTTTACGGCATCGCCATTGTTTTATTTTTGATGAGTCTGACCGCTTTTATGCGCGAAGGCAAGCTGGAAGCGGCCGCCGCGCCCAAACCGCATCTGCTCACCATCCTGCTCAGCCTGTTCCTGCTGGCCGTTTCGACAGCGGTTCCCATCCTCTTGCCGGTTCCAACGGTCCCGCCGCCTACCGGCCCGTACAGCGTCGGCACCCACACCTACGTACTCACCGACCCGAATCGCAAAGAAATCTTTTCGGGCAAAGACGAAGCGCGCAAATTCATGATCCAGGTCTGGTACCCGGCCCTGCCCCCCGACCTGGGTACCCCGCCCGCCCCCTGGATGGACAACGCCGAGATTATCGCGCCCGCCATCGCCGAATACATCAACCTGCCCACCTACTTTCTCGACCACCTCGGCCTGGCAAAAACCTCCGCCTACGAAAGCATCCCGCCCGCCCTGGGAGAGGGTCCCTATCCCGTACTGCTTTTTTCTCACGGCTGGAACGGTTTCCGTGCCCAAAGCACCTTCCTGATGCAAGACCTGGCCTCACATGGATACGTGGTCGTCAGCCTGGAGCACACCTACGGCTCGCGTATGGCGGTCTTTCCAGACGGCCAGGTAGCCCCCAATAATCCCAATGCCCTGCCACCCGGCGACCTGCCCGCGCTCGAATATGAAGCCAAAGCCAATATCCTGGTCACCCAGTGGACGCAAGATATTGGCTATACGCTAAATTACTTATCCGAACTAAACCAAAATGACCCATCCGGGCTTTTGAGCGGTCTGCTCGACCTTGAAAAAGTTGGCAATTTTGGGCATTCCACCGGCGGCGGGGCTGTCTTGCAATTTTGCGCCAGCGACCCACGCTGCAAAGTTGGCCTGACCCTCGATGCATTTGTGCGCCCGGTCAGCAAATCCGTACTTTCAAACGGCACATCGCAACCATTTTTCTATATGTTTAGTGAATACTGGCCTTTTGAACGCAATACCCGGCTCTTTGAAGAGTATTACAGCCATGTCCAACCCACCAACCGCATCGTCACCATCCTGGGCAGCGACCACTACGACTTCAGCGACCTGCCTGCCCTGACCCCGCTGGCTCCCAAAATGGGTCTCAAAGGCCCCATCAACGGTCCGCGCGTTCAAAAAATTATCCAAGATTACGTCTTGGCCTTCTTTGACCGTGAATTCAAAGGCCTGCCTGCCCCCCTGCTCGACGGCCCATCCCCTGAGTATCCGGAAGTCATTTTTGAACCATGAGCATGATTTTTCCATCAACGCCGGGCTCTAAACAAACCCTGGCAGCGCTTTTCCTGGCAGATTCGGCCGGCCTATTTGCAACGGCCCCGGCTATCTTCCATGCATCAACAGGCAGCGGACGAGCGCTTGTTTTCGGTCTTTCGGCGCAGAGTCTGTTCTTGGTGGCAGGGACCCTGGGCCTTGGGATAGCGTTTCTCTTGTTGGGTTTGCTTACCATGTCCGAAAACCGGCTCGTCTTAAAGGTAGCCAGCCAGGTGACCCATCACAACATCACACCCTGGATACTTGGCCCATTAGCCATCAGTGGCTGGCTTCTGGCCTGGACCCCCGCCGAAGCTTTTGGGAACGCTTATTATTATGCGCTTCGGCTGTTGCCCCTGGCAGCATGGCTGGCCTTTGCTTGCGGCAATGGCTTTTTATACTCACTCGCCATTCAAAAAAAAGCGACCTGGGCAAATTTGCGAAGTTATTTCGTACACAATAAAGCCCTTTTCATCACCGCAGCGATTGCGGCACTGATTGCGCTGGTTTTCGTATGGCTGGTCAATAATCGTATCCTGGATGTCACCGCCAGCGAGGAAGATTATTGGTATGGCGCGGGTGTACCGGTACTGGCCTGGCAAGTTTTAGCGGCATCCCTGGTTGGGTTGTTAATGGGATGGGTAGAAAAGCGTTTCGTAACCAACGAGGGAAAAACCAAAGCCCGCTTAGACGGCCTGGTTTTCGTAGCAATCTGGCTCATAGCAGCATTTTTGTGGGTGAAAGAACCAATCCGAACAAATTTTATGCTAACGGACCCCTTCCCGCCCAATTTTGAATATTATCCTGGCGCAGATGGGGAATTCTATGACCTTAACAGTCAGTACGCCTTAATCGGCCAAAAATTATTCAATGGCTATTCTTATGATCGGCCATTGTATACGGCCTTCCTTTTTTATTTGCATCAACTTGTTGGCCAGGGTTATGAAAACGTAGCAAATCTCCAGGCCGTTCTCCTGGCACTATTCCCAGCCTGCGCTTACCTGCTGGGAAAAGAGTTGTTGGGACGAGGTGCGGGTGCCAGCCTTGGGCTGCTCTTACTGTTGCGCGGTGTTAATGGCCTGGCAGCCGGTAGCTGGCTGGAAAATGCCAACCAGAAAATGTACCTGACCGATTATCCAACGGCCTTATTATTAATAGTTATCATCTACCTGGCAATACGCTGGGCCAAAAACCCTCGCCAAAATTGGGTCTTGGCGGGCTGGGTCGCCGGGCTGATCGGTTTTACCGGTATGCTGCGCCCACATGCGCTCATCCTATTGCCCGCAGCCGGGTTTCTCGCACTCTGGTTTTATCTGCGGCCAGGTAAACTCCTTTTTTCTATGGCGAGTTTCATGCTGGCAGCCTACCTGGCTACAGTAACCCCCTGGGTACAGTTTAATGGCAGCGGTGTTTCACTGTTTGACTTGTACTTTAGCCGGATATTTATAGTCATCCAAGAACGCTATCCAGATTTCCGCTGGCCCTGGGAAAATGGCATGCTGCCATCGCCCCAACTGGCCAGTCTCAACCTGCCATTTACTGACATGCCCAAGGCAACCGCCGATTTTATCCTCGACCATTTCCTGAACAACCTGACCACAGCCACCCTGACGCTGCCAAGCACTTTACAAAACATTGGACTCAGTTCGGTCATTAAAGAAACAGAACCCTTCTGGCAACCTTATTGGAATGGAGAAATGAGTTACCAGGCCCAGTGGTTGATTCTGTTTAATATTGTGCTCATTACCTTGGGGATTGGTGCTGCCTGGAAACAGCATCGATTATCTGGGTTGCTGCCCTTAGGAGCCATGTGCTTATATTTCCTGGTAAACGGGCTGGGCCGGACATCCGGGGGACGATACATTGTCCCGGTAGACTGGATCTTAATAGCTTATTATGTTTTTGGGCTTTGGACATTGCTCCACATCATGTCCACCTGGCTGGGAATAAATCTTGCAACAACCTCCGCGCAAAACAGCCCTAAAAAAACAACCGTCTGGCATGGACTGGGAAGCCTGGTTGCTCTTTTTGCGCTTGGCGCTCTAATTCCTCTTGCGAATGTATTCGAGAAACCGCGTTTCGAAGCCCTGGAAAAATCGCAAATAGCCGCAATCGTGGAAACACAGTATGGCAAAGCTCTAGGGCTGCAACCTGGTGTCCTAAGCAATTTTCTGGCACAAAACGACTCTGTTATTTTGCAAGGTCGCGCTTTATACCCGCGCTTTGCCGGGCGGGGCACGAATCCTATGATTGCAGGCCCGCTTTTTACGCCCAAACTCTATTCTCGGATGAGTTTCACGGTGATTGGCCCGCAAGGCGAACAAGCCATCATCCTGCCAACGACATCAGACTGGTTCCCACTCCCCAATACCGCCGACGTGTTTGTTTTGGGGTGTCGCACAGAATATTTTACTCAGGCCTGGGCCGTCATCGTACCACAGCAAGATGGCATTTATCTCCAGACCCCTGCGGTTCCCTTATCTTGCCCCCTGCCAGAACCCAGGTGCGACAACAACGGAAATTGCGAATAACCTGACAAAGCCGGGCCTCTTGACTCGGCTTTCTTTTTTTGCTAGAATAATTTAGGTAAGACTAAATTTTACTTTTACCAGGACAAAGAAATGGAACAAACCCTGACGGTTTCCATTCAAGATTATCTTAAACAAATCTATGCCCTGACAGAATCGGGGCAGATGGCTAGCACCACCGACCTGGCGATACGGCTGGGGGTTGCCCCGGCGTCAGTGACAGGGATGCTACAAAAGCTGGCAGCCGCCTCCCCGGCGCTGGTGGAATATCGCAAGCACCAGGGAGTGACCCTGACCCAATCGGGAGAAAAAGCCGCCCTGGAGGTTATTCGCCATCACCGCTTGCTTGAAACCTACCTGGTGACGATGTTGGGGTATTCATGGGACAACGTTCACGAGGAAGCCTGCCGCCTTGAACATGCCATCTCGGAGGAATTTGAAGCCCGAATTGCGGCTGTGCTGGGTTACCCAACCCGCGACCCGCACGGGGAGTTGATACCGACCCCCGAACTGGTCATGCCAACCGACGAGTCGCTGCCGCTTTCGGCGCTGCGGGCCACCCAGAAAGCTGTGATCGTGCGGGTACGCGCCCACGACCCGGGGCTGTTACGGCATCTCGAAGAGCTTGGACTCGTTCCCAGCGCCGCAGTGGAAGTGATAGCATATTCACCCTTCGACCAGAACCTTGAAGTGCAGGTCGCAGGCCAGACCGCCAAAACCATTGGGATCGCCATCAGCAGCCAGATTTATGTTGAACTTCAACAAGGACCGTTTTCAAAATGATCGACTTTTCACAACTTCTCACCGATGCATCGCTTTATGTGGCCCTGGCCACACTCATGCTGGTGGGGTTGGTGCTGCGAAACCCACGCCTGATGCTGCAGGATTACCCGCCCGCGATTAAGGCGATTGTCCCACCCAAGACAGAGACGGAAAAACGCCAGAGTACCCTATACGGGATGCCGTTCTTGCTGGCGCTGCTGGTTTTGCCCTTTGTCTTTGTAGCGCGCCTGGAAACAACCTCGTTTATCGCGTTGTTCCTGCATGCCTTTGGCATCGTCTGGGCTTTTAACGTGTGGGACTGGCTGGTACTCGACTGGCTGTTTTTTTGCACCCTCACACCCAAATTCTTTGTCATTCCCGGTTCAGAAGGCCACCCGGCCTACAAAGATTACGGGTTTCACTTCCGCGGCTTCCTGATCGGCACGGTTTTTAGCCTGGTGCTGGGGCTGCTGGCCGCCACCCTGGCGTACTTTTTGTAACTGAAAGGAGTCTTTTATGCCCATACTTGCATGGCTAATCGCCATCCTGATTCTTGGACTGGCAGGGTTGTTCCTGCCAACCTATGGCGGCCTGGCTCAATTGGCCGCCTGGCGCGAGATCCGTCAGCGGGAACTGGTGGAAGATGCGCTCAAACACTTGATCGATCGCGAACAGGAGGGGCGTCACGCAACCCCGCAATCGCTGGCCGGGACCCTCAACCTGTCTCCCAACAAGACGATGAAACTCATCACCCAGATGGAATCGCAAAACCTGGTCGAATCACGCGGGAATGAGATCCATCTCACCGCCGAAGGGGAACGCTGGGCCTTGCATGTCGTCCGTGCGCACCGGCTGTGGGAGCGCTACCTGGCTGACGAAGCGCGCATGCCGCTCTCAAAAGTCCACGGTGAAGCGCATAAGCGTGAACACAGCCTGACTTCAGCCGAATTGGATGCGCTGGAAGCGGCGATGGGGCACCCCACCCGCGATCCGCATGGCGACCCAATCCCGAGCAGGGAGGGCAAACTCCAGGCCCAGGCTGCTGTTCCTTTAACGGCGTGGCAGGCGGAGGGTCCGGTAAGGATTTCCCATATCGAAGATGAACCGGCCATCGCTTTCGAACAAATTACCGCTGCAGGCTTACGCCTGGGACAGGTCATCCGCATCCTTGAAAAAACACCGCAACGCTATGTCTTGAGCGACGGCGAAAGTGAATATCGCCTGGCACCCACTGTGGCGGCCAATGTTCAGGTGACACCGCTGCCAGCCAGTGAAGCGATACAAACCGGGATTATGCCGCTCTGGCAGCTCAAACATAATGAAAACGCCGAAATTGTGATCCTTGATGAAGGCGTGCAGGGTTTTACCCGTCGCCGCTTCCTGGACCTGGGTCTCACTCCGGGGACGCAGATTTCGCCCGAGCTGCAAAATTTCTTCGGCGACCCACGCGCCTACCGCGTGCGCGGCACGCTGATTGCGCTGCGCAAAGACCAGGCGGCGCAGATTTGGGTCAAACCGGTCAATTAATTATCCAAAACAGGAGATTTTGGGCTCTACTTTAGAGGTATTGATGAACGAGACTATTTTTCAGATTTTTGCCGCCAGCATTTTCGTGACTGGCATGGGTATCTCCAGTTATTTCCGCCGCAAGGCCGACCGCGAGAGCGGCGAAAGCATCTCGCGCCGGGTGGATGGCACCGTTTTGATGACTCTCATCCGGCTCGGCGGACTCTTGCTCTGGCTCAGCCCGTTGGCGTATGTGATTAATCCGCAGTGGATGGCCTGGTCGAAATTGGGCCTGCCCGAGTGGATGCGCTGGCTTGGGATTTTCCTCGGCAGCCTGTGCGTTTTGGGCATCTACTGGCTATTCAGCAGCATCGGCAGCGGCATCACGCCAACCAGCGCCACCCGCCGCGAGCATAAACTCGTTACCCGCGGCCCGTATCGCTGGGTGCGGCACCCACTCTACACCATTGGCTCAGCCTTTTTTGTCTCGCTGGGCCTGGTGGCCGACAACTGGTTCATCGCTTCCCTGGGCTTGCTGGCGTTTATCCTGATGGCCCTGCGCACGCCCAAAGAGGAAGCCAATTTAATCGAAAAATTCGGCGATGAATATCGCCAGTATATGCAAACCACCGGGCGCTTTTGGCCCAGATTGACGAGGTAATATGCCTGAAACCACCAAAATCCAACTCCCGACCGAAAACTGCGAAACCTGCCCGGCCTACACCCAACTGGAGCAGATGGGCATCAAAGTCGACAACTTTGACCGCGTCATCGCGCTGGCAGGTAACCCCAACACGGGTAAAAGCACCCTGTTCAACGCGCTGACCGGGCTCAAGCAGCACACCGGCAACTGGCCGGGGAAAACCGTCACGCGCGCCGAGGGCGGCTACCAGTTCAACAGTGTCCGCTACAAAATTGTGGATTTGCCCGGCACCTACTCGCTGCTTTCGGCCTCACAAGATGAGGAAGTGGCCCGCGACTTCATCCTGTTCGGCCAGCCGGATGCGACCATCGTTGTCACCGACGCCACCGCGCTGGAACGCAACTTGAACCTGGTAATGCAGGTGCTCGAAATCACCGACAAAGTCGTCGTGGCGGTCAACCTGATGGACGAGGCCCGCCGCAAAGGGCTGGAGGTCGATACCCGCAGCCTGGCCCGCGACCTGGGCGTCCCCTGCATCCCGGTCACCGCCCGCACCGGCGAGGGAGTTTCCACCCTGCTGCAAACGGTCGCCGGGGTGATTGACGGCTCCATCCTGACCACGCCGAAACGCGTCGAGGGCACTTCCGAGTTCCAGCATGCCGTCAACGAACTGGTCCCGATGATTGAAAAACTGGTTCCGGGCATCGCCAACGCCCGCTGGCTGGCCATCCGCCTGCTCGATGGCGACGCCAAAGTGCAAAACGCGCTGACCAACGGCGAACTCCCCGAACTGATGGCCCGCCAACGCCGCGCCGATGTGCAATTCAGCCGCAAGATGGCCGTCGAAGGACGACAATAGGATTTATCCACAGATGACGCAGATTTCACAGATTTTCTAACAAATCTGCGTCATCCGTGAAATCTGTGGATAGAAGGAAATTTTTATGGAATCAACTGATATTTTACAAAAAGCCGAAACCCTGCGCGCCGGGCTTTCCACCGGCTTCCGCGATGAAATTGTAAAGTCGCTTTATGCCGAAGCCGAAACCATCGCGAAGCGGGCCGTCAAAACCGCTTCAGATAAAAAATACGACTTTGACCAACGCATCGATCGCCTGGTCACTTCCCCCATCTTTGGCCTGCCCATCATGCTTGCGCTGCTGGCCGTCATCATCTGGCTAACCGTCTCAGGCGCAAACGTTGTTTCTGACGCCATCGCGGTAGTCCTGTTTTGGGTCGGCGACCAGGGCATTGCACTCTTCAATGCCATCAGCATGCCCTGGTGGGTCACCGGCTTCATCTGGGATGGCGTTTATCGAGGCCTGGCCTGGGTAATCTCAGTGATGCTCCCGCCCATGATGATCTTCTTCCCGGCCTTCACCATTCTCGAAGACCTGGGCTACCTGCCGCGTGTGGCCTTCAACCTCGACTGGCTGTACCGCAAAAGCGGCGCGCACGGCAAACAGGCGCTGACGATGGCGATGGGCTTTGGCTGTAACGCCGCCGGGGTCGTTTCCACCCGCATCATCGACTCGCCCCGTGAGCGGCTCATCGCCATCCTGACGAACAACTTTGTCCCTTGCAACGGGCGTTTCCCAACCCTGATCATGCTTGGCACAGTTTTCCTGGCTGCCGGGTTCAGCGGGTTCACCGCATCCATTATCGCCGCCGCGTCCGTCGTTGGCGTAGTGATGATCGGGATCGGTTTCACCCTGCTCATGTCCTGGATTTTGACCAAAACCGTGCTCAAGGGTGAAGCCTCCGCTTTTACGCTGGAACTGCCCCCCTATCGCCGCCCCAACGTTGGCCGAATTCTCTACACCTCGTTGATTGACCGCACCCTGTTCGTATTATGGCGCGCCATGCAGACTGCCGCTCCCGCCGGAGCCATCATCTGGATTTTGGCCAACATCCCGTTTGGAGACAGCAACCTGGCCCGTGCCATCGCCGACTGGCTCAATCCGTTTGGCCTGCTGCTCGGCCTGGACGGCGTCATCTTGCTGGCCTACATCATCGCCATCCCCGCCAACGAAATCGTTGTCCCAACCATGATGATGGTCTACCTGGGCGCAGGCATGATGATTGATGGCCCGTCTACCAACGAGGCCATCCGTTCGCTTCTAGTCGAAGGTCACGGCTGGACCATGCTGACCGCCATCAACCTGATGTTGTTCGCGCTGCTGCACAACCCTTGCGCCACCACCATCATGACCATCTACAAAGAGACCAACTCCCTCAAGTGGGCTACCCTGAGTGTGGTTATCACCCTCGGCACAGCCTTCCTGGTCACTTTTACCACTGCCACAATTGCCAGGCTGTTTGGCTGGGCGTGAGGATTAAGCAGAAACACAAAAGGCCGGGCTTGGCCCGGCCTTTTGATTCTTGTCACAATAACTTTTACGGATTGGTCTGCTGCTGCTGACCCCAGCCGCCCATCATGCCACCATGACCGCGACCACCGCGACCACCACCCATCATCCCGGTGCCATCTTGCGGGCGAACACCACCGGTCGGGCAGTCAGTTCCAAAACCACGCGACTGCATCTGCTGGAACATGGCATCAGCCTGCTCCTGGGTCATCACGCCATCGGCAACAGCCTTATCGAAAGCGGTCTTGTGAACCGATTCGAGCAGGGCGGCTACATCCGCTTCAGCGGTGCCGTTGTCAATAGCAATCTGGTACATGCTCTTGCCCGCAGCCAGTTGTTCTTCAACCTGGGCTTCGGTCAGGCCAAGTTTCTCGGCCAGGGCCTGCTCAACATAGTCATGCACGGGGCCATAACCACCCCGGCCACCCATCATGCGACCCCCGAAACCGCCATTGGCGTAGGTACCTGGCGTGCCCGCCTGGGCAAAGACTGGCTGGTACTGGGAGGCAAAAACGAAACCCGCGCCAAAGATAACCACAGCGACGAGAAGAACGGATACAACTAACAGGAACTTCTTCATATTTTTCTCCTTAAAGGATATTTTTTAGGGTTTGAAAACCGTTTCTGGTTTTCTTATGCTTAGGATACCGCTCGATTGTAAAGATTGTGTGAAGAATAAACCAAATTTGTACAAAGAAACCGGGGCCTAGATAAACCGGCTATATTGACAGACGATATATCGCATGGTAATATATCTTTGTACGATATATCGTCGAGCGATACAAGGAAAATATAACTATGTCCGGGTCAACAGAAAAATACATGCCACTGACCGAATCCACCGCATACATCTTACTGGCGTTAAGCGAGCCGCTGCACGGGTACGGGGTGATGCAAAAGGTGGAGAGCATCAGCAAAGGCACAGTCAAAATTGGGCCCGGAACACTCTACGGAGCGTTTACCACGCTTGAGAGCGAAGGGCTGATTGTCAAAGTAGACGAGGTTGAGCGCAGGAAGTCTTACACATTAACGGAAAAAGGCAAAAGTGTCATCAAAGAACACATCCGGCGGTCAGCGATTTTGGTAGAGAATGGTTCAATCACAAATAATTGGTAAGATTTGGAGGTTCCTATGACAACAATCCGAAAATTTAAGTGGTTTTGGGCCTGGGAAGACGAAAAAGAAGAAGCCTGGCTGAGTGATATGGCGCGTCAAGGCTGGCACTTACGCTCGCTCGGATTACCAGGCTACTATACGTTTGAAGCAGGTCCAGGAAAGAATTACGTTTTCCGCATGGATTACTTTATCGACAGCGCCAACAAGCCGGGCTATTTGCAGCTTTTTAAAGATGCCGGCTGGGATTACTTTGGTGAGTTGGGCGGCTGGCAATATTTTGGCAAAGAGGCCAGTGAAGGTTCCGTCCCCGAAATCTTCAGCGATCATCTCTCTAAGGCCAAAAAATATGAGCGCCTGTTGTTTATCCTGGTGGCCTTGCTGCCGATTTATATCTTCAACTTAACCCGCCTGAATCAAACCGATGGAACATCCTATTCTGCTTTGAGTTTGCTGATGTTTGTAATTTTAGTGTTCTATGGCTACACAATTTTAAGACTGGGCATCAGGGTACAGCAACTCAAAAAGAAACTCTAACAAAACGGGAGCATGGCCATGCTCCCGTTTTGTTATGCACATCAAGCAATTAAGTGTGTATAGTATTTCAAAAAAACATGGAGGCGTTTTTATGTACATCTTTCAGGTTCATCATTATATAAAACCAGAAATGGTTGAAGCCTACAAAGCCGCCACACTGGAAAATGCCCGCAATACCGTGCTGGAGGAGGGTATCCTGCGCTTTGATGTTTTCCAGGATGCCAAAGACCCCACTCACTTTAGCCTGTTTGAAGTTTACCGTGATATGGACGCGCGCGACTTCCACCTGCAAACTGCGCATTTCCTGGCCTGGAAGGAGGTTGCTTTACAATCTTTCGACCGGCGCGGGAACGGCGATGAGTTTATTGCCCTGTTTCCCGAGGAAAAGGACTGGAAGAAAGGGTAATCCTAACCGCGCCGGGTCTCCCACCACCCTACCAGTGCTTCAACCGGCAGGCAGCGCTGGGCATCGCCCTGGCGGCCAGAGTTCCAGGTCATCAATAAGTCACGGCGAGCACGGGTGATGCCTACATACAGCAGCCGCAGCCGCTCGCGGACATAATCGGTTCGCGCGCGCAGGGTTTCTACGCCTTCTTCATACCAGTCATATTCGCTGGTGGCTTCCATGGCTTTTAACTGGCCCAGGGCCTCGGCTTCCAGGTTCAGGCCGCCGCGCACAAACCACTTTTCAGAGATAAACCGGTCGTACGGCTGCAACGAGGGGAAATCATAATTATTGACTGACATCATGTAAACCCGATCCCATTCCAACCCCTTGGCTTTATGCATGGTCGTCACCACCACCTTGCCGCGGTATCGCTCCGGGTCAAAGCCCGAATCGTCGGCGGAAAAACCGATGAAACGGCGCTCGTTCTTGGCAATCACCCCCAGCTCAGCCGTCAGTTCGGGCAAACGCCAATCGGGGTGGTCATCGGCCGCGCGGCGCAACACCAGGGCCAGTTTATGCGCCAGGGCCAGGTCAGCCGGTTCGGTAAACAATTCCTGTGAAAGGGTCAGGATCATCTGATCAATAGGCAGTACGGTCGTGCCCTGCCAGCGGCGTACCACTTCGCGAAAAGCATCCAACTCAAACTGAACTTGTTCCGACTCTGCCTCCACGGGGGCATCCTGCCCTGCCCCCGGCGTTTCTAAAGCCGGGAACAGGTACTCTTCGATCTTTCCCACCCGGCGCAGGGCGGCCGTAACCTGATCGTACAGCCCCTTTTGATTTTCGTCTTCGCGCCAGGCGCGTCGCCAGACCTGATAAGCAATTGCCAGTTTGCGAGGCGCAGCCGGTTCGGCCAGGTAGGCAATAATATTGGCAATCGCCCCGGCCGCAGCGCGGGTATTGGTCGTGCTGCTGAGGAATTCGACATACTCGATTTTGCGTTTTTTGAGCGCTTCGATCACTTCCACGCCGCGTGTGTTGCGCGGGACCAGGACCGCCACCGTCCAATCGAGATGCTCGGGCAGCCATTTTTCGAGCGATTTGACCACCGCTTCGATCTCCTCTTCGGGAGTGTGTTTCTTGCTAATCAGGCGGATGGTGTCGACATCGGGCGGGGGATTCGGCTGCGGGTCGTCCGGCTCGGCTGCCCGGATGTAGGGCACGGTCAGGGCGTCGCGGCAGGCTTCAGCGGGGTGTGCTCCATTGACCCAATCGATCAGGTAATTGGCCAGGTCAATGACAAAGGACTGCGAACGCCCCGAAACGGGTAATTCCATTTTGAATTGCGCTTCGCTGGCGATGAAATCGCGCAGCAGGTGCGGGTCGGCGGTGGTAAAAGTCTCGAAAATGGCCTGGTTGGGGTCGCCAACCCGCACCCAGTTGCCGTGCCCGGCCATCAGGCGCAAGATTTGCTCCTGGATGCGCGAGGAGTCCTGGGCTTCGTCTTCGAGGATGTAAGGAAACCGATATTGCAGGCGGGCCAGGTAGTCGGCGTCGCTTTCAAGGATCTGGTACGCGAGGCGAATCAGGTCGTCAAAATCGACCGCGCCGCGATAAGACAGGGCGCGCTGGTAATCGGCGTAGATGGCCCAGCCCATTTCGGCCAGCGGCAAACCAGGGGCAGAATCGAGCTTGTGGCGCAAGGTTTCGGGCATCAGGCGGCGGTCTTTGGCAGAACGAATAAAGGCCAGGGCCAGGCTGTGCACCAGGTCGGGGAGCTGCTGGCGGCGAATCCAGTCACGTTTGTTGTCATCGAGTTGGGGGTCGAGGTATTCGTCAAACTCGTAGGGGTGCGCGGCCAGCCAGGCGTTGGCGGCCTCCTTGCGAATAAATTCGGCTTCGCGCTCATCGACAATGGCAAAACGCGGCTCCAACCCGGCCAGGGCCGGTTTTTCACGCACAATATCATGCGCCAACCCGTGCAAGGTGCGGACGCGATAGCCCAGGTGCGGGATCAACCCCTGCTGCTCGACCATTTTGCCAATGCGGCTGGAGAAATTATCTACCGCCGAGTTGACCAGGGTGACAATGAGCACATCCTGGTCGGGTTGTAGCACACCGCTGGAGATGATTTGCGCGGCCAGGGCGCTGAGGGTGAAGGTCTTGCCCGAGCCGGGCACAGCCGATATGCCCATTTTGCCGCCGCGATAGCGCAGGATTTCTGTTTGGGAGGGGCGAAAGGTGAAAGAGTTTAGGGTCATCGGGTAGGCACAACGCTTTCATTTACGCGCATCGGAATCCGCTTAAAACAATAGACGGATGACGTTTCATCCGTCTATTGTACATTGCCTGTAAACCGTTCGCCAGCGTTAACCCATCGAAACGGCCATTACATCGTAATACGTCCCCGCGCCAAACCCATCGAACAGGACATGCGCCCCGGGGGTAATCTCTTCCAACTGGCGCAAGAAGGCAATCATGCACGAGGCGGCGCTGACGTTGCCAAAATCATTGAGCAGCCACGGCATCGGGAACTGGATTCCTTCTTTAAGAAGCTGCTTGGCCTTAAGCATATTGATTTTGTAATTGGCATGGTGGGCAATGGCCACTTCGATGGTTTTGCCAGAGGCGCCCAGTTTTTGCATATATTCCTGGTACACATCTGCCACAGTTTGCACGCCATTGCGCACAAAGAGCTTAACCATGCCCATCAGACCAGCCATCACAATCGGCAGGCCATCTTCGGGTTCATGCATCATCCCGGCCACACGCAGGTGACTGGAGGAGGTCTTCGACACTTCCAAGAGCGATTTGCCTTCAGCCAGTTCGCGTGAATGCGGGTAATACATGTGTACCTGCAGCAGACCTTCTTCATCGTAGGCTTCAAAACTCTTGCCCGCCAGCAATTTCATGGTCTCGCCCGGCACAACCCCAATGACTCCCATGCCATTCCCAAACAATTGGAGGGCATTTTTGTCACGCGCGTGGCTGGTAAAACGGCTTAGGCCTTCAATACCGCCCACCAGCACCTTTTTACCGGTCAACTCCTCAGCCACATTGACCTGCCCCGGCAGCGAAAGCTGCGGGTTTAGCGCCAGGTGCAGCGCACCCATCGAACCATCACAGGCCTTGTGAACGCTGACTTTCAGGGCATCTTCGCGCATCCCGGCACGGCGCGCAATTTGGGCCACATAATCGTCAGAGACCGGCGCGCTCATTCCGATGAGCAAGCCATCCACATCGGCAGGCTGCCACTGATTGGCTTTAATGGCCTCAGTCAGCAGCCGCGCACCAACTTCAATTTCCAGTTCGGTATGGTCTGAATCACTCAGCAAAGCCGTATGATGGCGGTGATGGAAACCCAGTTCTCCCAGGTTCATCACGTCACTTTCGGGCAGTTCGTAGCCCAGGCGCTCACTTACAAAACCGGTCAGGGTAGTGTTGTTATAATTTTGGCCCCAGGCGCCATAAGCCCCGGCAATGCCAAGCTTGGAATTGGACACACTTTCAATCCCCATCGGGATGCCACCCGCCACGGGGATGATTTCTTTCTTTACATTGGGCCGCTCATAAAAAGACGGAACCGTATTGGTATTCTCATGCTCAGTCATGGTTGTTTCTCCTTCCAGGTATTTGGAGGATAAAACACCAAATTCGGCCCGATGGTTACTCTACTCCCCCTGCGTTTGCAGCACCTTTTGAAAAGCCCGCAACAAGACGCCGCGTTGCTCGAATCCCGTTTCGCTGAGGCCGCTCAACCCCAGTGTGACCCGTTCACGGCAGCGGCGCAACAGCCCGCCCACCAGGCGCGCCAGGGCTTCGGTTTCGGCGGCAATTTCGTCCGCATCTGTCCATAGGCGACCCGGCGGCCAACCACGCGCAAGCACATACGGATGCGTCAACGGCTGTGTGGGCCGCTCCGACCAGCCGCTTGAGCCCACATCCAGCCAGAACTGCACAGCCACCGGGCGATTCATCATCAAAAACGTGTGCGCAGGGGCCACCAGCACTGCTTCCAGGTTGGGCGGCTGCCAGCTTTCGAGATACTGCGCGGCAATCACACCATCTTGCAACATAGCCAGGTACTCCAGGCCAGGGTCAATTTCTTCAAAGGAGAAGACCATCTCGGTGCCGCGCCTGAACTTCTGCACTGACTCGACCAGGCTGGCGGCCACCCGCACAGCATCCAGGCTGGAGTGGAATCCAAAACCGGGCTGCGAGAGCACCTCGCCAAAAATCTTGCGCAAAAAGTGATCCAGCGGCAGCTTTTCACCCTCGCGGTAGGCCATCAACCACTCACGCAGGGTGGAAAAACGCTCCCCCAGCACATACGTAATACGCGCCTGCATCTCAGCCTGGATGTTTTCAAAACCTGTGAGCGAAACATCGCGCGCGCGGTAGACAATCTCGGTCAATAAATGCGCCCGCACCAGGTCCAGGTCCTCAATCGCCTGCATCAAAGCATTGGCTACATCGGCGCGCGGCGGGTGAATGTTCCAGGCCGGGTGCGCCAGCGCCGCCAGGGTCAGCAACGCATGACTGGCCGGTTCGTCGCGCAGCGCGCGCGAGGGGCGATGCGAGCGCCACGGGATGCCGCGCGCTTCCAGGCGGTGGGTCAGGGCAAAGCGCAAAGCATCCGACAGGTATGGGGCCAGAATAACCACCTCGGAAGCGGGCAAACCTGCCTCCAGCAGCCGGGCCGTTTCGTCTGTCACAGCATCCAACAATTCAGGATAAAAGCGCGGCAGTTCGCTCTCCGACCCCACCCGGCGCAAAATCGAAAAAGCCTCGCGCCGCTCTTCGGCCGGGGTCAGGGGGAACTCGCTGGGGCGGATGGCCTCGACCAGCGCATCTTCCAGCGCCACAATTGCCGGGGAGGAAACAAAACTGCCCCGAAACTCAACCTGTTCGCCACACAGCTGCCCCAGCGCCCAACCTGAGCCAGTATCGGCCCCCAGGAATTTGCGGTAGCCACCGCCCTCATCGAACACCAGCAGCGCCGATTCGAAATCGGGCAGCCATTCGCGCAACAGGTCGTGAGCGCGGGGAGAATCTTCTTCGACATTGTCATAAATCAGGTGACGATAACTGCGCGTCAGGAAATTTCGCACCACCGGTTGCGGCCAAAGCACATTGGCAAAGACTTCCATTTGCAGCGAAAAATCGAGCAGGTTGTATTGCAGGCAAAAAGCGCGAAAACGATTGGCACAATCTTGCGCGTTGGCATAAATGCGCCGCTGGCTGGCATCGCCCTGGGTGGTCGAATCGAGCAGCACTCCAATATCGGTATGTGCAAAACCCACCAGCGCCGCTTTGTTCAGGTTATCGATAATCTGTGAATATAAACGGTTACGGTCGATTGTGACCGACTCGAAATACCCCTGCTCGAGCAGCGGGCGCACAATATAGGCCATGTAATACTGGGCAGTTTCAAGCGTCAGGAAAATCGGCGGCTGGTCGGGGCGGGAAAAACCGGCCGCTTCGGCAGCCAACGGCCAGAACAACTCACACATCCGCCGCGCCAGGCCGCCCATCGTGGCCGGGGTGACCTCGCCGCCCACGCCCCGCCCGGGGCTGTGGAGCAGCTCCAGGTAAGGTTCCTGCAAAGTTCGTTGCGGGGTCAACATCAGGATTGATTCACCGGGCACGCCCGCGTTAAGCAGCGCGCGCATCCGTTCCACGCCAGTAGTGGTTTTGCCACTTCCGGCCGGGCCAAAGAGCAATATTTTGGCGTCAATGGGTGCTTCGATCACGGCGATTTGTTCGCGGGTGAGTTCCATGCTTCTATTTTGCCACAGATTTTGCTGCTGGCAGCAAAAAAAAAATGCGCTCCCGGTAGCGGGAGCGCCAAACAACTTAATCCTGCCTGAGCAGCGGTCTCAGTTTAAATTCTTGCCAAAGAAACGGGTAACCCGCTCCCAGGCATCCTTTGAAGCTTCCGGTTTGTACACCTTCGGGTCGCTATCGCGGAAGAAAGCATGCCCCGAGTTGGGATAAACGACTACCTCGTGCTCGACCCCAATCTCACCCAGCAACTGGTCAAACTGCTCCACCGTTCCCACCGGGATCGATTGATCGGCATCGCCAAACAGCCCCAACACCGGCGCGCGTAAATGGGCGCGAATCTGGTCAAAGGCTTGCTGCATGCCGCCGCCATAAAAGGTGCAGATGGCATCCACCGGGCGCAGCGTTCCCAGCAGCAAAGACATCCGCCCGCCAAAGCAAAAACCCACGCTGCCAACCTTGCCAGAACAATCTGGGTGAGCCCGCAAGGCATCGAAGACACCTTGCAGTTCGCCAGGCGCGCCGGGGCCATATTTCTGCACCAGCGACATGGCTTTTTCACCGTCGCCCAGTTGGGCCAGCTCGCCGTGATACAAATCTGGCGAAAAAGCCAGGTAACCGGCGGCTGCAAAACGGTCGGCAATCGATTTGGTCTGGTCATCGAGCCCCCACCACTCCTGAATCACTATCAGGCCAGGCCAGGGCCCCGTCCCAGATGGACGCGCCAGGTATCCACGAACCGTGCCAAGTTGGGCTGTACTCATCTTCTGCTCCTTTTGTGAAAAGTTTAATGTAGAGAGTTTTTATATTAAATTATTATTAAAGTTTACCAGGAAGGTGACATTTGTCATCCAATTTTAAGATAATTTTCCTATAATTTGTCTTAATTGGAGGTTTGGAAATGGACTTTATTAACCAACTTATTTACAACCTGACCGAAGTACACCCTATGCACACGATGGTGGTACATTTCCCCATCGCGCTCACGGGTGCGGCCTTGTTCTTTGTGCTGTTGGCCCTCGTGCGAAACAGCGCCGCGCTTGAACAGGCCGCCTTTGCCAATATTTCGCTGGCCGCAGTCAGCACTATTGCCGCCGCCTTCACCGGCATGCGCGACAACATCAATATTTATGATGGCGAAGCGCCCAACGCTGGCACCAAAATGATGCTGGCAACCACCCTGTTTATCGTCACCACACTGATTGCTGTGGTACGTTGGCGAAAACCGGGCTTGTTTCAGTCTGGTGGACGGCTGGTTTATGTTGCGGGATATTTTGTCAGCTTTGCCATTGCTGCCGTACTGGGTTTCCTGGGCGGAGTCATACTTTACGGATTTTAGTTCTTTCCAAAGGAGAAAACGATGATGAACATTTTACGCCGCAGGGGCGTTTCCCTGACCATTTTGCTTGCCATTTTGACCCTGGTGCTGGCAGCCTGCGCCAGCCAGGCCGCCCCCGCCACCGAGGCACCCGCTGCGCCAGCCAACACCGAAGCGCCAGTTGTGGTTGAACCTCCGGCCGCCGCACCTGCCGACCCGACGGCCACCACAGCCGCCGCCGAAGCCGGTTCCGGCAGCACCGGCGAGGTTAGCTTTTCGAAAGACATTATGCCCATTTTCGAAAGCCGCTGCATTAACTGTCACGGCGGGCAGCGCGTCTCTGAGGGTCTCAATATGAAAACCTACGACCAGCTTATCGCGGGCTCATCCAACGGACCCGTCCTGAGCGCGGGTGACGCCACCAACAGCCTGATGGTACAGCTCATCGAGCAAGGCAAGATGCCCAAACGCGGTCCCAAGGTGACCCCTGAGCAACTGCAATTGATTGTTGACTGGATCAACGCCGGGGCACAGAACAACTAGCCGCTCCCGTTCAACAACGGAACCGGCTCCCCGTCTGGCTTCCACCGTTTTATAAGTCTATCCAACTTCCAAGCAAAACTCCCCGGCAGGCCACCGCCCGCGGGGAGTTTTTGATGTATCAAGACTGCGCTTATCCCAACGGTTCGAGCGCCTGGAGGATGGGAAGCAGCAAATATTTGTAAAAGGCATCCCGCTCAGGCGCCGAGACTACCATAATTACCGCAAGGGTGCGTTGCTGAGGAATCTCTGCCAGGGCCAGGAGGACCGGCTCACCGTTATATTTACTGTTGTAAATAGTCCAGGTTAAGCCATTGGCCGAGTAAGTATCCACTTTGCGAGGGGTCTCTTCAAAACCATTGCTCGCAAAAGATTGGGTTAAAAACTCCAGGACATATGCTTTGGAGGCGCGAACAGACTCGAATTGCACCGTTGTGGGGTCAAACAGATAGGCCTGGCGGTAGTACACGTTATAGGGCAGGCCCTTTTCCCAGCCTGCCGGGATGATGGTTTTGAGCTGCGCCGAAGGCTCGGTCAACGGTACCATCTGCAGGGGTTCGGAGCCATCAAAGGGCAGGAAAAAGTCAAAGGTGCTTTCCTGTTCCAGGCAGGTGTGATCCGGCTCTTGTGTGGGGTCCTTCAAAAAGCCCATGACAATCTTGAAGGAACAGGCATTCCCAACGCTTACGCCATGCCCCATGCCGGGGATGACATAAAAATAGTCATTGGGCAGGTCATCCGACACAATCTGGCCGGTGGTGACCGGGGTGGTGGGATCATATTCACCGGAAAGGATCAAGGTCGGGATATCGGTCACAACCGGCTGGCTGTTGCGCGGGTCAAAGGGCAACGCGCCCCAGGCCTTGCACATTTCAAACGGGCGGTTGGGGTCACCAAAAACCGTGGAAAGTGAAAATTTTCGGATAATCGGCACGCCGCGCAGGTCAGTCTCGAATTCTTGCGGGGTAGTGGCAAAAATTTGTTCGTGGCAGACCGTAGAAAAATAGGTTGCCAACCCCATCGAGTTATACATCCCGCCCGGAATGCCCAAAGAAAAGCTGAGGAACGTGTAATCGCCTTTTTGCGTGTCGTAAATAGCTTTGGGCACCACCGGGACCAGCTCGGAGGTGTGCAAGCCCCACACCATCGCGCTGACCATATCGACCCCGCTAACATTGACATCCAGGACAAAACCGGAGGATAGATCGTAAACCTTTACCCTGGCCGGGTCACGGTCGAAGCGTTCTATTAATGAATTAAATGTATTGCGCAGGTCGGGATAGGCGCTGTTACAGCGCGGGCTGCTGGCACAATCATCAAAGACTTTGTCGAGCGCATATTGCACGTCGGTGGCGCGGCGGTTGAACATCTTCGATTCCATCGGCACCACCGAGTCCAGGATGGCGGAGCGGACAATCTCGGGGAAATCGCGCATGATAGTCAACGCCAGGCGCGTGCCGTAGGAAATGCCAATCAGGTTGACTTTTTCATACCCCAGGGCCACGGCAATATCGTGCACATCTGCGGCGCTTTGGGTGGTGTTGAAAGCTCCCGGATCAATTCCATCGCGGGCAAAGCGATCGCGGCATTTAGACCAGGCTTCGTTAAAGAGGCCGTAGGCTTCGCTCTCAGAGCGAGCTTCAAAATAAGCTTCGACAAAAACGGTGTTCAATTCCGGGCATTCGAGGCGCGGGGAGGAGCGCCCGGTTCCGCGCGGGTCGAAGAAGACCATGTCGTACTCGTCAAGCACCGGGGCTACATAATCGTCAAACAGCGCCAACGACCAATCCAGGCTTTCTGAACCGGGGCCACCTTGCAGGTAAATCAGCACTTCAGTATTGGGTTTGACGCTCTGGTAAATCACCACCGGGATGTCGATCAGGTCGGTGAAGTTTTTGGTGCGGTCTTGGGGGACGCTAACCACCCCGCAGCGTACCCTGGTTCCGAGCGGCAAGTCAAACGGGCAGGCGGTTCCGCGAAAAACAGGGATAAAAGCGGGCGTAGGTGAAAGCGCCAGGGTCGGTGTGGCTGGCGGGAGGGTCGCCGCAGCGGGCAGGGCCGCCACACTGGTCGCAGGAGCTGCTATCGGCGGGGTAAAGAGATTGGCAATCACCCCGGTCGATGCGGCCCAAATCCCAATCGCCATAAAAACCAGACACAGGAGAATAGCGCCGATCCCCGCCCATAAGACAAGCGGGGAAGGTTTCTTCTTCTTTGCGGGGGCTTTTTGGGTTGGGGTCACAGGCGGGGGCACAGCCGCCGGGCGAGGCGCCGCTTCAAGCGGTTTTTGGGGTTCGGGCGTGGTGGCATATTTCTCGGCAACCAGTTTAGCGACCTGCTTGCGCGCAGCTTCGTGATTGGGGTTGACGCGCAAAACCTGCTGGAAGGCGTACATGCGCTTTTCGGGTTCGCTAACCGCAAACCCGAGCAGGTACCAGGCTTCAGCCAGGTTTGGGTTGGCTTTTACCAGCGGGGCCAGCAAGGCCAGCGCATCTTGCTTTTGGCCAGCTTTAAGCAATTGATAGGCAGTTTGAAGGGAGGTTTGGGTGCGAGCGTCCATAGTTTCTGCTTTGAGCTTACCCTACTTGCTGTCATGACGACAACCGGATAAACATCACTTTTTTAATGCGGCCCAGCCTTGCAGGGTGTCCGGCCCTTGCCAAATCCATACAAAAGGATATACTTATTTGTGATTTTTATCACAATACGAGGGTTTGTGAATTGCAGTAAACTGTAACGTGAAGGACTGTTATCAGGCAAGCCTATGAATGGATACGAACTACTCGCTGCTTTCCACGCCGGGCGCATCGACTTTTCGGGTGAAAAACTGGAAAAAGTCAACCTGCGCGGCGCTCACCTAAACGGAATCATCTTCAATGGCGCCGACCTGCGCGAAGCCGATTTGGGCGGAGCCAGCCTGTTTAGGGCCAGCCTGCGCGGGGCGCTGCTCAACCGCGCCCACCTGGGGATTGCGCACGATAACATCATCGATCCTAACCTGGACGATATTGACCTGGAACTTTCGTGCACAAACCTGACCCAGGCCGACCTGACCGGCGCTTTCCTTACCGACGCCCGCCTTTTCCGCGCCAACCTGCACGAGGCCAATCTCTCCTACGCCGACCTGCGCGGGGCAATGATGCGCGAATCGAACCTGACCGGAGCCATCCTGGAAGAAGCCAACCTGGGCGGCGCCGACCTGACCGGTGCGCGGATAGAGGAAGAAACGCTTAAGCACGCCTTAACGCAGGGTGCGGTGTTAAAAGATTTACATATTCAGGAATAATGCTCAAGCAAGGAGTTATTTTTATCTTATGGACGTCAAAAGCCTTATTAAAGTAGTGAGTGGGACGCTGTTAACACCCAACGTATCCCTTAACCGCGAAATTCGCGGCGGGTGCGGGGCCGACTTAATGAGCGATGTACTGGCCTCCATTAAACCGGATGCCGTTCTACTGACCGGATTGTGCAATGTGCAGGTGGTACGCACAGCCCAGATGGCGGATGTGCGCGCGATTGTCTTTGTACGCGGGAAAATTCCCCAGCCCGAAACCATCGAACTGGCCGCCCAGGAAAACATCCCGCTCATCACCAGCCCCTACGGGATGTTCGAATTGTGCGGCAGGTTGTACGAAGCCGGGCTGCACAGCTTCGAATCGACCCTCCCCAACCACGACGATGTCTAGCCTCCAGGAGCTTTACGGCCGCAAAGGCCGCCCGATCACCGACCGCGATGCCCGCGACATCAGCCGCGTGGAAGAACTTTCGTATGACCTGAAAATCAACGAGGTCATGACGCGTGAAGTCAGAAGCGTCACCCCCGCGATGAAGGTTTCGGAAGTGCTCGAAATCTTACGCATCGGGCGCATTTCTGGTGTCCCGGTCATCACCAACGGCAACCTGGTGGGAATTTTAAGCATCGAGGACATCGTCCGCGCCATGGAAAAGAATGAGCTTTCCATGCCGGTCAGCCAGTACATGAGCAACACCGTTGTCAGCGTCAACGCCTACGATTCGGTTGTCAAAGCCCTTGAGACCTTTAGTGAATATCGCGTTGGCCGCCTGCCGGTGGTCGATGAGACCGACAAACTGGTTGGCATCATCACCAAAGGCGATATCACGCGCGGCATCCTGACCGCCCTGCAAAAAGATTATAAAGAAGAAGAACTGCGCCGTTACCGCGCCAGCCACCTCTTTGAAGACATCACTTCTGACCGCACCAGCCTGATCTTGCGCTACAACATCAAAGCCCGCGACTATGTCAATGGTGGGCAGGCGTCCAGCCACATCAAACGCGCGCTGCTGCGCCTGGGCGCCAACCCACAACTGGCGCGCCAGTGCGGGATTGCCATTTACGAAGCCGAAATGAACCTGATCATCCATACCGATCACGGCGGCATCATGCGGGTGCAAATTGAACCGCATCGCATCCTGATGCAAACCACCGACGACGGCCCCGGCATTGCCAATGTCGAACAGGCGCTAACCCCCGGCTGGTCAACCGCCACCCAGGAAGTGCGCGATATGGGCTTTGGCGCGGGCATGGGGCTGGTCAACATCCGCCGCTGCGTCGACCGGATGGATCTCGACTCCACGCCTGGGAAGGGCACCAAACTGCTCATGGAAATTTACCTGCGCCCCGATGAGCGCTTCAAAGAAAGCGAACCCCCTGAATCTGCACCTGAAAACAACGGAGCCTGAAATGAACCTGGAAGATGTGATCGCTTACTTTAACCTGACGGTTTTCACTGAACCCCAAGACTTTTCTGCCATGCGGCCCAGCGGCGGGTACGCATCCGATTTACTAAGCTGTGTCATGGCTGGAGCCAAGCCCGGTAACATCTGGGTCACCATCCAGGCGCATGTCAACATTGTTGCGGTGGCCTCACTAAACGATATAGCGGCAATCATCATTACCGAAGGCGGCCTGCCCGAACCCGCTGTCATTGAAAAAGCCAATGCCCAGGGCGTTAATCTATTTGGGACCACCAAATCGACGTATGAAGTGGTCGGGCAACTATGGGGTATGGGCATTAAACAGGCCTAAAATGAAAACCTACCGCGCCGAATTGCACGTTCATACGGTGCTCTCGCCCTGCGCGGCAGTAGAGATGATTCCCCCGTTAATTGTGCAAGAAGCGCTTGAGCGCGGCATCGGCCTGCTGGCCATTACAGACCACAACGCCAGCGCCAACATTTCCGCCGTCATGGAAGCCGCACAGGGGACCGACCTGGTGGTATTGCCCGGCATGGAACTCCAGACTCGCGAAGAAGTCCACCTGCTGTGCCTGTTCGACACACTCGCACAGGTCGCCGACTGGCAAAAAACGGTCGATCAACGCCTCCCCAATATTCCCAATAACATTGAATATTTCGGCGAACAATTCGTGGTCGATGCCAGCGGCGAATTTATCCGCCGCGAGGAGCGTTTGCTGATCAACTCAGCCGAGATCGGGCTAGAAGAAGCTGCCGCGCAGGTAAATGCCCTGGGCGGGCTGGCCATCCCGGCCCATGTAGACCGTAAAGCCAACGGGCTAATCGAAATCTTGGGGCTGGTCCCACCCGGGTTCGAGGCGCTTGAAATCTCCCGCCATATCCAACCCGATGCGGCCCGGCAAAAATTCCCGCAGCTGCGCGGCTACCCGCTCTTCCAGAGCGGTGATGTACACCTGCTCGATGGCTTCCTGGGCTCCACCAGGTTGACCCTGGCCGCCCCGAGCATCGCCGAAATCCGCCTGGCACTTTCCAGCCAAGGTGGACGCCAGCTCCACCTGCAAGCTTAATCCCCACCGGGGCGACCGTCACGCCCATCCCTGTCACGCCATTCCAACGGGTGATCAGGGATAGATAACCTTCACCCTACAATATGACATTTGTTATTTGACATCCAGCAAATGAGCGAGTAAACTAGGGTTGATTGTGAAATTTTTCACATATTATCCATAACACGGAGTTTAGCATGGAAGAAGCAACACCCACCCATACTGATGGATTATGCGATAACAAACGCGCCATCCTCGACCAGATCATCGCCGAAAACAAAGACCGCCCGGGCGCTCTGATGGTCGTCTTGAACAACACCCAAAGCCAGGTAGGTTATGTCTCAGAACCAATGCAGGCTTACATCGCCAAGAAAATGCGTGTGCCGGTCAGCGCAGTGCATGGCGTTGTCACTTTTTATTCCTTTTTCACCACCCAGGCTCGCGGCAAACACACCATGAAGTTCTGCATGGGAACCGCCTGTTATGTAGGTGGGGTTCCGCAGTTGATTGAAAAAGCCAAACAACTGACTGGTACCGATATTGGTCAAACAACCCCCGATGGCAACCTGACAATGGAAATCTGCCGCTGCGTGGGGGCCTGTTCACAGGCGCCAGTCGTAACGGTTGACGAAGAAGTTGTCGGGCGTATTAAGCCCAACAAGTTCCCGCAACTTATCAAAAAGCTGCTGGAAGGTTAATCGCGAAGGCGTTTCGCCCTTCCCTGTGAGCAAGTATGAAAGAAATTGCCCTTCATCTCCTCGACCTGGCCGAAAATAGCGTCTCTGCGGGTGCGCAGACGGTGAAAATCACCATTTGCGAAGACCTGAACACTGATGTATTGACAGCCAGCATTGAAGATGATGGGCGCGGGATGGACGCAGAAACCGTCCGCAAAGTGACAGACCCGTTTTACACCAGCCGCACCACCCGCAAGGTAGGTCTCGGAATTCCGCTGCTTAAGGGAGCCGCAGAAGAAACCAACGGCGGGCTGAAGATTGCCTCGCAGCCGGGAGTCGGCACACGGGTAGAAGTGACCTTCCAGCATTCGCACATCGACCGGATGCCGCTCGGGAACTTGCCCACCACCTTTTTGGGCCTGTCAGTCGCCCATCCCGATATTCATTGGATCTTTAACTATACGGCCCGCAAAAACGGTTCGGAAGAAGCCTTCGAATACGATGACGAGCCGATCAAAGAAACCCTGGATGGCCTGCCCATCACCCACCCCGAAGTGCTCACCTACCTGCGTGGGATGCTCGAGGATGGGATCGGTGAGGCCCAAAAGGTTTTGAATTAACCCTCACCGGCCTTCTGCCTTCATCGGAAGAAGGGAAACTGGAACAAGGAGAGAATATGCCTACCGTAAAATCACTGGAAGACCTGAAAAAAATTCGCGAAGAAGCCCTCAAAAAGCGTGATATCAAATCGGCACCGGGCAGCATCCAGATTGTTGTTGGGATGGGGACACCGGGCATTGCCGCAGGCGCGCGCGAAACCCTGAAAGAGATCCTGGGAATCATCGAAGAGAAAAACCTGGCGAATATCACCGTCCGCCAGACCGGTAACATCGGCATGGATTCGTGGGAACCGATTGTGCAGGTCATTATTGGCGAGGCCGCCCCGGTAACCTATGGAAAAGTAACCCCGTTTGTGGCACAGCAGATTATGGAACAGCATGTCCAGGGCGGCAAGGTCGTCAACGACTACGTCGTCCCGGCGTAATCCCAAAGAAGGGTCATTGCTCCCCCAATTTTGGGCAATGACGCCAAGCAAAGGTTCTTAATTATGGCTTTTTATCGTTCACACATCCTAGTATCTGTAGATCCTGAGTGCCTGTCTCGCGGGGCGCACGAAGTGATTGACGCCCTGAACGACGAATTGATCGCGCAGGGCTTGAATGATGAAGTGCAAGTGCTGGAAACGTCGCGCATTGGCGACCCGCACCGCTTCGGCCCCGACATGCTCGTTTACCCGGAAAATGTTCACTACGCCAGCCTGAGCGTGGACGACATCCCCTACCTGGTTGAAGAGCACTTCCTCAAGGGCCGCGTGGTCGAAAAATTCCGCGCCCAGGAAAAGGCGATTACCGACGAAGAGCTCGGCGCGCCCAAGCCCAAAGAAGTTCGCATTGTATTGCGCAACTGCGGCAAGATCGACCCGCACAACATTGAAGACTACATCGCCGAAGATGGCTATTCAGCGCTGGCCAAGGTCATCACCGAGATGAAACCGGAACAGGTTATCGACGAAGTGATGAAATCTGGGTTGCGCGGGCGCGGCGGCGCGGGTTTCCCGGCCGCGCGCAAGTGGCAACTCTGCCGCCAGGTGCCTGATAACCCCAAATACCTGACCTGCAACGCAGACGAAGGTGATCCCGGCGCGTTTATGAACCGCCGCGTGCTCGAAAGCGACCCGCATTCGGTGGTAGAAGGCATGATTATCGCCGCGTACGCTATCGGCGCGAGCATGGGTTACATTTACTGCCGCGCAGAGTACCCAATTGCGGTTCAAAACCTGAACATTGCCATTGCCCAGGCGCGCGAATTTGGCTTCCTTGGCAAAAATGTGTTCGGCACCGATTTTTCCTTTGACCTGGAAGTGCGCATGGGCGCAGGCGCTTTCGTCTGCGGTGAAGAAACCGCCCTAATCGCTTCCATCGAAGGCAAACGTGGCGAACCCCGCCCGCGCCCGCCCTTCCCGGCGGTTAAAGGGGTGTGGGGCAAACCCACCAATAACAACAACGTCGAAACGTATGCCGTTGTCCCGCAGATTGTCTTGAATGGCGCAGATTGGTACGCCGGTATGGGTACCGAGAAGAGCAAAGGCACCAAGACCTTCGCCATCGCCGGTGACGTGGTTAATACCGGGCTGATTGAAGTGCCGTTCGGCATTACCCTGCGCGAAGTCATCTTCGACGTGGGCGGCGGCATCAAAGACGGCAAACAGTTCAAGGCGATTCAGACGGGCGGCCCGATGGGCGGCTGTCTGGTGGAAGAACACCTCGACCTGCCACTTGATTACGAGGCCCTGACCGCGGCTGGATCGATGATGGGCTCCGGCGGCCTGATCATCATGGATGACGAAACCTGCATGGTCGATATGGCGCGCTTCTTCATGGAATTCACCCAGGAAGAGTCGTGTGGCAAATGCACTCCCTGCCGCGTGGGAACACGCCGCCTGCTCGAAATTCACGAAAAAATTTGCGAAGGCAAGGGCGAACCCAGTGACCTGGCCCTGCTGGAAGACTTGTGCGTTGAGATTACCAAGAATTCGCTGTGCGGTCTTGGCCAGGGTGCACCCAACCCCGTCATCAGCATGTTGAAGCACTTCCGGGCTGAGTATGAAGCCCATATTTACGAAAAGAAATGTCCGGCGAAGGTGTGCCGCGCGCTCATCCGTTACGAAATCCAGGCCCCGGCCTGCACAGGTTGTACGGTGTGTTCGCGCAACTGCCCGGTCGAAGCCATCACAGGCGAACGACGGCAAGCGCACCTTATCGATGTGGACAAATGCATCCGCTGCGGTATCTGTGTCCAGGTTTGTAACTTCAACGCAATCAGCGTTTTGAGTTAACCCTCACCCTGCCCTCTCCCGCCACGGGAGAGGGTAAAAAGGTTTTTAGGAGGCAGGATGTTCAAAGTTGCGGAAGCCCCGCTCCAGGCGGGACAAGAGAAAGACCTGACCGGCATTGTGGAAACTGCGGTCGAGAGACATGGCGCCCACGCCGACGCCTTCATCCCGATCTTGCTGGAAATCAACCACGAGTACGGTTATATCCCGGCCCGGGCTATTCGGCTGGCACGCAAGCTGCTGCACCAACCCGAAGAGCATGTCCTGGTCTCGGAAGGTCAATTGTACGGACTGGCTTCGTTCTATCACATGCTCAACACCCAAGAGGTGGGCCGGCATGTGGTGCAGTTCTGCGAATCGGCGCCTTGCCATGTGGAAGGCGGACGCGAACTGTGGAAGGCCATTCAGCAAACTCTTAAGCTTAAAGCCGGTCAAACCGACCCCGAAGGACGTTTCACGCTCAAAACCGTGAGCTGCCTGGGCATTTGCGGCGTTGGCCCAGTAATGCTGGTGGATGACGATGTCTATGGCAATGTCACGCCAGAACAACTGGCCGGCATTTTCGCCAAATATGAATGAGAGGCGAACAATGAAATTTGCCCGTTCAATGATCCTGGTTTCAAACGACCCTGACAGCCTGCGCCGTGGCGCAGTGGATGTGTACCGCCGCTTTGAAGAAAAGCTGGCCGAATTTGGCTTGAGCGAGGAAGTCTCCCTTTCGCAAATTGCAGATGCAGGGCGGCATGACGCCCTTCCGCTGGTCATTGTCTACCCCGAAGCGGCCGCCTACGGCCCGGTTACCGTCACCGATGTTGATCGCATTGTCGAAGAACATCTCTACAAAGGCCGCATTGCCGAAGAACTGCTGGCCCCGGTAAAGGAACTTTCCGGCCGTATTGGCTGGCTTAAGGCCCGCAAAGGCGCCAACCCGATGGAAAAACGGATTGTAACGCGCCGCACAGGTCGCATTGACCCTGAAAACATCGAAGATTACATCGCCGAAGATGGTTACCAGGCGCTGGCAAAAGCCCTGGGGCAAGAACGAATGCAGGTCGTCTCCGAATTGGAACAATCGGGCCTGCAAGGTCGCGGCGGGGCAGGGTTCCCCACCGGGCGCAAGTGGCGCTTTGTGGCCGGAACAAAATCGTCCAAAAAGTATGTGGTCTGTAATGCCGACGAAAGCGAACCGGGAACCTTCAAAGATCGTGTCATCCTGGAAGGCGACCCGCACAGCATCATCGAAGCGATGGCAATTGCGGCCTACTGCGTCGGCGCAGACGAAGGTTACGTCTACGTGCGCGGCGAATATCAGTTGGCCCAGCGCCGTCTCGAAAAAGCGATTGTACAGGCGCGTGATTTCGGCCTGCTTGGCAATAACATTCTTGATTCGGGTTTCAATTTTGACATTCATGTCCATAGCGGCGCGGGCGCATATGTATGCGGCGAAGAAACCGCCCTGCTCGAATCGATCGAAGGCAAACGCGGCGAACCACGCGCGCGGCCCCCGTACCCAACAACCCACGGCCTGTGGGGCAAACCGACACTGGTCAACAACGTCGAAACCCTGGCAAACGTCCCGCCCATTATCCTGAACGGCGCTGAGTGGTATCGCTCCTTTGGAACACCCTCCAGCCCTGGCACCAAGACCTACACCATCCTGGGCAACGTCAACTTCAAAGGCCTGATCGAAGTGCCGATGGGTATCACCCTGCGTGAAATTATCAATATTTACGGCCAGGGCATGAAAGACGGCGCAACCTTCAAAATGGCGCAAACCGGCGGCTCCAGCGGTTCGATCATCCCGGCCAGCCTGCAAGACACCCCCATGGATTTTGAATCTTTCCGCAAGGCGGGTGTTTCGCTCGGCTCAGGCGCACTGCTGATTTGCGACGAAAATACCTGCGTGGTCGACCTGGCAACAACGCTGATGAAGTTCTTCAAGTTCGAATCGTGCGGGAAATGCACCCCCTGCCGGGTTGGCACCGAACGCGCCTTGCGCATCTTGAGCGCCATTGGCAACAATACCGCCAAACTGGAAGACCTCGACACGCTGACCAAACTGGCCGAAGAGCTGGAAATTGCTTCCAACTGCGGCCTCGGACAAACCGCCGCCGTGCCGATCCGTGACACCCTGAAATATTTCCGCGCCGAAGTCGAAGCGCATATTCGTCTGGGGGTTTGCCCCACAGGGATTTGCGAAATGGCCGCGGTTCTGGAAAAAGCCTAAAACTTCCCACTTTCACCTGCTATTGATTAATAGAAGGTGAAAGTAGAGCAAAGAATCTTACCGAGGAACTTATGGTTCAACTGACTATCAACGGAAAACAAATCGAAGTCCCCGAAGGGACAACTGTGCTGCGCGCAGCGGAAAAAGCCGGCATTCACATCCCGACCCTGTGCGATCACAAAGAACTGACGCCGTATGGCGGCTGCCGCCTGTGCATCGTCGAGGTGCAGGGTTTCCGCGTGCCAATTGCCTCGTGCACGCTGCCTGTCAGCCCCAACATGGTCGTCAACACTGAAACCGAATCGCTCAAGAAATCGCGCAAGTTCATCCTGTCGATGCTCTTTAGCGAGCGCAACCACTTCTGCCCCTTCTGCCAGGTGAGCGGTGGCGATTGCGACCTGCAAAACGCCGCCTACCGCGAAGAAATGACCCACTGGCCCATGCAGCCCGGCTGGAACAACTTTGTGGTTGACTCATCGCACCCCTACTTCATCCTCGACAACAACCGCTGCATCCTGTGCCGCCGCTGTGTGCGCGCCTGCGGCGAAATGGCCGGGAACTTCACCTTATCGGTCGCCGAACGCGGCGCTTCGAGCATCATCGTAGCTGATACCAATGTCCCGCTGGGCGAGAGCACCTGTATCAAATGCGGCTCCTGCGTACAGGTTTGCCCCACCGGCGCCCTGATTGACCGCACCAGCGCCTACCAGGGTCACGACGAAAACATGACCGAGGTCAAATCGGTGTGTGTCGGCTGCTCGGTCGGTTGTGCGGTCAAACTCATCGTGCGTGACAACCGCATTGTGCGCATCGAGGGTGATTGGGACGGAATCGTGAACCGTGGCGTGCTCTGCGAACACGGCCGCTACGACCCGATGACCGAATCCCGCCAGCGCATCACCACCCCGCTGATGCGTAAAGACGGCCAACTGACCCCTGTCTCATGGGATGAAGCCCTGGGCGCCGTTGCCGATAAACTCAAACCGCTGGCTGGCGATGCCCATAACGGTGTGGCTGCCATCGCTTCTACCCGCCTGCCCGCCGAAGCCCTGGCCATGTTCCGCGAATTGTTCGCCGGTTCACTTAAGGCCGAAATGGTCACCAGCACCGAAGAGGGCATGACAACCGCCGCCGTCAATGCCGTGGCCGAGAAGAATGGCGCTTTTGAAGGCCAGCTCGGCACGCTCAAAAATGCCGATACCGTGCTGTGCATCGGCGCGAACCTGGCTCGCAGCCACATGGTGGCCGGTTTTATGGTCAAACGCGCCCTGCCCAAAGGCATGCGCCTGATCAATATCGACCCCGAAGCTGAAGATTTCAACGACCTGGCCGATGTCTCGCTCAAAAACAAACCGGGTTCCGACCTGGCGCTAATTGAAGGCCTGAAAGCCATCGTTGTCAAAGAAAACCTGGGCCGCACCCCGCTGCCAGTACCCAACGCCGACAAGGTCATTGCCGAAGCTATCCAACAGACCGGCCTGAGCCTCGAAGCGCTGACCAGTGCTGCCCGCATGCTGGCGCACGCCATTAGCCCGGTTATCCTGTACGGCAAGGGCATTACCGCCAAACGCGACGAGAAGATCGTTGAAGCCCTGCTCGGGCTGGCGAAACTCGTCGGGGCAGTGGACCAGGAACGGATGGGATTGCTGTCCGTCAAGGGTGAAGCCAACAGCGTGGCCGCCGCCCAACTCCATCTGGATGGCGAATTTGCGCTCAACGGCCAGAAAGCCGTTTATGCGGCGATTGGTGATGACTACGCTTCCAAATGGCTGGTCGAACGCCTGTCGAAAGCCCCCTACCTGGTGGTGCAAGCCACTTACGAATCCAAACTCACCGCCCAGGCAGATGTCGTCCTGCCCGTGACCGCGTGGTCTGAGCAAGAAGGCCACTATGTGAGCATGGACGGGCGTGTCCAAAAGGCCGAAAAAGCCCTCGAAGCGCCCGAAGGTGTGCGCGCCAATACCGTGGTGTTGAGCGAGATTGCCATGCGCATGAATATGCCGGTGAAAACTGATTGGAAAACTTCCATCCACGAGCGCAAGTCGAGCGTGGTGCTGAATTAAAGGTAAGGAGAGAATTATGGCTAAACCGAAAATTGCTTCAGATTGGATGTGCGGCTGCGCTGGCTGCCACATGTCGCTGCTCGACATGGACGAACGCATCCTGCAAGTCGCCGAACTGGCCGACCTGCGCTCCACCCCAATTACAGACCTGAAACACCCCGATGAAAGCGGCGTGGATGTGGGTGTGCTCGAAGGCGGCGTCAACAACACAGCCAGCGAAGAAGTTGCCCATATGTTCCGCAAGCGCGCAAAAATCCTGGTTGCGCTCGGCGACTGCGCCGTTTTTGGCGGCGTCCCGGCCATGCGCAATTTCTGCGGGGTAGAAGCCGCCCTGCAGCGCGCTTATGTGGAAGCCGAGAGCAACGAACCCGGCAGCCAGGTCCCCAACGACCCCGAACTGGCGACCATGACCAAAACCCGCGCCATTCACGAAGTGGTTCCGGTCGATTACAACGTCCCCGGCTGCCCGCCTGATGCGGATGTAATCTTCCACGTCCTGGCCGAACTTGCCCAGGGCCGCAAACCGGAACTCAAAGACGAATTGCTGCACTGGCACTAAAAACATTGAAGGATGGATGTAAAACGTTTTTATTTCATCTTTTCACCGCCTGCATTCATCCTTACCAGAGGTCATAATGAGCACACAGAAAATTACGATTGAACCCGTTACCCGTATCGAGGGGCATGCCAAGGTCACGATCCGCATGAAGGAAGACAATACCGTTGAACGCGCTTTCATGCACGTCAACGAGTTTCGTGGATTTGAAAAATTCTGCGAAGGCCGCCTGTACTTTGAAATGCCCCAAATCACCCCGCGCATCTGCGGCATCTGCCCCGTCAGCCATCACCTGGCCGCTGCCAAAGCTGGCGACGCCCTCACCGGCCAGACCCCGCCGCGCCCTGCCAGCCTGCTGCGCGAATTAATGCACATGGGCCAGATCATCCAGAGCCACGGCATGCACTTCTTTGAACTGGCCGGACCGGACCTGTTGCTGGGCTTCGATGCCGCCCCTGAAATGCGCAATGTCGTCGGCTTGATCGGCGCCAACCCCGAACTGACTGTTAAAGCGGTTATGCTGCGCAAGTTCGGCCAGGAAATCATCAAAACCCTGGGCGGTCGCCGCATTCACCCCGTTTTTGCCGTGCCTGGCGGCGTCAACAAATCGCTCAAGGTCGAAGAACGCGATTCCATCCTAAAGGGTGTGGATGAAGCCATTGCCACGCTCAAAATCGGGCTGCAAATCATGAAAGATTGGGCCGCCGCCAACATGGAAGACATCAACAAGTTTGCGGTCTTCCCCACCGGCTACTTTGGCCTCGTCACCCCCGAAAACGGCCTGGAACTCTACGATGGCAACATCCGCCTGATCAACCGCGAAGGCGCGCAGCTCGAAAAATTTGACGGCGCGAATTATCTCGACTACATCCAGGAACATGTTGAACCGTGGTCGTATCTCAAGTTCCCGTTCTACAAAAAGATGGGTTACCCCGATGGCGTTTACCGCGTAGGTCCGCTGGGCCGCCTGAACATCTCCGAGAAAATCGACACCCCGCTGGCGAATGAAGAACTCAAAGTTTTCAAAACGCTCAACGGCGGAAAACCGGTCGAAAATACCTTGTACTATCACTATGCGCGCCTGGTCGAGGCCCTGTTCGCAACCGAACGCGTGCGCGTGCTCCTCGAAGACAAGGACATCTTGAGCACCGATATCTTGAACACCCGCAAGAATTACACCGGTCACGGTGTGGGCATCATCGAAGCCCCGCGCGGCACGCTGATTCACGACTATACTGCTGACGAAAACGGCAAACTGCTCAAGGTTAATTTGATTGTCTCCACCGGGCACAACAACTGGGCCATGAGCAATGCCGTCGATAGCGTTGCCAAGACCTATGTCAAGGGCCCGGATGTAACCGAAGGGATGCTCAATCGCGTCGAAGCCGCCATCCGCGCCTACGACCCCTGCCTTTCGTGCTCCACCCATGCCGTCGGCCAGATGCCCATCCAGTTAGATATCATCAACCCGGATGGCAGCCTGCGCCAGACCTTGAAACGCGATTAATTTGCCCGCCTGAACATCCAAATCACGCCGGTTTCGGATGCCGTTTTTCACCAACATTGCCTGGAATTCTTGCATGGGTTCCAGGCAATGTTTCAAAAAAACTACTGTTCCTAAAAATTGGACGTAAAATAAGGGTATCTGAGTTTGCCTTTTAGAGGTACTGTCGTTGTCCAATGCTGTTTAACCCATCTACCCAAGGAGTTCAGCCATGACGACAGTTCGTAAATTGATTGAAGCCAAGCCCGATTCACGCATCTACACCGTTGCCGCTACCGATACTGTGTTCCATGCCCTGCAAACCATGAACGAGGGCAATACCGGCGCAGTGCTGGTGATCGACGACAACAAGATTGTCGGTATTTTCACCGAGCGCGATTACGCCCGCGAAGGCGAAGTCAAAGGTCGGCTGGCCCGCGATACCATCATTAAAGATGTGATGACCAGCCAGATGGTACTCATCAAACCCGAAACCACCCTGGAAGAGGCCGCCGGGCTGATGCGCAAATATCATGTGCGCCACCTGCCGGTGCTCGATGGCGATAAAGTCGTTGGCATGGTCTCCATCCGCGGCCTGGCAGAGGGTCTCCTGGCCGATCATAAAGGCATGATTACTGAGCTCGAGAACTACATCTTAGGAACAGGTTACGGAAGATAAGATTTGAAGCGAATATTGATTCACGGGTATGGAAATCCAGACCGCGAGGACGATGGCGTAGCCTGGCATGTTTTGCGGGCGCTGGCGCTTGAATTGGGCCTGCCCGCCCCTAACAGCTATGAGGAAGAGTTTCCTGTCGATGACCCGCGTTGGAACGTGCGGGGCGCACAACTGGATTTTGCTTTTACCTTACAATTGACTCCCGAAATGGCCGAGGATATCGCCGCCTATGACCGCGTCTGCTTTGTAGATGCCCATACCGGCGATATCCCCGTTCCGGTGCGCATGATTGCGGTGGAAAGCGAATTCCAGCGTTCGCCGTTCACCCACCACCTGACCGCGCAATCGCTGGTTTCCATGTGCGAAACCCTGTATAACAAAAAGCCCGATGCCGCGCTCCTTTCGGTGCGTGGTTATCAGTTCGAGTTCTCGCGTGAGCTCTCAGAACGAACCCGCGCCCTGCTGCCTGAAGCAGTGGGGCTGGTCGCCCGGTGGCTGGAAAAATAAATTCATCAAAATCTACAAACTTTACCGGTAGAATTGGGGAATGACTGTTCAGCCTGCACCCGTTTACATTTTAAGCGGCCCACCCAAGGCCCGGAAATCGACCATCACCAGGTTGCTGATGCCGCAATTCCCGTTTGGCATGCACCTGGAGGTCGACCACCCGCACGAGGCCGCAGCAACGGCACAAACAATCTTATTGGATACCCGCAATGAAACCCACCCTTAAACCCTTCCTGCCCATACTCGCGCTCCTGGCCTTGCTGTTTAGCCAGCTTGCCTGCAAAACCGTCACGCGCGCCCTTGACCCATCGACACCCGAACCGGTCGTTGTGCGCGTGACCGCCACCCCGCAAATCATCGTCGTCACTGCCGCCCCTGGGCCTTCGCCGCAAGCCACGCAAGACCCGGTCCCGGCCATGAGTGATGACGAAATCAGCGCAGGCATCCAACTGGCCCTGGACCTGTATGCCCAGGCCTATACCGAGAACGACCCCAAACTGCTCGACGAGGTGGTCGACCAGGAAAACAAACCTTTCCGGCGTATTGTGCGCAGCCGCTTCGACTCCTTCCAGCAGTCGTACCTGGCCGGGCAAATCGATTTCCAGAACACCCTGCTTGGCATCCAGCGCCGCGAAATGGGCTATGTCATCGCCCATTTTGAAGACGAGGGCGGCTGGTATGCCGACTGGCCTTTCCGCTACACCGAAGGGCGCTGGGTGCTGACCGAACCAGGTGTCGAACAGATTGGCGAACCGGTGACGGTAGAGGGCGAGTATTTCAACTTCATCACTTACCCCTGGAACGAGGATGTCAACCAGCAGATTATGGATATGATGTCCACCGCCCGCGAGGAAGCGCTTGCAAAATTAGGGAAGGCCCCCCAGGATAAGGCCACCGTGCGCATCGTGCCCATTTATGGCATCGACCCTTACGGCTCGATGGGCGCAATCGCCTGGTATTCCCCCGGCGGCGGTCCGGATGGGAACGACCTGATCCACATCTACTCGCCCAATTCTTTTGCCTATTCCTATTACGACCCAACCCTGGGCTGGGATGGAACCTTACAAACGACCCTGACCCACGAATTCACACACATGGTCCACAACCGCAGCTTCAACTCGGCCGGGCGCCTGGCCGATTGGATGAGCGAGGGCCTGGCTGAATACGTTTCGCAACCCGAGGGCAGTTTTGGGCAAGCCTGCTATGCGTACCGCACCGACACATACATCCCCATCCTGGATGAAAGCGGCGCTGTGTACAAACAAGACCTGATGCACATGACCCAACTGGACACCGATGTGGGGTTGGGTTATTCCTACTCACACGCCCTGGTCACTTATGTGGTCAAAAAGCATGGCGGATTGGATGGATTCTGGAAATTGGCTGACAAATTAGACTCCACCGGCGACTTTAGGGAAGCAGTTCAAGAAGCGTTTGGTATCTCTTTCGAAGAATTCGACCGGCTCTGGCAGCAATGGCTTAAAGCGGAATGCTAATTCGTTCAAAAACCCGGCAAATTGTCGGGTTTTTGATTCGATATCGACCTTGCGCTTTTGGTACAATCGTTGTTATGCGCCTGAAATCGATCCCCATCTTCCTGCTCACCGCATCCTTGCTCGTCGCCTGCACTCGCGCTGCGCGGGTAGACACCAGCTACACCCCACCCGCACCCATCCAAAACCCGGCCCTGCCCACTGGCGTCCCGGCTGTTATGACCTACTTGCCGCCTACGCGCATGCCCGGCACCCTGCTTGGCACACCCACCCCCAATGTCCCGCAAATCTTGCCAACATTTACGCCCATTGCCGGTGTACAGGCCGTAATGGTCGAAAGTCCTACGCCCGGACCGGTTTCTTACACCGTCCAGGGCGGCGATTACCCGGCCTCGATTGCCGGTCAGTATGGCATCACGGTCGAGGAACTCCTGGCCGCCAATAACCTGGGGTACGACGCCGTCATCTACCCCGGCGATGTATTGCTCATCCCGGTCACTGTCGCCCCGCCAGCCGCAGAAGTGGCTGGCGCAGCCCCACAATTTGCCACCGCCGATTATTTCAAGATTATCCCCGACTCTGAACTGGTCTATGGCCCGCTGAGCGCCCTGCTCAACGTGCAAGATTTTGTCCAGCGCCAGGGCGGATACCTGGCCTATTACACCCAGGAAGTGGAAGGGGAAACCCTTTCGGGTGGGCAGATTGTAGAAAAAGTGGCCCGCAACTACTCGGTCAACCCGCGACTGCTGCTGGCCCTGCTAGAATATCGCGCCCAGTGGGTTACCAACCCCAACCCGGCAGCCTCCACCACTTACAACCCCATTGGCTATGTCGATGATTTCCACCAGGGACTCTATCGCCAGCTAACCTGGAGCGCCGACCAGCTCAATGCCGGTTTTTACCGCTGGCGGGAGGGAAAAATCCAAAGCTGGTACCTGCTCGATGGCTCCGAGATTGTTCCCCAGCCCGGCATCAACCCCGGCACAGCCGCCATCCAAAACCTGTTTGCCAATCTCGATGGTGGCGCCACCTGGCACATCGACACCGGCCCCAACGGACTGTACGCCACCTACACAAATATGTTTGGCTACCCCTTCGACTGGGGGATTGACCCGGTCCTGCCCGCGAACCTGAGCCAACCCGCGCTCACCCTGCCCTTCGTGCCTGGCGAGGTCTGGCAATATACCGGCGGTCCACACGGCGGCTGGGATACCGGCTCCGGCTGGTCCGCGCTCGACTTTGCCCCGCCCGGTGAACCCATCGGTTGTGGCAGCACCGACGCCTGGGTAACCGCCGTGGCCCCCGGAACCATCCTGCGCGCCAAAAACGGGGCTGTCATCCAGGAACTCGACAACGACGGGCTGGAACAAACCGGCTGGGTAATCCTGTATATGCACATTGAAGAACGCGACCGGGTCGCCCCCGGAACCACCGTCAATACCGGCGACCGAATCGGGCATCCCTCTTGCGAGGGCGGGCTCTCCAACGCCACCCACCTGCATATTGCGCGCCGCTACAACGGCATTTGGGTCCCCGCCGATGACCCGGCCCTGCCCTTTGTGATGGATGGCTGGGTGGCATCGGGCAACGGCGTGGAATACGATGGCTGGTTGAGCCGTAACGGAATCACCGTAGAAGCCTGGGACGGCCGCAACCCGATCAACGAAATCTCCCGCTAACAGTTCATCCAAAAGAAGGCCAAAATTCTCACTGGTATAATCCTTCGCGGACGTATGCTAAAACTTTATCGTTTCTTCCTGGTTTTGACGATGATTGCACTCCTGGCTGGCTGCAGCGGCAATGCTGGCCTGTGGGGCGCACCCATGACCCCCACCCCTTCTGCAGAATTTGGCCTGGGCCTTCTTCCGCTTCCGACCACCAGCGCACCGGGCCTGCAACCCACCCCCAGCCTGACCCCGCTCAAGGTCCTGCCGCTGCCCGGAACACCGACCCCCGGCAACCAGACCCCCACCGACCCGGCCGAGGCCGGTGCGCCCACAGCCACCCTGCCCCCCATCAACACCGCCGGGCCTATGGACCTGTACATCAGCCAGGGCGGCGACACACTCAACATTGTCGCCACCCGCTTTGCAGTCAGCCCCGCCGACGTTATCTCTGATGTCGTCTTGCCGCCCGCCGAAGCGCTCATCCCGTCAGGCACAACCTTGCTCATCCCCAAAATCCTGCCTGAAGACCTGCGCGGCCCGCGTGAACGCTCCATCCCCGACAGCGAAGTCGTTTATGGCCCCTCCGCCGCCGACTTCAGCGCCCAGGCCTATGTCGACGGCCAAAACGGATTCCTCGCCACCTACAAAGAGTACATCCTGAGCGGCGGCTGGACCACCGGCGGGCAAGCCGTTCAGCGCATTGCCAACGAAAACTCGCTCAACCCGCGCATCATCCTGGCTATCATCGAATACGAAAGCCGCTGGGTACGCGGCCAGCCCACCAACCTGGCCCAGGACGAATACCCGCTGGGCCATGTCGACTATCACTATCGCGGCCTGTTCCGCCAGCTCATGTGGGCAGCCGGAACCCTCTCCGAAGGCTACTACGGCTGGCGCTCGGGCAAACTGACCGAAATCACCTTCCGCGACGGCAGCACCCAGCGCCTCAACCCCGACCTGAACGCCGGAACCGCCGCCATTCAATACTATTTTGCCCAAACCCACGACCGCGCCCAGTGGGAGCAAATTGTAGCCCCGACGGGCTTCCCGGCCCTGTACACCGATATGTTCGGCCCCGCCTGGGAACGCGCCCAAAATTACGAGCCCACCATCCCCGACGGCCTGCGCCAGCCCGTGCTCGACCTGCCCTTTGAACCCGGAAAAATCTGGGCCTTCTCCGGCGGCCCGCATTCCGCCTGGGAAGAAAAAGGCGCGATGGCTGCCCTCGACTTTGCACCCGGCTCGGTGGAACAAGGCTGCGCCAAATCTGAAAACTGGATCCTGGCTCCAGCCTCCGGAGTGGTTGTGCGCACCGCCGAAGGCGTCGTCATCCTCGACCTGGACGGCGATGGCAGCGAACAAACCGGCTGGAACATCCTTTTCCTGCATGTTGCCACCCAGGGCAAAGTCAAAACCGGCGACTTCCTCAAAAAAGACGATAAAATCGGCCACCCCTCCTGCGAGGGCGGCGTCTCTACCGGCACGCACCTGCACATGGCTCGCAAATATAACGGCGAGTGGATCCTGGCCGACGGCCCCATCCCCTTCGACCTGGCAGGCTGGATCTCGCGCAACGGCATTGCCCCCTACAAAGGCACCCTCACCAAAGGCGATGTCGTCATCGAAGCCAGCACCAGCGGCGCATTTGAAACCCGCATCATCCGCGAAAAGAAAAAATAAAACAGCGCAAGTTTTTATTGTGCTGTTTGGAAAAAATGAAGCGACTTTTACCCATCCTGAACCTGTTCGTGCTCCCTGGCCTGTTGCTCGCCTCGTGCGCTGCCCCGGCCATCCCCACGCTCCAGCCCGATTCGCCGCCAACCCCACAGCTGCCCACCCCGGCAGCGGTCTTCACGCCCCTGCCCACCCGGCCATCCTTCCAACCCGGCGAACTGGTCGAGTACATTGCCCAAACCGGCGACACGCTCCCGGCGCTGGCGGTGCGTTTCAACACCACCGAAGCTGAAATCCGCAGCGCCAACCCCATCATCCCGCAAGACGCCACCACCATGCCGCCCGGCTTCCCCATGCAGATTCCCATCTACTACGAGCCGTTGTGGGGCACCCCCTACCAGATCATCCCCGATAGCTTGTTCATCAACGGCCCGGCCCAGGTGGGCTTTGATATTGAAGCCTTTGTCCAGGCGCAGCCCGGCTGGTTCAAAGATTACCGCGAACAAATCGCCGACGGGCCTCATTCAGGCGCCGACCTGGTGCGGATTGTTGCCACCAATTTCAGCGTCAGCCCGCGCCTGCTACTGGCTATGCTCGAATATCACAGCGGCGCGCTGACCCAGCCTGACCCGCCCGATACAGAATACGTCTTTAACTACTACAACCAGTCGTATCACGGTGTCTACCTGCAACTGGTCTGGATGGCGAACACCCTCAACAATGGTTACTATGCCTGGCGGCGCGGCACACTGACCGAATTTGAGCATCCCGACGGCCGCCTGGTGCGCCCCGACCCGTGGCAAAATGCGGCTTCGGTGGCAATTCAATACACTTTTTCACGCCTGTACTCATCGCCACTCTACGACCAGATGGTGGGACCGGGCGGCCTGGCCCAGGCTTACACGGCCCTATTCGGCGACCCGTGGACCGGTGTCGAGCCCCACCTGCCGGGAAGCCTGCAACAACCCGCGCTTTTGCTGCCCTTTGAAGGCGATACCGCCTGGAACTACACCGGCGGCCCGCACACCGGCTGGGGCAAAGGCGAGCCGTTTGCCGCCATCGACTTTGCTCCCACCGGCGTCTCAGATTGCAACGCCACCGGCGAATGGGTCACGGCCATGGCTGACGGGATTGTGGCACGCTCCGTACCCGGCGAGATTATGCTCGACCTGGATGGTGATGGCAACGAACAAACCGGTTGGGTATTGTTTTACCTGCACCTGGCCAGCGAAAACCGTATCGCGGCCGGGGCCACCCTTAAAGCCGGGGACCGCATTGGGCATGCCTCCTGCGAAGGCGGCGAAACCACCGGCACCCATGTGCACATCGCCCGCAAGTACAACGGCGAGTGGATGCTGGCCGACAGTCCGATTCCTTTTGACATGGAAGGCTGGGTCGTCCATGATGGCCCGGCCCCGTATAAGGGCACGCTGACGCGCTTCTCCCAAACCGTTACCGCCTCGTCCAAGTCGGAGATGAAGAGTCTCATTCGGCGCGAGGAATAAACGTTTGGGCAACAAAAAAATAAAAGGACGCCGCACCGAAGATTGGGGGCGGCGTCCTTTTCATCGAACCAAATGGCTTACTTCTTCCACTTCTTCATTGGCAACACAAAGTCGTATGGATATTCGGCCAGCATCTCCATTTTGCCATCCGGGCGCACCCAGTAGGTATCTTCGATGCGGAATCCCATCCCTTGTTCGGGATAGTACAGCCCCGGTTCAATGGTGATGATAACGCCCGGCTTGAGGATATTGTTGTCTTCGGCGGTTAACCCGCTCCACGGGCGTTCATGAATATTCAGGCCGACCCCATGCCCCAGTGAGTGCACATAACCTTCCAACGGAGACTTATCGGTGCGCGGGGTTTTGTGGCCGTCTTTTTCGAACAACTCGCAGGTCAGGGTCTGGTAATCTTTAAACTTGGCATTCAGGTCCAGGTTTTCAACGACTTTGTCGTAGGCATTCTTCACCTGGTCGTAGAGTTTTTGCGTTTCGGGAGTGGCATAGCCCAGGCTCCAGGTGCGGGTGAAATCATAAAAATAACCGCCGCCCTGTTCGGCCGGGTAGATATCGAAGACGATGGTCTGCCCCAGGCGCATCAGGTCGGAGGGAGTGCCAGCAGAATGCGGGACTCCGGCATCGCGTCCAATAGCAAAGATAAAGCCCTCGCGAGGTTCTGCACTGCGTTCGGCCAGCCACAGATTAATGCGCGCCTTCATATCCCCAATTGTCAACGGAGAACCGTCCTCTTTGAGCAGCACTTCATCCTCGCGCACTTCCCGGCTGGTCAGGTATTCTGCTGCCAGGCCCACCACTTCGGTAGTGACCTTGCCCATGCGGCGGATACGCGCCACTTCAGACTCGTCCTTGGTCTCCATGGCATACATAAACAACGAATTTTCGCGCGGCTCACCGACAAACTCAACTTCCGGCATGATGCGCATGGCACGTGTCAGCACCGCAAAAGAGCTGCTCAAGTCGGTAAAACCATACAGGCCTACCCGGCCGGTGATACCCAGGTCGGCAAACATGCGTTTCAGGCGCATTGCCGCCATCAGTGCGGTATCGCCGCCCGCATCCTTAAGCAACTCCTGCCAGGGATATTCATCATACAGCCGGATGGTCAACCCGCTTTTGGCGGCTTCGTCGCGTTCCATGGCATTGCAGAACAGGATGGCTGCCTCGCCGCGTTTTTTAATCAAGGTCGCCCCGCTGACATGCCCGCCACCGGTCATGTAGGTCATGGGCGGGTTGTTTTCGGCATTGCCAAGCACAAGGATGGCGTCAAAGTTTTTGGTTTGCATCAAAACATCAAGGTCAGATTTCATTCAATCTCCTGGTTTCATAGGCGGATTCAGGCTGAGAAACTCCTGCGCAATATCATCACGTTCAAAAAACAACTCGATCATCTTTCGCTGTTGGGTCAACCTGGCCTGCAAGCCAAGCACATTCTCGGTATCCGAAAAAATTGCCAGCGCCGTCAGGGGACGTTTGTAAAGCTGGCTGCCAAAAAATGGCACCGCCAATACCTTCACCAAGGCCTCTACCAACGACCCGGCCGGAATCCCGACCAGCAACGCAACGAATAGCCCCAAGAAATAGGGAAACATATAGGTTTGCGGGGTTGAGCCTTCGGGGGCCAGCAACCAGGTCGGGATGAAAGCGATAATCCCGGCCAGCAGCCCCCCCACCGTAAACGGGATCAGTGTCACCAGAGTCACCTGGCGCTCACGCGCGGCGCATGTTTTGCACATCGGCAGGTCTAGCTTGACCACCAGGGGTTTGTTTTTGCTGTAATTCACCTGGAGCGCAAGATTTAACTGGTCTTCAGGAGGTTGGCCGCAATTAACGCAGCGCTGTGGGAAAATTAATTGGGGTGGTTTGCGCTTGGCCTGGATCGGGAGTTCGATTTTCGTTGCCATCCAACCTCCGGTTACTTATAAAATCTTTTTCAGGGTCAACAATAAAATGGGTTCCTGTTCGGGCAGCACCGTGCGCGGGTCTAGCAAAATCCGGTCGTTTTCGGTGCGAGCAATGATGGGCGGGGCCTGTTTCCTGAGTTTTGCCAGGAATTTATCGGGGGATTTGACCGGGAGGCTCAACACAAACGTGGGCAGACTCTCACCCGGCAAGCTACCCCCGCCGACGGTTGATTCGGCCGCCACCACCTCACCGCAGCCGGTCTCCCGTTGCCAGGCCTCGGCCCGGCCCCGAAGACTCTCGGGCGTTTGCGCAATCATGCGCCAGATGGGAATTTCCTGTTCAGCCTCGTCTTTGAGATAGTGCAGCAGGGTAGCATTCAGCGCCGCCAGGCGAACTTTATCGGCGCGCACTGCCCGCGCCAGCGGGTGTTTTTTAATCTTCTCGAGCAGGACTTTGCGCCCAAGAATGATGCCTGCCTGCGGCCCACCGAGCAGTTTATCACCGGAGAACATGACCACATCGGCCCCGGCAGCCAGCGATTCCTGAATCATGGGCTCATGCGTCATGCCGTAACGGGCCACATCGATGAAAGTACCTGAGCCAAGGTCATCGACCAGGATAACATTGTGCTTATGCGCAACCCCGGCAATTTCTTCCAATTCTGGCTCTTCTGTAAAGCCAATAATCTTGAAGTTGGAGCGATGTGCGCGCATGACCAGGGCAGCGGATGGCAAAGCGGATACTGAAGCGGATAAGCGGAGGTTGTCGAGGAGGGCTTCTTCGAAATCGGCCAGGCGCACTTTGTTGGTGGTGCCAATCTCGACCAATTTTGCGCCGCTTTGCTTCATCACATCGGGCACGCGAAACCCGCCGCCGATTTCAACCAGTTGTGAGCGCGGGATGATGACCCGCTTTCCTTTGGCGAGCGCTGAAAGCACCAGCAACACGGCGGAGGCGCAATTGTTGACCACTACAGCCGCCTCGGCCCCGGTCAGTTTTTGCAGCAAGCTTTCAGCATGAATCAGGCGCGAGCCGCGTTTTCCAGTTTGCAGGTCAAACTCCAGGTTGGTATACCCGGTGGAGGCGGCCAGCATGGCTTCGATGGCGGAGCGGCTCAGGGGTGCGCGCCCCAGGTTGGTATGCAGAATCACGCCCGTGGCGTTGATGACCGGCTCGAGCGTGGGTTTTGTCCAGGCCATTAAATGGGAATGAACGAAAGCCAGGATGGTTTCGTTTGACGGTACGCTGCCCCCGGCGCGAACCTCCGCCCGAATCTCTTCGAGCGTCTGCCGGATGGCGTGCAGGGTGAGCGGACGGCCATAGACGCCGATCCATGCGGCGGAGGCCTGGATTAGTTGGTCAACGGAGGGGAGGTTGCGGAGGGACATCAGCGGGGGTCCTGGCAGAAGTCTCGCGCCAGCGCAGCAGGGCCTCAATGGTAATCAGACCCATCGCCAGCCACAGGCCAAGCGAGAAGTTCAGGATGCGTCCGATCTGGAGCCAGGTGAGCACGGCAAGGTAGACACCCACCCATAACGATTGGCGCAAGATTACGCCCGCCGCAGCCGGCGGGGTGGAAGGCAGCAGGGTGTTGAGCCCAAACGAGATGGGCAGGGTGGTTCCGGTGCCAGCCAGGATGACCAGCGCAAAAAGACCCCAGCGCGGCCACAAGGTGGGCTGGGTAAAGTATAGCAGGGCCAGCAAACCGGCCCATCCGCCCAGGCTAAGCAGAACGGTAGGGAAAATGAACGGGCGGAAGGAGGGTTTTTCATCCATGAGTCAAATTATAACGCAGCCCGCCAACCGGGATGGTCAGGATTTGTAGATGTATTTGCGCTGGTGCGCTTCCAAATCGGCCGGGGACATCACCTGGCGCAACAGGATCTTGTTCCAGTCGAGCATAAATGCCAGGTCATCGACCGGGAGCTGGGCCTCGGGCACAAACCCAACGTAGGTGCCATTGAACGTATCGCCCGAAATCAGGTGACGCAGGCTGCCAAGGGTGTGTTTGAAAACGCCAATGGTGGCAAGGCGCTTGTCTTCATAGGGTAGGGCGGTTTCAAAGGTCAAGATGACCGGGCCTTCAAAGGATTCGCCGGTGGTAACAACGGTGGCTTCATGCATCCAGCGCAGCCATTGCTCTTCGCGGGTCATTTGCTTGCCGTTCATCACGGTGCGGGTGCGCTTAATGGCATTGCCTTCGTCATAGTCCCACACGCCGGGGCTGGCCGGGCGAACAGCAAAGAGGGCCCTGGGGAGCAAATCGTCGCCGTTGTTGAGTTTGAGCGGCACGGCAATCCGCCACGGATTGGGATAATCACGAACAAAGCGCAGCCACAGGATGCTGGCCCCAGCCGTAAAATCCTTAAGCTGGGTGGGTTTCACAAAGTAAGGCTGCGGCTCGGTGGGCGATTGATTTGTTTTGCGCTCAAACTCACGTTCGCGGGCCAGGTACCAGGCTGGTTTGGCAGTCAGGCCGCCAGGCGGTGAATGGCCACGCAGGTGCTGGATATGTTCGGCGGTTTCGTTACACACCGCGCGCGTAACAATCAGGCGGTTGGTGCGGTCGTGTTCTTCGCGCCAGCCGGTCAGGTGATCCTGTTTCCACTTGTTCATAATCAGGCGGTACTGTTCCCACTGGGGCGCATTGCGTTCTTCCTGCTCTTCATCGGTGAGATTTTCCCAGTTCGAATCATGAACTTCACTCAGGCGCAGGTCGGTCAGTTTGACAATTTCTTTCCACATCCAATCGGGCAATTCGTCTTTGATCGACTCAAGCGCATCCCGAGCCTCCAGCCCGGTCATCATTTCCACTTCGTAGCTTTCCTCGTCCAGCAACAGGTCGAAGAGCGCCTTGCGGCGTTGGTACAGGGTGGGAGATTTGAGTCCGCGCAGGTGGTGCCTGACCTTGTCGCGTGATTTGGCGTCGGTGGCGTTGGCCAGCCTGGGGCTTTTGCGCACCAAACCGGGGAGCAGGGTGGCCGCCTGTTCATTGACCGGCTCGTAGGTGATAATCTTTTCGAGGCACAGGTCATCGATCGCGGCATCATCGAGGGTCTTAAATTCCCGTTCCAGCGCCGACATACGCAGGTTGACCAGCAAGTCTTTGGGATCGGCCCACGAACCATGCGCGCTCTGGTAGCGCATCCCGGAAAAATGGATCACCATGTACTGCAACCAGAGCGGGTAACGTTCAGGTTGTTGCAAGAAGCGCCCGCAGACTTCTTCCATCAACTCACGGTGGGTCATTCGTGAAAGCGCCGCCTTGTACGACTCAATTTTCCCGGCCACAATATCGCGGACGGTCACAGGGCGGGTGGAGACAGCGCGAGCCAGGTTCTGGTCTTCATCTGCGTCGAGCAGGGCCTGGATCGCCAGGAGCTCTTCCTGCCACTCGCGCGCCTGCCGGGTAAGGCTTTCAAGCGAACTGACCAGCCCGGCTTTCTCCTGTTCTTTGGCCGCAAGCATCTGGGCAAGTTGCGCTTCGGTACGCTGCGAAGCCAGTAAACCGGCCTGGAAATCTTGCAGATGGTCCAATTCCAGGTCGATCACGGGCAGGCTGACGGTACGCAGGTTGACCAACAGCGCTTCCTGTTCGCCGCGATGCGTCCAGGCGGCAGGCATCGAACGCAATTTGGTTTCAGCCTGGGTAATTTGCATCTCCACCGTGCGGCGGTAGGCCTTTAGCTTATAAATCTGGTTCTGCACCCCGCCAGCCTTGCCAGAAATTTCCTTGGTAAAGCGCAGGGCCTGGCTCAGGTCGCGATGCAACCCTTTGAGCGTATCCAGCAAAGCCCGGCTGGCGAGCGGGAACTGGGTCTGCACCAGGTCTGAAATATCAGGGTCAGAAAAATATTGTTCGAGCTTGCCCAGGTCGGGGCGATCCTTCAGGCGGCCGAGCTCGTTCTCCAGTTCCTTGTAGCGCGTCTCCAGCGGCGTAATCCGCGGCCGGCTTTGCTGCAATTTAAGCGTCAATTCCTTCTGGCGGGCCAGGGCATTCTGTTTGGATTTGGACAATTCCTTCTTCTGGTTCTCGATCTTGTTATAAGAAGACAGGAACGCATACAAACGGGATAACTCTTCCTCGATCATCGGCTGGGTGACCGTTTTCAATAACTCGATCTCCGCCTGTAAGGCAGCCCGCCCCGGATGATTGGCCTGCATGTTGCTATACCGGCGCTGGCGCTGGACCACACGCTGCTGGATCTCTTTACGGTGCGCTTCCCAACCGTAAACTTGCTGGGCAATAAAATATTTTTCCTTGCGCACATCGCCCAGGCGCGGGAAATAGATGCGAAAAGTGCGATGCATATTGCCAATCGTAACAATTTCTTCAGGCGAGACCTGTGCAAACTTCTTGCGATATTCCTGTTCCGCCTGCTCCGAAAGGAAATAATCGCGCAAAGACGTATAAGCTGAAACAGCCTCGGCAATCCGTTGGGCCTGCTCTTCGCGATAGATCAGGATGTCATCTTCAATCTCCGTCAGCGCTTTGTCTTTGTAAGCCGCCCACAGGTCAATCTCCTGGAAAAAAACCAGGAAATCACGCAGTTTCATCTCACGCAGAGGGTAAATAGTGCGCAACAAAACATCGTTCTGCCATTGGAAATAAATCGTCTCGGCCATTGCTCCACTCCCTCTAAGCCAGGAAAAACCAAATAAGACAAGTCTTATCAATTAATATTGTATAGATTTGTTTCCTAAAATACAATGGGATGTATCTTGTACTCACCCCTGCCGCGCTTTCATTTCGTGCTACACTCCCAACACGCCTATGGACCCGCAACAGATTGCCCTGCTTCGGCTTTTCAACCAGCAAATTGCAGCAACCCAATTCAATACCGCCAGTGACCTGGCAGGGTGGATGGGCGCGCTGCAAGCCCAGGATTACGCCATGGTCAAGTGGGCGCTTGGCCTGCGGCTGCTAGACTCAAACCTTGCAACGGTCGAAACCGCCATCCAGCGCGGCGAAATCCTGCGCACCCACCTCCTGCGCCCCACCTGGCACCTGGTTGCAGCCAGCGACATCCACTGGCTGCTGGCGCTAACCGCCCCGCACATTCGCGCCCTCCTCCGCGCGGCGCAACGCGACAAAGAGCTTTCAGACAGCCTGGTTGCCCAGAGCAATTCGATCCTTGAGAATGCCTTCAGTGAGCGCCCGTTCCTATCCCGCGAGGAGCTGGTTGCGCAGCTCACAAAAAACGGCATTGCCACCGACGAAAACCGCGCCTCGCACCTGTTAATGCACGCAGAGTTGGCAGGAATCCTGTGCAGTGGCGCAACCATCGAAAACAAACATACGTATGCCCTGCTCGAAAAACTGGTTCCCAAACCCCCATATTTGGTTCGTGAAGAAGGGCTGGCAACCCTTGCCCGGCGCTATTTTTCCAGCCACGCGCCCGCCACCCTGCAAGACTTCGCCTGGTGGTCCGGCCTACCCGCCAGGGATGCCAGGCAAGCTCTGGAAATGGTCAAATCTGAATTTGTGGCTGAAAATATAGGCGCTCAAACCTACTGGTTTACCACCTCCCTGGTTCCGCCCACTTTCGACGCAGAAAAAGTCTACCTGTTGCCGGCCTTCGACGAATTTATCATCAGCTATAAAGATCGCGGCGCCTCGCTGCCTGTCGAATACCAGAACAAGATGATTTCATCCAACGGCATTTTCAGGCCGGTTGTCGTCATCAACGGGCAAGTCTGCGGCATTTGGAAAAGGGCGTTCAAAAAAGACCGGGTGTCTGTAGAGGCCAACCTGTTCAAACCGCCCGATGCCGCAACCCGGGCAAAAATCGAACAGGCAGCACGCGAGTACGGGCAATTTATGCAAACCGAGGCTGAGACCGTAATCCTTTCCAATCCCACCCCGCTTGGCAGCCGGGGACAGGATTAACGAATACTCCCAACCCCGCAGGAGGCGCTTATGCAAAGCTCCGCAAAAACCGTGAACGATTACCTGCAAGAAGTCCCCGCTGAAAGGCAGGCTGCGCTCACCCAACTGCGCGATTTGTGCCGCAAAACGCTGACAGGCTTCGACGAAGCCATGACCTATGGCATGCCTGGCTATGCCCGCAACGGTGAAGTTGAAGTCGGCTTTGCCAGCCAAAAACATTTCATTGCGCTATACATCTTAAAAACCGACGTAATGGCTGCCCACCAAGACCGGCTCAAAGTCAAAGGTGTCAGCCTGGGCAAAGGCTGCATCCGCTATTCCAAACCCGAAAAAATCGATTTTGTAGTCGTGGAAAGCCTGCTAAAAGCCACACTGGAATCGGATAACGCCATTTGCGTCTGAAAATGCGCTGAAAAGGAACTGGACCTATGGATAAGCACTGTGCGCATTTTCTCGGAGCCTGGGACGTTTTACAGGCCACACTCCCCAACGGCGAAAACGCTTACACCGGCGTCATCCGCGTTGAGCCCCGGCAAGATATCTTTGAGCTAACCTGGGAAATCAGCGCCGGTCGCTATGTGGGCCTTGGGCTGGCTGCCTCCGGGCATGTTTTCGTGAGCTGCGGCGAACAGTACGCCGGATTGGGCATTGCACTGCTTCACCACCAACCCAATCGACAAATCACAGCCCAATGGAGCACACCAGAACTGCAAGGGGCCATTGGCACCGGCCGTTTTCTCTCGGAATTTAGCGGCTCTTTTGTGGGAACTCATCGCTTACAGTTTTCCCTGCCCGACGGACGTTTGCACGGCGAATGGGAACTCCACATTCAGGAAGTGGGCGACCTCTTTGAAGTGACCTGGCAAAAAGGGGAAAGCGTCCATTTTACCGGGCTGGGGCTGGCTACCGCTACGGGGCTGGCACTTGGCTGGTACCCGGATCTCCGCCAATTGGCCTTTCTCGACTACCTTCTCGACCCATCCAACCCCAACCAGCTCTCCGCCACCTGGGCGTTGGGCGGGTTTAACACACTCGGAACCGAAACTCTCAAACGCCTGGGGTAAACCAACCTTTGCCCCGGTCGGAGGTATCCTTTGCAACCTACGACTCCCTTCCTGCTGGCCAGCGACCTGGACGGAACCCTGCTCGGGGATGAACCCGGCGAAAAGCTCTTTGCCCAGTTTGCAGCCAGCCACGCCACAACCTGCACCCTGGCCTATATCACCGGGCGCTATCAGTGGTCCGTGCTCGAACTGATCGAGGCGGGTCGCCTGCCGCGCCCGCGCTTTATTTGTGGGAATGTGGGCACAGAAATCCTCGACCTGGAGGAGGCTTCCAACCAAATTGGCAAGGCTTACGCCAGGCTCGCCGCAACCGATTGGAACCTGGAAGAAATTTACCGGCTGGGAGTTGGGGAAGGCGTCACCCGCCAGGATTTTGGCGTCCACCAACCCGATTTCCAGGCCGGGTTCAACTGGGATGCCCGCCCTGAAACTTTGCTGGCGTTTAAAGAGCGCCTTGCCCGCTACCACGGGCAGGTTTATATCCAGGCCAGCTACGATACCTACATCGACGTACTTCCCAAAAGGGCGGGGAAAGGGAACGCGGTCCGATTCTTGCAACAGCAGCTCGGCCTTCCACCGTTACAGGTGGTTATGGCTGGCGATGCGGGCAACGACCGCCAGATGTTCGAAACCGAATTCAGGGGCATTGTTCCCGCCAATGGGCTCGACGAGCTCAAAGTGCTGGCCTGCCAGCCCTGGCATTATCACAGCCCTTACCCGGCCGCCCGGGGCGTGCTGGATGGGCTGCATCATTTTGGTTTCATCCCCAACACCCCGGAGTAAAGAGGAAAAATGAACGTTTCAGACGCGATTCGCACCAAGCGCGCTGTGCGCCAATTTAAAGAAACCCCCTTGCCCGAAACAGTGGTCCGTGCCATCCTGAATGCCGGGCGCAGGTCTCAGTCTTCAAAAAACGGCCAGGCCTGGCAATTTATCGCCATCCGCGAGCGGGAGATTCTCGGGCAGCTTGCCACATGCGGTGAATGGGCCGGGCACATCGCCGGGGCAGCGCTGGCGGTCGCCATCTTGACCCCGGAACCGACGCAAAAATTCCAGACAATGTTCGATGCCGGTCAGGCAGCGGCCTTTATGCAGTTAGCCGCCTGGGAGCTGGGTGTGGGTTCGTGCCCGGCTTCAATTTACGAGGCTGAAAAAGCACGCAACATCCTGGGCTTCCCGGCCGAATGGCATTTGCGAATCGTGCTATCTTTTGGCTACCCACTGGATGAACACAAACTGGCCGCCCCTCCCAAAAAAGGCGGCCGCCATTCGTTGGATGAAGTTGTGCACTGGAACAGGTGGTAAAATTGCGCTCCAAAAAACTAACCAAGGAGCGTTGTATTCATTTTACTGTCATGTAAAACGGGTATAGTTAAGCTTATGACTGCATGGATGATAGACATTGTTGGCTGGGCAGGTGTTGTGCTGGTGCTGGTGGCTTATGTGCTGGCCTCTGCACGCTACCTCGAAGCAGATTCAACCAGTTACCAGGTTCTCAATATTGTGGGCGCAGGGATGCTGGTGGTGAATTCCATTTATCTCAAAGCCTACCCATCGGTAGGTGTCAACGCCGCCTGGGTAGGGATTGCCCTGATTACGCTGTTCCGCGCATGGTGGAAGGGTCCGGCGGAGGCTTATAAAAAGGTCTCTGCCTCTTTTGCCAAACGGATTTCGCTGCGCAAAAGCTTCCTTAAGCATCTCAAGATTCAGGGCAAACAAAAACGCGAAAATCCGTTGAAACTTCCCAACGTGTTGGGGAATTTCCAGGGCAAGGGCATCGCCAACCAGCGCACAAGCAGCGGCTAAGGGCAGGCGCCCGCGTGTCGGTTCGGGTCAAACGGATACGGGGCGACAAGGACAGGAATTTGCCCCAGGGCAGTAAAATCATCTTAAAGCAAGAGACGCCGCAAGGGTGCGGCGTCTCTTCTTTTCCCAAAAAAATTATCCGTACAATTCGCGGCGAAAGAACTCAGGCAGGGCAAATGCCGCGCGATGGACCTCGGGGTTGATATATTCGTTCTGGCCGGGCGGGAGGGGCATGCTAAGACCCTTCGTCCAGGGTGTATCTGAAACATACATGAAGCCGATGCCGCCACCGGGATAGGTGGGGATTTGGGCATAGTAATAGGCCGGGTTTTTGCTCAGGGCGCGAGCCGACTGGTAAATGGCTTTGATGAGCGATGTGTCAAAGTAGGGCTGCTCACACTGGGTGGCCGCGGCACCGCCGGGAGCCAGGGCGCGCACCATTAACTGGTAGAACTCGTCGCTGAACAGCCGCTCGGCCATGCCAATGGGGTCGGTGGTATCGGAGATGATGACATCGAACTGACCGGGGTTTTCTTCGAGATACCCAAAGGCATCACGAACCAGCAGGCTGGCGCGCGGGTCGGCCCAGGGGTCGCCAAATTTTGGGAAATATTGACGCGAATAGTCGACCACTTTTTGGTCCAGCTCGCAGACTACCACCTGTTCTACCGATGGGTAGCGTAAGGCCTGTTTGAGGGAGCCGCCATCGCCGCCGCCCACAATCAGTACGCGCTTGGGCGCGCCAACTGCCAGCATGGGTACATGCACAATCATCTCGTGATAGCCCATATTGTCTTGCTCGGTGAGCTGGATGATGCCGTCGAGCACCAGGGCGTTGCCAAAAAATTCGGTTTCGAGCACCTGTAAATGCTGGTACTGGGTTTGTTCGTCGACCAGGATGCGCTTAACCCGCAGGGCCTTGCGATAATAGGGATGCAGCTCTTCGGTAAACCAGGTACTCATGCGGCCTCGCTGAGATGCTGTTGAGCGGCAGCAAAGGAAAGTGGCAGGCCGGTTAGCTCCGTATCGCGGTCAAGTTTGCGAATGCTGAAGTGCGTGGCCCCCAACAAGTCGCGGATCTGCTGGATGAGAGGCAGGAGATCCTTGCCAATTGCGCAGGTAAACAAGTCGATTGCACAATAGCCGTATTCGGGCCAGGCATGTAAACTTGCATGTGACTCTGCGAGAAGCAAAAAGCAAGTAAAGCCATGCGGGCTAAACTTGAAAAAGCCCTCGTCCACAACCGTAAGCCCGCTATCGCGGACGGCGCGTGAGAAGATGGAATATGCGCGCTCACTATCCATGAGCAGTTCGCGGTTGCAGTTGGAGAGGTCTGCAATGTAATGCTCTCCAAGTTTCAGAGACGTGTTCACTCTACCTCCAGGTTTGGATTTTAATAACGGAAACGCATTATCTATCAGATTGCCCCTGTGTCAAGTCTCCCAGGCTATGAATATACATCAAATTTTTACCGGTTTTTCTGCTTTAAAAGCAAGAATAACAGGATTTAATGATGATAATAACCAATTCTATAAACGCCGTTTATGGTTTCCAGGAGCGCTTTAACGATTACGCAAAAAGCAGGGGGTCAAAATGCTTATTTTATCTCAGACGATTATGGTAAGATTAATAGGTGAGTTATCGTCATTCTTACACCAATGGAAATCACATGAAACTTACGCTGGCACTGGCCCAAATAAATACCCGCCTGGGTGACGTGGAAGCCAACCTGGAAAAACACCTGGCGATGGCCAATGACGCCTGGAAACACGGCGCCGAACTGGTGGTTTTCCCCGAACTTTCACTTACTGGCTACGTCTTGCAAGATATTGCCGCAAGCGTGGCCCGCCGCCCCACCCCCGAAGACCCGGTTTTTCGCAAGCTGCTCCACGCTTCTACCGAAGTGGATATGGTGGTCGGTTTTGTGGAGGAGGATGCGCGTTATCGTACCTATATTTCGGCGGCCTACCTTTCGGCCGGACAGGTGCTGCACGTCCACCGCAAGGTGCATCCGCCCACCTATGGCATCTTTGATGAACGGCGCTACTTTGCGGCCGGCGACACCTTTCGCTCCTTCCAAACCCGCTTTGGGCGCGCCGGAATCTTGATCTGCGAAGACTTCTGGCATGTATCCTCGCCATACACGTTATGGCTGGATGGCGCAGACCTGTTCTTGCTCACCTCGGCCTCGCCGGGGCGAGGCGTCACAGACGAGGTGATTGGCTCGGCGCAATGGGTACAGGATGTCAACCGCGCCTACTCCGGGTTGTTCACTTCCTTCTTTGCGCACGCCAACCGGGTCGGGTTCGAAGACGGCCTGAACTTCTTTGGCGGCTCAACACTCTTCGACCCGGATGGGCGCATGGTAGCGCAAGCCCCCTTCAACGATGAAGGCCTGACCCTGGCCGAACTGGATCTCAACCAATTGCGCCGCACCCGCACCCGCCTGCCGCTGCTACGCGATGAACGCCCGGAACTGATCCAAAAAGAATTGAACCGTATCCTGGGTAAACCCAATGAAAATTGACCTTTCGATAAATACCACCCTGGTGCGCGAACTGCTGGCGCGCTTTATCCGCTCTGAAATCACCCGCACCGGCCTGACCCGCGCCGTGCTCGGCGTTTCTGGTGGCATCGACTCGGCCCTGGTAGCCTACCTGGCCGTTGAAGCGCTGGGCAAAGAGAACGTGCTCGGGGTGCGCATGCCCTATAAGACCTCCTCGCAAGATTCACTCGACCACGCCCTGCTGGTCATCAACGACCTGGGCATCCCGCACCTGACAATTCCCATCACCGAAATGGCCGATGGGCTGATCGATAAATTCCCGCAAATGCCCAACATGCGCAAAGGCAACATCATGGCGCGCTGCCGCATGGTCACGCTTTACGACCAGTCTGAAGATTTCAAAGGGCTGGTCATCGGCACCGGCAACAAGACCGAAATCCTGCTGGGCTATTCCACCCTGTACGGAGATGGCGCGCACGCCCTCAACCCAATCGGCGACCTGTACAAGGCCCAGGTGCGGCAACTCTCACGCGCGGTCGGCGTCCCGGCGCCCATCATCGACAAACCCCCGTCTGCCGACCTGTGGGAAGGCCAAACCGACGAACAAGAACTGGGTTTTACCTACGAAGAAGCCGACAAACTGCTCTACTTGCTGGTAGACCAGCGCTATTCGCCCGAAGAATGTATCGCCGACGGGTTCGACCCCAAGTTTGTCGAAACCGTCGTCCGTCGTATTCGCCGCAACCACTTCAAGCGTGTTATGCCCGTTGTAGCCAAGATCACCACCCGCACCGTAGGCTACGATTTCCTGTATTTGCGCGACTGGGGCACATAAAACCCGGTGATGAGCAAACCGTCATCAGTGAGCAGTGAAAACCCTGTTCACTGATTTTTGACTCTGCGCATCCGACCCGCCCAAGCTCTTCCCTAACCCTGCTTACTGGAACCCAAAATGCACATTCCCCCCGCTCTCAAGCATCGCCGTTTTTTCCTGCTCTGGCTCGGATTGATGATTTCCATCGCCGGAACCCAAATGCAAAGCGCCGCCATCCACTGGCACATCCGTGAACTGACCGGCACCCCAGACCCGCTGGCACTGGGCGGGATCGGCCTGGCGCGCATCCTGCCTGTCATCGTCTTTTCGCTCTTTGGCGGCGTGATGGCCGATAACTTCAACCGGCGCATCATCCTCTACATCACCCAGACCCTGATGGCCTTCACCGCCCTGGGCCTGACCTGGCTGACCTTTGCCGGGAACATCCAAATCTGGCACATCTACGCCCTCACGGCCATCCAGGCCGCAGCCGTGGCCTTCGACGGCCCTGCGCGCCAGGCGCTGGTCCCCAACCTGGTTCCCACCAAAGACCTGCCAAACGCCTTTAGCATGACCTCCATCGCCTTCAACACCGGGGCCATCCTCGGCCCGGTGCTCAGCGGTCTGGTCATTGCCACGCTTGGACAGGGCTACACCTATCTTTTCAACGCCGTCTCCTTCCTGGCCGTCATCATCGCCCTGCTGTTAATCGGTGATATCGCCCAAGACCTGAAAAAAGCCAGCGGAATCAGCTTCAGCGCCATCGGCGATGGCATCCGCTTTATCTTCTCGCGCAAAATCATCCTGTCAACCATGGTAATGGACTTTTTTGCCACCTTCTTTGCCTCGGCCAACACCATGATGCCAATCGTCGCCCGAGACTTCTTACAGGTCGGTGAAGTTGGTTACGGGTGGTTGGTTTCGGCACAAAGCATGGGCTCAGTTGCCGCCGGGCTGGTGGTTTCCCAAATTCCGGCTGTGCGCAAACAAGGCCCCACCTTCCTGGTTTCAGTGATGATTTTTGGGCTGGCAACCATCGTTTTTGGGCTGGCTGGCAGCTTCGAGCTGGCCTTTGTAGCGCTGTTGTTCATCGGCGCGGCAGATGCCGTCAGCACCATCATCCGCAACACCATCCGCCAGCTGCAAACCCCCGACCACATGCGCGGACGCATGACCAGCATCAACCAGATCTTCTTCCAGGGCGGGCCGCAGCTTGGCGAAGTGGAATCGGGGCTGGTGGCTTCGGCCTTTGGCGTGCCCTTTGCCATTATCAGCGGCGGGGTCGGAACCATCCTGGCGGCCCTCCTGATCATGCTCAAATGGCCGATCCTGCGCAACTTCGACGGTCACGAACCCTCCCCGGCAACCACATCTGCCGACTGACCCATTGCCCCTCAAACACCAACATCACCCCGTCTTGGCTAGACGGGGTGATGTTTTTATCACTCCTGCATGAGAACACATTTATGGACAATTAATATCCAATTTAATTACCCCCATTAAAATTCAAAAAAAGTGAAAATTATCACAACTTAGAGGTTCCCATGGACATTGTTAGCCTATCGCGTTTACAGTTTGCAGTCACCACCATTTTCCACTTCCTGTTTGTGCCACTCACCCTCGGGCTGGTATGGGTTGTAGCCATCTTCCAGACCCAATACTACCGCACTGGCGAGGAACGCTACCGGCGCATGGCAAAATTCTGGGGCAAACTATTCCTGATCAACTTTGGGATGGGCATTGTCACCGGTATCGTGCAGGAATTCCAGTTTGGCATGAACTGGTCTGAATATTCGCGCTTTGTCGGTGATGTTTTTGGTTCGCTGCTCGCCATCGAGGCACTGGTGGCCTTTTTCATGGAATCGGTTTTCCTGGGCATCTGGATTTTCGGCGAAAACCGGGTCCCCAAGCGGGTACACCTGCTTTCAATTTGGATGGCCGCCATCGGCAGCCTTTTCTCCTCGATCTGGATTTTGCTGGCCAATGGCTGGATGCAGCACCCGGTCGGGCACATCATCAACCCGGTCACGGGCAACGCCCAACTGGTCGATTTCTTTGCCCTGCTCACCAACTGGAAAGGCTGGCTGCTATTCTGGCACGCCATTTCAGCCGGGTTCGCCGCGGCTGCCTTCCTGTTACTAGGTGTCAGCGCCTGGTACCTGGTGCGCAACCGTGAGCCGGAGGTCTTCAGACCTTCCTTTGCGCTTGGGGCCATCCTGGGCGTGATTGCCTCCTTCAACCTGATCATGAGCGGTCACACCCAGGGCCAGGAAATGCGCCTGTACCAGCCCATGAAACTGGCCGCCATCGAAGCGGTTTGGGAAACCGAGCAGCCCGCTTCCTTCTCGCTGCTCACTATTGGCGACCTGAGCGGCAAACGCGAGGTCTGGTCTATTCGCATTCCATATGTAATGAGCTTCCTGGCCTGCAACAACTTCGACTGTGAAGTGCGCGGGGTTAACGACCTGCAGGCAGAATATGAGGCGCTTTATGGCCCCGGCGACTACATTCCGCTGATGGTTTTCACCTATTGGGGCTTCCGCATTATGATGGCGCTCGGATTTATGATGATGGGCATCTCACTATTTGCGCTCTTCATCATTATGCGCAACTGGCCTGAAAAATGGATCCCCTGGCTCAAATGGATGCCCTGGTCGATTGCCATGCCCTTTATCGCTGGCATCGCAGGTTGGGTCACCACCGAAATGGGCCGCCAGCCCTGGGTGGTACAGGGTCTGCTCACCACCCAGCAGGCCATCTCCCCCAACCTGACCGTTCCCATGGTGCTGGTCAGCCTTTCCGGGTTTACCTTACTCTATAGCATTTTCACTGCGGTAATGTATTACCTGATGCGCAAAACCGCCCTGGCAGGCACCGAAGCGGCCCTGACAAAATCGGTAGATGAAGCCGCCCCGCTTATCCCGGCCATGGTGGGCGCACAGGACTAAAGGGCAGGTCAAAAAAGCTGTGACGAAGCTCACGCAAGGCAGTATAATCATCGCGTAACGTTCAAACCCAAAGGAGACCCGATGAGCGACCTTGCGATTTTCCCCTTGAGCGACGAACACAAGATGCTGCGTGACGCAGCTCGCGACTTTGCCCGCAACGAAATTGCGCCCATCGCCGCCGAATTCGACGAAAGCGGCGAATTCCCCCACAAAACCATCAAAAAGATGGGCGAAATGGGCTTCATGGGCATCGAAGTGCCAGAGCAGTACGGCGGGGCCGGTATGGATACCCTGGCCTACGTGCTGGCGCTGGAGGAAATCTGCAAGGCAGACGCCGCCCACGGTGTCATCATGTCGGTCAACAACTCGCTTTACGCCAACGGCCTGCTCAAGTTCGGCAGCGAGGAACAAAAGAAAAAATTCCTGGTCCCGGTCGCTTCGGGCAAATCCATCGGCGCTTATTCACTGACCGAGCCCATGAGCGGTTCAGACGCCGGAACAATGAAAAGCCGCGCCACACGCGATGGTGATTTTTACCTGCTCAACGGGCGCAAATCATGGGTCACCAGCGGGCCTGTCGCCGATTACGTGGTGGTCTTTATGATGACCGATCCCGAGAAAAAGCAGAAAGGGGTCTCTGCCTTTTTGGTTGAAGCCAGCACCCCTGGCTTCGTGCGTGGCAAAAAGGAACCCAAACTGGGCATCCGCGCTTCTGCCACCAGTGAACTGATCTTCGACAATGTGCGCGTCCCGGTCGAAAACCGGCTGGGCGCGGAGGGCGAGGGCTTCAAAATTGCCATGACCGTGTTGGATGCGGGCCGCATTGGGATCGCAGCCCAGGCGCTGGGAATTGCCGAAGCCGCTTACGAAGCCGCCAGAGACTATGCGGGACAGCGCGAAGCGTTTGGTCAACCCATTGGGGCCTTCCAGGGCACCGGGTTCAAAATCGCGGATATGAAAACACGCATCGAGGCCTCGCGCCTTTTAATCTACAATGCCGCGCTGGCAAAAGAACGCGCCAAAACCAGCGGCGGGCGCTTTAGCCTCGAAGCGGCAATGGCTAAATTATATGCTTCCGAAACTGCCATGTTTGTCACGCACCAGGCTGTGCAAATCCACGGTGGCATGGGCTACAGCAAAGAACTCCCCGTCGAACGCTACTTTCGTGACGCCAAAATCACCGAAATTTATGAAGGAACCAGCGAAATCCAGCGGCTGGTAATTTCTCGCAGCGAGTTAAACCTGAAATAGCGCCTCAGGCTAACGCCCGGCTGCTTGTTCGAATTGGATTGTCAAAAGAATGCGCCCCTCCTTAACCCAGATCTTTGCTGCCATTCGCCAAAATATAGGGTTCACCAGAACCACAGAAAAACAAGCCCCTCTGGATGACATTCCTTTATGGATACGCATCGCAGAATGGGCGTTGATTTTTGTGGCAGCATGGATGTACTTTGGCAGCTATCTCAGCATGCCAATAGAACAGTTTCGGCTGCCAGGGAACGAAGCCCCAACCGTCCTTTCTTTTGGCCAAATCCTGGCATCGAGCCTGTCAGAGGGGTATTTTCCGCTATGGAATCCCTACGTCAGTACCGGTTTTCCCTACAGTGGGGACCCGGGAATGTATATTTACAATCCTTTCATCAGTCTACCCATGCTCGTGTTCGGGTATGTGAAGGGATTTATATTCGCAGTCTTTTTCTCCATCTTGCTCGGGGCTTATGGAATGTGGTGGCTGGCTCGCTGGTCAGGGCTAGGGAGCGCCGGGCGGGTGTGGACTGCATTAATGTACATTTTTGCAGGCGTTCTGACTGTTCGGTTCATCCAAGGACAATATCTATTACCCATTAGTTACGGCTGGCTGCCGTTAGGGGTTATTGCGCTCATTCGGGTTTTGCGCTTTGGCGGCATGCGCAACATTGGCATCTCAGCCATGATCTTGGCCTGGCTCTACCTGTGCGGCAGCTTATACTATTCGTACTACATGGTTTTTGTAGGCGGATTAGCACTGCTTGTTTTCTCCATCCAAATCCAGCCCAACCGTCCCCGCGTGCTTATAAATTACCAGCCATTAATCAACTTGCTCCTGACAGGGACGCTTGTCTTTGGCCTGGTAGCCATCCAGCTGGTTCCATTAATCCAGTTTTCGCCTTATATCAACAAGGCCATCAACCTTGAATTTACCGATTCACATACTCTCGGACAAATCTTGCTCAACTACACTTCTAAAGATTTGTACCGCCCCGACGCAATCAACATCCTGCCTCCTGAAGAATTTTACGCCTACCTTGGTTGGTGGCCTTTTATCGGTCTGCTTGGCTTACCCTTCGCGTTTCGCAAAACAAAACAAACCGGCCTTATCGTTTTCACAGCCACACTCTTTATATTCACCCTTCTGTGGATGGACATTCGCGATATGCCGTGGCGCGAAATCTACCTGCGCATCCCCCTGCTTTATCAATTTCGCGCACCAACCCGCATCCTGGTTCTCGGTACCCTGTCGCTTGTCCACCTGAGCGGCGTTGGACTCGACGCAATCTGGAAATACCTGTTGCAATATCGGCAAAACAAGGCCGCGACATGGCAACTCATTGGAGCCAACCTGCTACTGCTAGGCCTGGCATTTTTCATGATCGCCTCCGTCGCCGATTTATATAAAACCAACGGGAACCTTACCGGTCCAACCGCATACCCCACCGAACCCGACCAGGTACTCTCAGATTTGCGCACTATGGATCCTGGCACCTATTACATTAGCGCGCCGCCCAACTGGCATGAATACACCATCAATTATGGAATGCGTTACTGGGATGCGTGGTGGGCCGCTGGGGACCGTACCGATTACACGGGCATGATCAACCGGCGCGGGTTTATGGCCGCGCCCAAATATCGCATCCTGCCTGCTGAAACAGAGACCCCCGAAAACACCACCCGCCTGCCGATTACAGGCGCATACGCGGTTTTCCAGTTGGAAGACAGTTTGCCTTTTGCTTTTACAGTCCCCACTGAGACCTTGATGATGAGCCCGGATCAGACGCTGCAGCCAGCAGAAGTTCTAGAAGAGACGGCGATCACCAAAGGGCCCAATCAACTGGCCTTAAACGTCAGTACCGGCGAAACTCCAACAACACTGGTAACCCTGGTCGGGTACTATCCCGGATGGGTAGTCGAAATTGACGGTTTCCCGGCCAAATTATTAAATGTTAGCGGATACATGGGCGTCACCGCTGAACCGGGCTTTCATCGGTATACCTTTACTTATCGCCCCCCCAGTTTTTATTACGGTCTCCTGCTCACCCTGATAGCCCTGTTCATCTTTGCTTACCTTGTAAGCGAAGGGAAAATCCTGACTCTGGCGCAATCGGCTGCCAAAAACTGGCCCGCCAGCCTGCGTTCCAGGTTAAGGACCCCTGCTCCGCAAGCAACGCACGAGCCCGTTGTATTAGAAGCCCCCGCGGCACAGCTTTTTGTAACCAACACCCCACCCACGCCAGCCCTCGTAGCACCCGCCCCGCCTGGTGAATCGCTGAAAGAAACTTCAATGTCCACGATCCAGAAAATTGATGTCTGCTCCAGCAGCCCGCTAAACTCGCACCAGACCGTCAAAATTACCAGCCCAGCAGGGGAGCCAATCGACATTGAAATTGGTCTGAAACTCCCCGCAGCGACAGGAGTCAAGTTCACCATTGAAGCGTATGAATTCGACGGGCAGAATCCTGAACAACCCCAAAAAGTCGTTAATGTGAGCACAGGCCAAACGGCGGGGAAACCCACCCTGCCCCAATCGAATGCCGCAGCCAGGTCAATGGCTTGGAAATTCCCCAAGCTCACTATGCCTGCGCAAGTAAAAGCTTTACAGCCGATCTGGGAAAAGACAAAAACCTACCTTGGGCAGCGAAACCTGACCCTGGGGACCATCCTATTCCTGCTCGCACTCGGTGTGTACCTTTTTACCCGTCTGTATAGCTTGCAATATTTCCCGATCTATTTCTTTGGGGATGAAGCTGTCCAATCCATTTACGCCGAGCGGTTGATCGAAAATCGGTTTTTAGATGCCAACGGCATGGGCATCCCCATTTATGTAGAGGCAGCGCCTAATCGTTGGACGCCGCTCATTCCAATGTACTTTCACGCTATTTCAATTTTGCTCTTTGGAAAGTCACTGCTAGTCACGCGCGCCACTTCGGTTTTCGTTACCCTGCTGGCAGTTGTCTCAATTGGCCTAAGCCTGAAACTGGTTTTTAAGAATAAGTTTTGGTGGGCTGGGGTATTAGTAGCCGCGATTATCCCGGCCTGGTTCTTACACTCACGCACTGCCTTCGAAACCGCCATGAGTACCAGTTTCTTTGGCGCGTTCCTGTTCTCTTATTTATTGTACCGATACCACAATCCGCGCTTTTTATATGTTGCGTTGGTCTTTGCTGCGCTTACCTTTTACTCTTATTCCAACGCACAATTGGTAATGGCTACCGCCGGATTGCTTTTATTTGTTTCCGACTGGAAATATCACTGGCAAAACCGGACCACCTTGTTATACGGGCTGGCCCTGGCGGTTATCCTGGCATCCCCCATTATTAATTTCGAATTAAAACAACCGGATGGCCTGACTCGCCATCTGGAAGCAGTAAACTCTTACTGGTTCCAGGATCTGCCTGTCACCGAAAAACTGCGCATTTTCGCCAGCCAATACCTGTATGGCCTCAGCCCTCAATACTGGGTTATTCCCAACAACGTGGATTTGCCACGCCACAAAATGGATAGCCTGGGGCACATTCAACTGTGGACGCTGCCATTCATTCTGATTGGCCTCGTAATTGCCCTGCGAAAGTTTAAAGAACCGATGTATCGGGCGGTTGTCCTGGCGATGCTGGCGACTCCCATTGGCGGGGCGATGCTGCAAGCCAGCATTACTCGTGTGTTAATGTTCATCATCCCGGCCAGCATCCTGACGGTGCTTGGAATTGAAGCAATCTTTGAATGGACCAAGAAATACTGGCAGCGCTTTTCCGAAGCCAGCATTCATGTGGCAGTGTTTGTCATCTTTACAGCCGCAAGCCTGGGGTTGCTACGAACAGCCTTAGTAGAAGGGCCGCTATGGGATCGGGATTACGGTCTGTATGGGATGCAGTGGGGCGCCAAACAGATTTTTGTCGATACCATCCCTGAATACCTGCAAAAAGACCCCACCGCTCGCTTCCTGGTATCATCTTCCTGGGCCAATGGCACTGACAACTTTATCCAGTTCTTTGTGCCACGCGAAGATCAAGGGCGGGTATTCATGGCAGGGATCTTGACCTACATGAATAATTACACGCCTATCGAGCCAAACGATATCTTTGTGCTCCCGACACCTGAATACCAGGAAGCGGTTGCAAGCCAGAAATTTGACCCGATCCAGGTAGAGAAAATCCTGTATTATCCCGATGGTGAACCGGGCTTTTATTTTGTGCGGCTGGCATACGCCAGCAATGTTGAAGAAATCTTCGAGGCTGAACGGCTGGCCCGCCTGGTGCCTGTAGTGGATACCCTTCAGATCGGCGACCAGGAAGTCACTGTTTCACATTCCCGGCTCGATGCCGGCAGCCTGGCCGATGCATTTGACGATGACCTGGGAACACTGATGCGCGGCCAGGAAGCAAATCCCTTTATGCTCGATTTTTCTTTCCCTGAGCCCCGCACCCTGCAAGGCTTCCAGGGCGATTTCTCAGCTTTTGATTACAAAATTACCATTGAGCTGTACGCCCCAGGGAGCGACACCCCTGTCACATATGTGGCCGAAGAACAAAACGTCAATATCGACTTCCATGTGGATATCGCCTTTGACAAAGGCCCTGAAAAAGTGGCCCGCGTTAAAATCCTGGTGCACAACCTGTTATTACCGCTCGACTCTGCCAATATACACATCCGTGGCCTAAAATTTTTGCCATGAACCCGCAGTTGACCGTTTTTGTGCCGGCGTACAATGAAGAACACAACTTGCGGCATTGTGCAGAAGTCATCGGGAAGAAAATGCTCGAAATCGGCGTTACGGCTGAGGTATTGATCGTGGACGATGGCAGCCAGGATCAGACCGGGGCCGTGGCCGACCAACTGGCGGCGCAAGATTCGTCTATTCGCGTTATCCACCACAAAAAAAACGGCGGGATCGGTCAGGCTTTTTTGACTGCCTGCCAGGAAGCGCGCGGCGAGTGGTTGATCCTGATCCCCGCCGACCTGGCGCTGGAACCGAATGAGATTGATCGTTATTTCGAAGCCGCCCCCGGCGCTGACGTGGTGGTAGGGTTGCGTTCTGACCGCAGCGACTACACACTCGCCCGCAAAGTTGTCTCGTTTTTCAACATCCACCTGATCCAAATCTTGTTTGGCTCGCATATTCGCCAGTTTCAGTACATCAGCCTGTACCGCATGGAGGTGCTGCGCGAGATGGAAATTGAGTATGCCGGAAGCGCGTTTTTCCTGGCTGAGATTATCGTTAAGGCAGGCGCGCTGGGCAAGCGATTGGCCGAAGCCGAGATTAAATATGCCCCCAGGGTCTCGGGCAAAGCAACCGGCGCCAAACTGCGGCTGATCCTATTGACCGTGCGCGACATTTTCCGCTTCTGGCTCAAATGGGTCTGGCTGGGCCCCGAAGCGGCCTCCCGCAAACGCCAGGCCTGAGAAGAGGTCTCTTTGGCAGTTCGGATTCACCCTACCGCGGACGTTTCCCCCCATGCACAAATCGGAGAAGGCACCAGCATCTGGCATCACTGCCAGGTGCGCGAAGGCGCGCAAATTGGCGCTGGCTGTATTTTAGGGAAAGGTGTTTATGTCGATACTGGTGTGTCAATTGGGGAGCATGTTAAGATTCAAAACTATGTGTCGGTCTTTCACGGAGTCACCCTGCAAGACGGGGTGTTCGTTGGCCCGCACGTTTGCTTTACAAATGACTTAAAGCCGCGCGCCATCAACCCCGATGGGTCGCTAAAAGCGGCCGATGACTGGGTCTTGAGCCCAACCCTGGTCAAAAAAGGCGCTGCACTGGGGGCGAATTCAACCATTGTGTGCGGCACAATCATCGGTGAATGGGCAATGGTAGGGTCAGGCAGTGTGGTCACCCGCGATGTGCCCGACCACGGCCTGGTGTATGGCAACCCTGCGCGCCTGCATGGGTTTGTTTGCCCGTGCGGCGCACACCTGAAAGGCAAACAAAGCGACGCTGCGAGAATGCTGGCCGAATGCCCGGAATGCGGCCGCACGGTTGAGATTCCGCTTGATGTATGGGAGAGTGTAAGATGATTAATATGGCAAAACCGCTCATCGGCGAGGAAGAAAAACAGGCTGTCCTGGAAGTGCTCGATTCGGGCATCCTGGCGCAGGGGCCGCGGACTCGCGCTTTTGAAGACGCCTTTGCAGCCCTGTGCGGAACGAAACATGCCATCGCCACCTCGTCGGGAACCACCGCCCTGCATGTGGCTTTGCTGGCCCACGGCATTGGCCCCGGCGACGAGGTGATTACCAGTCCATTTACTTTTATTGCTTCGGCCAACAGTGTTCTGTATACCGGCGCGCACCCGGTCTTTGTCGATATCGACCCGCGCACACTCAACCTCGACCCGGGGAAAATCGAGGCGGCTATCACCCCCAAAACCCGGGCCATCTTGCCGGTACACCTGTTCGGGTTGGTATGTGACATGCCCGCCATCCTGGAGATTGCGAAACGGCACGGGCTCGTGGTGGTGGAGGATGCCTGCCAGAGCCACGCCGCCGCCATCGACGGGAAACGGGCCGGGGCTTTTGGCACTGGAACCTTTTCGCTTTATCCCACCAAAAACATGACCTCTGCTGAAGGCGGCATGGTCACCACAGACGATGACAGCGTGGCCGAAAAAGCACGCGTCATTCGCCAGCACGGCATGCGCCGCCGTTATTACCATGACGAAATTGGTTTCAATTTCCGCATGACCGATGTCCATGCCGCCATTGGCCTGGCCCAACTACAAAAACTGGCGCGCTTCAACGCTGCCCGGCAAGCCAATGCCCGTTTCTTGAACGATACCCTGCAGGGGGTCACCGTCCCCTATGTCCCTGAAGGCTACGAGCATGTTTATCACCAGTACACCGTGCTGGTCCCTGACGGTAAACGGGATGCCCTGCGCGCTTACCTGCAAGAAAATGGGGTTGGGTCCGAAGTGTATTATCCTGTCCCGGTACACCAGCAGGCAGTTTACAGGAACCTGGGTTACGAAGTCTCGCTACCCGTCTCAGAACAGGCGGCGCAGCAAGTGCTTTCGTTGCCCATCCACCCGGGGTTGAGCCAGGCAGACCTGGAAACCATCACCGGGGCCGTTAACCAGTTCATGGGCAGGTAAACATGCTCAAAGTAGCCGTAATCGGTGTCGGATCGATGGGCAGTAACCATGCCCGTGTTTACAGCGAAATGTCAGATGCGCGCCTGGTGGCGGTGGCCGATTCGCGCCAACAGGCCGCCGATTCGGCAGCACGGCGCTGGGGTACCCGGGCCTATACCGATTTCCGCGAAATGTTAGACAAAGAACGTCCCGATGCCATCTCCATTGCTGTGCCAACCGCATTGCACGAACAAGTCGCTACAGCGGCGCTCGAAGCGGGAGTGCATATCCTGGTCGAAAAGCCAATCGCATCGACCCCCGAAGCCGGTCAGCGGCTGATTGACTGTGCCCGCAAAGCCAATCGTCAATTGATGGTAGGGCATATTGTGCGCTTCAACCCGGCCATCCAGGAACTGAAAAAGCGGCTGGCCGATGGAATGCTGGGGCGCATTTTCCAGATCCATTGCCGCCGTATTGGGCCTTTTCCCAGCCGCATCCAGGATGTGGGCGTGGTGGTAGACCTGGCCCCGCACGATATCGATATCATGCGTTACCTGACCGGAATGAACCCTTTGCGCGCCTACGCCGAGATTGAGCAGCGCCTGCACACCGACCACGAAGACCTGCTGCTTGGCCTGCTGCGCTTCCCAGATAACATCTCAGGCGGGATGGAAATTAACTGGCTGACCCCCACCAAAGTGCGCGAAGTGACGGTGCTGGGCGAGCGCGGCATGTTCCGGGTCGATGACCTGAGCCAGGACCTGTATTTTTACGAGAACGCCCAGCCCGCCAAAGGCGGCTGGACGGCGCTGCAAACCTTCCTGGGCGTAAGCGAAGGTTCGATGACTCGTTTCGCGCTCCCGCGTTACGAGCCGCTCAAAGCCGAATTACAGGCCTTCCTGCAATCGGTACGAGATGGCACCCCGGTGCCCGTCAGCGGTGAAGATAGCCTGATTGCGCTCAAAGTGGCGCTGGCGCTGATCGAAGCGGGTCAGACGCACGTGGTGAAGGAACTGGAGCTATGAAAGCGGTCATCTTCCGTCAATTTGGCGGCCCCGAGGTGCTGGAACTGGCCGATGTCGCCGATCCGCAGCCTAAAGTTGGCGAGGTGCAGATACGCCTGCGCGCTGCAGCGCTGAACCACCTTGACCTGTGGGTGCGCGCAGGCTGGCCGGGCATCCGGTTGGAACTGCCACACATCCCCGGGGCCGATGGGGCCGGGGAGATAACGGCCCTTGGGCCCGGCGTACCCGAACACGGCTTGCAAGTCGGTGACCGGGTGGTCATCAACGCCAACCTGGGCTGCGGCGAATGCGAATACTGCCTGGCCGGGCGCGACAACCTGTGTAATCACTGGCATTTGCTGGGTGAAACCGTTAGCGGAACTTATTGCGAGAGCATTTGCGTCCCGGCGCGCCAGGTGTTCAAACTCCCGGCCGGGTTCGACTTTCATACCGCCGCCGCGGCCGGATTGGTCTACCAGACGGCCTGGCATTCGCTGATGACGCGTGGCGGGTTGCAAGCCGGTGAAACGGTTCTGGTTGTAGGCGCGTCGGGCGGGGTCAATACCGCATCCATCGCCATTGCCAAAAATGCCGGAGCGAAGGTCATTGTCGTGGGGGCGGGTGAAGCCAAGTTGAAACTGGCCGAAAGGCTCGGGGCCGATGTGTTGATCGACCGCAACCAGCAACCAGAGTGGCACAAAGCCGTTTATGCGGCCACCGCTAAACAGGGCGCAGATGTCGTCGTAGATAATGTCGGTACGACGTACCCGCTCTCGTTCCGCGCCGCGCGCAAAGGCGGCCGAATCCTGACCGTCGGCAACACTGGCGGGGCAAAGTTCGAGATCGATAACCGCTTTTTATTTGGGAAGCATCTCAGCCTGCTTGGTTCAACCATGAGCACACTCGACGAGTTCGCCGAGGTCATGTCGCTGGTCGTGGCCGGGCGGCTGCCTGTTGCAATGGACCAGGTTTTTGCGCTCAAAGAGGCCCGCGCCGCCCACGAAAGACTGGAACACGGCCAACAATTGGGTAAAATAACACTTGAAATTTAAAGTACCGAGGCCAATTTGAGTTTCCTGAAACGTTTTCACTGGTTCGAACTGGCGCTCATCATCGTAGTGATGAGCGTTCACACCTATGTGGCTACTTCTGCGCCGCATAATTTTTCGACGCGCTGGTTTACCCGCGACGATGCTTACTATTATTTCAAGGTCGCGCAAAATGTCAGCGAGGGACGCGGCTCGACGTTTGACGGTATCAACCCCACCAATGGCTATCACCCGTTATGGATGCTGGTCTGTGTGCCCATTTTTGCGCTGGCGCGCATCGACCTGATCTTGCCCTTGCGGGTGTTGATGGTGGTGATGGCCGGTCTGAGTGTTGCCACCGCTATTTTGCTTTTCAGGTTGCTCAAAAAACCGGCCGGGGAACCCATTGCCATGCTGGCCGCCGCCTTTTGGGCGCTGGACCTGCAAATACATGGCATCATCACCCAGCAAGGCATGGAAACCGGGATTGTGGCGCTCTCAGTCGTGCTGATGCTTTACCTGCTGCAGCAAATGGACTCCCGCCCCAGCCTGACCCGTACCGATTTTGTGAAACTGGCCCTGGCCGCGCTGTTTGTTTTGTTCAGCCGCCTGGATGGCATCTACCTGGTGCTTTTGGTGGGCGTGTGGATGGTTTTTCGCCGTACCGCCATCCGTACCCTGCTGCCAATCGACCTGTTGCTGACTTTTGGCCTGGTCATTGGGGCCTTCATCCAGCGCGCCGAATTGAAGTACTACCTGCTGGTCTTTGCCGATTCGGCGGTACTGATGGCGGCAATCACATTTGTGCTGCAAAGCATCGTTTTTTACCTGTTGGGCCTGTACGAACACCCCCGCAGCCAACCTGCCGGGCAAATTGTACGCCGCACATTGCTGGCCGTGCCAATCAGCATGGCCCTGGCAACCCTGGTAATGTTGGCGCTTGGCGCGCTGGGACTGGCCGAAATGCCCCGTGCAGTCCCGCTGATTTATTGGGCCGGAATGTTGACCCTGACCCTGCTTTCGCGGTTTGGCCTGCGCGCGCTTTCACTGCACATCACCGAAGTTAAAACAGAAACACAAACCCTGCTACAGCAGGTGAAAACCCGTTTTTCGGCCCTGCTGAACTGGCTACCCAACGCGCTAACCTACTACGGCGTCGTTGGGGTGGGACTGCTGGGTTACATGGGGCTCAATAAACTGCTATTTGGGACATTTATGCCCGTTTCAGGGCAAATCAAACGCTGGTGGGGTTCGCTGCCCTACGACGTTTACGGCGGCGGGGCCAAATCGGTGCTGGATGTGTACGCGCTCGACCCGCAGCGCAGCAACGCCTGGGGCCTGTTATTTAACCCGCTGGAAGCATGGGCCTCCCAAATGTCGGATCGCGGCTGGACCACCGACGGCTGGTTCTGGAGTGGAATGGCGCTCATTGTCGGGCTGTGGCTGGCTATTTTGCTCGCTAACCGTCGCAAAGGGCTGCTACGCCTGGCGTCTACCAGCCTGGTCATCCTGCTGGTCAGCGCCGAAATCCACGCCTTCATGTACGGCGCGATGGCCTATGCCGCAGCCCATGAATGGTATTGGGTAATGCAAATGCTAGGGCTGGTTCTCCTGGCGGCGATTGGCCTGCGTGGACTACTCGACCTGCTGCCGTGGAAACCCACCGTACGCCTGACGGCCTGGGGGGGTGCCGGGCTGGCCAGCGTCCTGCTGGCCTATAACTTTGCGATTGTCCTCGTCAACCGCATGCCCATGAGCGACCCGCTGGCCGGGCAGCCCTACATGGACATGCTCCCCATCCTCGAAGGTTACACCGAACCCGGTTCGCTAATCGGCATGACCGGCGGCGGCAACGCCGGGTACTTTATCCGTGACCGCACCGTGGTCAACATGGACGGTTTAATCAATTCTTATGCCTATTTTCAGGCCCTGAAAGCCGGGAAAGGCGGCGAATACCTGAGCGCGATGGGGTTGGACTACGTTTTTGCCAACCAGTACATTGTCACCGTCACCGCTCCCTACGTAGACCAGTTTGAGCCGGAGGAGTTCACCCCGGTCGGCGCGCCAGAATACGGGCGTAAAGAACTGCTCAAGTTCACCCCAATACCCTGATCATACTGAAGCGCTCTCTTTCCTCTTGTGCCTTTTCAACAAGCGCGAGAGGAAAGATTTTTTATAACTAAGGCCCGGGAACAACCAAACATGCAGTTAACTCCAGCACGCTCATCGCCAACGCTCTTTTTTGCCCTGGTTTTTGGTCTATCGGTGCCATTCTGGCTGGCAGGCAGCATCGCTGAACGCTTTTTGCCCGGAACCATCCCCATCCAGCTTCCGTTTAGTGCGCTGATGTTCGTCTGCCCGCTGGTTGCGGCAGTGTTCCTGACCCATCGTGAAAGCGGCGCAAGCGGCGTTAAGAGCCTTTTCAAACGTGTTTTCGACATCCAAGGCGTCAAAGAACCGTACTGGTTTGGGATCGCGTTTCTGTTGCTGCCCGCCATCCTGCTGCTTGGATATACGCTAAAGAAACTTGGCGGCATCCCCGTCTCAGACTTGCAAATCCCAGACTGGAAAGTGGCGGCTTCTTTTGTGCCGTTTTTCATTGCAGCCATTGCGGAGGAGTTGGGCTGGCAGGGATATGCCTGTGAACCCTTGCAAGCCCGCCGAAGCGCGCTGGCTACCGGGCTCATCCTGGGGACAATTTGGGCTACCTGGCATATTATCCCGTATACGCAGGGGCACAACTCTCCAATCTGGATCATCTGGCAATGCCTGTTTACAATTGCCACACGGGTGCTCATCGTCTGGATTTTCAATAACACCGGCAAAAGCCTGTTCCTGGCAATCACATTTCATGCCATGTCCAACTTCAGCAGCCTGGTTCTCCCCAACTACGGCCTGGCCTACGACCCCTTTACAGCCGCCATCCTGACCAGCCTGGCAGTTTTAATGGTAACGTTGGTGTGGACAGCCAAAACCCTTTCATCTCCCATCTTCTCTTTCAACCACAAAAAAACCTAATGGACGATTTCAAACTCCGCCCTCTTCACGTAACTTTCCTGGTGTTATTTGTGTTATGTATCACGGTCTGGAATGCGCTGCGCGCCCTGAGCGCGATAGGAAACTGGGACACCCTGAGAGAATTTGGCGCAAACCCGGCATATATTTTTATCAGCGGATTAGTTTGGGCTGTGGCTAGTTTTTGGCTCTCTTACCGGGTCTGGGCCGGGCACCCCAGCGCCTTCCGCGCCGGATTGGCACTTTCAGGGTTGTACTTTGTATGGTACTGGCTGGACCGGCTTTTCATCCAGAGCGCACCGGCTCCGAACGTGTTGTTTAGCGTCTTTGTATCCGGTCTGTACCTGTTATATGTCATTATCGGTCTAATTGCATCGAAAACCTATCTCGACAAGGAGTGAGGATGAGCGAACACTCGAAAATAAAGGTCCTGCGCGAGCGCAAAGCAAAAGCGCACCTGGGTGGCGGCAAAGAACGCATCGATGCCCAACACCAGCGGGGGAAATTGACCGCCCGTGAACGCATCGACCTGCTGCTAGACAAAGGCTCTTTCCGCGAAGTGGATGCATTTGTCGTCCACCGCACCCACGATTTTGGTCTCGACAAACAAAAATTTACCGGCGACAGCGTGGTCACCGGCTGGGGCACCATCGACGGCCGGTTGGTATACGTCTACTCACAAGATTTCACGGTCTTTGGCGGGTCACTGGGTGAAGTTCATGCCGCCAAAATCGTCAAAATCATGGAAATGGCGATGAAGAATGGCGCACCCGTCATCGGGTTAAACGACTCGGGCGGCGCACGCATCCAGGAGGGTGTGGTTTCGCTGGCCGGTTACTCCGACATCTTCCTGCGCAACACCCTCGCCAGTGGCGTTGTCCCACAGATCTCAGCCATTATGGGACCCTGCGCCGGTGGCGCGGTCTACTCCCCGGCCCTGACCGATTTCATCTTCATGGTGCGCGGCTCATCCTACATGTTCGTCACCGGGCCAGAAGTGGTCAAAACCGTCACCCACGAAGAAGTCTCCTTCGAAGACCTGGGCGGGGCCAGCATCCACAGTGAGAAATCGGGCGTTTGCCATGTCGCCGCCGATAGCGAAGCCGACACCCTGTATCTCATCCGCAAAATGCTGGCGTACATCCCCCAGAATAATATGGAAGACCCGCCCTACGTCAACAACAGCGATGACCCGCTGCGCGCGGACGAAGCCCTCGACACCCTGATCCCTGCCGACCCCGGCAAACCATACGACATCAAGGAAGTCATTCGCCTGGTGATGGATAACGGCGAGTTCTTTGAGATCCACGAAAACTACGCCATGAATGTGGTGGTCGGATTTGCTCGCCTGGGCGGCCATAGTGTTGGCATCATCGCCAACCAACCGGCTGTCCTGGCGGGAGTGCTGGATATTGATGCCAGCGAAAAAGCAGCGCGCTTCATCCGTTTTTGCGACTCGTTCAACATCCCGATCATCACTTTTGAAGATGTACCCGGTTTCATGCCCGGTACCACCCAGGAACACGCCGGGATTATTCGCTCGGGGGCCAAGCTGCTCTACGCCTACTGCGAGGCGACCGTGCCCAAGCTGACGGTTATCACCCGCAAGGCTTACGGCGGCGCATATTGCGTCATGTCCTCCAAGCACATTCGCGGTGATGTCAACCTGGCCTGGCCTACGGCCGAAATCGCGGTAATGGGGCCCGATGGCGCGGTAAACATCGTGTTCCGGAAAGAATTGGAAAAAGCCGAGGACCCGGTCAGCCGCAAAGCCGAACTGGTCAACGACTACCGCGAGAAGTTCGCCAACCCGTATGTGGCGGCTGAACGCGGCTACATCGACGATGTTATCGAACCGCGCGAAACCCGTTCGCGCCTGATTAATGCGCTGGAAATGCTGCAAAATAAGCGCGATGCCAACCCGGCCAAAAAACACGGCAATATTCCGCTGTAATCTGCTTTCCACTTTCCGGGCACCCAACTTTATACACCCTGAGAAAAGCCGGAAGTGGAATTAAAGGAGCGACCATGTTCACCAAAGTACTGATCGCCAATCGCGGCGAAATCGCCGTTCGCATCATCCGCGCCTGCCGTGAACTGGGGATTGAGACCGTAGCGGTCTTCTCTGAAGCCGACCGGCAGGCCCTGCACGTGCGCCTGGCCGATGAAGCCTACCTGCTCGGCCCGGCCCCCTCACGCGAGTCATACCTGCGCGGCGATAAAATCATCGAAATCGCCAAAAAATCGGGCGCAGATGCCATCCATCCGGGTTACGGCTTCCTGGCCGAACGCGAGGATTTTTCGGCGGCCTGTGCCGACAATGACATCATCTTTATTGGTCCCAAACCCTCGTCGATTGCGGCAATGGGCGACAAAATGACCGCCCGTGAAACCGTTCGCAAGGCGGGTGTGCCGGTTGTGCCCGGCACCGAGGATGTGGGCAACCTGCGCGACGAAGACCTGCTCAACATTGCCCAGCAAATCGGTTTCCCGCTGCTCATAAAAGCCACGGCGGGCGGCGGCGGCAAAGGCATGCGCGAAGTTCGCAGCCTGGAAGAAATGCCAGAACTGCTGAAATCAGCGCGGCGTGAGGCTGAATCCGCTTTTGGGGATGGGAACGTCTACCTGGAAAAGCTGGTCGAAGGGGCGCGCCATATCGAGATCCAGGTCCTGGCCGATACCCACGGCAATGTCATCCACCTGAATGAGCGTGAATGCTCCATCCAGCGCCGTCACCAAAAGCTGGTAGAAGAATCGCCGTCTTCTTTCCTGGACGATGAACTGCGCCAGCAGATGGGCGCAGTGGCGGTGAAAGCTGCCCAGGCGGTCGATTATGTCAATGCCGGAACCATTGAGTTCCTGGTGGACAAGGATCGTAATTTCTACTTCCTTGAGATGAACACCCGCTTACAGGTGGAGCACCCGGTCACCGAAATGGTCACGGGCATCGACATTGTCAAAGAGCAGATTCGGATTGCGCGCGGGCGGCCCATGCAATACAAACAGGAAGATGTGCGCATTAACGGCGCGGCGATTGAGTGCCGCATCAATGCCGAGGACCCGTATAACAACTTTATGCCCTCCACCGGCAAGATTACGCACAGCCTGCTACCCACCGGCCCCGGTGTGCGCGTGGATACAGGGGTTTACCCCGGTTTTGAGATTACGCCGTTTTACGACCCGATGATCTCCAAACTGATTGTGTGGGGTGAAACCCGCGCCCAGGCCATCCTGCGCATGCGCCGCGCGCTGGAAGAGTATCGCATTGTGGGCGTGCGCACCAATATCCCCTTCCACCAGACCCTGATGGACAGCCATCGCTTTATGGGCGGCCAGTATGACACCCGTTTTGTAGAAGAACGCTTCTCGATCAGCGAGGACAACGACCCGCGCATGGCCGAGATTGCGGCGGTCTTTGCGGCGCTGGCTTCGCACCAGCAGGCGCAGCGCGCCGCCCAGTTTGTCCAGCGCAACGAGCGCGACACGTCAAACTGGAAGTGGGTGGGACGTTGGGAACGCATGCACCGCTAGGAGGCCGCGATGAAATACATCACAACCATTGATGGTAAAGAATTTGCAGTAGAAATCCTCGACGAAAAGCATGTGCGTGTTAACGGACGCACGCTGGAAGTCGATTTTATGGCGGTCAGCGGGCAGCCCGTGTATTCGATGCTGATTGGCGGTAAGTCTTACGAGGCTTATATTTATCCCGAGGAAAAAGACTGGCAGGTGCTTCTGCATGGACGCCTGTACCAGGCTTCGGTAGAAGATGAGCGCGAGAAACGGCTTAAATCGACCGGGGCGGGTGTCGCCGAAGGCGGCGAGTTCCACTTGCGCGCGCCCATGCCGGGGCTGGTGGTCACCATCCCGGTCAGCGAGGGCCAGGACGTGGTCAAGGGCCAGGTCTTGCTAATCTTAGAGTCGATGAAGATGCAAAACGAGTTGAAGGCCCCCAGGGACGGTAAAGTTCACCGCATCAAGGTCAGGGCAGGCGAAAGCGTGGAGCAAAAAGCCACCCTGTTGAGCATTCTCTAAAAACGCGGCCCCCGGCACATGTGCCGGGGGCCGTTTTGTTTACGTTCCGCAGGGGTTCTGGTGACGGAAGCCACTAGCCCCGCCAGGGGAGGCTATGATATTTTGAGAGCACACGGTTTTTGCCGTGCCACACTGCTCTCAGGAGATCCCATGTTCAAAAATTTTGAAGAGGCGCAAGATTATGTGGAAAAACACGCCATCCAGATGGTCGATATTAAGTTCACCGACCTGTGGGGCCGCTGGCATCATCTCACCATCCCTGCCAGCCAGTTCACGCCTGATTTGATGGAAAAAGGCATCGGCTTCGACGGTTCGTCCGTTGGGCTGAAGAGTGTCAAATCGGGCGATATGGTGCTCGTCCCCGACCTGGGCACCGGCTTCATCGACCCATTCTGGGAAGTCCCCACCCTGAGTTTTATTTCCGATACCCGCGAGGCCGACACGCATGCCATCTTTGCCCACGACCCGCGCAATATTGCCAAACAAGCCGAAGATTATATGCGCAAAACCGGCCTGGCCGACGAAAGCCGCTGGGGACCGGAGTTTGAATTCTATATCTTTGACAATGTCAGCTACGAATACGGCATCAATCGCGCCAGTTATGCCCTGCAAAGCGCCGAAGCCGACTGGAACAGCGCGACCGGCGGACACGGGCATTACATTCCGCTGCATGGCGGCTACCACGCCATCCCGCCCAAGGACCAACTCTTCAACCTGCGCGCCGAAATGTCGATTGTGCTTGAAAAAATGGGGGTGCCTGTAAAATACCACCATCACGAGGTGGGCGGTCCCGGCCAGTGCGAGATTGAAACACCGATGATGGGCCTGATGGCCGCCGGGGATGCCACCATGAAGATTAAGTATGTGACCAAGATGACCGCCCATCGGCGCAGCCAGACGGCCACATTCATGCCCAAACCATTGTACGGCGAAGCTGGCAGCGGCATGCACTTTCACCAGCACCTTTTCAAACAGGATAAAAATGTCTTTTACGACCCGCAAGGCTATGGCGCGCTGAGCCAGACCGCGCTTTACTACATTGGCGGATTACTGGCGCATGGCGCGGCGGTCCTGGCATTTACCAATCCATCGACCAATTCGTACCGGCGACTGGTGCCCGGCTTCGAGGCCCCGGTCAACGCCTTTTTCTCGCTGGGCAACCGGTCTGCGGCCATTCGCATCCCCAAATATGCCAACCAGCCTGATACAGCCCGTTTCGAATTCCGCCCGCCCGATGCCACCTGCAACATCTACCTGGCGCTAGCCGCGCAGCTGATGGCCGGGCTGGATGGTATTCGCAACAAGATTGACCCCACAGCGCAAGGCTATGGTCCCTTTGACAAAAACCTGTTTGCCATGAGCGACAGCGAACGCGCCAGCATTCGCGCCCTGCCCACCTCGCTCGACGAGGCGCTCGATGCGCTGGAACTCGACCATGACTTTTTGACCGAGGGCGATGTTTTTAGTGAAGAGATGATTGAACAGTGGATTGACTTCAAACGTAAACACGAAGCCCTGGAAATGCGCATGCGCCCGCATCCCTATGAAATGAGCCTATATTTTGATGCATAACGTGGGTTGAATGAAACAGAATGGCGGGCCAGGCTGGCCCGCCATTCTGTTTTAAGCGCGGTCTTTGGTCAGGTAAATCATTGGCAGGCTGACCAGGGTAATGCCAAACTTGACCAACAGGTTCAGCAGGAAAATCTGCCAGACCACATCCCAGGGCAGGCTCCAGCCAAATGCGCCGACTGAAAAAACCAGGTTATCAATCGGCACACTAACTGCGTTGCTCAACAGCACCCGAGCCCACTGGAAGCGACGCGTCACCCTGGAAACGAACCACTGGTACACTTCGGTATCTAGCAGTTCGCTTAGCACTTCGGCGGCAATCGAGGCCAGGACAATGCGCCAGACCGGGGCCAGGATCAATGCAAACTCCGCCCCCAGCCCCCAGGATGGGTCGCTGGGCACGGCTGCGGCCCACATCAGGTAAGCAGCCATCAGCAGGTTAAGCGCCCCGGCGGCCAGGATCAGCACCTGGGCATTGCGTTTGCCCAACGTCTTGTGGACAACGTCGCGTAGCGTAAACGTAAGCGGGTAGATAAAAGTCCCCATATCGACGGCCAGGCCCATGACAACCCCTATTTTTAGGCTGGCAACATCGGCGAGCATTTGGGCGGCGATGTAAGACGCCACCACCAGCACCGCCGCTCCAGGGATAACGGCTGTGCTGTTTGATTCATCGTGCGTATTCAATTGCGACTCCTGTGTTTTGATAAGGCGGGAACTGCGACCGCCGTGGAACTTTCCTTTCAGACCGCCCTGGCAATCACCAACGGGTGCGACTCTGCCGGGGCGGGGCGGGTGTACCCATGCCCGATTTTGCTGGTTTGAGCCAGTTCGAACCCGGCTTCAGCCAGCATAGCTGTATATTCAGTCATGCCAAAATGACTCCAGAACATCTCAACCCCGTGGAAATCGTCCTCGGTGTAGCCTTCTTCCGGTTCGTTCGCCAGGGTTGCCAGTAAGTAGCCGCCCGGCTTGAGCCAGCGGCGGATGTTGCCAAACAGGCGGGCATGTTCGCCACGCGGCAGGTGAAAGATGGCGTACAGGGCTACAACCGCATCAAAACTGGCGGTTGGGAAATCGAGCCCCATAATGTCGCTTTGCAAGAAGGTGGCGTGATGAACGTTTTCGCGCGCGCGGCGGATTTGCTCGGCAGAAATATCCACCCCGGTGACATCGAAACGTTTTGCCAGTTCGCGGGTCACTGGCAACCCGGTACCGCAGCCAATATCCAGCACATGGGCACGGTTAGGCAAGGCATTCTTAAGCCACTTAATCTCAGGGTGGACAGCATTACGCCGCGCCTTTTCATAGGCGGCGGCGCAGGTATCATACCCTCTGGCTACAAGTCGTTTGTAATCTATCGTTGGGTCAATGGCAGGCTTCATTTTTCAGTTGAAACTTTTTCCATCATGCGACAAAACGAACACTGACCTTCGTAGGCTGTTGGCTGGCCGCAGGTTGGACAATGATGGAGTTCGCGCGGGGCGTCTTCAGGCTGAACAAACAACCCATTCGCACGCGCTTCGAGAAAATGCAGGTAAAAAGTCAGTTTTGCGCCGGGACGGTCGGTTTCGAGCTTGTTGAGCAATTCCTTGTAATAGATGGAGGTCGAACCCACCGAAAAGGGGCACTCCTCATAAATGTACTCGATCCCGCGCAGCATGGCATAGGCGGCCATTTCTTTTTCATAAAAGCGGCACAACGGCTTAACCTTGCGCGCCAGGCCATCATGCTCAGGTAAAACCGGCCCCTGGCGCAACAAGAATTCCTTGGACCACGACAGGGTATTGCCAAACAGGGTGGCGGCTTCATCATCCAGGTTGTGACCGGTTGCCAGCACATCATAGCCCAGGTCGCGGGCAATGCGATTCATCTCATGCCGTTTGGTCACGCCGCAAACCGAGCAAGGCCGGTGCTGCCCACGATGAGTCATCTCAGACAGGACCGGGATACTGTACCCATAATCTTTTTGCATATCAACGACATGCAGCGTTAGCCCATGCTCACTGGCAAATTTTTGCGCCAGGCGCTGCGATTCATCCGAATAAGCAATTCCTTCGTCGATGCCGAGGCCAATATACAGGCCATCTGCCTGGTAGCCCAGCCGCACCAGGATATCCCATAACGAGAGAGAATCCTTGCCGCCAGAAACCGCAACGAGAATTTTCTCATCGGGCCCAAACATGCGATACTTTTTAATAAAACGCGCCGTTTGTTCGGGAATCCACTCGAGATAGTGCTCTTTACACAGGGCCAGCTTGTGCTGGCGCATGTTGACCATAGCCTTCTGGCCACAGGTTCGACACTTCATTGCGCCCCACCTGAGATGACCGCCACCAGTTTAACGGTATCGCCATCCTTAAGAATCTCATCGTCAAGAATCATCTCACCATTCCGAACCGCCAGCACCGACTCAGACAACACATTGATTTTTTTAAGCGAATCGAGCAGGGTCATCCCCGGCTTGACTTCAAATTCCTTGTCACGCAAAATCAGCTTCACGGTCATACCACTACTCCTTGAGGGCGTCCCATTCTACCACAGCAAATTAAAAGCCCCGAAAGATTTACTCCTTCGGGGCTGGCGGTTTCTACTTCAAACCTGCAATCAACTGGGCCACATGGTCCAACATTCTCTGCCCGCGAAAACTGCCATACAGCAGGCGGGCGGCCACTTCTTTATCAATTTTAGACGGTGTCCCAACCGCTTTGGCAATCTTTTGCAACAGGCCACGGTCGCATTTGTCCAGCAATTCGGTGGCACGGCTGACATCCGTAGCAAAAGTCACCCGCCGATCCCACAACCGGATTTCTGACGGGGCTTCCTCGAACACAAAACAATAGGTGTGGAAGAGCTCATGCGCCGTTTCGGTAATATATTGTCCGGTTACGTGCGGCGCGCTCTCTTCAAAGTGGGTGTGAACCCGATCCTTAAGCTGGGTCAGCGTCAAACTGGCATTTTTGCCATACTCATGGAACTTGAAGATAATCGCCGGGCGATATTCATTCGGCGTCATGCGAATTTTGTTGCCCCCCAGGATATGCAGGTACTGTTCCAGCACCGTCTCAGGCGAAGGGGCCGCTTCAGGAATCAACTGGGCTTCCAGCTGGTCGCCGCTGGTGCGCAAGGTAATCATCTCTTGCTGGGCTTGCAGGAAATCTTTAAAGCTGGAGAAATCGTAATTGCGCTCGTTAAAAGAGGGGTTTATGCGCAGCATCGACTTCTTCAACTCCGAAGCCGGCATCCACTCCCCTTCCCAGGCTTCCAACACCCGCCGCAGTAAGAGCCGGGCTTCAGTGATATCAAAAGATGGCGCGGGCGGTTGCTCTTCAGGGATCCCTTTCTTTCCACGCGGCTGCGGCGCCGGGGCCGGTTTGGCCACCAGCTTATCGTAAAAGATAAACTCATCGCAGGCATTGACCAGGTATTCAGCGCTGGTGCCGCTCACACCCAACCCAATCACCATCTTCCCTTCGCCCCGCAAGCGATGGACCAGTTCTGTAAAATCGCCATCCCCTGAAACAAGCACCACATGGCTAACGCGACTGTTGGCGTTGTGCATCATCTCCAGGGCATCGATCACAATGCGAATATCAGCCGCGTTCTTTCCACGGCGGCTGGAAACATGCACCAGGTCAATCCCCAGGCCCAACAACTCACGCTGCGAACCCGATTGCTGCGACCAATCTGCATAGGCGCGACGTAAAACCGTCCGCCCAATTCGGCTGGCTGTTTCAAGAATAATATTCCACTCGACTTCGGCATCTTTACCCAGCGTATCTGCCACGCTGATCTCAATGTTATCGTAGTCGATAAAAACCGCTACCTGGGCAGAATCATTGTTCATTCGCCCTCCTTTAAGGAATCTGGTTCGAGTATAAATTAGAAAAGAATGGCTGACAACCTTCAAACCATCAACAGTTCGTTGTAAAACGTTGTAATCACACCGTTTAAAAGTAAAATAGCAGCATAAAATTTTTGTGATTAATTACACAGAGCCCCATCCATCTCACCAGCACCCAGCACAAACCCAATGCGAGCGTAATAAATTATTGGGGTTGAAGACACATGCTAAAAGGCTTCCCTGTACCTGCCATTAACTCACCCCAATCACGCTTTGAGACGCTTCTCGACTCTTTTGTGGCCGTTGCGTTCATCTTGCACTTTGCCTACATTTTTATTTTTAACCACCTCCAAATCACCAACCTGGTGACTGCCAATTTCGTGAGCGTCAGCATCTACCTGGGGTGCATCATCCTGCGCACCAAACATAAAAACTATCCTGTTTCTTATTTATTATGCATCTTTGAATTGATAGGGCACGCCACCCTGGCCGTCAAAACAGTCGGGCTAGAAGGCGGGTTCCAATACTATCTTTTTATCCTGCCTGTTTTCATCTTCTTGCATCCCGCCAGGCGCATCTGGACCAAAAGCATCCTGACCATAAGCATCCTGGGCGTTTTCATGTGGCTGCATTTTTCGATGAAAAGCCTCCCGCCAGAGATGCTGCTGCCCGACGAAATCTTGCATGCGTTTGAAGTCTTCAACCTGATCGCTTTCACTTCCCTGCTGGTAGCGTTGGCACACCTCTACAGTCAGGCCGCCAGCGACGCCGAAGAACGCCTGCAAAAAGCGAACAGCATTCTCGACCTGCTGGCCCGCACCGACCCGCTTACCGGGTTACTCAACCGGCGCAGCATGCTCGAATTCCTCATCACCGAAGTCGGGCTGGCCCAAACCATCCACAAGCCCTTTTCAGTCATCATGTGCGATATCGACGACTTCAAAGCCATCAACGACCGCTTTGGCCACATTTGCGGCGACAAGCTGCTGGTAGAGATCGCCAACACCCTGGTTGAAACAATCCGGCCAGAAGACCAGGTGGCGCGCTGGGGCGGCGAAGAATTCCTGGTCTTCCTGCCCGAGACTCCCCTGCGTGAGGCCGTCAAAATCGCAGAAAACCTTCGCAACCGGGTACAAGCCCTGCAAATCCCGTGCAACGGAGATTTTTTACACGGCAGCATAACCCTGGGCGTAAGCGAATACCAGCCGCCCGAAAACATCAACTCCGCCCTCATCGCTGCCGACCAGGCCCTCTATCGCGGAAAACAAAAGGGCAAAAACACCGTGATTGGCGCTTTACACTAACCCCCGCCGCGTACACTTTTAAGCAGCATTCCATCCCCTTCATGGTACACTACGCCTGAGGGGCCTGTTCGTTCCCCTCAGGGAGATTTCCATGCGCATTGGCATGATGGCAGATGCTTATAAACCGCACATGAGCGGAATTACCAACTACATCGAACTCAACAAACGTTTTCTCGAAAAAGCCGGCCACGATGTGTATGTCTTCACCTTTGGCGACGAAGATTACAAAGACGACGACGCCAGGGTCATCCGTTCCCCCGGCCTGCCGCTGGTCGATACCGGATATTACCTGTCCTTCCGCTACAGCCGCCGGGCCAAAGCCCTGCTGCAAACCATGGATGTCGTTCACGTTCACCACCCCTTCCTGAGTGGAAGGCTGGCGCTGCGCTACTGTCGCCCACTCAATATCCCGGTCATCTTCACCAACCATACCCGTTACGACATCTACGCCCAAACCTACCTGCCCGGGCTGCCGCCCGAAATTAGCCAAACCCTGCTCGAAACCTACATGCCCGATTTCTGCTCGGCCGTGAACAGGGTTATTTCACCTTCGCCGGGCATGGCCGATGTGCTGCGCCGCTTCAAGGTCAACGCGCCCATCACCATCGTGCCCAACGGCGTTGAGCTAGAACGCTTCTTCAAATCCAACACCCTCTCGCGTCGTGAAAAATATGGGCTAAGCCCCAAAGACATCTTGCTGGTTTACACCGGGCGGCTGGCCCCCGAAAAAAACCTGCCCTTCCTGCTGCGCGCCTTTTGCGGGGTAGCAGAGGCCATCCCCACGGCCAACCTGCTGCTTGTGGGAGATGGCCCGGAACGTGAAAAACTGGAAGAGCAAGCCCTCGAAAGCGGCTACGGCGCAAAAATCCACTTTGTGGGCCGCGTGGCATACGAAGAGCTGCCCACTTACCTGGCCATGTGCGATGCCTTTGTCACCGCCTCGGTCAGCGAGGTGCACCCGCTCTCGGTGATCGAGGCCATGGCCGCCGGGCTGCCGGTTGTCGGCATCCGCTCGGTGGGGGTCGGCGACACAGTGGAAGACGGGCAAACCGGCTACCTTTCCAGTGACGACCTGGCCGCATACACCGCCAAACTGACACGCATGTGCCTCGACAGCTCTGCACGCCAGCAAATGGGCCAGGCTGCCCGCAAAGCATCGGAGCGCTACGACATTTCACACACCACCGCCATCATGCTCGAACTCTACGAGCGCCTGTCCATCGAAGCCGGGCTGCGCAAACGCGGGATTGGCTTCCGAATACGCAGTTTCCTCGAATCCTTCAAGTCATGAACCATAACCAGAAAATCGGAAAATGGGGTGAAGAAGCCGCGGCCAGCTACCTTAGCGCGCGCGGCTATCTTATTTTGGAAAAGAACGCCCGCACCCCTTACGGTGAAATTGACCTTGTAGCGCAACTGGAAGATCTCACCGTTTTCGTAGAAGTTAAGACCCGCACCAACCGCAGCTTTGGTCTGCCAGAAACAGCCCTCACCCCCCGAAAACTGGCCCACATGCTGGCCGCCGCCCAACACTATGCCGCCGAACATGAGATCGATACCTGGCAATGTGACGCCCTGGCCGTGGAGGGCCAGCCAGGCAGCACACCCCGCATAGAACATTTTGAAAACGTGACTTAACCGGATGAGCGCAGGAACAAACAAACCACCCCTGATCTTGATTGTTGGCCCAACCGCTGTCGGCAAAACCGACCTGGCGATTGACCTGGCCTTGCGCCTGAACGGCGAAGTCGTCTCTGCCGATTCGCGCCTGTTTTACCGGGGCATGGATATTGGCACAGCCAAACCCACCCAGGCCGAAATGCGCGGGGTTCCCCACCACCTGATCGATGTAGCTGACCCAGACGAGACCTGGTCGCTGGCGTTGTTCCAACAAAAGGCGCGCGAGGCCATCGAATCCATTCACCAGCGCGGGCGGCTTCCCTTGCTGGTAGGCGGAACCGGCCAATATGTGCGCGCCGTCACCGAAGGCTGGACCCCGCCCGAGGTGCTGCCAGATGAACGCCTGCGCCAGGTGCTTGAGCAAATAAAAGATGAAATAGGCCCACAGGGGATTTACTGGTTACACGACAAATTAAGAATTCTTGATCCGCTGGCCGCCGATAAAATTGATGCGCGCAATGTGCGCCGCACCATTCGCGCACTGGAGGTCATCTTTACCACCGGGCGAGCCTTTTCGGCGCAGCGAGGGGTGAGCGATTCTCCATATCGGTGGACGGGAATCGGGTTAAAGAGATCGCGCGCTGAGTTGTACGAGCGGGTAGACCGGCGCATCGACGCGATGTTCGCCGCGGGGTTGTTAGATGAAGTCCAATCCTTGTTAAATAAAGGCTATGCGCCCAGCCTGCCAAGCATGTCGGCGATTGGGTACCGCGAGGCCGCGGCCGTGGTGCGCGGCGAAATGAGCACGGAAGCAGCCGTGGCGCAGATGAAACGCCTGACACGGGTGTTTGTGCGCCGCCAGGCCAACTGGTTCAAAGAAGATGACCCGCAACTACACTGGTTCGCTGCCGCACCCAGCCCAATCGATGAGGTGGAAGCCTACATTCGGCATTTTTTGCAGGCGACTGATGGGTGAAAAATATCTCAAATTTGACTTTTATTTTTATTGAATCTATACTTTAGGAGTGCCAGCGATATAAACTTGTGTAAACACCAATTCGGAGGAGGAGATACGATGGATTCGCGTCCGTGGTTACAGAACTACGACAAAGGCGTTCCGGCAAGTATTGAGTACCCAAAAGTTCCGCTTTTTAATTTCCTGGAGGAAGCGGCGCGTAAATATCCAGACCGCCCCTGTACCATCTTCAAAGGAGCTGTGATTTCGTACAGTGAAATGAACAAAATCACAGACGAGGTGGCCGGGGCGTTGGTGTCTTTGGGGGTCAAAAAAGGCGACCGGGTGGGGATTTTTATGCCCAACACGCCGCAGTTTGTGATGGCGTACTTCGGCATTCTTAAGGCGGGGGGGGTTGTGGTGGCGACCAACCCGCTCTACACTCCGACCGAGATCGAGCATCAGGTGAATGATGCCGGTATCGAGGTCATGTTCGTGATGACGAATTTCTACAAAACCATCAAAGCGGCGCAGCCCAAGACCAAACTCAAGACCCTGATTGTCACCAATCTCAAAGAAACGCTGCCGCCCCTGCTGCGGGTTCTGTTCACCCTGGCGCGGGAGAAAAAGGGAGGCTTCCGCATTGAGGGTGGCTTGCAAGCTGGCGATATCTGGATGAAAGACCTGATTGCGAAATTTAAGGGCAGCAGCCGCCCCAAAGTGGAGCTGACCCCCGACGATACGGCCTTGTTCCAATATTCAGGCGGCACCACCGGGGTTTCAAAGGGTGCAGTCGCCATGCACCGCAACGTGGTAGCCAATACCCTGCAAATCAAATCCTGGTTTGTCTCGGCCAAGGATGGCGAAGAAACTGTGCTGATGGCGATCCCGCTCTTCCATGTTTACGGCATGGTGGCAGGGATGAATTTCGCCATGTCTTCAGGCGCAAGCATGGTCATGATTCCAAACCCGCGCGATCTGAAGGATGTACTCGAGAACATTAACAAGTTTAAACCGACCATTTTCCCCGGCGTCCCAACCCTGTATAACGCCATTAACAATCATCCCGATGTTGTGGCCGGGAAATACGACCTGAAATCGATCAAAGCTTGTATCTCGGGCTCCGCAGCGCTGCTGCGCGAAACCAAGGAAAAGTTCGAATCGCTGACCGGCGGCGTGGTTTTTGAAGGCTTCGGCCTGTCAGAAGCGCCCACTGCAACTCACTGCAACCCGCTGCGCGGCGTCAACAAAACTGGCTCGATTGGGATGCCCATGCCCGATGTGGAATGTATCCTGGTCAGCCTGGATGATGGTATGACCGAGCTCCCGGCAGGCGAAATTGGCGAATTGGTGATTCGCGGGCCGCAGGTGATGAAAGGCTACCACAACATGCCCACCGAAACCGCCAATACCCTGCGCGACCGGGGCGATGGCGGCGCGCCGTGGCTGTATACCGGCGACATCGCCCGCATGGATGAAGATGGTTATTTCTACATCGTCGACCGCAAGAAGGAACTTATCAAGCCGGGCGGGTACCAGGTCTGGCCGCGCGAGGTGGAAGAGGCAATCATCGCCCACCCCAAGGTGCTGGAAGTCGGCGTGGCGGGCATCCCAGACCCCTATCGCGGTGAAACCGTGAAAGCCTGGATTGTGAAAAAGGATGAGTCGCTCACCGAGGAAGAAGTTAAAGCCTTCTGCAAAGAACGGCTGGCTGCTTACAAGGTTCCAACCCATATCGAATTCCGTACTGAACTGCCCAAGACCACGGTCGGCAAGATCCTGCGCCGTGAACTGGTCCGCCAGCACAAAGAAGCCGGTAAATAATTACAAAAAGAGCCTCCCGAAATCGGGAGGCTCTTTTTTACTCAAATTGGCACTAAGCCACTTGCGGGGTGCCGCTCTTTTTGGAGAGCGGAGGCGGGAAGATGGCTTCGAACTCTTCGCGGGTGATGGTTTCACGCTCAAGCAGCAGCTTGGCGACATCATCCAACTGGGAGCGATATTCCTTCAAAATGGCCTGGGCGCGCTTGTAAGCTTCGTCCACCAGTTTGCGAACTTCGCGGTCAATCTGCTCGGCTACTGCTTCAGAGTAATCGCGCTGCTCAGAGATTTCGCGGCCCAAGAAGATGAGCTCTTCCTTTTGGCCGTAAACGCGATTCCCGAGCTCGTCACTCATCCCGAGGCGGGTCACCATAGTGCGAGCCATGCGTGTGACCTGTTCGATGTCGTTAGAAGCGCCGGAGGTAATATCATCGAACACTTCGGCTTCGGCGGCGCGACCACCCAGGGCATAGGCCAGGGTTGCTTCCATCTTGCGGCGCGACATCAAGATACGATCTTCTTCCGGGCGGAACCAAGTAACCCCGCCAGCCTGTCCACGACCCACAATGGTGACTTTCTGCACCGGATCGGCTTCGGCAATGGCGTTTGCAACCACGGCGTGACCGGCTTCATGGTAGGCAATAATGCGCTTCTCTTCGTCGCTAATCAGGCGGCTCTTGCGTTCGGGGCCCATTACAACCCGTTCAATCGCTTCTTCCAGTTCAGTCTGGCCGATCGAACGCTTGTTACGGCGAGCCGCTAAAATAGCAGCCTCGTTAACCAGGTTTTCCAGGTCGGCGCCGACAAAACCGGGTGTACCACGAGCCAGGCTGGCCATATCGACACTGGTTTCGAGCGGCTTGCCCTTGACGTGCACCTTCAGGATGGCTTCACGGCCACGCACATCGGGGCGATCGAGGGTAACGCGGCGGTCAAAGCGGCCGGGGCGCAGCAAAGCGGGATCGAGGATGTCAGGGCGGTTGGTGGCGGCGACAACGATAACGTTGGTATCGGTGTCGAAACCGTCCATTTCAACCAGCATCTGATTGAGGGTCTGCTCGCGTTCATCGTGCGAACCACCCAAACCAGCACCGCGCTGGCGGCCGACAGCATCGATTTCATCGACGAAGATGATACAGGGGGAATGACGCTTGGCCTGGTCAAACAGGTCGCGCACGCGGCTGGCGCCAACACCCACAAACATTTCTACAAATTCAGAACCCGAGATCGAGAAGAAAGGCACACCCGCCTCGCCAGAAACGGCTTTGGCCAGCAAGGTTTTACCAGTTCCGGGAGGGCCAACCAACAGCACACCCTTGGGGATTCTTGCCCCCAACTGGATAAACTTCTGCGGCTCGCGCAGGAACTCGACCACTTCCTTGAGTTCTTCCTTTGATTCTTCCGCACCGGCAACATCATCAAACGTCACCGTGGGATGTTCACCGCTAAACATGCGCGCGCGTGACTTACCAAACGACATGGCAGCGTTGTTTGAACCTTGCGCCTGGCGGAAAATCCACCAGAACAGGCCAAACATAAGAATAAACGGCAACACATACCCAACAACACTCAGGACGGTCATCCATGAGCTGGGCGGCTGCACTTCGAGTTTGACTTTATCAGGGGCGAGTTGTTCGGGCGTAACACCCAGCAGGTAAAGTTCGCTGATCAGGGACGGACCGCTCTCTTTTTGAGCGACCTTCTCCACATCACCGTTTTCACCACCGGGGTAAATTACGCGCAGTCTATTATCCGACTCAACCACAATCCGCTTGACTTTTCCTTGTTGAATGTCGGCGGCTACCTGGTTAATCGTCAATGTGTCATCAGTACCGGGCTGCTGGCGTAGCTGGAAAAACACCATAGCCACGATGGCGATGAACAACAAGGCGTAGATGAGCAATGATTGGTTACGTGAGTTGTTCACAAAGACCTCCTAATCTTCGGTCGCAATGATTATAAACGACCGGTTCGTTGTGGGGTTTGTTCAAAGAATATCTTATATGATTCTCTAATAAATTTCCGCCAAATCCTGTCAGATTTAGTCAAGCACCAGTTCAACCGGGCAATGGTCCGAACCGGTCACCGCCTCATGAATGATGACATCCTTTACGCGCGGCGCAAGCTTCTCTGAAACCAGGAAATAATCGATACGCCAGCCAATCCCGCGCTGGCGGGCCGCCATACGATACGTCCACCAGGTGTATTGAACCCGTTCGGGGTAAAGCTGACGATAAACATCGACAAAGCCACTTTGCAAGAATTTATCCACCCAGGCGCGCTCCTCGGGCAAGAAGCCCGAAGTGGTTTCATTCTCTTTTGCATTACGCAAATCGATAGGCATATGGGCTGTATTAAAATCGCCAGTGATGATGATATTCTCACCCGATTGATGTAGCTCATTGCAAATCTCAAGCAGGCGGGCATAAAAATCCAGCTTGTAATCCACCCGGTCCTGGCCGCGCTGTCCGTTGGGGAAATAGATATTATAGAGAAGGAAATCGGGATGACGAGTGCGGATGACACGCCCCTCGACATCGAACCGCTCCTCGCCCAGGCCAAGCACCGTTTCAAGCGGCGGCTGGCGGTGGAAAGTCGCAACCCCGCTGTAGCCGGGCCGCTGCGCCGGATTCCACACCGTGCCATAGCCGGGGAAATCCTTTTGCTCATCGCTTAACTGCCCCGGGTTGGCCTTAATCTCCTGGATACACAATAAATCGGGCGACTGCTCCAGGGTCCATTCTTTAAGACCCTTGCCCAGGGCCGCGCGAATCCCATTTACATTCCAGGTAACAATCTTCATACAATCCCTCATCTGCTTGTGGTAAACTTGAACTATCGGCTGGAACAAGTTAGCAGGGAAAACCTCATGCCCAACAAGATACGACGCGTCCTTTGCATTGAAGATGAAGAAGAAATGATTGACCTCATCCGCTTGATCCTTGTGCGCAAAGGGTTCGAGGTTAGCGGCGCAACCGGAGGGCAAGACGGTCTGCAAAAAGTTCGTGAACAAATGCCAGACCTGATCCTGCTCGACCTGATGATGCCGGACATGGATGGTTGGGAAGTATACCAGCAAATAAAAGCCGATGAACAAACACGCCATATCCCTGTGATTGTGGTAACGGCCAAAGCCCAGAGCATCGACAAAGTGCTGGGGTTGCACATCGCCAAAGTGGACGACTACATCGCCAAACCCTTTAGCCCGGCGGACCTACTCGAAAGCATCGAGCGAGTGATCGCCAAAAAGACGATAGCCTGAAACACACCACGGGGCGCCCCTTTGGAAATCAGGGTCGCCCTTTTCGATTAAAAGACTACCATGAGAAATGCTTATACCTTAATTAAGAACAGCACCAACGCGGCCATGGCGCCCATCCGCGCCAAATGGTGCCAATCGTTTTTCAGCCGCCTGCAAGGGTTTACCTTTCGCAGCAGCCTGGAAAACGATGAAGGGCTGGTCCTGGTCGAGGCGCGTGACAGCCGGTTCGACACATCCATCCACATGTTCTTCGTCTGGACCGACCTGGCCATCGCGTGGGTAAACTCAGACAATGTGGTGGTGGATACAGCCCTGGCCAAAGCCTGGCGGCCGTTTTACGCTTCATCCCAACCGGCGCGTTACGTGGTCGAATACCACCCCGCCCGTCACGGCGAACTGCGCATCGGAGATAAAATTCAGTTTGAACATGCCTAAACGACTTCCCCTGTTTCTTTCCATTTTATTAATACTGGCGCTCGTCACAGTGATTCCGGTTCGGGCCCAGGAACAAACGCCTCCCACCGGCCCGGTTTACATCATCCAGGCTGGCGATAGCCTGTCACTGATTGCCAGCCGTTTTGGGATTACGCTCAACGACCTGCTAACCGCCAACAACATCAGCGACCCCAACAACATTGCCGCCGGGCAGCAAGTGGTCATCCCTGGGTTGGAGGGCATTAGCGGCGTGCTGGTCACCGAGGTGGTTAATTATGGCGACACCTTGCAAAGCCTGAGCCGCCGCAATCGCGTAGCAGAAGCCTATTTGAGAAAACTGAACCACGTCACCAGCCCCTCGGAGCTGTATGCCGGCATCGGGTTGGTCCTGCCCCAGCAAGAGAATGCTGAGCCGCTCTCGAAGCGGGTCAACCTGGCGGGTGGCGAAAGCCTGCTCGAAGCCTCCATCCGCGAAGGCAGCGACCCGTGGACCTTCTCCACGCTTAACCAGATGAGCAACACCTGGAGCGCGCTGCCGGGCGACATCCTGTACAGCCCCACCCCGGCTGGTGAGGGTCAACAGGCCAGCGGCCTGCCCTCGGCCTTCGAAACCGTGTCGGTTTCGCCACTGCCTATGACCCAGGGTCGCACCACCGAAATCTTGATTAAGACCCAACCGGGCGTTGTGCTAAGCGGGATGCTGGTAGATAAACCGCTGCACTTCTTCCCGATGGAGGATGGCAGCCAAGTATCCCTGCAGGGTGTTCATGCCATGCTCGAGCCGGGGCCTTACACGCTTAAATTGGAAGCCACCCTGCCTGACGGTTCGAAACAGAGCTTCGAACAAATGGTGCTGGTACAGTCCGGTTTTTACCCCGATGACCCGCTTTTGCTGGTGGAACCTTCTACTATTGACCCCGTCACAACCGAAACTGAACTGGCCCAGATTATTGAACTGACCACACCGATCAACCCGGTTCGTTATTGGCAAGGGCTGTTCCAGACCCCGGCCTTTTTCCCCGATTGTTTCACTTCTCGCTATGGCAACCGCCGCACCTACATTGGGTCGGGTACCGGCGACCAGTATTTCTCCTTTCACACCGGGCTCGATTTCTGCGGTGGCGAAGGCTTGCCCATCCTGGCCCCGGCCGATGGCACGGTCATCTTCGCCGGGCCGCTCACCATTCGTGGGAACGCCACCATCATCGATCACGGTTGGGGTCTGTATAGCGGTTTCTGGCACCAATCCGAGATTAAGGTGGCCGTCGGGCAAAGTGTCAAAAAGGGAGATATCGTTGGCCTGGTCGGCGGCACAGGGCGTGTCACCGGGGCGCATCTCCACTGGGAATTGTGGGTTAATGGGATTCAGGTTAACCCCATGGAATGGCTCGAAAAAGTTTATCCGTGAACTTTGAAAAAAGTGGGGCGAACAGTTGCCCCACTTTTTTATTTATGCTACACTAATTTCACGAATCTAAGACAAACGAGGCCTGCATGAGCGAAATCATCACGTTCTTAAAGCAAAGCGATATTTTCTACCAGTTTACACAGACGCAGTTGGAACTGGTTGCGAATTTATGCCAGGAAAAGAATTACACGGGTGGGGAAACCATTTTCGAGGAAAACAGTACCAGCAAGGAATTGTATGTAATCGTGCAGGGAGAAGTGGATATCATCGTCAACCCGGGAATTGTCGGCGCGGCCGGAAAGTCTGAGAAAATCAGCATTGCCACGTTGCGGCGCGGCCAATCTTTTGGTGAAGTAGCGCTCGTGGATGAAGGCTTACGCTCTGCAACGGCCCAGGCCAAGACCAAAGAAACCCGCCTGCTGGTCATTCCACGCGATAAAGTGATTATGTTATGTGAGACGTATCCGCAGTTGGGCTACCGGTTGATGTACAACCTGGCCGCGGACCTGGCAATGAAGATTCGCAACACCGACTTGCGTATACGTGAAAAACTTTTATACAGTCAGCCAAAGTCATAACAAAAAAAGTGTAAAAACTGGCATCCACACCTTGACCATTCCGGTAATTGCCAGTAAGATTTTTGTTTAAGTTTGTCAGACACGGGGGTTGGGCGGATCATTCGGCAGTATTCGCCCGCCAACCCGTTTTTGATAACTAGGGACAACCCGATCAATCCTAAGGAGGAAGAAGAATGTCCAAACGTCTGTTCGCTCTACTTTCATTGCTGGTCGTTGCCAGCATGGTTCTGGCCGCTTGCGGTGGCACCCCTGCTACCGAAGCCCCGGCCGAACCCGCCGCCGCTACTGAAGCCCCTGCTGAACCCGCTGCTTCAGAGAAGGTTATCAAGATCGCTTCCCAGACCCCGCTCTCCGGCGACCAGTCTGTGCTTGGTGTGGACATCAAGCGCGGCGCCGAACTGGCCCTCGAACAGCTGGGTGGTCCGCTCAAGGATCTCGGCTTCAAAGTTGAACTGGCCCCGTTCGATGACCAGGCCAACCCCGACACCGGTGTTGCGAACGCCAAGCAGATCGTTTCTGACCCCGCCATCCTGTGCGGTGTTGGTCACCTCAACTCCGGCGTTATGATCCCCTCGTCCGAGGAATATCACAACGCTGGCCTGGCCTTCGTCTCCCCCGCCAACACCAACCCGAAAGTCACCGACCGCGGTTACCTCGAAGTCAACCGTATCGTGGGTCGCGATGATGTTCAGGGTGTTGTGGGTGCCCAGTTCGCCAATGCCCAGGGCGTCAAGAGCGTCTTCATCGTGCACGACAAGACCGCTTATGGCCAGGGTGTTGCTGAATTCTTCAAACAGGAAGCTGACAAGCTCGGCATGACCGTCGTCGGCTTCGAAGGCACCGAAGAGAAAGCCAACTTCGACGCCCTGCTGACCCCCGTCCTGACCGCCAACCCCGACATGATCTACTTCGGTGGTTTGTACCCGCAGGCTGGTGTGCTGTTCAAGCAGGCCCGCGAAAAGGGCTACCTCGGCACCTTCATGGGCCCCGATGGTATGGATGCCTCGACCCTGGTTGAAATTGCTGGCCCGACCCTGCTCGACGGCGGTGGCATGTTCTACTCCACCGTTGCCGGTCCCGCATCGGTTTACCCCGGCACCGCCAAGTTCCAGGAAGACTTCAATGCCAAGTTCGGCGCTGCCCCGCAACCCTTCGCTGCCCAGGGTTACGATTCGATGGCCATCTGCTTGAAAGCCATTGAAGAAGCCGCCAAGGCTAAGAACGGCGAAATCCCGACCCGCGCCGAAGTGGCCAACGCCATCCGCGCCATCGTCGATTTCGCTGGCATCACCGGCACCTTCTCCTTCAACGCCATTGGCGATGTCACTTCCGCCAAGTACTTCGTTATCCAGGTTAAGTCCGCCGACCCGGCCAAGTGGGGCGAAAACGCTGTCATCCAGACGCTCGATATCGCTCCGCCTTCCAAGTAAGGCCTTCTGAGCAAGTTTCTCCCGGGCCCTCGCCTTGAGGGTCCGGGAGATTTTCAATCATTCCAGGAGCCCGTATGAAACGCTTCCTTGAAACAGTGAACTTGCGCGAACTCTTTCGCCCCGTGGGCCAAATGCTGCTTTTCTCGTTTGGGAGCGGCGCGGTTCTTTCGGCCATTGTGGTGCTTCTGGCGCTCATCCTTGACCAGACCGCGGTTGGCCAAAGCATGTTTGAGCGTTACAAATTAACGCTGTTCACTTACACCATCGTAAATCTGCCACAAGTCTTGCTCGATGGACTGACCATCGGCTTCGTGTATGCCGCCATTGCCCTGGGATATACCATGGTATATGGCGTTTTGGAATTTATCAACTTTGCCCATAGCGAAATCTTCGCTGTTGGCGCTTTTGTAGGTGTCGAACTGCTCATTGCGCTGCAGGGCGCCGGGATGCTCGAGTCTGCATCGCTGTTCATGGCCTACTTCTGGCTGATTATCGCCATCCTTGCCGGGATGATTGCCGCAGGATCGCTGGCGGTCACTGTTGAGCGGGCCGCTTATCGCCCGTTACGCGGTGCACCCCGTCTGGTCCCGCTCATCTCCGCCATTGGCGTGTCTTTCCTCCTGCAAGATGTCATCCGCTTGGTGGAAAGCCTGACAACCGGCCAGTTTAACCGCATCATCCCGAGTTTTGGCAACTTTGACTCGCGCGTGATGCTAGGTGCGCTGAAGTTTAACGAGACCAATGTCAACCTTGGTATCCAGGTCAAGTCGATTATTGTTATTATTGCCGCGGTTATTATGCTGGTAGCGTTAAATTATCTGGTCAACGCCACCAAAATCGGGAAAGCCATTCGCGCTGTGGCTCAAGACCGACCCACCGCAAGCCTGATGGGGATCGATGTCAACAGAATCATCTCCCTCACCTTCCTGATCGGCGGTATGCTCGGTGGCGCAGCCGGTGTGCTGTATGCTCTTAAATTCACCCGTATCGACCCCTTTGTAGGCTTTTTCCCCGGGCTCAAGGCCTTTACAGCCGCCGTCCTCGGTGGCATCGGCAACCTGACCGGTGCGCTGCTGGGTGGCATCATCTTGGGCATGCTCGAAACCTTTGCAGGGGCCTTTATGTCAGCCTTCACGATGGGGGCTGCTGGCGTGGAATATAAAGATGTCTTCGCCTTTGCCATCCTCATTCTCGTGCTCATCTTCCGCCCGCACGGCCTGATGGGCGAAAATGTGGGCCAAAAGGCATAGGAGGCCAAGATGACCAATCTGGCAACAAACACACGAAAACTCTTTGACTCGCTCCAGCGCGGTTTTTGGCCTTACCTGATTGTCCTGGCCCATATCGCCCTGGGCACGATGATGGTCTACGGCAGCCCGCGCTCGAACATCGCCTTCCTGGTGTTAATCACCTCGCTGTTCTCGCTGTACTTCTTCAACACCAAACCCGCCTTCAAAATTGCAACTGCCCTAATTTTGATGCTGGTGATTATGCCGGTGCTGGGCATTCGCAACATCTTCTATCTGGAAATCATCTTCCAGATTAGCGTTTTTGCGGCCCTTTCGCTGGGCTTGAACATCATCGTCGGTTTTGCAGGCTTGTTGGTGCTCGGTTACGTGGCTTTTTACGCCATTGGCGCCTACCTGTGGGCTTTCTTTGGCTCACAACAGTATTTTGTAATGCCCTTCGCGCCCGGAACCCAGCCCGCCGACCTTCCCTTCCTGCTCTCCGGCGATGCGTTTTACCTGTTCATCTTAATCGCTATCGTTGTTGCAGCCCTGACCGGTATCCTGATCGGTCTACCCGTGCTGCGCCTGCGCGGCGACTACCTGGCGATTGTGACCCTTGGCTTCGGTGAAGTGATCCGCGTGTTGGCCAACAACCTCGACAAACCCATCAACCTCACCAACGGCCCGCAGGGTATCACCCCCGTCCAGCGCCCTTCCCTGCCCCCCTTTGTTGTAGACAGCTTCAACACCGTCTTTAGCGGGCTGATAGGCAAACAGACCGACGAAGCCGCGCTGTACAACGTGCTGTTCTACATCATCGCGTTGATCATCATCGTGATCATTGCGGCCGTCACCATCAACCTGGAAGACTCCAAAATCGGCCGCGCCTGGGCCGCCATCCGCGAAGATGAAACCGCCGCTATTGCGATGGGCATCCCCCTGGTGCGTATGAAGTTGATGGCCTTTGCCATTGGCGCCTCTTTTGCCGGTGCAATGGGCGTTGTCGTCGCTGCCAGCCGTACCTTTGTCAGCCCTGAATCGTTCAACTTCAGCCAATCCATCGGCGTGCTGGCTATGGTCATCCTGGGCGGGTCCGGTTCCATTTCCGGCGTAATTCTCGGAGCCGCCACCGTTACCGTGCTCAACCTGCAAGTGCTCCAGGGCCTGTCGCTGTACCTGAGTCAGTTGCGGCAGAGCGATGCGGTCATCCCGATCATCAACTTTGCGTGGAAAGACCTCTCCACCCAGCTCGACCCGGCCAAATACCAGCGCCTGCTCTTCGGGTTGATCTTGATCTTTATGATGATCTTCCGCCCTGCAGGTCTAATCCCGGCCGAACGCCGCAAGCGCGTACTCGTCGGCGAAAAAGACGGAAAGTAGGCGAGGACAACATGACGACCATTCTGAATACCGTAGACGTTGTCAAGCGCTTTGGCGGTCTTACCGCCGTAAACAAGATGAATTTCAAACTTAACAAGGGCGAAATCGTCAGCATCATTGGACCCAACGGCGCAGGCAAGACCACTTTCTTCAACACCCTCACCGGTATCTATCGCCCGGAAGAAGGCAGTATCAAATTCCTGGACCACTCAACCATCGGGTTGCGTCCTGACCAAATTGCCGCCCGGGGCATCTCACGCACCTTCCAAAACATCCGCCTTTTCGGCAGCATGACCGTTATCGAAAACGTCCTGGTTGGTATGCACGTCAGCCTGGGCCAGACCTTTGCCGATGCCGTTATACGCCTGCCGCGCTTCAAAAAGGAAGAAAGGGACGCTGAAGCCGAAGCACAGAACCTGATTGCTTACGTGGGTCTCAAAGGCACCGAAAACGAGCTTGCCAAGAACCTGCCGTACGGTGGTCAGCGCCGTGTCGAAATCGCCCGCGCCCTGGCAGCCAAACCGGCCCTGCTGCTGCTCGACGAACCCACCGCCGGGATGAACCCGCAAGAAACCGAAGACGCTATTCGCCTCTTCCGCCGCATCCGCGACGATAAAGGGATCACCATCCTGCTCATTGAACACGATATGCGCGTGGTGATGAACATCTCTGAGCGCATCAGCGTTATGGACTATGGTGAAAAAATCGCTGAAGGCAGCCCCGCTGAAATTCGCTCAAACCAGCGCGTTATCGAGGCCTACCTGGGCCGCGGCGCGGTGGCCGGGCAACACGAGGAGAAGGTCAAATGAGCCTGCTCACCCTTGAAAACGTCCATAGCTATTACGGGCACATCCACGCCCTCAAAGGCGTCAGCATTGAAGTCAATGAAGGCGAAATCGTCACTTTGATCGGCTCGAATGGCGCGGGAAAAAGCACCACCCTGCGCACCATCTCCGGCATCATCCACCCGCGCAATGGCAAGGTTGTCCTTAACGGTGAAGACATCTCGCACCTCGATGCCTACAAGATTGTCTCTAAAGGCATCGGCCACGTGCCCGAAGGCCGCGGCATCTTCCCCAAACTGACCGTCAAGGAAAACCTCGAGTTAGGCGCTTTCACCGTCAACAACAAAGCCGACATTGAAAAACGCATGGAATATGGCTTCAGCCTGTTTCCGCGTCTCAAAGAGCGCATCGCCCAAAAAGGCGGCACGCTCTCGGGCGGCGAACAACAGATGCTGGCTATCGCCCGTGGCCTGATGATGAACCCGCACGTGCTCATGCTCGATGAACCCTCAATGGGTCTCGCCCCCGTGCTGGTCGAACTGATCTTCGACATCATCAAGACCATGAACGAGCAAGGCACCACCATCCTGCTGGTGGAACAGAACGCCCTCATGGCGCTCTCTATCGCCCACCGCGGCTACGTTCTCCAGACCGGCCAGATTGTCATCAGTGACACAGCCGAAAACCTGAAAAAGAACGAAATGGTGCAAAAAGCCTACCTGGGTGTCGAATAACCCGCCCCGCAATCGCCCAAAAAGAAGCGCAGAGGAGCAATCCCCTGCGCTTTTGGTTATGAAACTCTGATACTAAAAAGAGAAGCCTGACGGTAAAATTGTCCTGTTCCTGGCAAAAGCCAAAATCTGGAACCCTGAAGCCAAAAATCCTATGCCTTCTGCTGAAATCATCACCATTGGAACCGAAATCCTGCTCGGCGAAATTGTCGACACCAACTCTGCTTACCTGGCCCGCAACCTGCGCGACCTAAACGTGGACGTTTTTCGCACTTCGACAGTTGGCGACAACACCCGCCGCATTGCCGAAGCCATTCGCGAGACAATGGCCCGCACCGACATCATTATCACCACCGGCGGCCTGGGGCCCACCGTCGATGATCCCACCCGCGAAGCCATTGCCCTGGCATTCGGCGTCGAAACGGTCTTCCTGCCCGAGCTATGGGACCAGATTGTCGAGCGCATGAGCCGCTTTGGGCGCATTCCCACCGAAAACCAAAAGCGGCAGGCCTATATTCCCAAAGGCGCGCTACCGGTTCGCAACGCCGTTGGAACCGCCCCGGCCTTCATTGTCGAACAGGGCAACAAATGCGTCATCTCATTGCCCGGCGTGCCGCGTGAAATGGAATACCTGGCCGAAAACGAAGTCTTCCCCTACCTGCGCCGCCGCTATCGCCTGAGCGGAACCATCAAAGCCCGCGTACTGCACACCGCCGGAATGGGTGAATCGGTCATTGACGAGAAAATTGGCGACCTCGAAACACTCACCAACCCCACCGTCGGCCTGGCCGCTCACTATGGCGTCGTCGACATCCGTATCACCGCCAAAGCCGAAAGCGAAACCCGGGCCGACAAACTCATTGCCGATGTCGAAAAGACCCTGCGCCAGCGCCTGGGACAAGTTATTTACGGCGCAGACAACGAAAGCCTGGAATCGGTGACATTGGCCGCCTTACAGGCCAACCGCCTCACCCTGACGGTTGTGGAAGTTAACACCGGCGGCGAACTTTCACGTCGCCTGGCCGCCGCGGGCAGCCCGGCCTTCAAAGGCGGCCAAATATTGCCCGCGCTGGGCGAGGGCCAAACACTGGCCGCCGCGGTCGAAGCGCAGCGCAACTTGGTCCAGGCGCAAATAGCGCTCGGTTTAACGGCCAGACCGGCTACGGGGAGTTCCGAAATTGACCTGGTCGTGCTGACCGCCGAGGGCAGCCTGCAAGAAAAACGCGGCTACGGCGGCCATCCCAAAAACCTCCCCAACTGGGGCGCAAATACCGTGCTCGACCTGCTGCGCAACCGCATCCAGGGCGCATGAGCGACAAACGACTCAACCGCCTGGCGGTTTTTCTATGGGCTGGAAACCTGCTAATTTGCCTGGTACTGGTGGGAGCCTTTACCTGGTTTAATGGCCTGCTGCCTGCCCGCGCCGAAGCAGACTCACCCGACGCCTCGCTGTTGGTCCCGCCAGCCCTGGCCACCCTGACCCCCAAACCGACCTTCACCCCCATCCCGCCCCCCACCCGGCGGCCCACCATCCTGCCTTGAGCGCGGACCACACGGAAAAACGTT
>CAZLSP010000010.1:13108-131738 GCA_964562145.1 uncultured Anaerolinea sp. | reverse complement strand
CCAGGTCATCGGGGCCGGGGCGTGGGCGCAGTAGGCGCCCCCACCCCGGCCCCGGTTGTGCGCCGCGTGCTGCTCCTCAGCATCGACGGCCTGCGTCCAGACGCCATCACCCTGGCCCCCATGCCCGTGCTGCAATCGCTCATGCTCACCGGCGCATACAGCCTCACCGCCCAAACCATCTTCCCCAGCTCTACCCTGCCTTCGCACGCCTCCATGCTCACCGGCCTGTGCCCATCCAAACATGGTGTAGATTGGAACGATTACGAGCCCGAACAGGGCTACGCCAACGGCACCGATGTCTTTGACCTGGCCCATGCCGCCGGGCTGAAAACAGCCATGATTGTGGGAAAGAAAAAACTGATCCAGCTCACCGAGCCTCAAAGCCTCGACATCTACCAGTACATCAACGACCGCGACCTGGTGATTACCGATTGGGTCATCAACAACTTCCCCGAAGACTTTGGCATGCTCTTCATCCACTTCCCCACGCCTGATGGCATGGGGCATGAATACGGCTGGCTCTCCCCCGAACAACTCAGCGTCATCCGCCGCGCCGATGAAGCCCTCGGGTTGCTGCTCAACGCCCTCGACCAACGCGGCCTGCGCCAAGAAACCCTCATAATCGTCACCGCCGATCACGGCGGTCACGAACAGACCCACGGCTCCCGAAACCTGCTCGACACCACCATCCCCTGGGTTATCTCCGGACCCGGCGTGCGCGCCACCTCACTCAGCACCCCCATCCAAACCACGGATACCGCCGCCACAATCGCCTGGGCGCTCAACCTGCCCCGCCCGCCCGAAATGGATGGCTGGCCCGTCTTCGAAGCATTTGGGCAACCCATCCAGCCACGACCACAGCCATTTTGCCCCTAAGGATCACCCCATGACCGAATCCATGATTATTGCCACCACCCTCACAGACCTGTTTCACGCCCGCGCCCTGCTCGACGGCCCGGTAGGGCTCGTCCCTACCATGGGCTACCTGCACGAAGGCCACATCTCGCTTGCTCGCCGCGCCCGCCAAGAATGCCAGAGCGTCATCGCCACCATCTTCGTCAACCCAACCCAATTTGGCCCCAACGAGGACCTATCTCGTTACCCGCGAAACCTTGAAGGCGACCTGAAACTGCTCGAAGATGCCGGGGTCGACCTGGTCTGGACACCCACACCCGAAGATATGTACCCACCCAATTTCCAAACCTGGGTCGAGGTGGAGACCCTCACCCGGCCCCTCGAAGGCTCCATGCGTCCGGGGCATTTCCGCGGAGTCACCACCATCGTATCCAAACTGTTTAACGCCACCCAACCCCAAAAAGCCTACTTTGGGCAAAAAGATGCCCAACAGGTGGCCGTCATCCGCCAGATGACTCGTGACCTTAGCTACCCAATCGAAATTGTGGTCTGCCCGACCCTGCGCGAACCGGATGGGCTGGCTATGTCCAGCCGCAACACGTACCTCAATCCCGAAGAGCGTCGCGCTGCCCCGGTCTTGTTTCGCGCCTTAAATGCGGCCAAAGTCGCGCATACCAATGGGGAACGCAATGCCGAGGCCCTGCGCCGCCTGATGCGCGAAACCATCGCCAGTGAGCCACTGGCCCAAACTCAATATGTTTCCTGCGCCGACTACGACACCCTGGCCGAGTTGGAAATCATCAACAATAAAGCCTTGCTCTCGCTGGCCGTTTACATGGGCAAAACTCGCCTGATCGACAACATCATCCTGGGCTAAAACTGCCTTAAACTTTACCGGGCGCTGTCTCTTGAAGGTCAAGAGACAGCGCCCGGTGTTTATGTCAAAAATTTCGTTTTTGCCTATTAAGCGGCCTACGCCGGGGGGAGGACCCGGCGTAGGCATTCGCCAAAGGAGGAGACAGCGAGGAGCATTTTATTGCTCTTGTCGCTGTTAATAATACTCTATGTGCTAAATTTCACAAAGTAGTTTTGTCATCAACAAATAGTGACAAATTTCACAATTCTTTTGCCTGTCCGGCCAGGTAATTACGAATGATTTGCAGCGCCTCAGCGGCCGTTTCGTAACTGTGCAGCACCAGGTGAGGGTCCGGGTTGCCTGAAATCATCTTTGAAACAGCCTTGTCCTTACGATAACAGGCCAAGACCGGCTTCCCCAGCCCGAGGGCATACGCAATCTCATACCCGACTCCATGCGAGGGCGTGCTCACTTCGGCCACCAGCACATCGGCCGCGCGAATCCAGTTGACATCGCGCTCATAGACATCCTGCGGGGTCACTATCTTCTCCAGATGAACCACCTCCGAACTTGCCAGGTGTGAAGTTGGGATTTCGTGACCATCTGCCTCAAGACCGGCAACAATTGCCTGGTAAATGGGTTCAAATTCTCGCCCGCCGGTAATTGAACAGGCAAAATAGATATTCATGGCATCTCCTGGTTAAAAATCTTTCCTCTTTTATCCCATCGGGCAGGTAAAAGAGGAAAGAAAAAGCCAAATTATTTGCGGGTCAGGTCGTCTAACAGGCCGGAGGTCATCTTGGGTTTGGGGGGCTGGGTGCGAGTCTTGGCACCCATGCGGCGGCTGTCAAACTCCACATTGAACTTCATCCAATTGTCCACAATCAGGACAATGTGCGGGGTGTTGTCGTAAAAGAAAAATGGCGAAAGGAACAGGCGCAAGGAGGCGCGTGGGAGCGGCAAAGCTGTCAGGTGAATGACAATCGCAGTTTCACCGGCCACTGCGCTGAGAATATCGCGGCTGGTTCCGCTGAACTTTTTGGGCGGGAACAGGTTGCTGACCTGCGCTGTGGTCGTTTTGTGAATACGCTTATAGGCAATATTCATGCGCAAAAACGGCGTTGCCAGGCGCAAGTAAGTATCAAAGAGCTGGACATATGCCAGCTTGCGCGCCACCAGCAGGAAGAGCGTCAGCAGCAGCGCGACGCCGCCTACCCCAATCAGCACCACGCCACCGGCTGTGGAAAGACGCGGCAGCGGCATATCCCCCTGCTGGTAGGTGGAAAAATAATATTCAAAACCCCAGAAAAAGCCCACAATGATGAACAGCAGCATGGCCAACATAAAAGTTGAGGGCCACCAACGGTCCAAAATGTAGTGGTACAGCACCAGGGTATATTTTTTTCCGCCTTTGGCCACAGGTCACTCCTCGTCGCTGGATGCGCGGCTCAGGGTGGGAACCTGCGGGCCATCTTCGCCGGTGATTTGTTGGCTCAGGCGTGCCAGGGCCCGTTCCAAATGCTCGCCGCGCAGGCTAAACGTGATATCGCCGCGGGTCTTTTCGATGATGTTGCGCGCAATGTCGGTCTGGCGGCGCAAACCATTGGTAATGGCATCGGGGTAATCCATGGTGACCAGTACGGAATAAATTTCATCCATCTGGCTCAGCAAGCGCTCGGCTTCGGAGGAATACCCGTGCCGCAGGATGTCGAGACAGCGGCGGCGTAGTTCTCCCACCACTTCGGCCAGCCCATTAAGATACGTGTTGGCCTCCACGGCCAGGTCCTGGGGACCGGCCAGCGGCTGGTTGCGGATGAGGGCACAGGTAACGTTGGCCTCCACAAACTCTTTGAGCGCATCCTGGGTATAGCCCGCATAATACAGGTCGGGGTGGCCCGCCAAACCGGCGCGCAGGGAGTCGGCCAGTTTGCGTGCTTCGGCCAGTTCGGTATTCATCGCTTCTTCATCGTCACGATGAACACCACGAATAGCCTGTGAGCAGTGGCGGGTGAGCATCCGCGCCTGCGCAAGCGCCTGGTCACGGGCGGCAGTACGCGCATCAAATTGCTGGCGGATCTGTTCGGAGATGGACTCGAGATGTTCCATTAAGATTTTCCTTCTTCTGGGGGTTGGTTCTCTGGCGGCTGCTGGAATGGTTTAAAAAGGTGGTCTGCCAGGGTGGAGGCAGGCATGACAATCTCACCAAAGGCAGATTCATACCGGGCCAGGTTCTCACCGAGGGCTTTATATAGCAATTTTGCGCTCAGGGGCGACATCAGGATGCGCGCCCCCACCCGGGCGCGATTTTCGCCCGGCAGCAAATGGGCAAAATCCAGCACAATATCGGCCGGGGAGTGGGCAATTCGCACCAGGTTGGCGTACACCGGCTCGAGATTGGCAGGGACTTCCAGCGAGGTCAGGGGTCGATTCGGAGGAGTAGTCATCAAGTCTCACAATTTGAAAAACCCTAAAGGCTGTTACGCCTTTAGGGTTGCTTGCCTAGAAGGGGATGTCTTCATCGGGAGCGCTCACAAAGGAGCCGCCCATATCAGCACCGGAGTATCCGCCTCCACCGCCTCCGCCACCTTCATCGCGGCTGGAAAGGAAGCGCACCGTGCTGGCTGTTATCTCAAAAGACGCGCCGGGCGTGCCATCTTGCTTCGTCCACACGCGCGGACCGCCTGTGTTGGGGTCAGGCGTCAGGCGGCCTTCCACCAGCACTTTGGAGCCTTTTTTAAGGTACTGGTTGCAGACTTCGGCCTGCTTGCCCCAGGCCGTAACCCGGAACCAGGTGGTCTCTTTTACAACCTGGCCGTTGTTACCCGTATATTGACGGCTGGTGGCAACCGAAAACGAAGTCACCGGCTGACCCGAGGGGGTGTAACGCATTTCGGGGTCTTTGCCGAGATTGCCAACGATAATGATGTTTTGGTACATGGGGATTCTCCTTTTGTGTATAGGTCCCGCCGCGCTGCGGCGGTGCAAATTGTAGAACAAATGTATTTTACACTGGATTGCTCAAAAATATAATACGCAAATCCAAAAACCCGACAGATTGGGTACAAATTAAAAATTGGGGAAATCAAAATGCAACTTTTACGCCAGCGCCGCATCTAAGCTGACAGGATAAATATACATAATTTCATCCAAATACTCACAATAAACCCCGGAGGCAAAGAGAATGAACCCACCCAAACGCTATCACCCCGTCCTTGTTGCCCTGCACTGGGTCGTCGCCCTGCTGATCTTCTTCATGCTGGCTGGCGGCAAACTCGTCCTGCTGATGATGCCCAACACCGCCGAAAAGATTATGCCGCTTACCGGGCATGTCAGCATCGGCATTGCCTTGCTATTCCTGCTGGTTGTGCGCTTCCTGGTGCGCATCTTCACCAAAAAGCCCGCCCCAGCCGACGCCGGTCACCCGATTCTCAATACGATTGGCGTCATCACCCATTACCTGCTCTACCTGGCCGCCTTTGGGATGATTCTCAGCGGTATGGGCATCTCCATGTCGGCCAACCTGCTATCGATCCTGTTTGGCAACTCCGGCCAGGCACTTCCACCCGATTTTTGGGTCTACCCGCCCCGCATCGGGCATGGCATCACCGCCACCGTTCTAATTTTGCTGGTAGCCCTGCATATCGGCGCAGCGCTTTACCATCAGTTCATTCGCAAAGATGGGCTAATGGGTCGCATGTGGTTCGGCAAATAAAAACTCGATGAGTAAAACCAAAGCGGCGGGGAAGTCCTCGCCGCTTTTTGTTATACTTGCGGCCGAGGAAAAACCATGCGTTACTCCCCCGCCTTGATCATCTTGCACTGGCTTTCAGCCTTACTCATCTTTGCCACCTTCCTGATTGGGATCTTGGTCCTGGTGCCCATGCCAAATAACCCGGCCAAACTACTGCCGCTATGGGTTCACATGGCCCTGGGGCTGGGAATCCTGGTCATCACGGCTGCCCGCTATATCATCCGCGTACGCACCCTCAAACCCCTGCGAAAAGTAAAAAACCCGCTGGCCAAGAAAAAGCCCGCCATCGTAACGATGGCGGAGCCTGTTCAACTGCTTTTATACCTTTTTACTGCGCTCATGTCATTCACGGGCGCGGGGCTGGCTGTGCAAGCCGGTTTGCTGGCCCAGCCAGGCCTGATCCCGGCCGATTTTTACACCTTCCCATTGCGCACCATCCACGGCGCACTTTCAACCCTCTTGTTTGTCCTGATTGTCTTGCACCTGCTGACCTGGGTTTATTACCAGTTCATACGGGGCGAAAACGCCCTGGCCTGGATGTGGTTTCGCAAAAAACGCCCCGGCTCCGAAGAAAAATCCCCTACTCTGTAAAATATTCCTGCTCGATCCCGGCCCAGGTCTCGCTGTGGAGCTTCATACCACGCGCCAAAAGCGGGTGTACACGCGTAATCTCCTCCGCCACCCGCTGCGCCACCTTGCGAATGGAAAAATGTGCATTGGCCGCCGCGCGAAGCTGGCAAAATGCATAGGCCTCGCGCAGATTAAAGGTTGCCAGCACCCGGCGGTTAAACCCATTCGGGACGACATACTGCGCAACCAGAGGGTTGAAGGCGTCCAACTTTTCCCACAAAACCCCAGCGGCATCCATCGCACGCCGATACGAGTCGCCAAAACCGGCTTCCACCATGCGGCGCGGCACAGCGTAACCCAGCCCCGCCGTTTGCAATTGTGGGGTCTGGCTCATCATGCGATGACGCTTAAATTCGGCATAAGCGCCCTGATCCATCAGCAGGTCAAACGTGTAGGTCGTATGCTCCAACTCGCGCAGGGGCGTATCATAGCGGCCCAAACGCTTCAGCAACGCATCGGCCAGGGCAGCCACATCCGGGCCAGAGCGGACTACGCCCAACGCCTCGCTGTAACCCATGCCCCCAAAACGGTACAACGCTGAAGCCAGCACCCTGGCCTCCCCATCCGGGTCATAATCGACCAGTTGGCACCAATCCGCTTGTTGCCCGCCACGCTGCGGCGGATGATTGCGCGCCAGGGCGGCCAGGTCTTCCCCGGTTTCCACCAAATACGCCACCGGCTCGGCATACTTTACCAGCGTAGGAATCTCTCCCTGGGCCACCTGCTTGACCGTTTCGCCAATCCCGCGCACCTCGGCCAGCCCATGCGAGCGCCACTTGCGGATGGCATTTTCGAGCACGCGGCCATTGGCGGTCATACCCACGTTGGCCAGCGACGAAGCCGGGAGCAAGAAACGGCACACATCTACATACTGTGAGCGAATGCGCCGATCCCAGGCTTCTTCGCTCTCGTTTTCGCGGCGCGGCGAGCGCTTTTCAACCAGGTCACGCACCGGCTTGAGCGAGGCGGCATACGTCTCGAACAACATGCGGCAGGTGGCAACATACTCGTCGCGCAGCGGGTGGCCGTCCAGTTCAGCGGGGATATGGAAGGCATCGGCATCCCACTTCTGGTAACGGGTCGATTTTTCGGTATAAGACGCCAGCCGGTTCGATTCGATGGCTTCCATCGCAACCCGCGAGGCATTCTCAATCGCCAGGTGCAAAACGGCATGTTCCGCTACCGAGGCGTGCCCATACCCCACGACCCACTTCTCGTGAAACTGGGCGCTTTTCTCGTCATTCAATTCGGCGGCAATATCACGGAACGATTCGGGTGAGCGGCTGGTTTTGGCAAAGGCAACAGCGATCGTCTCTGGACTAAATTGTTTGGGCGATAACAGGTAAATCTCGCGTTTCGGCGCGGACATGGCGTTCCTCCTGGTCAAAATTGGGCTGAATATACCACGCAGGCGGGCGACATACCATGTTAAACGGCTGCGGTTTTTATCACCCTGGTTCAGCGCGCCCTCGCTACTCGCGGTACAATTGCCCCATGAGCACTCTCCTGCGCCAAAAGACCTTTCCGGGCGGGCAAAGGCTGGAAATAGCCCAGGGTGATATTACCCTGGAGACGGTCGATGCGATTGTAAATGCGGCCAACGCCCGGTTACAACACGGGGGCGGGGTGGCCTGGGCCATCGCCCAACGCGGCGGCGAGGCCATCCAGCGTGAAAGCGATGCCTGGGTGCGCCAGCATGGCCCGCTTTCGCATGAAAAACCCGCCTACACCAGCGGCGGGAGGCTGGCCTGTAAATTTGTTATCCATGCCGTTGGGCCTATATGGGGCGAAGGCGACGAGGAGCGCAAACTGGCCGCCGCCCTGCGCGGGTCGCTGGAACTGGCATCTACACTGCAAGTGACCTCGCTGGCCCTGCCAGCCATCTCCACCGGGATTTTTGGCTTCCCCAAGGAACCCGCCGCGCGCATCCTGTTTGCCGAAGTGGAAAATTTCTTTGCCCAAAACGAATCGACCACGCTGAAGCTGGTTCGCCTGACACTGTTCGACACGCCTACCGTGGAGGCTTTTGTGCACACCTGGGACACTCAGCCATGATTACTTCTGCGCACAATACAAAACTCAAATTGATCCGCGCCCTGGCCGGGCGGCCCAAAGAACGTCGCCAGGCAGGCGCTTTCCTGGCCGAAGGGGTGCGGCTGGTGGAGGATGCCTTTGCAGCGGGCTGGCCCATCGACTATGTCCTATACAGCGCCGAAACATCGAACCGCGCCAAGAAACTGGTCGAGCAATTGCGCGGCGCGGGCCTGGAAGTGGAAGAGGTGCTGCCGGAAGTGCTGCGCGCCTCCAGCGAAACTGAATCGACCCAGGGAATCCTGGCGGTGCTCAAGTTATCGACGCTGCCGTTGCCTGAAGCGCCAAACCTGGTGCTTATCCCCGACCAAATTCGCGACCCCGGCAACCTGGGAACGCTGATTCGCACGGCAGCCGCGGCAGGGGTGCAGGCGGTTCTGATCCCGCCTGAAACCACCGACCCGTTCGCGCCCAAAGCCGTCCGCTCGGGGATGGGGGCCCATTTTCGCATCCCGGTAGCCAGCCTGGGGTGGGATGAGATCCGCGCTGTTTTAACAGGCAACACGGTTTTCCTGGCGGAAGCCGGGGGCCAGGTGCCCTATTGGGGCGCGGATTTTAAATCCCCCTGCGCCCTGATTGTAGGCGGGGAGGCCGATGGGGCCAGCCAGAACGCAAAAGAACTCGCCAATGTGCTCGTAAATATCCCAATGCCGGGTAAAATAGAGTCGCTGAATGCTGGTGTTGCCGGGGCGGTACTGATGTTTGAAGCCGTTCGGCAGCGGACTACGGAGAGGCCCCTATGAAGATTCGTTCCATCACCTATTTCATGAACGTTGGCTGGCCCATTAAGGAAGATCGCATCCAAAATGCGGGAATTTTCCTTTCAACGGCCAAAAAGACCTTTGAAGATGCCGGGTATACGGTGCAAACCACACGCATCGCCAGCGTGCCGTTTACGCGGCTGCTGGGGGCAGACGCCATTAGCCTGACGCCGCGTTTTGCCCAACGCCTGAGCAATGCCATCGCTGCCAACGGAATCGATTTTGCCTCGCTTGGCCCGGCGCTGCCGGATGTGCCCGAAAGTTATGAGATGATTCCCGATGCGATTGCGGCTTCGAAGAACATCTTTTTCTCGGGAGTGATGGCGGATGCAGAGCATGGCATTTACCTGCCTGCCATGCGGCAATGCGCCGAGGTCATTATTCGCAATGCCACGCTTTCGCCAGAGGGGTTTGCCAACCTGCGCTTTTCAGCGCTGGCCAATGTCCCGGCCGGTGGGCCATTCTTCCCCGGCGCGTATCACGACTCGGATACGCCAACTTTTGCGCTGGCCCTGGAGGCCGCCGACCTGGCAGTAGATGCGTTTGGCAACGCCCGTTCGATCGAGGAAGGCCGCAAGGCTTTAACCGCCGAGCTTGAAAACCATGCCCGCAAACTGGCTTACGCGGCCGAACCGCTCAAATTCCGCTTTAGCGTGCGCTTTGGCGGGATCGATTTCTCGCTGGCGCCTTTCCCCAGCGAGGCCCAGTCGCTGGGCGGGGCCTTCGAGAAGCTGGGAGTCAGCAAAATCGGTCTGCAAGGTTCGGTGACCGCAGCTTCCATCCTGGCAGATGCCATCGACCGGGCCGATTTCCCGCGCGCCGGGTTTAGCGGGCTGATGATGCCCGTGCTCGAAGATGCGGTACTGGCACGCCGCGCCGGTGAAAAAGTGCTTACAGTAAAAGACCTGCTGATGTATTCTGCTGTGTGCGGGGCCGGGCTAGATACAATTCCGCTGCCTGGAGACGTTACCGCAGAACAGGTGGCGGCGCTGCTGCTGGATGTCTCAGCCCTGTCATTGCGGCTGCACAAGCCGCTCACCGCCCGGCTGATGCCGGTTCCCGGTAAAAAGGCCGGGGACATTACCCAGTTTGAGTTTGATTACTTCTCCAATAGCCGGGTGATGGCCCTCGAAGCGGAGCCGCTCGAAAAGCTGTTCGCGGCCAATGAGACCTTCACCATCCATCCAAGAGGCAAATAAAAAAACGGGGCGCGAGAACCGCGCCCCGTTTTTTTATTCCGTCCGCCAGTAATCGCCCCCGCCACCTTCGCGCTGCATCAATTTTGCGCCCACCAATTCGCGGCGCAACGAAGCGGTATCGTCGTGAAAACGCAGCAAGACCTCGTTGACCTGTTTTTCGCTGTAACGCTGGCCGGGCTCAAATGCCTGCACAACATGCCGCAGGACGGCCTCCAGCTTTTTGCGCTGGGCCGGGATAATCTTTAGCCGACCGTCTGGCAGGCTATAGTCGCTAATCACTTTGCGATCGTAGGCATCCAGGTCCACGTCTTTGATGGCCGTGCGAGCCTGGGCCGAGGAAAAGATGCGCTGGGTGGTCAGTTCAAGCGCTTTCTGGTCGAGCGAGTAGACGTTGTAATAGCTTTCGGCTTTGGCGGTGACCAACCCGACTTTTGACAGCCTGGATAGATGATGCGAAACGGTGGACGGTTTCAGGGCCAACAGGGCGGCCAATTCTTCCACGCTGTAAGGGTTTTGGGCCAGCAATCCGACGATTTTCAGACGGTTGGCATCTGCCAGGGCTTTGAACAATTCCACCAGTTCAGTGTTATCGGTCATACGGGCCGCCAGTACTGCGAACCATCGCTTTTGCGCTGCATCATCCCGCGGTCAATCATATCGCGCCGCAAACCGGCTGTGTCAATATGAAAACGGCGAATAATCATGTTAACTTCTTTTTCCGTATAGATGACGCCCGGCGTAAAGGCCTGCAAAAGATAGTTGAGAATGACCTGCAACTTGGCGGGCTGGGCCGGGATTTGCCGGATGGATCCATCGGCATTGAGGTGGGCGGCCAGAACCTTGCGCGACTTTTCATCGAGATTCGGGTCGGGAACATACACTTCGCGCGGGGTTTCAGCGCGGAGCATGGCCTTTTCCATAGAGTCAGCAATCAGTTCGTACAAGTCATCCTGGCGCAAAGCAGCCGGTTGGCTGCGCACAATGCCCATGTGTGCCAGGTAAGCCAGGTGATTCATGGCATCGCGAAAAGGCATCCCCAGGGTTTGTGAAACCTGCACCGCACTGGCCGGTGCCTGCGTCAACATGCCAACAATCCGCAAACGATCTGCATGCCCCAGGGCTTTGACAAACTCAAGCATATGATCTTCGTGCATTCTTTCCTTCGCTTTCTATGCAAAGCTGTGGAGGGTGTTAAGCGCTCCCACAACTAAATTAATTCGACACCTATCGAATTAATTTTACATCATTCACTAAAAGAGTCAAGGGTTGGAGTCGGGTATAATTCGAGCCATTGCAAAATACCAGCCAGTCGGAGGAATTTATGAGTCATGCTTATTTTGAAGGCAAAATCGTGCCCTTCGAAGACGCCAAGGTCAGCGTAGCCACCCACGGTCTCAACTATGGCACCGCTGCGTTCGGTGGCCTGCGTGGTTACTGGAATGATGGCGATAAAAAGCTGTATCTCTTCCGCCCGCAAGACCACTTCCGACGCTTTTTGCACTCGGCAAAAATGTTGTGCATGGATTTCACCCACACCCCCGAAAGCCTGACCGGCATTGCCATTGACTTGCTCAAGGCTGATGGTTGGCAGCAAGATATTTACCTGCGCCCGCTGGCCTACAAAGCCGATGCCGGGATTGGGGTGCGTCTGCACGACCTGCGTGACGAAGTGACCATGTTTGCTGTGCCGTTTGGCGCTTACGGGAAAAACGAAGACGGGGCGCATGTCACGGTTTCATCGTGGCGGCGGGTCGATGACAATGTCATTCCGGCGCGCGGCAAAATCAGCGGCGCTTATGCCAACTCGGCGCTAATCAAAACGGATGCCATCCGCTCCGGGTTCGACGAGGCGCTGGTGCTGGACCAAAACGGTCACATCTCCGAAGGCACAGCCATGAACGTTTTTATCGTCCGCGATGGCGTGCTGATTACCCCGCCGGTGTACGATAACATCCTTGAAGGCATCACCCGCCGCACCGTGATGGAACTGGCCCGCAACGAGTTGGGCCTGAGCGTGCAAGAACGATCGATTGACCGCACCGAAGCTTTCATATGCGACGAGCTGTTCCTGACCGGGACCGCCGCCCAGGTCACCGTGGTCACCAGGGTTGACCACCGCCCCATCGGAACCGGCAAACCCGGCCCAATTACGGTCAAACTGCGCGAACTGTTCAATGATGTTGTCCACGGCCGGGTGGGAAAATACACCGCCTGGAATGTGGCGGTTGAATAAAAAATAAAATCCGGCTCCTGGGAGCCGGATTTTATTTTTACAGGCTGGTTTCTACTTCTTCTGGAAACGAACGTAAACCATATTTTTGCTGCACTCACTATAAGTGGTCAGGTAAATCTGTTCGGTCAGTGGCAACCCGGTCTGGTCGAGCAATTGAATCCAGAGCGAATTTTTGGATGCCGTTGGGGCAATTTTCAGGTCAAACTCGAAACCGCTCGGGCCATACACCTGCACAAAACCGGTCAGGGTGATGAGCGGGTTGGTCAACACTTTACCGGGTACGCTGCCGCCCAGCTTGACCTGGAACCCTTGCAGGGTGCTGCCGCCTTCACCAAACGCCACCCCGGCAATATACATCGACTCGCAGCTTGAGTTGGGTTGGTATTGGGTGCTTTCTACTGCGCTGACACTGGCCGTAAACGGAACCCCGGTAGGGCGCACGGTACGGGTGGGCGTGGCCGTTTCGGTGGGGGTAAAGATGGGGGTGGCAGTCGCCAGCGAGAAGGGTGTAAAACTCGGCTCGACCGTAAAGGTTGGGCGCGGGGTATACGTCTCGGTTGGCTGAACCGTAACCGTCGCGGTCCAGGTGGCATCGTACTTAAGCGGGGTCCACGTGGCAGTTGGGGGCGGAGGAACCGGGGTATTCGGCTTAAGTGGGTTCCAGGCCGCATAAGGGTTCATAAAGATGCTGACAAAAAAGGCACAGGCGCACATCGTCAGCACGAGCATGACAATCGTCAGCAGGTTCAGGGTGGTGTCTTGCGACTTTTTGCCCTTTTTAGGCGCTGCCTTGGGCTTGTTGTTGAGAAACTCTTCGTAATTGCTCATCCGTCTTTCTCCTGCGAGCGAACTACTGTCCGCCAAGGATGATGGTACTCTGCTGGCGGCGATTGGCCAGCCAATCACTCAATGCTCGGTTTTGAAGGGCCAACAGCGCATCGGCGCTGAGCGGCCTTTCAGGCTGACGCTCTAATAATTTGATGATGTGAAAACCCACTGCGCTGGAGACGACCGGGCTGTATGCGCCAGGTTCCAGCGCAAAAGCCGCGTCTTCCACTGCTTTTTCGGTCAGGTATCCGCGCGGGAACCAACCAATATCCCCACCGGTGACCGGGTCGACCTGGGTGGCAAGTTGTTCAAACTCGGCCCCGGACTGTAACTGGCTGTAATAGTTCTGAGCCACTTCATCATTATAGAGCAAAATTTGGCGGACGTGTACCTGCTCGGCGGTACTGGGGACAGACGAAATGATATTGTCACGCATCCAGGCCGCAGCCGCTGCCCGCTTAAGCGCCCCCCTGAAACCTGCTTCACTGTACCCGTGAGCCTGGATCCAGGCGGTGAGTGCCTGCGCACCGCCAATCTTCTCCGCCAGGGCATCGATCCGCGCCTGTAAGGCGGCTTCATCCAGCGAAAAGCCCGCCTCGGTGGCGCCCTGTGCCAGCAAGACCTGTGAAACCAGGTCATCGAGCACGGTCTGCGAGGCAACATCCTCGGCAATCGGGGTACCAAGCGCTTCCTGGGCCGTTTTGTAACGGGCCAGCTCAGCGTTGAACTCATCGAGAGTGATTACTTCGCCATTAACAGTCGCCACAAAGGGGACCGGTGTGGCGGTGGGTGGTTCGGGGGTCGAGGTCGGCGGGATGGGTGTTGGGGAGGCAAAAGTTCCAACCCCCACACCCCCCTGACCAGAGCAAGCTGCCAGCAACAGCAGGGTGAGCAAAGCAAAGATTCGTTTTTGGGTAGACATCCCGCTGATTATACCGGAAAGATTAAGGGAAGTTCAAACCTTTATGGCGCGTGTAAATCGCGCAAAGCCTGGCCCCACGCGCAAGACTGTCTCGGTCACGCGCAGCCCGGCGCGCGCGAGCAGCCTGGCCGCATATTCTTCTGTCCAACCCCCGTGTTTTTCGGCCCGGCGCGCCCAACCCATCAGGGACTCGCGGTTCTGGCCGTCCAGACCGCGCGCTTCGGCCAGCGAGGTTGCGGAGGCTGCATTCAGGTATTCAGAGGGGTTGAGCAGGCATACCTGCCCATCGGTGCGCAGCACCCGGTGACATTCGCGCAGGGCGGCCAGCGGGTCGCCAAGCAGGAAGATGACATTTGTGGCTGTCACCAGGTCAAAAGTAGCCGCCGGGAACGGCAGTCGTTCAATGGTGGCGCGCGCCAACACAGGAAAAACCCCCGAGGCCAGCAGGGAAAAATCGGTGTCAATGCCCACCGCGTGACAACCAGCTTGCGCCATGCGGGCCGGGAACAGGCCAGGGCCGGTTCCGGCATCCAGCAACCGCGTGCCCGCCTGAGGCTGGCACCAAGTTCCAAACTCGGCCAGGGTACGCGCCCAGGCTGTTTTAGACTGAATGTCGAGAAAATTGGAGAAGTCGCTCATGGGCGGGGCAAGACGAGATGGATTTCGATCTTGCCGTATTTCTGGCGCAAGACCGCTCCCGGCAGGTCCTGGCGCGCCGGGTTCAGTTGATAGGTGCGGATTATCCCCTGCAGGGTCTGACCTTCCTGGTTGGCGGCGCGCAACAGCCAGTAGCGTTCGGCTCCTTCGCGCGGCTGCCAGACGGTTTCGGGCAGGCCCTGGCGGCGCAGGTAATACCAGACCTGGGCTTCGTTGGGGTAACCGACCAGGACCACGTCACCAGGCTGGAGGTTGGCGGCCAGGTATTCGGCGGCGGCCTGCTGGTTGCCAATTTTTTGCCAACGCGACTGGTAGGCTGGCAGGGTGAGCAGACCCTGGGCGACCAGCCCCAGCAGGGCCACGCCGACCAAAATCTCTTCGCGGCGGATGCGCCCGGACGGGATTCGCCTGGCGGCGGCGACCAGCCCGGCAGCAGCCCACAACAAGCAGGGAGCCAGCAACCAGGACCAAAAACGGTCAAACGCCTCGGGGCGGCGCGTCAGTACCAGGGTTGCCACCCAGCCGAGGAGGACCAGCGACAAAGGCCAGCGGGAGGGTTGAATCTGCGTGTGAAAGGCCAGGGACAGGAAAAAGCCCAGCACCAGGAAAATGCTGAGGGCCAGCGTCACATCCCGATTCCAGGCAGACCAGGTGTCAACCAACCGGGTGACCAGGACCCAGTCGAAATAGCGCTCAGCGTCTACCGGCTGGACAAAGCCATTGGCTAGCAGCCTGCGCCAGCCTGAAACAAGCAGGGCCGGGGTGTAAAAGAGCACGATCAAGACACCGCTGCCCAGGCCCGAAAGCAGCCAGCGCGTATAAAAGCGGCGCGTTTTTGGGCCTTCCAAGGCCAGCCAGAGGTACAGCCCGCCAGCCGGGTAAAGCATGAGCGGCAGGGTAAAAAATCCAAGCGCATTGCACAAGGCCAGCGCAAGCCAGTTACGCCATGAGTCATGACGCAGGGCCTGAACACCAAAATAAAATACCAGCAGGCTAAAAAGCCCCAACAGGCTGTACCCGCGCGCTTCGCTGGAATAACGAACCAGTTCTGGGAACCAGGCAACCAGCGCGGCTGCCAGCAAACCAGTTTCGTGGTTGTAAAGGGTCTTGCCCAGCAGGTAAACCGCCGGAATCGACGCCAGCCCGGCCAGCAACGCCGGCAGGCGCAAAACCCACACGGAGTTGCCCAGCAGCCCGGTGGCAGCCCAAACGAGGACGGTATGCAGGATGTGGTTGTTGGGGAGGGAATAATCGCTTAACGCGGCCCACAGACCGTGCGAGGCGAAGCCTACATAGGTGTAGGCTTCGTCATAAGTCACCGGGTCGTTGAGCGCTACCAGACGCAATACCAGCCCGCACAAAACGAGCAAGGCAAGCAGGGCCGGGGTGGCTTTGGTGTGAAACATTTGCAAATAAGGCTTACTGGTTCAGGTCCCAGATAATCCGCAGGCCATCCAGCGTCAGCCAGGGAGCAATGTGCTGGATGACGGGCGTCTCACGGGCGATTCCCTCGGCCAGGCCGCCGGTAGCAATCACCTTCATCTCTGGTCCCAGTTCACGGCGAAACCGCTCCACCATACCTTCAACCATGCTAACGTAGCCAAATAACAAGCCCGACTGCATGGCATGGACAGTGTTGCGACCAATTACGCTTGGCGGGCGCTGTAAATCGATGCGCGGCAGTTTAGCGGCACGTGTAAACAGGGCCTCGGCGGCCAGGTTGACCCCGGCAGTGATGGCACCGCCAAGATAATCCCCCTCTTTGGTAAGGGCATTAAATGTGGTGGCCGTGCCAAAGTCGATGATGCAGGCCGGACCGCCGTACAGGTGCATGACGGCTACGGCATCACAAACCCGGTCTGCGCCGACCGCTTTTGGGTCTTCATAACGAATGCGAATCCCGGTTTTAACCCCCGCATCCACCACCAGCGGCGGAGGGGTGGCCCCGCCACGGCACAAATACTCGCGGCAGGCCTGGGTAACACGCCCGGTCAGCGGCGGAACGACCGAGGCCAACACAATTCCAGAAAGGTCGGCCGTTTGATGCCCGGCATGTTGAAGCAGGCCCAGCAGTTGCAGGCCATATTCATCGGGCATACGGTTATGATCGGTTGCCAGCCGCCAGTGCCAGCCCAGGGTATCGCCATCGTACAGGCCAATGGTCAGGTTGGTATTGCCAACATCGATGGTTAGAAGCATCTGTCATCTCCCACAGGGGCGGAGTTTCTTAGGCAACAGCTTCGATGATTTCCGCCACCAGGTCATACCGGTGGAACTGGGGCATGATGTAAATACCCTGTCCCCAGGCTTTAATCTTTTGGATCAACTCGACGGCAATCTCCACGCCCACGCGCGAAGCCTGTTCCCCAGCCTGGTGAATACGCTGCATTGTTTCCTCGGGAATCACGATCCCGGGGACTTCGTTTTGCAAGAAACTGGCATGTTTCACGCTGACCAGGGGCAGGATGCCGACCAGGACTGGTTTATCCAGCGGCGCACCGTTTTCTTCGGCAAAACGGTCGAGGAAACTCTTGGCCGCATCCGGGTCGTAGGTAGGCTGGGTCAGGAAGAAATCGGCCCCGGCCTTGAGTTTGCGCTTCAGGTTTTTGATCTCGCTCTCAGGATCAGGCGGGCACAGGTTGAGCGCGGACCCGGCAAAAAAGGTGGTCGGCTGCCCAATGGATGTGCCGGAATGGTCAACGCCTGTGTTGAAACCCTGTTTAATCAGCTTGAGCAAACCGGAGGGAACCAGGTCATAATTGTCGGCGGCTTCAGGGTAATCACCGATCGAGGTGGGGTCGCCCATCACGACGAAGATATTTCGCAATCCCATGGCATGCGCAGCCAGCAGGTCACCCTGCACGCGCAGCAAGTTGCGCCCGCGTGTGGGAAAATGCAAGGTGGTTTCGATCCCCACCTTGTGCTGGATCACATCGCAGACAGCCCAGGCAGACATGCGCATGCGCGCCATTGGGCTATCCGCCACATCTATCACGTCGGCCCCGGCCTCTTTGAGCAGCGAGGCGCCTGCCACCAGTTTGTGGGTCGACAGGCCGCGCGGCGGGTCCATTTCCACCGCAATGACAAATTTACCAGCAGCCAATTTTTGAGCCAGTTCGGAGGGGGGCTCCTGGGCTGAAAGCTCTGAAGTCTTCAAAACTTCGGAGGTCTGGACCGGCTCAACCAGGATGCCGCTGGCAGCGTCGAGGGTTTTGCGCATGGCGGCAATATGTTCGGGGGTTGTTCCGCAGCAACCGCCAATGACATTGGCCCCGGCCTTCCAAAATTCCAGGGTGTAGTCGCGGAAATATTCAGGCGCGGCGGCATACATCACACGCCCGCCCACATGCTCGGGCCAACCTGCATTCGGTTTGACCCAAAAATGCGCCGCAGGCACTGCCCGACGCATCTCACGCAAAATGCGCAACAACTGCGAAGGCCCGCCCGAACAGTTGACGCCAATTACATCCGCCCCGGCTTCATGCAGCGCGCGTGCCACTTGCGACGGGTCATCTCCGAGCAGGGTGCGATCGTCGCGGGTAAAGGTCATGGTGGCAACCACCGGCGGGGACTGCGGCCCAAGGCTTTTGGCAGCGTGAATGGCTTCGACCATTTCGTACAGGTCGGTCATGGTTTCAATCACGATCAAATCGGCCCCGGCCTCGGCCAGGACACTAATCTGTTCGGCGAAGGCGGCGCGCGCCTCGTACGGCTGGACACGACCATAGGGCGCAATTCGCACCCCCAGCGGACCCACATCCCCGGCGATAAGCACGTTTTTAAAGGACGCATCTACCACACGCCGGGCCAGTTCCACCGCAGCCCGGTTGATTTCCACCAGGCGCGTTTCGAGCCCATGACGCGTTAACTTATAACGGTTGGCCCCAAAGGTGTTGGTCAGGATAATCTGCGCCCCGGCATCGATATAGGCGCGATGGACTTCCGCCACACGCGCCGGGTCATCGATGTTGAGCTCGTCAAAGCAACTGTTAAATTGAATTCCACGCGCGTGCAACACCGTCCCCATGGCGCCATCAGCCAGCAACGGGGTGGGCGTGGAAAGAAGGGTCAGGAATTTGCTCATAGGTCACTTCATCAACTGTTCTACGCGGCTTTCGCCTACCGAATAATATTTGGCCTGGGCATGATGAATCAGAATGGCCGCCGTGGATTGCTCGGGGATTAACTGGTATGCAGAAGAAAGCGTCATCCCCAGCTCTTTTTCAACCGGTAAGAGTTCAAAAACCTTTTTGTGGTCTTCCAACTCGGGAATGGCCGGATAACCCCACGAATAGCGCTTGCCCTGGCCCTCCGCCAGCCCCAACTCACGGCGGATATGGCGATGCAGGTATTCGGCGGTGGCTTCGGCCGTTTGAACGGCCAGCCCGTGGGTGAAATAGCCTTCGGAATAGTCACCGGCGGCCTGGAGCCGGTCAAAACGCTCGGTGGCCGCCTGGCCCACCGTCACCACCTGGAAAGCGACCACATCCAACTGGCCGGATTCGACGCTGGCAAAGTAATCGGACAGGGCCAGGTGGTCGTCATAGGGTTGGCGCGGGAAGGAGAAACGCGCCAGCGGGGTCAAAGCGGATTTCAAAGCGGAACCCGAAGCGGACAAACGGATGTCGGCTGAAATGGCGGCCGGGTCATACACAATCAGGTCATCGCCATCAGACTGGCATGGGAAATACCCGTAGACTGCCTGCGGTTTGAGCCAGCCATCCTTGAGCGCATCGCGGGTCATTGCTTCCAGGCGAGCGCCAAATTCTTTTTGCAGCTTTTCCCATTCCGGGCCATGGGCGTTTTTCGCGCCCCACGACAGACGGTACAGTTCGTTAATGTTGAGGTGCTTGAGCACCATTTCCAGCGGCATGTCCTTTACCACGCGCGGCCCCAGCTTTTCGGGGAGCGGGATGGGGGCGGGGGCGATGTTCGAGCGGGTTCCCTCCGTTTTACGGTGGTCCGCCGTCTGGGAGGCGCGTCCCAGTTCCATATCGGCTTCACGCTGAATCTTGACCAGCAAGTCCTGGCGCTTTTCGGGCACAATGATTTGGTCCATTGTTTCGAGGCCTTCAAAGGCGTCTTTGCAGTAGAACACGCCAGGAGCGTAGAAATTGCCGTCTTCTGCCTGCAAAATACGGCGACCAAAGCGGCGGTTGATGGCTGCGCCACCCACCAGAACCGGGAACTTCAACCCGCGACGATGCAGTTCATTGACGATGAGCGGCATCTGTTTGGAAGTGGAAACCAGCAAGGCCGAAAGACCGATGGCGGTGGCGTTGACTTCCACGGCCTTCGAAATAATGGTTTCCGCCGGGACTTGTTTTCCCAGGTCAATCACATCGTAGCCGTTGTTAGAGAGAATCGTCTTGACCAGGTTTTTGCCAATATCATGCACATCGCCATATACGGTGGCAAGCACCACCAGGCCTTTGCTGACGCCTTCCTGCTTTTCGAGGTAGCCTTCCAGGTGGGCGACAGCCTTTTTCATCACTTCGGCCGACTGCAGCACAAAAGGCAGAATCAGTTCACCTGCGCCAAACTTGTCGCCAACTTCTTTCATCGCCGGAAGCAAGACGGTGTTAAGCACTTCCACGGCAGCCTCGTGCTTCACTGAGCGCGCAGCCGTCTCGAACCCGCTGCCTACTTTTTCGGCCACAATTGCATCGATATCGGCTTCAATATTTTCTTTATGGCGCGAAAGCACGCGCCAGTGAATGCGCTGCGCGACGCTCATGCCTTCGGTGGGGTCGGCCTGGGTGTTTTCGGCCTCGCCCTGGCGACCGGCAAAATATTCAATGTAACGCTGCAACGCATCGGGGCGGCGGTTGAAGATCAGGTCTTCTGCCAGCTCGCGCTCTTCTGCCGAGATTTCCCCGTAGGGTTTGACGTGCGCGGGGTTGACAATCGCCATATCCAGCCCGGCCTTAACGCAGTAATACAACATCACCGAGTTGAGCACCGGGCGCGCACCCGCCGAAAGTCCAAACGACAAGTTGCTGACCCCCAGCGATGTGAGCACACCGGGCAGGTGTTGTTTGATCAGGCGTATCCCTTCGATTGTTTCAATGGCTGAAGCGGCAAACTCAGGGTCGCCGGTTGCCAGGGTAAAGGTCAAATCATCAAAAACCAGCGCTTCGGGCCGCAAGCCGTGTTCATTGATAGCAATATCGTAAATACGCCGGGCCACTTCCAGTTTGCGTTCGCGGGTTTTGGCCATCCCGGCTTCATCGATCGTCAGCACAATCACGGCGGCATTATGTTCGCGTGCCAGGCTAAAAATCTTGTCGGCCTTGGCGCGCCCGCCTTCGAGGTGCGTAGAGTTGATGAGGCAGCGTCCCGGCGCGGTCTTAAGCGCCACTTCGAGCACATCTGGTTCGGTGGTGTCGATTACCAGCGGCACATCAATGCCAGCCGTGATCAATTTTCGAACCACCTGGCGCATTAAAAACGGCTCGTCGGGGCGTTCGGTAACCGCCACCGAAATATCGAGGCCGTGCGCGCCATTTTCCACCTGGTCGCGGGCCACTACCAGCACAGAATCCCAATCTTCGGCCAATAACAGGCGCTTAAAGGCGCGGCTACCCTGCGCGTTACAGCGTTCACCAATCAAGAAAGGCGCGGGGTCTTGCTGCATGTTCATGGCCTTGATGGCCGATGCCAGGCGCGGGGTCTTGGTCTCAGGACGCTGCGGGTGGCCCAGGCCGTTGACTTTTTCGACCAGCTTTTTCAGGTGCTCGGGCGTGGTACCGCAACAACCGCCCACCACCGAAATCTGGTTCCGTTCAATGAACTCGTACAACGCCTCAGCAAAGGGTTCCGGTTCCAACGGGTAAACTGCCTGCCCATCCACATTAAGCGGCAGCCCGGCATTGGGAATGCACGAAACTGGCAGGTGCGTTTGTTCACCCAGGATGCGAATGGGCTCGCGCATATGTTCAGGACCGGTGGAACAGTTCAGCCCAATGACATCAATAGGCAAATCTTCGAGGATGGTAATTGCCGCAGCCACATCGGTGCCGAGCAGCATCCGCCCGGTGGTATCCAGCGTTACCTGGGCCTGAATCGGCAACCAGGCGCCGGTCTCGGCAAAGGCCCGGGTCAGGCCGTGGATGGCAGCCTTGACTTCGAGGATATCCTGCGATGTCTCAATCAGCAGCACATCCACACCCCCCTGAATCAGCCCAACCGCCTGTTCGCGGAAAACATCCGAAAGTTCGTCAAACTGCACACTGGAGAGTTCCGGGTCATCGGCGGAGGGCAATTTACCGCTTGGGCCAATCGACCCGGCCACAAAACGCGGCTGGCCGGTCTTGGCAGTAAATTCATCGGCCAACTTGCGCGCCAGGCTGGCGGCCGCCACGTTAATCTCAATGATGCGTTCCTGCAGGCCGTATTCCACCATCGTCAACCGGTTGGAGCGAAAAGTATCTGTTTCCAGCACATCTACCCCGACTTCAAGGAAGGAGCGGTGAACTTTCTCAACCGCTTCGGGGTAAGAAATAACGAGGTAGTCATTGCAGCCGTTGTATTTTTCGCCGCCAAAGTGTTCGGCAGTCAGGTTTTGTTTTTGCAGGCTGGTGCCCATCGCCCCGTCAAAAACAAGGATTTTCTTCTCAAGGGCGTCGAGGTAGCGGCGGTTGGTATAGGGTCGGTTGGTCATGCTGTCTCTCCTAAAATTTGCATCGAATGATTCGAGATTTGCTGGTTTCTCTTTCAATAAACGGATCAATCATTTATCGGATACTTTTACTTGCAGGTTTTTTCGGCATCGGGTTCATTTCACCCACTGTATGCGCATCTGCCAGGACAGCCCTGGCCCAGGCTTCAATGTCTGCGCAATAAAACCCGGCGGTTTCGGCGCGCACATCACAAATCGTGCGGGTCCATTCTGATTTGGCAATTAAACGCTCGCCACTCCGTGAGGTGATCTTAAACCCGCGTTTGCCGCCATCCACCACATCCCGGTTCTGCTTACGAATAAAAGCCGGTGATTTATTTTCGACCAGGAATTCTCTCAATAACTCACGCATATGCAGCCAGCCTTCGCGGGTCAGTTTGCTGGAGTGTTGAAGCATATAGGCGGCTACAGTCAGGTGATGGACTGCGCCGTATCCGGCATCGGTAAACTCAAGAACCAGGAATTCGTCAAAGCGTGTCTGGCACTGGGTACCGGGGGCGCCACATTCAGGGCAAGTCATCGATAGGCTTCCATTCCGCTTTCAAAGGCTTCAGGGTTAGCGTTTTTCAAGCCATGTAAAGCTTCAACCAGGGCATAAGTGCCGCGATAGAACTGCGCGCGCGCCAGCATGGCATCTGTTGCCGGGTAGTCACGGCAAAAGCGGGCAAAAAACGCTTCTCCAAAGGTAGAGACGGCCGCCAGATCGTGAGCCGGGTCGCCCAGCCCGGCAAAGCCAAAGTCGATAATGGCGCTGACTTGCCTGCGCGCCGGGTCGTAGAGGATGTTGCTGCCGCCAAAATCACCGTGGCAGAGGCAGGGCGTATACAGGTGTAATTGAGGCGACGCAAAATAGGTTTCAAAATGCGCCGTTACCAGGTCACGCGCTGCAGGGCGCATCAGGCCAATTAAATGGGCCTGAATTTCAGCATAGAGTATCTTTTGAGCCTCGAGCGCTTCCTGGTGCGGGAACAAAATTCCCAGCGTAGAAGGGTCGAGCCCATGCAGGGCGTGAAGAAAACCTGCCAGCTGGCGGGCAAGGCCCTCCAGCGTGGTTTCATCCGCAATTCCTGCCAGGGTAGTACGCCACAGCGGCTGGCCGGGCAGCCGCTTATAGCCCATAAAGACTTGCCCCGGCTCATCCGTGCCACGGCTGGTGTAAATTGGGTTGGGGATGGGCAATGGCAGACGACCCTGGAGTTGTGTTAAGAGTTCAATCTCACGCAAAAACGCTGGAACGCCCCCGGCATAACGCGGAAAACGGAAAATCAGGTCATCGTTAACAAACAGGATGTCGCTGAATTGCCCCTCGCTGTTATGCAGACGAGCGCTTTCGATGTTTAGCCCGGGACAGGCTGCGCGAAGAAGAGCGAGTTTATCGTCCATCATAAAAAACACCTCTCTTGCGAGAGGCGACATCGATACAGTCAACTCTCATCTACCAGGCCTTGCCTGCCGGAGTTGGCACCTGCTCTGTGAGCGGTTGCCGAGGCTTCGCAGGGCCGGTCCCTCCGCCTCTCTGGATGAGTGCGCACAGGGCGCTATTTCAATATTTTGCAGTTTATATCATAGCGCAAGATGCTTGTCAAAGGGTGCCCCGTTTCAGGCTCGGTTTTAAATTCCGCATTGCTTGTAAGCGTGGGTAATATATAATAGCGTCCATGACTGAACGCGATATGGAAAAAGCCGCCCTGCGCGGTGAACCTTCTTACGTCTGGCGCGCCGGGCAACAACGCCGCCTCGAGATGATCGTCCAGGCCGCCGGGCCGCGCATCCGTGGCCGGGTCTTAGAAAACGGCTGCGGGGTTGGCATGTATGTCGAAAAATTGGCCCCCTTTGGCGGCCAGGTTTTTGGGCTGGAATATGACTTTGAGCGAACGCTGGAGGCGGGTCAGCGGAACCCCGGCATCATCAACGCTGCGGGCGAATTCCTCCCGTATCCTGACTCTAGCTTCGATTTAATCCTCAGCCACGAGGTGCTGGAACACGTCGCCGATGACCGGCTCGCCGTCCGCGAAATGGTACGCGTATTGCGCAACCCAGACCCGGCAACCCGAAGACCCGGCGGCCGCGCCGTGATTTTTGTCCCCAACATTGGTTATCCCTTTGAAACCCACGGCATTTATTGGAACGGGAAATATTCCTTTGGGAACAAGCCATTGGTCAACTACCTGCCACGTTCGCTGCGCAATCAGTTGGCCCCGCACGTGCGGGTCTACTCACGCCGCGACCTGGCGCAACTCTTCGACGGCTTGCCGGTGAAATTTATCGAAAAAACCGTCATCTTTGGCGCTTACGACAATATCATCTCCCGCTTTGGCGTGCTGGGGAAGTTCCTGCGCGGCACATTGCAATTGCTGGAGAATACCCCGCTGAAAAGATTGGGATTATCTCATTTCTGGGTCGTGGAGAAGACTTAACCAGCAGCTTGGCCAACAACCTTTTGTTATGTGACTGCAACCTGAATGACTATTTTCCTATTTGTATTTTTATAATTTAAGGGTTATTATTAACAAAAATCGATAAAGTGTAATTGCGGGGAGAGTTAAAACTACCAAATACCAACAAACAAAACACATCAATTGCTCTTAATGTTCAAAAACTATATCATTCTCGCCTTGGGAGGAATAAAACATGAAAAAAAGCTCACTAAACCTAATTGTTATCTTGACCCTGCTTGCCATGCTGCTGGCATTCCCCACTACAAGGGTTGCCGCTAAAAGTGACCAGGCTTCTATCACCCTGATTTCGGCACAATATATTCCGGGCAAAGGGGTGGTTTACAAATTCCAGGTCAAAGGAGATTTCAACAGCTTCGATGGGGTTGTCACCATTGACGGAAAAACTGTCAAACTTAGTTGCGCGATGAATGAGTTCGGGGACCTGGTTTGCATGGGTGACAAAAGCCTCAAAGAATATATGGGTCATTTCGTCACAGCAACTGTGAATGGCTTTACATCTGGTGGCGTTATTCGTGACACAGCCTCACAATATTGCTATTCCATCTGGGATTACTGGGGTTTTACTGAGAATCAATGGGCCTTTATGGGAACGCATTGCCAGGACAATCCCGCTGCCCCGGGTGATTACATCCAGTACACGGTTCCCGATCCCAATGGAACATTCCCCGGAGATGCCTGGTTCTTCGACTCTGGCATTGATGCCTGTGCGCCAGAATTTGGCAGCGGTTATTACTGGGATAGCTGCGGTTTTTTTGAAAACTAAACCCCGTTCTTACGCCCCGCAGCGCAACAGATGGCTGCGGGGCGGTTAAGTACAAAAATATGGTCATCGGTGTAATAAATAATTGTTTGCAAAAGAGTAAATTGACTTACTAATCAATATTTATTACACTTCAATTGGTTGTGACAACAACCTATATTTTGATAAGCGGAGGGCAATGTAATGAAAAAATCACTGTTCGTTCTTTCCATTCTTTCAATCCTGCTATTGATGATCAGCACCGCGGCCACCCCGATGAATCTCACCGGGGTCTCCCTCATCGATGTTGATTTCCACCCGGGCAAAGGCATTGTGTTACGCTTCAACATCCTGGGCGACACCAAAGGCGATTTTTCGGGTGTTATCAACATCAGCGGTCGTGAATACAACATGGACTGCAACGTGAACGACTCAGGTATCCTGGTTTGTGTAGCCGCTGGCGGCGTGGGGCAGTACAGCGGGCAGGCCGTATCCGGTGCTATCAACGGGTTCCCTTTCAGCGCCAATCTCCCGGCCAAGTATAGCTGCAACTGGTGGTCTTATACCAGCTACAGCGTTGGGGTGTTTGATGTGGATGGTGACGGGCTGGATGAAACTGTCCAGTTTTACTACACCTACAACGTACCCGATTTTGGCCAGATGGATGCCAACCTGAACGGGTGGGGCGAAACCCTGCTCAACAAGGAATGCCAGACCAGCACGAAAGACTCCTTCAGCTTTTCCGAATCTGTTTTTGGAGAATACCAGGGCTACGATATCGTCGTCAACCCGTAATCTCCGCCCAGCTCGATAAAGCGAACGCCCCGGGAACCCGGGGCGTTTTTTTATGCCAGTGCTTCTCGAAAGTCGTAAATCCCATCGCGGAAGGCCCATTTGCGTTCGCAGCCGGGGCAATGCAAATGGTCACCGCGCTCATCCAGCGGGTGGGCGCCACATTCGGGACACTGGAACCAGTTGATGACGTCATCAGAATAAGCCTGCACCCCGGTCTGCCTAAGGGCGGCCTTCACAAATACACTGGGCGTCACCTGGAACCAGGCCCCGGTCGGCTGCACCAAGCCGTCGAGGGCGGCCAAAAAACCGGCGGGCAACAGGCGCTTCAACAGTCCAAGCCGAAAGTGGGAAACGGTCAACGTTTTTTCGAGCGTAAAGCCCAGTTCACTCAGCCACTGCCGGATGGCCTGGGGATGGAAGTCGAAGTTAAGTTTGACGAATTCCACCGGTTCAAGCGTAAACGGGTTCCAGGCTTGTTTGCCCAACCAGTAACGCAGGATGGCTTTCAGGTTGAGCTTGTTGGCATATTCAAGGATGAACGTGGACTCAGGAGTCAGCACACGCCGCACCTGGGTGAGTGCCTTGGGAGCGTCTGCCATATGATGCAGGGTGCGAATCATCGTCGCGCCATCGAACAGGCCATTGATGAACGGCAGCTTGTAGACATCAGCGGCGACATAGATGTAGCGGGGAGAATCGCCCAGTCGCGCACGCGCCTGCTGGAGCTGGGTACGCGAATAATCGAGCAGAACAATGCGTTCGTAGCCGGTATAGCGAGGCGTATTTCGCCCGGCGCCAGCGCCCAATTCCAGCAGGAGCCGTCCGCTGGCAGGTAACATCCGCCGCAGGGCAATTTCTTCGGCTTTGTCTTCATAGGCGCGACCACCTTCTTCCCAGAATTTCTGCTGGTAGTCGGAGCCTTCGTAATCACAAACGGGAGGGGTCTCTGTCATAGTCCTTCACACAAAAAAAAGAAAGTCGGGCACGATTGTACCCGACTTTAAGGGAGTGCGCCGTGTGGACTATTCGCCCTTACCACGCCCAATGGCGCGATAGGTAAAGCCAAGCGACTGCATAATGGCCGGATCGTAGATGTTGCGGCCATCCATGACGATGGGGGTCTTGAGCAAGCCCTTGAGCTTCTCAAGGTCGAGCTGTTTGAACTCGTTCCATTCGGTGACGACAATGACCGCATCGCAACCGGCGGCCATGGCATACGGATCGTTGAACATCTGCACCGCGGGCAAAATCTCGCGGGCCACATCCATCGCGACCGGGTCATACCCCCGAACAGCCGCCCCGGCGGAATTCAGTTCCTGGGCAATGTCGATGGAGGGCGCGTCGCGCATATCGTCTGTGTTGGGTTTAAAGGCCAGCCCAAACAGGCCAATGGTCTTGCCATCCAGGCTGCCGAGCATTTCTTTGGTCCAGCGCACAACATCCTTGCGGCGATCGTAATTGACGCCCATCACAGTGTTGAGAATACGCGGGTCGAGGTCTTTTTCCTCGGCCATATAGGCCAGGGCTTTGACATCTTTGGGGAAGCACGAACCACCCCAGCCCAGGCCGGCATCCAGGAAATGGCGGCCAATGCGGGCATCGTAGCCCATACCCGCCGCGACTTCTTTGACATCCGCACCGTAGGCTTCACAGATCTCGGCAATTTCGTTAATGAAGGAAATCTTGGTTGCCAGGAAAGCATTCGAAGCATATTTGATCATTTCGGCGGTGCGCAGGTCGGTAATAACAATGGGAGCGCGCAGCGGCAGGTGCAACTGCGCCACCTTGTTGGCCGCCTCGCGGTCAAAGGAACCGATGACGGTGCGGTGCGGCTGCGAGAAATCGCCAATGGCCGAACCTTCGCGCAGGAACTCAGGGCACGACACCACTGAAAAATCCATCGGCTTGGGCTGGGCGCGCTTGACAATATCGGCCACCCAATCGCCCGTGCCGATCGGCACGGTGGACTTATTGATGATAATAAGCGGGGCGGTCATGTTCTTGGCAATCGATTCGGCGGCAGAAGCGACATACTGCAAATCGGCTTCGCCATTTACACCCGAAGGCGTGCCCACGGCAATAAAAGCGAACTCGGTGCCATTGAGAGCTTCAGCGTAATCGGTCGTAAAAGTCAGGCGACCAGCCTTCACGTTACGGCGCACCAGCTCTTCCAGGCCCGGTTCATAAATCGGCATAATGCCTTTTTTGAGATTTTCGACGCGCTTTTCATTAACATCTAGCGCAATGACCTTGTTTCCCAGGTCAGAAAAACAGGCGCCTGTCACCAAACCAACATAGCCGACGCCTACAACGCAGATTTGTTTCATATCTTTTCCCTCACTGTGTGATTTTGGCATAACTTCAAGCCTGACAATGATTTCAGCCAAGATTCACGGGCTTTCGGTTAGCAATTGAACTTAATATACCAGAAAACGAACTGGCATAATCTTACCGTAGTGTGATTTTCATCACGATATGACCTTTGTCCCCCGGGCGGGCTCACCGCGCCCTAAAAAGGCCACAACCCGAACATTTTTACCGCCGCCAACGCCCCGAAGACGATTACCACCACCCCAAGCGCGGTCAGGCTGTGGCGCAACTCACGCTGGTCAATAATTCGAAAAAGCGGATAGCTGCCTTCCACCTTTAGCGCCGGCCCGCCCAGCGAGGCAAACACCAACCCGCCGAACAACCCGCCCAAATGACCCCAGTTATCGATCCCGGGATTCAGACCGAGTAACAGGTTGACCCCGGCCCAAAAAATGGCATTCTGCAAGGCCGCACGAGCCTGGCTGCCAAACAGGGTGCGGTGCTGGTACAGGAATACCATTTGCGCGCCCAACAACCCAAAGATCGAGGTGGAAGCCCCCAGGGATGGGCTGGGAGAAAACAGAAAAGAGAAAACGTTCCCGGCAAATGCCCCAGAGAGATATAACAGCAGGAAACGGGCATGCCCAAAGCGGCGTTCTAGCGGTGCGCCAATCACCACCAGGGCATACATATTAAACCCGATGTGTAAGGGCGACCCATGCAACAGCATGGGGGTTACAAAACGCCACCACTGACCTTCCAAAATCAGCTCATTGATTTTCATCCCGAACAAGGCCGGGATGTCGGTTCCAAGCAGGGCTTCAGAAAAAAACTGCCCAATGTAAACGATTACGCTAATAACCAGGATAACATACGAGACCACCGGGGTAACGATTTTCTCCTGCACAACCGGCGGAGGGGGCGGCGCATAGGTTTCGGGGAATTCGTTTTCCTGCATTTATAAAGTCACTTTCCGCTGGTTAACCCGATGATGCTCGGAGACAATGATCGAACGAATCACATCCACCGTTTCGTCGAGATTATCCTGCCGGTTGACGACCACATAGTCGAAGGCCTCTACCCGCTGTAATTCTTTGCGCGCCGTGGCAATCCGAATCGCCAGTTCTTCGGCTGTCTCGGTTTTGCGCTCGCGCAGACGGCGCTCCAATTCATCACCGCTTTCGACAGTGATAAACACCATCAACGCGCCAGGGGCCAACTTGCGCACGGTTTCTGCGCCCTGCACATCGATACGCATGATGACATCCTGGCCGCTGTCTAGCGCCTCGCGCACCTGCTGCTTGGGGATGCCTTTATAGTCGCCGTAAACGATGGCATATTCGATGAGTTCGTTCGCATCAATCATGTGCGCAAACTCTTCTTTCGAGACGAAAAAATAATCGAGCCCATGCACTTCATTGGTACGGCGCGGGCGCGTGGTGGCGGTCACCACAAAATGGAACGGCAGTTCGCGTTCTTTCATGCGCTGCAAAACACTATCCTTGCCCGCTCCAGAAGGGCCAGAGATTACAATCAGTAAGGGCTGGGGATGCAAAATATCAAATTCGTCAGTCATCCCTGTATTTTACTTCACCATCCTCTTTTCACTGAGACTATCTTTTTCTTTAACGCAGGCCGCAACGGTTTCCTTCACACAAAATGCCATCAAGCGGGCCAGTTCGCAGTAAAATTGGAACCATGCCCACGTATGATTACATCTGTCTTAATTGCCGCAAACGCTTCGATGTTTTCCTGTCTTACAAAGAGTATGGCGTCAAACCGGTTCACTGTTCACACTGCGGGAGCGATAACATTCGCCGCAGGGTGCCGCGCGTGCGTGTCCTAAAGGGCGATGAAGCCCGGCTTGGTGCGCTGTCAGACCCGTCGAAGTTGGCAGGCCTGGAGAATGATCCGGTTGCGTTGGGGAAAATGTTCCGCGAAATGGGCGGCGCTCTCGGTGAGGAAATGCCGCCCCAATTTGATGAAATTGTCGACCGACTGGAATCTGGCCAGAGCGCCGAAGAAATCGAATCCGCCATCCCCGATTGGGGCGGGGACGGCGATGGACACGATCACACCGGTCACAACCATACGCCTGATGAGTAACTGCAAACCCCTGGCTATCGGTTCTGAAATCTAACCTGCCCAACTTCAAGATTGGGTTATGATAAGAAATAATGAAACGCTCTGACTCTCCCTACATAATCGACTGGTACGTCGTTTCGCTGCGCTGGATTGCCATCTTGGGCACATCTGTATCCATCGCATCGATGGAGCGTCTACTTTCACCCGATAGCATTGTTCTGTTGCTCGTCACAGGCTGGAACATCTTCCTGGCCTGGATGGCGGGCCAAAATCGGCGTCTCAAACGTCATCGTGAAGTCAGTGTTGCCATCGATTTTGTTGCCGCCCTGGTGCTTTTCTTCGCCGAGGGCCGCTTGCTTAGCCCGGCAGCCTGGATGGCCCTGCTGCCGCTCATCAGCAGCAGCCTGTACTTCAACCTGTTGGGCGGCCTGTTGAGTGCCGTGGCCCTGACAGTGGTCCAATCTGCCGAGTTATTCCTCTCCAGCACCAATCTCATCGTCGTAGGCCTGCAAGCGGGAGTTGTGCTCATCCTCGGAAGCGCCCTGGGCTACGTCAGCCAACAAGCCTATAACGAAGTCCAAAGAGAACGCAAACAGGTGATCCAGGCCCGTGAGCGCCAGCAACGCATCGAAAACGATCGCCTGCGTGCCATCTACAACCTGTCTTCGGCGCTAACCGCCACACTGAGCTACAAACGCGTTATCGATGCTGCGCTGGACCTGAGCGTGAACGCCCTGCACGTTGAAGAAACCGACCCAGCGGAGGCAGCCAACGTCCCGGCGGAGAACGGCCTGGTCAGCGCCGTCTTGCTCTTCAACGGCCAGGAATTACTGGTCGGATCGGCGCGGCGCTTTACCCAGGCCGACATGCGCGCCACCTTCGCCGCCAAAGAAGGCATCCTGGTCAAAGTTATCGATGATGGTGAGCCGATTGTCACCGGCTCGCTGGCCAAAGACCCCGAGTTAAGCCGCGTCATCGGCCTGAATCCCTGCAATTCCATCTACTGTTTCCCCCTGCGCAGCGGCTTCAACGTATACGGCGCGATGGTGTTTGGGCATCCCGACCCAGGCTACTTCACCCGCGAACGCTGTGATGTGCTCGGCATTGTCGGTCGGCAAGCTGTCATCGCCATCCAGAATGCCCGCTTGTACCAGGACCTGGCCGACGAAAAAGAGCGCATGGTAGAAGTGCAGGAAGAAGCCCGCAAAAAACTGGCCCGCGACCTGCACGATGGCCCCACGCAGTCGGTGGCAGCGATGGCCATGCGCGTCAACCTGGCGCGCCGCATGGTAGACCGCGATATCAACGCCGCCAAAGAAGAACTCGAGAAAATTGAAGACCTGGCGCGCCGCACCACCAAAGAAATCCGGCACATGCTCTTTACCCTGCGCCCGCTGGTGCTCGAATCGCAGGGCCTGACCGCCGCCCTGCAAGCCATGGCCGACAAGATGAAAGAGACCTTTAGCCAAAACGTCATCATCCAGGTCGATGAAAAACTAGTCGAAAAGCTCGAAATGGGCAAAAGCGGCGTCATTTTTTACCTGGTCGAAGAAGCCGTCAATAACGCCCGCAAGCACGCCCAGGCCGCCCACATTTGGGTGCGGCTCAATCCCCTGCAAAAACAACCCGATATCGCCTTCCTCGAGATCATGGACGATGGTGTCGGGTTTGATGTGATCGCTGTCAATCGCTCCTACGACAAACGCGGCAGCCTCGGCATGGTCAACCTGCGCGAGCGCACCGAACTTGTCAACGGGCTGCTCAACATCGAATCGACCCCCGGAACCGGGGCAAAAATCCAGGTCTTTATTCCGCTGACCGAGGAAGCTGCCGACATCCTCCATCATGCGCGTGAACGCCAGAAACTACGGAGCAATTAGCCACAGCATGCCTGCCTCTGCCGGAATTTATTATTTCTCCAGCGAAGAAGAACATTGGGACCGCCCGGCGGTCATCCTGCTCCACGGCGCAGGCGGCAACCACCTGTTCTGGCCGCCTGAAATCCGCCGAATGGAAGGCCAGCGCATCTACGCCATCGATCTACCCGGCCACGGAAAATCGGAAGGCATTGGCCGCCAGGTCCTGCGCGATTACGCAGACGCCGTGCTCGACTTCATGGACGGGCTCAAAATCCGCAAAGCCGTCTTTGTCGGTCACTCGATGGGCGGCGGCATCGCCCAAACACTCGGAATCCACCACCCCAGCCGTACACTCGGCCTGGGGCTGGTTGCAACCGCGCCTCGCTTACGCGTTGCGCCTGAAATTATCTCCAATGCTTCCGCCTCCATGACCTTTCCCATTGCCGTCGGCCAGATTATTGAGGGCGCCTTTGGCCCGCAAGCCGACCCGCGTCTGAAAGAAACGGCAGCAAAACGCATGCTCGAAACCCGCTCCTCGGTGCTGTATAGCGACTTTTTAGCCTGTGACACCTTTGACGTAAGCGACCGGCTGGGACGCATTAAAGCGCCTACCCTCATAATTAGCGGCAGCTACGACCGCATGACCCCGCCCGCATTCTCCCAAACCATGCAAATGAGAATCAAAAATGCCCTGCTTCACCAGATCGATGGAGCCGGGCATATGGTCATGCTGGAGCAGCCACAAGTGGTAGCCAACCTGCTCAAACTATTCCTGAACAGGATTGTTTACCAGCCGGGCGAATAATTACCCCGCAAACAACCGCTTCAAAATTGGCAAGGCATTTTGTACCGCCAGGGCGCGATGGCTCAGGCGGTTTTTTTCATCCATTTCAAGCTCAGCCATGGTCTTACCCAGCGCAGGCAGCAGGAAAATAGGATCATAACCAAACCCGCCGTTCCCGCGCTCAACGGGGATTATTTCCCCAAAGCAATTGCCTTCGGCATAATCCACTTGCCCATCCGGCGTGGCAATGGCAATCGTGGCATGGAAATGCGCCTTCCACGGGCGCGGTTTGCCAGCCAGGTTTTGCAACATATAAGCGCGGCGGTCGGCATCCGTCGCGCCCGGCTGGGGCGAGTAACGCGCCGAATATAGCCCCGGCGCGCCATCCAGCGCAGCCACTTCCAGGCCAGAATCATCGGCCAGGGCCACCAGGCCACTTGCCTGGCTGTAAGCGCGGGCTTTCTTGGCAGCATTTTCGGCATACGTCAGGCCATCTTCTACCACGTCCATCTCGATTCCCAGGTCTTTTGGAATAACCAACTCCACATCCAGCGCGCCCAGCAAAGCCTGAATTTCACGCACTTTGCCTTTGTTCCCGGTGGCAATCAACAATTTATGCATAAAGTTCTCTTCCCTTTTTGGATTGAAGCGCTATTTTACCTGTTTTTGACCTGTTCCAGCGCCCAGGCCGCATGCTCTCTGACCAGGGGTTCTTCATCACACGTCGCCTGCTCCAGTACCGGGAGCAGCTCCGCACCTGAAAGGTTGGCCGCCGCCACTGCGGCATTGCGCAGGTACCCGCGCCGTTTGGCCCGCTTCACCGGGCTGTCTTTGAACTTGCGATTGAACGCCTGGGCATCGAGGGCCAGTTCTCCCGCCAGGGATGGGCGCGGCAAACCAGGGCGCGGCGCAAAAGCAGGATCGCCCTCGGCAGGGGCAAAACGCACATTCCAGGGGCAAACCGACTGGCAAATATCACAGCCAAAGACCCATTCGCCGGTCAATGGCCGCAGGTCCGGCGGGATTTCGGCTTTATTTTCAATCGTCAGGTAAGAGATACAGCGCCGGGCATCCAGCGTGCGGTCTGGCAAGATGCAGGCGGTGGGACAGGCATCCATGCAGCGCGTACACGCGCCACAGTGGTCAGTAACAAAAGGTGGGTCGGGAGGCAGGTCGAGGCCCAGCAAGATTTCGGCCAACAGGAAATAACTGCCCTGCCGCGGGGAAATCAGGCAGGTGTTCTTCCCAATCCAGCCCAACCCGGCACGCTGCGCCAGGTCGCGTTCCAAAAGCGGGCCGGTATCGGTATACCAGCGATTGGCGACCGGGGCACCGGTCGCTTCTTCGAGATAGCGGACCAACGCTTGAAGGCGAGGCGGCAAGACCAGGTGGTAATCATCGCCCCAGGCGTAGGCGGCAACCCGTCCGTGCGGAGGCGGCCCATTTAACGGCGGAACGGCGCGTGGGTTGGAATAGGGGATTCCAAGAACGAGGATGCTGCGGCACTCAGGCATAATCTGGCGCGGGTCGGCGCGGCGCTGCCGGGCCGTTTCATCGGCAAGATAAGCCATGGTCGCATGGCGGCCGGCTTCTATCCAACGCTGGTAGGTTTCAAAATGGGGCGGGGAATCGGGAGTGGTGATGCCCGCCAGCGTAAAGCCTAGCTGGCGGGCAACTTGTTTGATAGCTTGGGCCAGTTCGCCCGGCGTCATGGAACGACGATTACAACCGTAAGGGTTTGCCCAAAAGCGAAACCGTTGTTGTTAGATAGCCGCCAGTAGCCGCTGTAAGTTCCGGCCGTAGCCGGGGCTTTGAGATTCAGCGACAGTTCCACTTCGGTGTTGGGCGGGACTTCTGTTGGGAGGGCAATTGCCTGGCCGCCCATGCGCTCACCATACGCAAAGATAATCTGGTAACCGGGGTTCCAGGTGCAGGTACCGGTGTTTTTGACCTTCCAGGTTTTGATGAAGTCCTGCCCGGCGGTCATTTGGGTGCCATCGGTGACAGAGACATCCGCGATGAATTCGGCATTATCACAGGTGATGCTGGTGGGGGTGGCGGTGGGGCCCTGGGTTTCGGTGGGCTGGGGTTGCGGGGTTTCTGTGGCGGGCGGCTGGGTAGGTTCGGGGGTGGGCGAGGCCGCAGCGGCGGTCTGGGTTAAATTGGTGTATACGGTTTGAACAGCAGCAGTTTGCAGGGCGCCAATATCGACTGGTGTAGGGGTAGGTGTGGCGCTGCTTCCAGAGCAGGAGGCCAGGGCGAGCATTGCCAGTAAAACTGTCGAAACAAAAATGGTCTTTTTCATGATTCACCTTTGGTGATGGACCGGTTCAATGTGATTGCCTCGGACTATACCCATTATAGTACGCATATGGGGAAGAAAAAACCCCCGCCTCGCAGCCGAGACGGGGGTCAGCCAGGCGAGTAAACTTACTTGACGACGTTAATGACAACTGTGACACTGGCCGGGAAGGCAGCGCCGCTGTCATCAAACCAGCTCCAGTGAGCGACGTATTCGCCTGCATCACCGGGTGCATACATATTGATGGCAACATTCACCAGGTCGCCCGGTTTCAAAAAGTCATCCGATTGTTTGATGAAGTACGGGTTGTCGGTCATGCTGGGCGGACCGGCAAAGGCCTTGAATGAAAAGCCTTCATCCCAGGTACAAACACCGGCATTCTGAAAGCTCCAAATTTTGGTGAATTTTTCCCAGGGCTGCATCTGGGTACCATCGGGGATGGTGACATCGCCCTGGAAGCTGGCCTTTTTGCACAAGACATCGCTGCCCCCGCCGCCGCCGGACGAGGTGGGTACCGGGGTCAGGCTGGCGATAGGGGTAATACCAGGCAAACCGGGCAAGGTGGGGCTGGCGCCCAACACCAGGTCGGGGGTGTTGGTCAACTGGATGTTGATGGTCACCGTTGCGGTGGGAATAATCACTTCCAGTGGCGGGGCCGTGGGGGTGGAATCGGTGGAGGCGGGAGCCGTGGTAGCGGTCTCGGTCGCAGTCGGCGGGTTGGTCGCCGTTGCCTTCGATGCAATTTCAGTGAGTTGAACAAAGGCCGTCGCTGCGGCCGAAGTCATGACCGCGTTGACATCCACCTGGGTGGGGGTTGGTTCGGCGGCCTGTCCCAGCGTACAACCGGCGAGTGCGCCAAGGGTGAGCAGGAGCAGGGTATTCCGAAGTATTTTCGAAAATAGTTTCATGGATCCTCCAGGAGAACAGTTCATTGGCTGATTATAACGCATGGATAATCGCTGTTTGGGGCAAATCGGCCCAGCATAAGAGCCCTGGGATGCTTCCAGGGCTCTTATGCTGGGCTTACGGTTTTTAGGGAACGTTCGTGGCAGTGGGCGTAACTGTAGGAGTAACGGTGGCCGTCCCGGTGGCGGTAACCGTTGCGGTCGCCGTGGTCGTGGCTGTGGCGGTCGTGGTGACAGGCAGGGTGGCGGTGGTTGTTACCGTTGGCGTAACCGTAGGGGTTGCTGAAGGCGTAACCAGGTTGGAGGGGCGGTCGATGCGCGGGGCCACCCATAGCGGCTTGTCAAACTCCGAAACGCCGTTGGCCAGGGCTGCCAGGATAAAGACAACCTGTTTACCAGCCAGCGGGCTTAAGTCGATGTCGACATTGTAATATTGGCCTTCATAGACTTCAACGAACTGCCAGACGGTCTTGGGGTCATCTTTGCTGTCGAGCTGGTATTCAAGACGGAACATGACATTACAGCCCTTAACCGGGTATTCGCAATTGATGATGGCCCTAAAGCGGTCGCCGTTTTGGACGGTGAAGGGTTGGTAATAGCCGCGCAGGTAGCCATCATTGATGCGCTCAGGCACGGTCATAATCCCCAGGCCTTTGTAAACCTGTCCATTTTCAAGGGTCGGGTTTTCGATCTGGATGGCGTACCCTTTTTTGCCGTTGACATTGCCCGGGCAGCCCAGGTCACCCGCGCCAGAGCGCCAATCGGCAAAACAGTAGTTTTTGGCAAAATCAAAAACGGTGGTCATGCCGCCCACAACCTTGATGTCGACATAAAACGGGTTCTTGGCCTCGCCGCCAACACCAAAAACGACCCCCGAGGCATTGCGCAGCATCCAATAGCCACGGTAGGCCCCTTCGCTAGATGGCGCAGTCAGGTTAACGCTAATATCTACCATTTGGCCCGGGTTGACATTGCCCGCCAGCGGAACGGTAACCGGGCCGCTCATCTGGTTGCCGTTGGAAAAAACCAACGAATACGAGGAAGTCCACGAACAGGTGCCGACATTCTGCAAACGCCAGACCTTGCTAAACTTTGTCGCCGGGGTCATCACAGTTCCATCGGGGATGGTGATGTCTTTGACAAAAACGGCAGCATCACAATAGCTGATGGCCGTACGGGTTGGCTGCTGTTGGGCGGCCGTGGTGGCCGTTGCGATTGCCGTCTGCGGCGGGATGGTGGGAAAAGCCACAGTTGGGAAGCTGTTGGGGGTCACCGTAGCCACCTGGGTGGGCAACACCTGCACGGTAGCAGCCTGGGCGGTGTAAATGGCCTGGATGGTGGCGGCAGCATCAGGCGTGCCCGCAGGCATGTTGCAGGCCGATAATCCAACAAGCAAGAGGAGAACAATCAAAAAGGATGGTTTGGTTCGTAAATGCATGGGAACTCCTTGGCAGCGTTTGGCTCCAAATCAAGTGACGAATCGGTCCGCTAAAAAGTTCCAAAATAAATAAGGGCCGGGACAAGATGCCCGGCCACTTATTCTATGGACAGTTGAGAGACGCCCGACCAAACTGCTGGTGGTTGGGGTTGTCGACGTATAGGTCCACCCACAGGCCGGTTGCGCTGGTCGTCCATTCAAAGGTGACCGTCTTGGAACCGGCGGCATCAAAGTTGACGCTGCCATTCAGGGCCGCGCCCGTCGCCCCATCACTGCGAATCCAGGTGTAGGTTACCTGCCCGGCCTGGTTGGTGGTGATGGTGGCATTCACAATGTACTTCCCAGAGGCGCAGGAACCATCACGGGTGACGGCAAAGTTGATGCTGTTGACGGCAAATTTCCCGCCGCCGTTATCGGTTGCGCCGCCCGTAACCTGGATTTCGACATAGAACGATTTACTGTTATAACCGCCCGTCACGGGGAGCAAGACGCCGCCGCCGCTGCGAATACGCCAGTAACCGCGATAGGTTCCAGCGCTGGCCGGAGCCTTGAGCGAAACCGACAGGTCAATTTGCTGGCCGGGGGCTACGGCGCTGGTCAGCGGAATGCTGGCCGGGCCACCCATCGCATCACCCGTGTCGAAAATCAACACGTATGAAGTATCCCAGGCGCAGGTGCCAATATTTTTAAGCCGCCAGGTCTTGGTAAAAGAATCGCCGGGGTTGTATTTGGTCCCATCAGGTACAGTCACATCGGCGATGAACTCGGCAGCCTCACAAACCGCAGTGGGGGCCGTGGTCGCCTGGGGTGCAACGGTCGGCTGGGGCGCACCAGTGGTGGCGGTAGCCGTCTCTTGCACAATCGGCTGGGTTGTGGCCGTCGGTTGAACCACCACGGCCTGGGTAGCGGTAGGAACCAGGGCATTCTGGGTCAACTGGGCTTCTACCGTCTGGGCCGCAGCAGTAAAGACAGCATTGGGGCTAATCTCGGTAGGTTTTTCACCGGAGGCAGGCATATTGCACGCCCCCAGGAAAAGGGCCAGGGCGGTCAGCAAGGAGAAAATTCGGAAGGGGGTAGACTTCATGAACAGGTTCCTTTGACTGGATCAAGATTTACGGGGCTGTGGTGGTGGTCGCCGTGGGTGTCACGGTCACGGTGGGGGTCACAGTAACGGTCGAGGTGGGCAAAATCACCTTGATGTCGACAAAGAAAGCCGATCCCTGGTAGCCGTTCACAATCGGGATCAAAACCCCGGTGGAGTTGCGCAGTTTCCAATAGCCGCGAAATTCCCCGGCATTGGCCGGAGCCTTAAGCGCCACCGAAATATCCACCGTCTGCCCTGGGGCTACAACTCCGGCCAATGGCTGGACCGGTGGCCCGCTCATGCCATCGCCGCTATCGAAGATAATTTGATAGCCGCTGGTCCAGGTGCAAACCCCCAGGTTTTTGATACGCCAGGTTTTGGTAAAGGTTTGCCCCGGCAAGAAGGTGGAGCCATCGGGCACGGTGACATCCTGAACAAACTGGGCTAGGTCGCAAACCGGTGTGGCCGTCGGCGTCGGCGGCAGGGGGGTATTGGTCACCGGCAGCGGCGCCACGGTGTTGGTCGCCACGACCGGGGCTGTAAAGGTCGGCGGCGGGGTCAACAGGGCGTTCTGGGTAAACTGGGCTTCAATGGTCTGCGCAGCAACGGTTAAAACCGCCTGGGTAGGGGTGGCCTGCGGCAGGTTACAGGCGCCCAGGAGCAATGCGGCAGAAATAAAAATGGTAAAAAGCCAGCGAAATTTCATCTTTCATCTCCTTCCTTTGCGCTGATTTTATCGTTAATTGCCAAAAATCAAGTTCAAAGTTCATTACTGACGTTTAAATCGCAAAAAGGTTCCCTTACAAAATAAAAGAGAACCGGGGACAACACCCCCGGTTCTGGTCATTTATTGTTCGTCGCAGGTGAAGTAGAACAAGATCCTGTCGAACTGCTTTTCACCTGAACCCTGGACGATGGTCAGGGCTACCCACCGGTCTACGTTTTGAACGGCATCTTTTTGGAAGCTCCAGGTGAATTTGACCACCTTGGAGCCAGCGGCCGTAAATTTGAGCTTCCCGCCTTCGAAGATGCCGTCGTTGGGGTTGCGATCCCAGCGGTAGACAACGTCCCCGGCGGCGTTGGCGGTGACAGTGGCGGTAAAGGTGTAGGCCGCCCCCTTGGCATTGCAGCCTTTTTGGGGCTCGCGGGTCCAGTCATAGACCACGCTAACGACGGTAAAATCGCGCTCGGGTTTGGCGCTAACGGTAATGCTGACGATGAGAGCCTGGTCGTAGCTGCCAACACCAATCGAACCGCCATAAGGCGTGGCGATGCGCCAGTAACCGGTATACACGCCTTCGGTTGTGGGGGCGGTCAGGTCGATTGACAGGTTGACAGTATCGCCAGGATATACGCTGGTGGTCAGGGGAACCTTTTCAACCGTGCCCATGGTGTCACCGCTGGCGAGCATGAGCGAGTAGGTTTTGTCCCAAACACAGTTGCCATCATTGCGCACGCTCCAGGTTTTGGTAAAGGTGGAACCTGGGGCGACGATCATTCCATCCGGGACGGTAACATCGGCGACAAAGGTTGCTGCATAGCAAGGCTTGCCATTGCTGGTCGCGCCGGGGGCGGGGGTCGGTTCGATGGGGGTCGCCTGCAACTCAGGGGTGGCGCTGGGGGGCAGGGGTGTTTCGGTCGGAGGCACCTGGGCGGCCTGTTCGGTAAAGCGCGCTTCTACAGTTTGGGCGGCCGCTGTTGAGATTGCCGCCGGGTCGACTGTAGGCTGGGCCGTTGTGGCGGTACCGCATGCGCTGAGCAGGACTGCCGTGGCAGCCAGCAGGGAAATTACACGAGTTAGGGTTTGTCTCATTTTTGGTTTCCTTTCACAAACCGTTTTATTATAACAAAAGCGGGGACCCGTATTCTTGACCAGGGTCCCCGCGGGTGACTAATGGGCTGTTTATGGCTGGGATGTTTCGGTGGGAGTCTCGGTGAGTGTAGCGGTGGGGCTGGGAGTGGCGGTAAGTGTTGGGGAAGGTGTAATGCTAGGGGTCAGGGTGAAGGTGGGCGTAGGTGTCGCCAGGGCCACAACAATATCAACATAGAACGAACCGCCTTGGTAGCCGCCAACAACCGGGATGAGCACTCCGGCCGGGTTACGCAAACGCCAGTAGCCGCGGTATGCGCCCGGGTTAAGGGGTGCCTTTAATTCGATATAAAAATCGACCGTGTCGCCGGGAGCGACATCACCCGCCAGGGTCTGGAAGACCGAGCCGCCCATCGGTTCACCCGCGTCCAGGAAAAGCTGGTATTCATCGTTCCAGGTGCAGACACCGATGTTTTTGAAACGCCAGGTTTTGGTAAAGCGCTGCCCGGGCAGCAAGACAGTTCCGTCAGGGATGGTGACATCGCGAAGGTACTGGGCCACATCACAGAGTGGGGTGGGGCTCATCGGCGGGCGCGGGGTAGGGGTAACGGTAGGCGGCTGCGGGGTGCTGGTAAGGGCTATGCCTGCCAACATGCCCGGGATGGTGGGAAAAGCCTCAGCTGGCGCGGCTCCCATATCAAACGGCTGCAGCGATTCATCCAAAAGCGCCTGTTCCTGGGTGGCAAAGAGGGCATCTTCGGTGGCATAAATGATTTCGTCGGGCGAGAGGGTAAAGGTGGCTGGCGGTTGGAACATGGCTATCTGGGTTAAGTCGGCCTGGATGGTTTGGGCTGCCAGGGTTAAGACGTTGGCATCCAGGGCTGGCGTGGCCTGTGGCAAGTTGCAGGCCGCCTGGGCAAGGAAAAGAATCAATAAAGGGAACAGGTGTCGAATGCCTTTTGGCATAGGTTGGGCTCCTCTGGCTGGGGAAGTGCTCCCTAAAAATACACCATTCCAAAGCCCCAATTGGTTTAGATTGCGTGTTAAAAAACAAGCGAAGGGTTGCCCCTTCGCTTGTTGATCCATCTTGCCAGCCCTAGTGGGCTTTTTCGAGCTGCGCCCCGGCCATCCACAGGCCAAGCTGCTCACGGGTAACGCTTTTGGCATCCACCGTAGCGACAATCTCGCCATGATACATGACCGCAATCCGGTCGGAAAGCGACATGATTTCGTCCAATTCGGCAGAAATCAGCAGCACAGCCACACCACGATCGCGCATCGCAACAATTTCTTTATGGATGTATTCAATCGAGCCGACATCCAGGCCACGGGTGGGCTGGTTGGCGATGACCAACTTCACATCGCGGCTCAACTCACGAGCCACAATCACTTTTTGCTGGTTGCCACCCGATAGTTTACCCGCCGCAACATACGGGGAGGGCGTGCGCACATCGTAATCCTTAATCAGTTTACGGGCGTTGGTATCAAGCGCCTTCTGCTGGATGACACCACGCACCCCAAACGGGGCTTTGTAATAGTCACATAGCACCATATTGTCAGCCACGGTGTAACCAAGCACCAGGCCATGCTTCTGGCGATCTTCAGGAATATGGGCCAGGCCGCTGGCGGTAAAGACGCGCGGCGATTTACCCGTCAGGTCACGCCCGGCCAGGTTGATGGAGCCATGCTCGACATTCCGCAAGCCGGTCAGGCCTTCGGCCAGTTCGGTTTGGCCGTTGCCCTGCACCCCGGCAATGCCTAAAATCTCCCCGGCGCGCACATTGAAGGAAACCCCGCGCACAGTTTCAAGGTCGCGCTGGTCGCGAACGCGCAGGTCTTTTACCACCAGCACGTCTTCTTTGGGCTTGGAAGCTGTTTTATCAACCGTCAGGATCACTTCACGACCCACCATCATAGCCGCCAACTGCTGTTCGTTGGTCGCCGTGGGCGTGGTAGTACCCACCACTTTGCCACCGCGCATAACGGTGATACGGTCGGAGATTGCCAGCACTTCTTTGAGTTTGTGGGTAATAAAAATGATCGATACGCCGCGCGCCGTCAACTCACGCACAATGCGGAACAAGTCATCGGCTTCCTGCGGGGTAAGCACGGCGGTCGGCTCATCGAGGATCAGGATGTTGGCCTTACGATAAAGCGCTTTCACAATTTCTACACGTTGCTGCACGCCCACCGGCAAGTCGCCCACAATTGCTTCGGGGTCCACTTCCAGGCCGTACTGCTGTGAAAGACTCTTCACCTTTTGGGCTACTTCCCTACGGTCCAGTTTAACCAGCGGGGCCTCGTTCTGAACAGCGCGATGGTCAGTTTCTGCGCCCAGCATGATGTTTTCGGTCACGCTAAACACAGGAATCAGCATAAAGTGCTGGTGCACCATGCCAATGCCCTTGTGAATGGCATCGCGGGGGGAGGAAAGGTGCAACAGCTGCCCATTGACCTTGACCTCGCCAGAATCGGCTTTGTGCAACCCGTAGAGGATATTCATCAGGGTGGATTTCCCGGCGCCGTTTTCCCCTAACAGGGCATGGACTTCCCCTTCACGCAGGTCAAAATCGACGTGGTCGTTGGCCAGCACTCCCGGGAATTGTTTGGTAATTCCGCGCGCTTCAAGAACAGTCTTCATCTCAGCCATGGCGCGTCTCCTATTTCTCGTAAGGCTGACCATCGGCGGCTGGCGGGGTAGTCTTGCCGATGATACCGGTCAGGATAAGCATGGTCAAAATATAAGGGGCCAGACCCACAACATAGGATTGCTGCAAAAAAGCCCAGTTCGCCGGGATCGATTCGCGGAAGAACTGCAGGTTAATTTGCAACGCCTGTGACGCGCCAAAGACCAGGGCCGCCGCCCAGGCCCCAAAGGGCGTCCAGTTCCCAAAGATCATCGCCGCCAGTGAGATAAACCCGCGCCCGTTGGTCATTAAGGGCTCAAAAGACGGAACCGACTCGAGGGTGAAATAAGCCCCGGCCAAACCGGCCAGCATCCCGCCAATCACCACGTTGATGTAGCGGGTGCGGTTGACGTTGATGCCCACCGTATCCGCCGCTTTGGGGTGTTCACCCACGGCGCGGGTGCGCAGACCCCAGCGGGTATTGAAAAGCACATAGCTAGAATAAATAACCAGCAAAATCGCTGCGATTGCTACCGGTTTCTGGTCGAGGATGCTGCCAGAAATCATTTCGGGCAGGCCAAAACAGCCCTCGGCGCTACCGCACACAAAAGTCAGCGCTTTGGACAGTGACGGCAACAACCCGGGCGCATGCGGAACGTTTCCGCCAAAAATGCTGCCTTTTTCAAAGAACAGCTGGCGGTTTAAGAAGCCGGTGACGCCCACCGCCAGGATGTTGATCACTGTCCCGCCGATGATTTGGTCTACTTTGAAGGTAATCGAAAGCCAGGCATGCAGCAAGGCAAATAAGCCGCCGGTCAGGATGGCTACAATCACACCGGTAGTCAGGCTGGCCGCCGGACCAAAGTCGAAGATGCTGTTCATGTAGATGGACGCCAGCCAGCCAAAAAAGGCCGCGGCCAGCATCATCCCTTCAATACCGATGTTCACCACCCCGGCGCGTTCGCAAAAAATACCGGAGAGTGCCCCCAGGGTGAGGGGAGTCGCTACAGTAATGGTCGTGGCCAACATGCTGGAAATAATAATCAGGGGCGAAACCTGTTCGCCGCCGATGGCAACCACCACACTAAACAGGACAATGATAATCAGGCTGATAAAGCTAAATCGACGCCAATCCATATGCTTCTCCTAACCGCCCCAACCGCGGGTGAGTACAAGCCGGTCTTCCTTGGCTTTGATGCGGTAGATGTAGCGCACAATCGCATCTGCCGCAACAAACAAAAGGATGAGCGCCTGGATGACAGAAATGATATCGACCGGGATCTGGGTCAGGAACTGCATACGGGTAGCGCCATTGCGCATCCCGGCAAACAGTAGCGAGGCCAGCACAACCCCCACCGGGTGCGTCTTGCCCAACAGGGCAATCGCAATTGCATCGAAGCCATAACCGATGGAGAACCCAAGCTCGTGACGATAGTTCAGGCCGGTCACTTCCACCGCGCCTGCCAGCCCGGCCAGCAAGCCCGAGAACGCCATGGTCAAGACGATGACGCGCTTGTAGTTGATTCCGGCATATTTGGCGGCGTCGGGGTTGGCCCCCACAGTACGGATTTCAAAGCCCAGGGTCGTTTTCCACAACAGGTACCAGACCAAAAAGGCTACCAGCAACGCCAGCGGGAAACCCCAATGCACCCGCAAACCGTCAAAAATAACCGGAATGCGCGCCCCCTCGGCAATTTCAGGAGTGCGCGCAATCACATTCAAAGGATTCTTGTCTTTCATTGGCCCATTCAACAAAAAGCTGGTAATGTTGAGGGCGATGTAATTCATCATGATGGTGTTAATGACTTCTGAGCCACCCGCAAAAGCGCGCAACGCACCCGGGATAGCCGCCCAAATCGCCCCGGCCAAAATCCCAGCGCCAATGGCCAGGATGACATGAAGGACGGGCGGAATGGTCACTCCCAGCAAATCGGGCAGGGCGTATCCGACCCAGGCGGTGGCAACAGCGCCAAAAGAAAGCTGGCCTTCAGCGCCAATATTAAAAAGGCCACCTTTGAAAGCCAGCGCAACTGCCAGACCAGCAAAAATATAGGGTGTTGCCCAAATGAATGTCTCGCTCCAGGCGCGGGCTGAACCGTAAGCACCCTGTACCAGGCCAAGATAAGCCGCAAACGGGTTACCGCCAACGACAGCGATTACGATCCCGCCAACTATTACGGCCGTAAAAATTGCCAGAACCGGAATCAGGGTCGCATCTGCAACCATCTTCCAGATACGCCGCCACCCCTGGGGGGACTGCTTCTCTTCTGCACTCTGCATATCAAGCTCCGTAGGAAAACGTATGGTGGTGCAATTATACCCAGAGGATTATATAACAATAAAGGGGAAAGAGGGTTTGCCTCTTTCCCCTTCGGGATTACAAGAGAAAACTTGTCTTACGGCTTGACCGGGGCCACGTTGGTCTGGAGCGAGCCATCGATCAGAGCAGCGTTAATCTCTTCCATCTTGGCTTTCACTTCAGCGGGAACCTGGCTGTCGAGGTCATGGAACGGAGCGTAAGCGGCCTTACCGAAGAAGTTACCATCCGGGAACGCGCCTTCTTTGGCGAGCTTGGCGAGGTCGAACACGCCTGGGGTGATGAGCTTCATGGCGCTGGAGAGCAGGCCCTTCTGGGCTTCGGGCAGGGTCAGGTACTGGTCAGTGTCAACACCGATGGCCAGGGCGCCGGCTTCCACCGCGCCGATGACAGCACCGTTACCGGTCTTGCCACCACCACCGAAGATGATGTCCGCGCCCTTTTCGATCATCGACTTGGCAGTCGCGGCGCCCCATTCGGGATCGGTGAAGGTCTTATCGAAACCAACATCGCTGTGATAAACAACGAAGATTTCGATGTCGGGGTTGATGTACTGAGCGCCAGCGCGGTAGCCTTCGCCAAAGCGCCAGACGGGCGGAACGGCGTCAGTAGCGAAAACGCCACCGATTTTGCCGGTCTTGGTCATCTGGGCGGCGAGAGCGCCAACCAGGAAACCAGCCTGATCTTCGGGGAAGTTAAGGCCAGCCACACCGGGGGTCACAGCAGCCTGGAACTGGTCCACGCCGATGAACTTGGTGTTCGGGTACTTGGCAGCGGCCGCAATGGTCGCTTCGCCGAGGGCGAAACCGACGGTCACGATAACATCATAACCGGCGTCACCGAAGGTGGAGATGTTCTTGTCATAATCCTTGGCGTCGGTGGTTTCGATGTACTGAACGATCGCGCCCAGGTCTTTTTCGACCTGTTTGACGCCTTCCCAGGCGGACTGGTTGAAGGATTTGTCGTCAATCTTGCCGACATCAGTGACCAGACCAACGCAGAAGGTTTCGGGCTTGGTGCAGTCCGGGGTAGCCGCAGCGCCGCCGCAAGCGGTCAGCGTCATGGAGGCCACCAGCAGGAAGACCAAAACAGCGTACAGTTTCTTCATGGTTCTTCTCCTCATGGTTTTGGGTTTCTTGGTCGTGACAGATGCCACGAACTCCGAAGTTAGTATACAGCCACTTGAACCTTTCGACAAGCCGGATAACTTTAAAATTTCATGTTAAGCGCCTTGCTGCGCCTCACCACGCTTCACGCCCAGCATCAAAAACAGGGCGATAAACAGGAACAAGGGTGAAATCACCATAATGGCGTTGTAGTTATCGCCACTCATCTGGATCAACAACCCATTCAGGTTGGGACCAACAATGGCAGCCAGGGTCGAGAACAGATAGTACAACCCGGTATAGGTGCCAATGCGCGCAGCGGTGGTCAAGTCCACTACCATGGGCAAGGAATTGATGTTGATGAAGGCCCAGGCAATCCCGGCGGGCATGAGCAACAGGCTGATGCCACGAATGTTGCCCAGCACCGGGGCCTTGGTGATGATTCCGGAGAGGAATTCCACTGGCAGGGCCAGCATCCCCAAAATCAACGCCGCCAGCAGGATGATACCCGCTGAAATGGTGACCCGCCGCCCAATGCGGCTTCCCACCACCCCGGCGACCAGCGCAAACAAGACGAACATCAGCCCCAGGTGACCAAAAAGGCGGCCCGCATCACCTTCCGGCAATCCCAGGCGTTTGGTGGCGTAAAGGGTCAGGAAAGTTTCAATGCCGTTATAGGCCAGGAACCAGAAGAAAATGGCAAACAAGATGCGCGGGCCGCTCTTGTCCTCTTCTGAGAACATTTCGCGCAGGCTGGCAAACATGTTGGGTTGTTCTTCGTGGCTCTCTTCATATTCTTTGGGCTCTTTGATGAAGAAAAAGACCATCAACGCCGCCACAACCACCAGTCCGGAACCCATCCAGAAGGGGAAATTGACATTGATTTCATATAATGTGCTGCCAACCAGCGAAGCAATAATCGTGCCCACGCCGCCCATCAGGTTGATAATGCCATTGGCCTGCGAGCGATACTGCGAGGGGGTAATGTCGGGCATGAGGGCCACAACCGGGGTGCGCCAGAAAGCCATGCTAAGCAGCAGCGTGCTGGTGCAGGCCACAAACAACGGTAAAACCGCTGCCACCGGGATCAACCCAAAGGCCAATGCCCCAACCGGAGCCCCAATTAAGATAAAGGGCATGCGCCGCCCAATCGGGGTCCGCAGACGGTCTGACCAGGCTCCCACCGGCGGCTGGATAAACAGCGCCGCAATATTGTCGAGGGTCATAAAAAAGCCAATCAACGCCGGGGCCAACCCAAATTTATTGGCCAGGAAAAGCGGCACAAAAGCGTTATACACACTCCAGATGACGCTTACGCCAAAAAAACCGAAACCGAGCAGGAAAATTTTGCCGTAGTTGAACTTCATAGATGAACTCCTGTGACGTTGAACTCGAATAACGAAAAAAGAAAAGTGAAACCGGGCATTTTTTCAACTTTCCTCTTTTTTAAGAACCTCAAGCAATTTTTTATCGTCCCTGGTTAAGTCGGCCGTTTCAAGCAAGTCCGGCCGCCGGGCACGGGTACGCCGCAAGGATTGTTCGCGCCGCCACCTGGCAATCTTGCCATGATCGCCAGAGAGCAGCACATCGGGCACCCGCCAGCCCCGGAACTCGGGCGGGCGCGTGTAATGGGGGTATTCCAGCAGGCCCGAGGCATGCGAGTCATCTTCAGCGCCGGTAGGGTCTCCCAGTACCCCGGGGATAAAACGCGAAACAGCGTCGATTAAGATTAGCGCTGGCAATTCGCCGCCGGTCAGAACATAATCGCCAATCGAAATTTCATCGGTAACGAGGTGCTCTCGTATCCGCTCATCAATCCCCTCATAACGGCCACAAATCAGCGCCACCTGCTGGTGTTGCGCCAGCTCTCGCGCAATCTGCTGGTTAAAAACCCGACCTTGCGGGGTTAGCATAATCACCGTGCAAGCGGGCGGCGTTCCCAGCGTGCTTTCTACCGCTTCAAAAACCGGCTCGGGCTTCATCACCATACCCCCGCCGCCGCCATAAGGCATGTCGTCGGTGGTGTGGTGCTTATCGTGGGTGAAATCACGGATGTTGTGAACGTGAAACTCAAGCAGGCCACGTTCAGTCGCTTTTTGCAAGATACTGGCCTGCAAATACGGGAGAAAAGCATCGGGGAGCAGGGTAAAAACATCAAAGCGCATGCCTTCATTCTAGTCGAAATAATCAACTTGGGGCAAGTGAAGTTTAAAATCCTGCCAGCAGAACACTTGACCACCCATGATGTGTGGAGTAAAATACTGCCTCGCTAATGCCCTCGTAGCTCAGTGGATTAGAGCGCTTGCTTGCGGAGCAATAGGTCGCGTGTTCGAGTCGCGCCGAGGGCGCCACAGAGCGGGAGAAATCCCGCTCTTTTGTTTTAAGGAAAAAATATGAAAAAGGCACAAATCCTACTCACCAATGATGATGGTATTCGCTCCCCCGGTTTATGGGCGGCCGCCCAGGCGCTTTCTACACTGGGGTTTGTCACCGTGGTTGCACCACGCGAACAGTCGTCAGGCACCGGCCGCAGCCTGCCCAACACCTCCGATGGCTTGATCCACGAAGAAACGGTCGAAGTCAACGGCCAAACCTGGAAAGTCTACTCTGTGGGCGGCTCGCCAGCCCAGGCTGTGCAGCACGGCATTCTCGAGATCATGCCAGAACGCCCCGACCTGGTGGTTTCAGGCATCAACTACGGCGAAAACCTCGCCACTGGCATCACCATCTCCGGCACAGTCGGCGCGGCAATGGAAGGCGCATCGGTGGGCATCCCCGCCATGGCCATCTCACTCGAAACTGACAAGATCCACCACCTGTCATACTCTACCGAGATCGATTTTTCCACAGCAGCCCACTTTACGGCCTTCTTTGGAAGATACATCCTGGAACGCGGCCTGCCCCCAGGCGTGGACCTGCTTAAAGTCGATGTCCCCGCTGAAGCCAAACCCGACACCCACTGGGAATGGTCTTCCGTTTCGAAACAGCGTTACTACCACCCCACCCGCCCCCAGCGCAGCTCGTGGGATACCCCGGCCAGCGTAGGCTACGAAGTCAGGGTAGACTGGAATAATGAACCGGAAACCAGCGATGTGTACGTGCTCTTAAAAAAACGGCACGTAGCAGTGGCCCCAATTACCCTCGACCTGACGGCGCGCGTCAGCCCCGAACAACTTGAGCAATTCACCCGCTAAAAGCGGGGCGGCCAGGCCGCCCCGCTTTTTATTTGGCTAAAAAAGAAGGTACTGCTTCAAGAAACGCTCTATCGTTTCATAATAATCGATGATGGTTTCAGGCTTACGCCAACCATGCCCTTCCCCTTCATATAACTTGTATAGATGTTGTACATGGTTGGCACGCAAGGCCGCCACAATCTGCTCTGAATGCTCGGGTGGGACGACTTTATCCACCGCCCCCTGGAAAACCGCCACCGGGTCACGCACCAGGTCGGCATGCAGGGCCGGGGACCATTCGCGGAAACGCTCAACATCGCGCGGCAGCACCCCCACCAACGAATCATTGTAATGCTGCTCAAACTTGTGGGTACCCACCACAATATCAAAGAGATTGGTTACGCCATAGGCATTGATCCCGGCCTTGAAAACACCCGGATGCCGAACCAGGCAGTTCATCACGGTATAACCGCCCGCCGATTCGCCAATCACGGCTGCTCGCGCCGGGTCGGCCAGGCCCTGGCGTGACAACGCTTTTAGCGCCCCAAGCGTGTCTTCAACATCCAGTTTGCCCCACTGCCCGCGCAACAGCTTCATAAAAGTTCTTCCATACCCCGTTGAACCGCGATGATTTAGCTCAAAGTAGGCATAACCGCGCGTGGTATAAAACACCGCATCGCGGTTATAACTGGCTGTCCGTGAAGAGGTGGGGCCGCCATGAATATGCAAGATGAGCGGCGGCAGGCCGTCGCAGGTGAAACGCGTTGAAACAGGCGCGTAATACAACCCGTAAACCGGGGTGCCATCAGGCGCAGGCCACTCAATCGGAATGACCTCGGGCAGTTCATCAGGTTGGATCATCTCTGGCTCAGAACGACGCGCAACGCGCAGGCTGTCATTCTCATAGAGCACAATACGGTCTGGTATTTTTGAGGATGAGCCAATAAAAGCGATCCGTTCCCCGACGGGTGCGGCGACCAACTGAACCATCCAGGTGTATGGACCCGCTCCCAGCACGCGCGACGCGCCAGTGTGAACATTGACCACCCGCAGGGTGCGCCAGCCGCGATCATTTTGCAGGTAGAAAATGCGCGTTGAGTCAGCGCTCCATGCAAAAGTGCGCATCCCCTGAATCCAGGCTGGCTCCATCAGCGAGGCGTCTTTCGCCAGAACCCGCTTTTCGCCAGTCGCCAGGTCAAGCGTATAAAGGGTATCCCACTCGCCGTCGTTGGCGAGAAAAGCCAGGAAACGGCCATCCGCTGAAAATTCCGGTTGGAAAACAGGGGTTTCAACATCCCCAAAGAGTTGGGTGACCTGCGTCAACACCCCGTTTGCCAGGCGGGCCATCATCAGCCGGGTGCCATCCCACGGCATTTGCGGATGATCCCACTCCACCCAGGCCAGGCGCTGACTATCGGGATGCCAGGCAGGCTGCATGTAAAAATCGGCGCCGCTGGCCAGCCGCACCGGCCAGCCTTTTCCATCCAGAGCGGCCCAGGCCAGGCAGTCGCTGCCTTCATAAGTATGGACAAATAAAACGCCGCTACCATCCGGTGCTATCACCGGGGCGGCAGGGTCACCAAAGGCCGGGGTAAAGGGCCACGGTGCGCCAGAAGAAAGACCCACGCGATACAACCGTCCGCCACTGGCAAAAACCGCCAGCCCATTGCGGACCGTAAAATCCCCGCCGCCATACCCCACCCCGGCCGCAATCTTCAGCCCGCCAGAAATCTCACGCGGAGCATCGATCCCGCGCTGGGCCACCAGGGCACTACGTCCGGCGCGTTTCTCAAGCCAGACCAGGGTTTCACCGTCACTATCGAAGCACAAATCTTCGAGTCGGGTGCGGTCACTGAGCATGGTTGGGGTAAGGGGGGAGGGCCAAAAGCCATGAGGCAGGGTTTGTTTAAGCATGGGATTCCTTTTTAGGTCGAGGTGTCAAAACTATCGTGAGCTTACCCATTAAGTATAGTAAAAAAGGAGGCTGCCTGGCAAGTATCCACCAAAACTCCTGTTGCGCCTGCAATGCAGGCGATATACAATGTTGTGACGCATGTTCTATAATATGCTATACTCTGTTTATGGACTCGTCGCGCGCGTACTGGCCCGCCTGGTTGGATTCCCTGCAACGCCAGAATCTCGATGGCCTGGTTGGCTGGCTGCTTGAAGCGGCCGGGCCGCTCAAAGTGATTGCCGCCCAACTGCTTTACGTTGGCCAGCCCTTGCTCCCAGCCCCCGCGGCCCAACTTTATGCCCTGGCTCACCTGTTAGAGGAAGAGGATGAAGCCAGAGACTTTGCGGCCTTGCTGAAAGGATAAACGCAGTGAACACCACAGGACTTTTGGGAACAGGCATACTCATCCTGGTTGGCGCGCTCATGGCGTTGTTCACCTTCCTCCACAAACGTTCCCCCTTCTCTTTTCGAAATATCCAGGCTTATACCCGCATCCGGCGCGCTGCCAGCATTGTCGTGGAAGACGGCACGCGGCTGCATGTTTCGCTTGGCAACGGCAACCTGCTCACCACGGCGGGCGCTTCGGCGCTGGCGGGTTTGGCATTGCTGCGCCGCCTGGGAAAAACCACATCGCTCAGTGATAATCCGCCTATCAGCACCAGCGGCAACCCGCTCATTAACCTGGCCGCAGAAGAAACCCTGCGCATGGCGCACGAAAGTGTGGCAGTAGACCAAACCTTTAACCCCAACAATGCCCGACTGACCGGCTTAACCCCGCTTTCTTACGCAGCCGGGGTGATGCCAGCCATCCGCGACGAACAGGTTTCCACCAATATCCTGATCGGCAGCTTTGGCCCCGAGGTGGGCCTGCTTACCGAAGCCGCCGACCGGCAAAACACGACCGTCATCGCCGCCAGTGACAGCATTCCTGCCCAGGCCGTGCTTTACGCCAGTTCCAATGAACCGCTTATCGGCGAGGAACTGTTTGCGGCTGGCGCATATACCCAATCTGGCGACCGCTTCTCGGCCGGGCTGGTGGCGCAGGATGTCCTGCGTTGGCTGTTGATTATCGCGCTCCTGGCCGGGGCCGCCCTTAAACTGGTAGGCATCCTGTGAAACGAATCTTTGCCGCTGCCAATGCCGTCGTTGCCATTAGCGCCGGGATCATCGTCCTGGGCGGTTATCTTTTTGTCGACACCCCCGTGCTGGCCGGGTTCAGGATTATCCTGTTCCAGTGGGCCATCATCCTGGCGGGAGTGGCGACCCTGGTAGGCATCGCCAACCTGTTCTCTGTTCACCTTCAAAAATTGCGTGAGCGCCAGCGTGGTTCCATTAATAGCCTGGTCCTGCTCTCTTTCCTGATTGTAAGCCTGCTCATCAACTCGGCTGATATCATGGCGCCCTACCAGCGCATCCTGCTGGATGGCATCATGATCCCCGCTGAGATCAGCCTGATGGCCGTGCTGGCTGTCACACTCATCTACTCCATCATTCGCCTGTTGCGCGTGCGCGCCAACCTGGCTTCGATGGTCTTCGTGATCACCGCCCTGATCGTGCTGGTCGGGATCGCCCCCTGGCCGCTGATCGGGCAAATCCCGCTGTTAAGCGACTGGGTGCGCCCCTTCGTCACAGACGTGCTGGCCTCTGGCGGCGCGCGCGGTATCCTGATTGGTGTCGCGCTTGGAACCATCACCACCGGCCTGCGCATCCTGCTCGGGACAGACCGACCCTACGGAGGCAAATAATGGCCGACGTACGTTGTCCCACCTGTGGTAAATCCAACCCCGAAGCACTGGAAATCTGCCAGTATTGTGGCACCCTGCTCAACGCCGCCGGGACCGAGCCGCTCGCGCCCATTCGCCCCGGCGAATTCCCTACCGATAAAAAGACCTCCGACCTCGAGCGCACCTTGCCTGGCTGGCTGCGCAGCGCCCGTCGCGCTGAAAACGAAAGCAATACATCACCCGTTCCTCAGCCGCGTGTCCCCAAAATGCCGCAACCGGAAAACCCGCCTCCCGCGCAGCCGCCCAAGAAAAAAGAACCCGCCTCGCCGCTTGACCTGCTGGCCGGATTGTCACAAGCCTCCGATGATGACGAAGACACACCCGACTGGCTTAAAAGCCTTGGCCTGGAAACCAGCGCACCTGCGCCCGCACCGTCCACACCGGCTGAAACAGAGTCTGCAGACTGGTTATCACAACTCGAGGAACCAGCCGCACCCCAGCCCGAAGCACAAGAACCCGCTCAAAATTGGGGCTTTGGCAGCGACGCCCCGGCCTTCCGCTTTGATGACAACGAAGAGACCTCCTTCCAATCCGGCGCCGAAGAAACCCCGGACTGGTTAAACGCACTTAAAGCCCAGGAAGAAAATGTAACCCGGCAGGAAAAACCCGCCGCCCCGCGCGATGCAGACCAGCCTCCGCCCCAGGAAGTTCCCGACTGGCTGGCTTCACTCGGACCGGTGGGCGGCAGCGCCTCGACCCCGCCCCAGCCTGCCTCGCAAAGCTTCGACTCATCCTCCGCCTCGAATGATCCCGCCCCCGACTGGCTTTCACAGCTAGGCGGAGGGGATTTCAACACCGAAGCCGAACCCCCAGCGCCAGCTGCGGCAGCTTCTGACACACCTGACTGGCTCGCCAGCCTGGGCGGGAATGCCTTCGATGCCCAACCTGAAAACCCTGCTCTGTCTGAACCGGCCTCCCCGGCCGCCGAAACCCCCGATTGGCTTGCCAACCTGGGCAGCCCCGAAGAAACCCAGCCTGAAAGCCCGCAATCTGCCGTAGAAACTCCCGACTGGCTGGCCGACCTCGGAAACGAAGCCCAACAACCTGCCGAAACCGTGGATTTTTCTGCCAACACACCAGATTGGCTTGCCAGCCTGGGCGCAGGAAACGAAACCCCGGCACAAGCTGAACCTGCCACGCCAACCGCCGCAGAGGAAACACCAGACTGGCTGTCTAGCCTGGGCAACGTCACCGAGGCCCCGGCTGGGACCCCCGAACCCGCCGCGGCCGATACTCCCGATTGGCTTTCGAGCCTCGGCTCTGTCAGCGAAACCCCGGCCGCAGAGACCCTTCCAGCCGCCGAGACCTCCGATTGGCTGTCCAACCTGGGCAGCACGAGCGAGGCCCCGGCCGAGACCCCCGAACCTGTTGCAGCCGATACTCCCGATTGGCTTTCGAGCCTCGGCTCTATCGGCGAAAACCCGCTCGAAGAACTGCCCACGCAGCCAGAGCCTGCCCTCCCGGCGGCCGAACCCCCAGATTGGCTGGCCAGCCTGGGCGAAGAAACCAAAGCTCCCACCGCAAACACCCAGCCTGCCGAAGAGACTCCCGATTGGCTGGCTGGCTTAGGCGGCGCAGCGGTCGCGGCTTCAACCACCGACCTACCCGACTGGCTGGCGGGTACCGAACAACCAGCGGCCCCGGTCGCCGAGCCGCCATCGCAGTCGGCCCCTGAAACAGAAGCGGCCGCACCGGTCAGCGACTTGCCTGACTGGATGGCTGAATTACAACAAAGCGAAGCGGCCGCAACCATCCCTAGCGAGGGCCTGCCCGCCGAAGCGGCTGCAGCCGACCTGCCAGACTGGATCGTGGGACTGCAACCCGCACAGCAAAACTCCGCCCTGTACGATGCTCCTACCGTTCCGCTTCCGCAAGATGAAGCGACGATGCCCGCCGCCATGAATACCCTGCCCGATTGGCTGGCCGAAGCGGTTGGGGAGGCTCCACAGGAAGCAGAACCGGTTATCGAACCGGAACGAACGGCCAAACCCTTCGATACCGGCTCACTGGGTGACCTGGGCGGGCTGGGAAAAACGGGTGAACTGCCCGACTGGATGGCAGGCCTGACGGCGGCTGAATCTCAGCCATCTGAGCCAGCCCAGCCTGAACCGGCCATCACCGCCGACGATACGCCCGACTGGCTGGCCGGATTAACCGCCGGGGCCGGGATAGCGGCCATCGAAACGGCGACACAGGCTGCGGCCCAGCCCCAAGCCGAGCAACCCGCCGAAGCGGAACCAATGGCTTTCGAGCTGCCATCCATCGAAGCGGAAAACAGTGCTTCCGTTTTGAGCACTGAAAACGAGCAAAATGTAGACTCCATCCTGTCGATGGAGATGCCAGACTGGCTTTCTGGGTTTACGCCCTCAGAACCGGAGACCCAGCAGCCCCAAGCCGCTGCGCCGACCGATGATGACTTGCGCCCGGCAGAACTGCCCTCATGGGTACAGGCCATGCGCCCGGTCGAATCGGTGATTTCTGAGACGGCTGCCGATAGTGACGATGAAGATGTGGAGAAAGTCGGCCCGCTGGCCGGGTTCCACAATGTGCTGCCCGTCCTGCCTGACCTGCTGAAAACCAGCAAACCAAAGGTCTACTCCATTAAATTACAGATGGATGAAACCCAGCGGGCGCAATCGGCGCTCCTGGAACAATTGTTGAGTTCGGAAAACGCTGCTTACGAAGTGGCCACACCCAAACCGGTGTTGACCTTTAAGCCCCTGCGCTGGGCCATAGCGATTGTGCTTTTGCTGGCAGCCCTGGTTCCGGCCATTCTTGGTTCGCGGTTTGTCCCGGCGCCAACCCCTGGCGCAACCAGTGGGCCAGTCTTTGCTTTCCAAAAAACGGTGGCCGAGATTGCGGATGCTTCCCCGGTGCTGGTGGTGGTCGATTACCAGCCCGGTATGGCCGCTGAAATGGAAGCCGTTTCCGACTCAGTTCTAAAACATCTCGCCTCGCGCAATGCCCGCCTGGCGTTTGTAACTACTTTGCCGGTAGGGAATTACATGTCCTCCCGCCTGGCGCTGAAACTGAACACACCTCAGGCGGTTGACTTAGGCTACCTGCCCGGCGGCGCAGCCGGGGTGCAGGTTTTTGCCAATTCACCCACCACGACCGTTGGGCGAACCATTTTGCCAGAGGGCGTGACCAACCTGTGGCAATCCACCGTGATGGATAATCGAGTCCAGAACCTGGCCGATTTTGCGGCGCTGGTTGTGCTGACCGATGACCCGGATGATGGTCGATTGTGGATCGAACAAACCGCCCTGGCGCGCAGCGATACCCCCATTTTGATGGTGACCAGCGCCCAGGCTGCCCCCATGCTGCGCCCCTTCTTTGACTCGGGGCAGGTACAGGGCATGATCAGCGGTTTGGAAGGCGGAATCTTGTATGAGCAAATGACCGGCCTGCCGGATGGTGTGATTCGCACCACCTATTGGGATGGGTTTGGGCTGGTGTCGATTGCAGCAGAATTGCTGATACTCGTTGGCGGTATCTGGGGCCTGCTAACAGGCATCCGCGCCCGCCGCGAAAGCCTGGAACAGGACGAGGCATAAGACAATGTCGATTTCCCCCGAATTGATGACTGGCTTGCTCAGTTTCCTGTTTACGGTGATGATTTTTAGCTACATCGTGGCAGATAACCCGGTTTTCAGGCTGGCCACGCATGCCTTTATTGGCGTTGCCGCCGGATATGTGGTGGTGCTGGTTTTTCGCCAGGTGGTAGTGGATAAAATGGTTGTTCCGCTAGTCATTGGCAGCCCCTTAGAACGCGGGCTGGCCCTGATTGCGCTTTTATTAAGCCTGCTCCTGTTTGTGGGCAAACTTTTCCCGCAAATGGATTGGCTCGGTCGCCCAATTGTGGCCTTCCTGGTTGGCGTTGGAACCGCTTCGGCTGTCGCCGGGGCGGTGCTTGGCACCCTCTTCCCGCAAATGCTGGCGTCAATCAACATGTTTGGTTTGAACACGGCAAACGGGGCTTTATCGACCGCCCAAACACTGGGAAGCGCCTTTTTTGTGCTGCTCGGAACGATTGTGACCCTGGCCTCCTTCCAGTTCACCATCCGAAAAAGAGCCGCCTCCGCCAAACCCAATTCGATTGGGAACCTGCTGGCCCAGGCCGGACAGGCCTTTATTGCCCTGACCCTGGGCGCGATTTTTGCCGGGGTCTTGGCTGCGGCCCTGACCGCCTTCGTAGATCGGGTTCAATCGATCGTTATTTTCTTCGACTCGTTGATCTTCTAACCGCCTATGCCTACTTCCCTGATTGAAGGCAACTCCCTGCTGGCCATCGATATCGGCACTGTCACCACGCGCGCAGCCTATTTTGACGTGGTAGAGGGCCAATATCGTTTTATTGGCATGGGCCAGGCTCAGACCACCGCCAATGCGCCTACTCGCAACATTGTCATCGGTGTGCAGCTGGCCGTGGAAAACCTGCAAAACCTGATTGCCAAAACCCTGCTCGACGATGAAGGCCGCATGATTATGCCCGCCCAACCCGATGGCAGCGGCGTGGATAATATGGTCACCACCATCTCGGCCGGCCCGGCGGTTAAGACGCTGCTGGTAGGCTTATTACCCGAAGTTTCGCTCAAATCGATTGAGAACCTGGCACAAACCAGCTACACCCGTGTGGTGGATGTACTGCCGCTCAACGACAACCGCCGCGCCGAAGAACAGATAGACGCCATTGTGCGACTCAGCCCTGAACTGGTGCTGATTGCAGGCGGGGTGGACGGCGGCGCATCCCATTCAATCCAAAAATCACTCGAAACGATTGGCCTGGCATCGTACTTGCTGCCAGAATCGAAACGACCGGCCATCCTTTATGCAGGCAACCAGGCTATCGCCCAGGAAGTGCGCGATTCGTTCAAAAGCCTGGCCCCTATCATACAAATTTGCCCCAACATCCGCCCGTCCCTGGATGTGGAAAACCTGCCCCCGGCCCAGCGCGAACTCGCCAACCTGATGGTCAGCCTGCGCCAGCGCCAGATGCCGGAGCTGGAAGAGATTCGCACCCTTTCAGGCGGTATTGTGCTGACATCGTCCTTTGCCCAGGGGCGCATGGTGCGCTTCCTTTCGAGCTATTTCGGCTCAGGCAAAGGCGTGCTGAGTGTCGATATTGGCGCATCCGCCATCTCTATGGGAACTTCTTTCAGCGGCGGGCTTTATCTCAACGTTTTCCCGTCACTTGGGCTGGGTGAACCCCTGGCGGGGCTGCTCAAACAAACTTCGCTGGAAGACATCGCACGCTGGGTGCCGTTCGAAGTCTCGCTGGAAATCATCCGCGAATATATTTACCAAAAGGCACTCTACCCGGCCGCCATCCCATCCACACCTGAAGAGCTGGCTATTGAACAGGCGCTGGTTCGCCAGAACCTGCAAATCGCATCGCGAATGACAGCCCAGCGCCTGCCAATGCGCTTCCGCTCGCGCAACGGGTTATTGCCTTCGTTTGAACCCATCCTGGTGGGTGGTGCAGCCATCACCGAAGCGCCATCGCTCGGGCAAAAACTGCTCATGTTGCTAGACGGTTTACAACCCGCCGGGGTTTGTACACTCGTCCTCGACCAAAGCAATGTGCTCGCCATGCTCGGCGCAGCCGTAGAAGTCAACAGCCTGCTGCCCATCCAGGTCATCGATGCGGGCGCGCTGGCTTACCTGGCCACCGTGATCTCCCCCATCAGCAACGTCAGCTTGGGAACACCCATCGTGCGCGCCAAACTAATCCGCGACGATGGCAGCGAAATGACCACTGAAGTCAACATGGGCAACCTGCAAATCTTGCCGCTTGAAAGCGGCCAGACCGCACGTCTGCAATTGCGCCCGCTCCAACGCGCCGATGTCGGTCTTGGGCCGGGTCGCGCCGGGGAAGTGGAAGTTATTGGGTCGGCCATTGGGGTCGTGATCGACGCTCGCGGGCGGCCGCTTTCGCTCCCATCCGATGGCGCGGCGCGGCGCGAACTACTCAAAAAATGGCTCAAGACGGTCGGAGGCTGAGATGCTTGCACCCATGACCCACATCCTGCCCCTGGCAACCATCATCCGCACGCGCATGCTGCCCAATAACGGACGCATCCTGGCGCATGTCGGGCAAAAAGTCAACCCAAACGACGTGATTGCCGAGGCGCTGGTAGGACGCAAATACGTACTGGTAGACGCTGCAAAAAAACTGGGCGTCGCCCAACGCAAAGCCAACGCTTTCATCCAGGTCAAAAAAGGCCAGCAAGTAGCCAAAGACGAACTCCTGGCACAAACAACCGGGTTGTTCGCCCGTGAGGTGCGCGCCCCGGCTGCGGGTCTGGTTGTGGCCGTAGGCGGCGGAAAAATCGCCATTGAAACCGGCGGCCGCAATTTTGAACTGGTAGCGGGTCTGCCCGGCGTCGTCACCCAGGTGGTCGGCGAGCGTGGCGTGGTCATCCGTTCTTCCGGAGCCGTGGTTCAGGGTCTGTGGGGCAATGGGCGCATCGAAACCGGTAACATGTTTAGCGTAATTGAAAGCCCCGAAGATGTGATGAACGCCTCCCGCATCGATGTCAGCCTGCGCGGCTCGATCTTGCTTTGCGGGCATGTCAACGACGCCAACATCTTCCGCAATGCCGCCGAACTGCCCGTGCGCGGCCTGATCCTGTCGAGCATCGCCCCTTCCCTGCTTTCCACGGCCGCCCAGGCACAGTTCCCGGTCATCATCACCGATGGCTTTGGCCGCCGCGCCATGAACTCTACCGCTTACAAGCTGCTCAGCACCAACATCAAGCGTGAAATTACCCTCAATGCCGAACCGTTCGACCGCCAAAGCGGCTCACGGCCCGAAATTTTTATCCCCTTACCGTTCAGCCAGGAACCGCCCGAACCGCGCGACCTGGAGACTTTCGCCCCCGGCCAGACAGTGCGCGTTGTATACCTGGCGCGCCCATCGCAAACCGGAACCATCTTGCATTTGCGCCCAGGCGCAGCTGTCCTGCCCAACGGCATCAAAACCAGCGCCGCCGATATTCGCCTGGATAACGGCCAGCAAGTTCTGGTACCGCTCACCAATTTGGAAGTGCTGGGGTAAAATATAACTTACCACGCGAGGAGAAGAACCATGGCCAACACATTTGTTTTTGACGACGATGAAGAACCGCAACAGCCCGCAGATATGGGCTCCAATGAGCCCGAACAAGACGATGGTCCCGATGAACCCGAAGGCGGCGAATCAAACAACCGCACCTTCCTCATCATTGCCGTTGTGCTCGGCGGACTTTTACTGTTCTCACTGATCTGCGGCGCCGTCTACGCCCTGGTCTTCCTGCCCCGGCAGCAGGCCTCCATCGCCGCCACCCAGGCTGTGGTCGTTGCCGCCAACACCGAGCAAGCCCTCATCCAGCAGCAGACCTCCGAGGCCGCACTCTTTACCGCCACGCTGCCGCCCACCGAGACACCCCTGCCGCTGCCCACCGAAACCCCCGTCGTAGTGTTCGCGTCTGAAACGCCCACCGCCGCGCCTACCATCGACCCGGCTACCGCCACCCTGGATGCCCTCAATACCCAACTGGCTGACCAGCTAACCGCCACGGCCCAGGTCGATGGAACCGCTGCCGCTGTTGCCGGGTTAGCCGGGGTTGGCACGGGTACCCCGCTCTCCCCCACCGAGCTTTCCAAAACCGGCTTCGCCGATGAAGTTGGCCTGCCTGGGCTCATCCTGGCCGCCATCGTACTCGTTGCCATCTTCCTGTTGGCCCGCCGCCTGCGCCAGTCCCCGCTGGCCCGCTAAGTTCTATCTGCACCTTAAACGTCCGGGGCGAATGCTTGCCCCGGACGTTTTGTTTTCCCCGGCCCAAAAACAGATTTTGCAACTAAAATGTACTCTTAATCACAAAAAGCCTCGTTATACTTGATCCTATATGCAGCCAGACAAATTTAGCCGCTATGAAATCAGGGAAGAAATCGGCCGTGGGGGTATGGCAACGGTCTATAAAGCCTATGACCCCATGTTCGAGCGTGAAGTCGCGCTCAAAATCCTCAACCGTGAGCTGCTAGACAATGCCCAGGTCCGCGAACGCTTCGAGCGTGAAACCAAAATCATCGCCCGCCTCGAGCATTCGGCCATCGTCCCGGTTTACGACGTCGGACGCGACAACACCCAGCTGTTTTTTGTCATGCGCTACATGCCAGGCGGCTCGCTCTCCGACCGTATGGCGGCTGGCCCCATGTCCTTTGCAGAAACCGTCCACATCACCCAGCGCATCGCCGCCGGGCTCGACTACGCCCACGCCAAAGGCATCATCCACCGCGACCTGAAACCCGGCAACATCCTCTTCGACGAAAACGGCAACGCCTTCATCTCCGATTTTGGCATCGCCAAACTGGCGCATGCCCAAACCCGGCTGACCAGTTCCGGCATCATTGGCACGCCCACCTACATGAGCCCCGAGCAAGGCATGGGCGAAGATGTAGATGGCCGCAGCGACATCTACTCACTGGGCGTCATCCTGTTCGAAATGCTCAGCGGACGGTTGCCTTACGAAGCCACCACCCCGCTGGCCATGGTTGTCAAGCACGTCAACGAACCCGTTCCACACATTCTCGACACCAACCCCAACCTGCCGACTGCCATCGAAATGGTGCTCGAAAAAGCCCTGGCCAAAAACCGCACCCTGCGTTACTCCACCGCCCTCGAACTGGCCCGTGACCTGGCAGCCTTGTTGCCCGAAGCCCCCGCACCCGACCCCGAATACACCGTCCCAGCCCCCCGGCGCGAGTACAAGCCACAAAAACCTGCCCGCAAGAAAAATTTATTCATTTCATTGGGAATCATCGGCGGAATCCTCGCCCTGGGGCTGGTTGCCATTAACCTGTGGCAGTCCACCCCCCCGCAGGCTCCCCAACAGCCACCCACGCCCACACTGGCCTCAACGCCGACAAACACTGTCCCGGCCCCAACCGTGGTCCCGGCCACCCAACCCCCACTCCCCACCGAGACCCCGCTCCCCGCGCCGACAGCCATCCCGGGCATTGGCGGAGCCGATAAAATCGCCTTGCTGGCCAATAACGACATCTGGCTGCTCGACATCGACGGCAAAAACCCGCTGCAACTCACCAACAGCGACCAGCCCAAATTCGACCTTCAGTGGCTGCCCGGCGGTCGTGAATTGCTATATGTCGAGGGAGAATGTATCAACACGGTCAACATTGATAGCCTGGAAGTGGCCCAGGTCACCTGTCTTAGTAGCCCCAACTTTGAAGGTTTTCGTGTCTCACCCGATGGCCGCCAGGCTGCCATCAGCATCGAACGGCGCGTGGTTATCGTTCCTTTTGACCGGCAAGCCCTGGCCAACGCCAAAAACACCTTCGACCTGCAAAACCTGAATGCCTGCCTGGACTATGCTGAAGTCTCGGTAAAAAGCGCGCAATGGTCGGCCGATAGCCAAAAACTGACCCTCCTTTACCAAAGCGTCAAAGGCGAACGGCTGGGCGACACCCTGCGAGTCATCGATGTCCACCGCTGCAAAGCCGCCGACCCGCTCATCCTGGATGAATTCCCCAACAAACGCTTCACCCCCGATGGCTACGAGACCTACCCCATCCTGCCCGCCTACAGCTGGGATGGCGACCAGCGTTTCTTATTCAACACATTCATCCGCAATTTTGGGTATGGCCAGCTTTACCTGTACGATATGGCCAGCGGCGAGACCCGCCTGTTAAACCCGGTTGACAACGTCTGCTGTTACCGTGATGCACGATTCAGCCCCGATGGCACATACATCCTGCTTGTCTTCCAGGATGTGCGCCAGGGGGCTGACAGTGAAATTCAGATTTACTATATTCCGGTAGAACAGGTTGGAAGCGGCACAGATTTCAAACCCATCCGTTTGCCGCCATTGTTCTTCCCAAACCCGCGTGAGAAAATCCTGCCCGCCCTACGCCCGGCAGGACAGTAAACATCCCAATCGCTATTCGACAAAAATTTCAACGTGTTCGCCGTCTTTTTCATCGACGACATCCACAATCTTGCCGGTCATGCCAGAACGCAGGGCTTCCATGATGGTCGCCATATCGACGCCTTCCACCTCGGGGGCAAAATGCGCGCCAATTTTCATGCCGGCATCCAACAGCGCCAGCGGAATCTGCACGGTGGCTTTGGCGCGGCCGCTGGCAACATCGGTCACGCGCACCCGCAGCCAGCGGGCCGCCCCTGGCGCGCGCGGCGGCATGGGCGGGTTGGGGCCACGCCGGCCTTCGCTCAACGCGGCCAGCAACTTGGCGCCTTCCTCGGCGCTGATTTTCCCCTCTTCGATCATCTTCAAAATTCGCATTCGTTCTTCTGTGGTAGCCATATTGATATACTCCTCACCCGATATAGACTTGAACCTTCTCGCCGTCTTCGTCATCCACTTCAATCAGGATTGGCTCGTCGGAAGTAATGCTTTGGGTGAAAGCCTGCATCATCAAGTCAGTGCGCAGGCGCTCGTTCTCAGGCATGCGGTGTCCAAACATATTAAACAGCCAGGTCACCAGGCTCATTGGAAATGAGATTACGATCCGGGAGGGTTTTTCTCCCGGTTTTTGTTTTACATTCAGGTACAGCCAACGCGATTCGCGGCTGGAAAGCGCCAGGGCGGTAAAGGCCACGCCCAATGCAAAGGGGAACCAGGCGCAGTAAAACCAGAAATTCATCCCCGCAGCTTCCAGCGAGGCGTACATCCACGAGGCCGCGCCAATAGTCACTAAAAGCCCCAACACCAGCGGGATCATCCACAAGCGGCGAAAACGGTTGACCTTTTTGGCAAAAAAGGCCTGGCGGGCATTCTTTTCGGCTTCGCCTTCGCCAATCGAACTGGCCGGGCCGCCCCCGATAACTTCCGGTTCTGGCAGGGCCTGGGGGTCATCATCGGCGGGAACGTTTTCGAGAGCCTGCATCAGGGTCAGGCCCTGTTCGGGGGTGATCTTCCCGTCAGCGATCATCTTCAAGATTTGCTGGCGTTCACTGTCTGTCATCGTTTACTTCCCTTCCAACGCGGCAAGCAGTTTTTCGGCTTCTTGCAATGAGATTTTCTTTTCCTGCAACATCTTCAAAATAGTCAGGCGTTCTTCGTCGCTGACCGGGTCAGAGACGGGCCGGGGCGGGAAAGGCGGAACCGGGGGCGTGGGCGGTTTGGGGCGATTGCCGTCGATGACGACACCCCATTTCCCAATCGAAATGCCCATGTGGGCCGTGCGGCGCTCGGCAGAACGCATCTTTTCTTCGGCGCGTCGCATGGCCGAATCGACCCGGCGCTGGACGCGCTCACTCTGTTCCTGGGCCCGGACCGAGGCCTTGAGCGCGCGGCGGGTGGCTTCTTCCATGCGGCGTGAAATCCGTTCGTGCATATCGGGTGTAATGCCAGGGAATTCTCCCGGCGCAAACGGCGCTTCGCGACCTAGCGGGTCAAACTCGGCCACCGATTCCCATTCTTCCTGGCGGCTGGTAACGATAATCTCTGAACCAGCAGTCAGGTTGATGCTGGCGCTGCCTGTCCCAAGCGTCATCTGGCGGAACATCCCCACCTCAACCGGGTCTACGCCCGGTAAATCCACGCGGATCGACTCATCGTCACAGCCTTGCAGCGAGAAGGTCGCATCTACTTTGGCAGGAACCCGCACCAGGATATCGCTCCCGGCCTGCACGCTGATCGATTGACCCGGTTGGGGAACCAGGTAAAGGACCGCATCTGCGCCAGCCTGCGCGCTGATACTGCCTTCCGCATTACGCAGGTATAAATCTGCGCCAATGGAGAGCGAGACAGAGCCTTTGACCTCATGCAACGAGGCGTCGCCGCCTACCGAATCGGCCGAAAAATCGCCCGCGCAGCCGCGCACAGACATATCGCCGCCGACCGCACCCACCTTGACGACACCGACGTTCCGCATCTGCAGGTCGCCGCCGATGCTGGCAATATCCATGCCGCCGGGTACGGCGCGAATATCAGCATCGCCGCCAACCCCTTCGACGCGGATAACAATATCGCGCGGCACATATAAAATCAGATCGGTCCCACTGGAAGCGCGCGCGACCTGCCCATCTGACTCGAGCTGCAGCGTATCACCGTCAGCCTTGGCTGTCACTTCGCTGCGCTCCCAGCCAACGATCTGCAGGTCGCCGCCCACGCCTTCAACGCGCAGGATGGGAGCGCCCTGAACCGTAAGGGTACTGTGGCGCATAGGCTTATCCTTCCCCGCGCAGGATGCGCATGGCAGCATCGGCGGTCAGGCGGCCAGCGTCAAGGTCTTCGAGAATCTGGCGGCGGCGGTCTTCGCTTACATCGGGGGATTCTTCTTTACCGGGTTCGTACCCCAGGGTGCGAATAATTTCATGTAAACGGTTGCGCAGCGTGGGATAAGAAAGGCCCAGCTCGGTTTCAACGCGATTGAGCTTTCCCTCGCAGCGAATAAACGTCAGGACAAATTCCAACTGATCCCGGGTCAGATGATCAAAAGGGCCACCCACAAAACGACCTTCGAGGGTGGTATCACAAGCCTCGCAATGCAAGCGAGTGATGGTCAGTTCATTCTGGCAAACGGGACAGCGGGTTAAGGCATTGTTCATAGGGTCACCTCGGCGAGTTTCACCCCGGGCTTCGCGCGCAAGCAGGAAACCCGGGATTTTCGGCCTTATTCAATCACATTGAGGGTAAAATTGAACTTGAAACGGAAAAGCATATCAGTCTCCTTGGTAAGAACGTGACAGGTTTCAAATTTATTATACAAGAATCTAAATTAAAGTCAAGTAGAATATTGATATTCTAAAACGAAATTTCAATTTTCTTAAATAATCTAAAGGCGATTTTCAAGTTTCCAAAAAGAATCCATATGATCCATTCGATTTGCTTCATCCCTGGCCAGGAAGTTCGCACCAATCTCCCCGTCAAAGAGTTCGCAGCCATCCTAAAAAATCCCGATTCCTTGCTGTGGATCGATTTCAGCGCCGAACCGGACGAATCCTGCGATTCGATCTTGACCGGTATTTTTCGGTTTCATCCATTGGCAGTCGATGATGCCTTAGCCGAAACACATACCCCAAAAGTGGATGATTGGAAGGAGTATGTTTATATCGTCCTGAATGCCATGTCCCTCAATGGTGAAAATGGGCTGGAGCTGGTCACCAAAGAACTGGACATCTTTTTAGGGAAAAATTTTGTCGTCACGCACCACTACGAGCCAATTTCGTCGCTGGAGGAGGCCTACCAGGCCTGTTTTCGCGACCCGCGTTATATTTCGCATGGCCCCGACCACCTGCTCTACAAAATCATCGATGACATCGTTAACGACTACATGCCGATGATGGAAAATATCGACGATGCCATCGACCGCATTGAGGACGAAGTTCTCACCAAGGCCGCGCCCGATACCCTGGAGCGCATCTTCGCCCTTAAACGCGCCCTGCTTTCGATGCGCCGCATCATCACCCCACAGCGCGAGGTGATGAACAAGCTGGCCCGGGATGATTATGAAGTGATTGACCCGCACGACCGCATTTTCTTCCGCGATATTTACGACCACCTGGTGCGTTTACACGACCTGAACGAATCGATGCGCGACCTGGTGAGCGGCGCGCTGGATACCTATCTTTCAGTGGTAAACAATCGCATGAATGAAGTGATGAAGACCCTGACCATTATCACCACATTATTCATGCCAATCTCATTTATTACCGGTTTCTTTGGGATGAACTTCTTCGAGCCGGTAGCCGGGCTGACCTCATGGACCAGCCGCATGGCCTTTGGCATGGTCATGGGTGTTTTCATCCTTTTACCCATTGGGATGTTCATCTGGATGCGCAGACGCACCTGGGTCTAGAGAAAATAGAGAATTTTGCATGTCGCTGCGTGAGCTTTTAGACACCTTCGCCAACAACATCCTGCCCATCCTGCTCATCAGCGCCGCAGGGTTTGTTATTGGCAAAAAATTCGATATCGATTCCCGGTCTGTTGGGCGCGTTTCGTTTTATTTGTTCAGTCCAATCCTGGTCTTTAACTTGCTCATCCACAGCCAGCTGCCATTTGAAGAAATCACCCGCACCGGGCTGGTTGCCACCAGCATCATGCTTGTTTCGGGCATCCTGGCCTGGCTGGGAAGTTGGCTGCTGCGCCTGGAACGCAGGGTAATGATTGCCGTCATCATCACCGCTATGTTTGCCAACAACGGCAATTATGGCATGCCGCTCATCGCTTTTGCCTTCGGGCAACAGGCCCTGGCCCATTCCAGCATTTACTTTGTCTTCTCGTCGTTGCTGACCAACACCCTGGGCGTGATTATTGCATCGCTGGGCCACCTCGACCTGAAACAGGCTGCGCTGGGCTTCCTGAAGCTGCCCACCATTTATGCGGTATTGCTGGCCGGGTTGATTAATGGCTTTGGCATTGCCTTACCCACTTCTGTAGATCGCACCGTCAGCCTGGCAGCCGGTGCAGGCGTTCCCGTGATGATCCTTTTGCTGGGCCTGGAATTGCGCAACGTGCGCTGGACCCATAGCTTCTCAGCCCTGGGGTTGGCCGCGCTAATTCGCCTGATTGCCGGGCCGCTGCTGGGCTTGTTTTTCACCAACTCGCTGCAAGTGGAGGGCGTTGCCCGTCAGGCCACCATCATCGAAGCCTCCATGTCTTCGGCAGTGGCCACCACCAACCTGGCCGGTGAATATAAACTCGACGCATCGTTGGTGGCCGCGATTGTGCTGGTCACCACCCTGCTCAGCCCACTGACCCTGACCCCGTTGATCTTGTATCTTGGAAAATAACATGCGCCGACTCCTTTTGCTCTTCATACTCCTGACCGTTTTGCAGGCCGCCCCGGCCAGTGCGCAGGCAAACGCCAGCATTGGGGTCAGCGACCTGACCATCTCTTACCTTTTTGGGCAGGAAATCGTCGTCAGCGCCAAGCTCGCCCTGCCATCCAGCCCCACAGAACTTTACCTGTTGATGCGCGCCGACGGCGAGGCCACCACACGCGTCTTTCCCATTACCATCGACGGCGAAAACGTGACCCGTTTTAGCTATCGCTTCGAGCAGGGACCCATTCGTCCTTTTGCCATTGTGCGGCTGTGGTATCGCGCCAAATTACAAGACGGCCAGCAACTCGACAGCGAAGAGATCACCTTTCGATATGAAGACAATCGCATCGAGTGGACCACATTGGAACAGGAAGGTGTCCGTCTCCACTGGTATGGGCGTGAAACTCCCTTTGGGCAAAGCGCGCTGGATGTGACCCGCCTCGGGCTCGAACGCATCCAGAACCTGCTGACAGTGCGCCCGGCAGCCCCCATCGATGTTTACATCTATGCGTCTCCCGCCGACTTGCAAAAAACCCTCGAGGCCGGAACGCTGCCTGGTGCAGGCGGCCACGCCAGCCCCGACCTGCGACTGGCGGTGATTTCCATCCTCCCCGGTGCAGAGGGAAAGCTGGAACTTGAGCGCAAACTTCCTCACGAACTGGCCCACATCCTGACCTATGACCTGACCCGCGAACGCTACGAACGCCTGCCAGTCTGGCTGCGCGAAGGGCTGGCATCGCGCGCCGAGCTGACCCCCAACCCCGACTATGAACGCGCCATCACCCTTGCGGCTGAAAACCAGTCCATCATCCCTTTTACCGAGCTGTGTGCCAGTTTCCCACCCGACAGCGGCCGCGCCTTCCTGGCATATGCCCAGTCTGAATCGTTTACACGCTTTATCATCGAAAAATATGGACAATCGGGTTTGCTGGCGCTGATGGAGGCCTATGGCGATGGACTGGATTGCGAACAAGGCGCCACCCGTGCCCTGGGGCGCTCCCTCACCAACCTGGAAAACGATTGGCGCACCGCTAAAACCGGCGCCAGCCTGAACCTGGCCGCGCTGGGCAGCCTGTTCCCGTACCTTGCCATCCTGGCCGTTATGCTGCTGGTTCCCATTACCAATGCCCTCACCTTCCGAAGGCCCAAATATGACACACCCTGACCTTTTCCGCATTCACATTTGGGTCAGCGGGCGCGTACAGAATGTGGGCTTTCGTGCCTTTGTAGCCGACCAGGCGCTGCGTATTGGCGTCAACGGTTGGGTGCGTAATGTCGGCTGGGACACGGTAGAAGCTGTCGCCGAGGGCAGCCGCCCGCTGGTGGAAAAATTTGTCGAGGCCGTAAAACGCGGCCCGTCTGTTGCGCGTGTCGACGAGCACCGGCTTGAAGAAGAACCCCCCACAGGCGAGTTCGCTCGCTTTGAAATCCGTTCATCAAGGTAACCATGACCGATACCTGGAGATTGATCCTGACCCCGCCCGCGCGAGGGGCGTGGAACATGGCGGTAGATGAGGCCATCCTCGAAACCGCCGGGCGCGGGGATTCCCTGCCCACCCTGCGCCTGTATGCCTGGAACCCGGCCTGTCTCTCCCTGGGATACGCCCAATCGTACAGTGATGTAGATGTGGAACGACTCCACGCTCACGGCTGGGATGTGGTGCGCCGCGCCACCGGAGGCCGGGCCATTTTACACACCGATGAGTTGACCTATTCGGTCACCGCCCCGCTCGAAGAAGAGCACATGCGCGGGACCATTTTAGAGAGCTACCAGCGCCTGGCGCGCGCCATGTTGCTGGCCCTAAACTCGCTGGGGCTGGATGTGGCAATGGAAGAACACACCCCGCCCACCACATCTGGCAAAGGACCGGTTTGTTTTGAAGTCCCTTCGGCCTATGAAATTGTGATTGGCGGGAAAAAGCTGGTGGGTTCAGCGCAGGCGCGTAAAAAAGAAGGGGTCTTGCAACACGGGACTTTCCCGCTGGTGGGTGACCTGACCCGCATCACCCAGGCGTTGTTCTTTGCCGATGAGCAAGCCCGCACGGCAGCGGCCGAGAAGCTGCTGCGCCGGGCCACAACGGCCGAATCAGTTTTAGGGCAGAAAATTGCCTGGGAAACGGCGGCACAGGCCTGGGTGAGCGCGTTCCAGCAGGGGTTGGGAATCCGCCTGGAGCGTGGGGAATTGAGCAGGGCCGAACTGGCGCGCGCAGAGCAGCTTGTCGAAAATAAATATGCCCACCCCGATTGGACGGAGCGGGCATAAACCGGTAACCTGTGCAGTTTTAGTCGGTGATAAACATTACATCTTTGAAGCCGAGCGACTGGAAGAATTTATACAGGAACAACTCGGCGTTGTTTTGGGCCTGAACCAGGATGCCTTCATCGAGAACCGCTTTTTGAATTTCCGCTTCGGCGCGCTGGCGGGCCAGGGTTTCAAGATCCTGAACGCCCTGGGTGAGCAAGCCAGTCTCACGGTCGTAAACATACGATTTGTTGTTATCGAGCGTGACAATAAAGACCTCGGCCGGTGGCAGGCGTACGTTAAGCACGCCGTTGACCATTTGCAAGTCTTGCGGCTGGATCTTTTCCATATCAATCCCGGCAATGGCGACCCCGTGAGCCACAAAAAGCAGCTTATCGCCAAACAGGAAGCCAAAGTTGCCCTGCCCCACCTCAGCCGTGATGACCTTTTCGACGCTAAACTGGATGGTTTCGAGCCGGGCCAGGGCGCGAATTTCATTGATGTAGGTGACCGGATCAGGGATGAGTGTGGGCGTGGGGTTCATCAATTGCGAGACCTGGGTCTGCAAGGCCGCGTTGCTCTGCTGGAAGGGAGCGACAGCGCCATCGATAGCGCTGTTGGCGCTGGCCTGGATTGATTGAACCAGGTAGTACGCTGAACCCAGTAAAACCAGCACCACAATCAGGAAAAATACGACCGATTTTTTATCCATTTTCTGCTAGACTCCTGAAAACTGTATAGACATCCTGTATAATTTGCCAGTAAATTTGACAACCCGGAATCAGGATGTTCGACAAAAATCATGTAACAGACTGATAGTTATAACGATTCTGGGACAGAAAAGTTCTTGCTCGAGAGTGACTTTTTTGTGACTTAATTATCTTGTCATATTTTTGCAATGGCTGTATTATCACTTTTGTAAACCTGCGTTCACAGGTTAAATGCATGAGAGGAGAAGAAGCATGAAACGCTCAATGTACGTGTTGTTTTCCGTTCTCGCGCTAGCATCGATGATGCTGGCTGCCTGTGGCCCGGCTGCCACCCCCGTCCCGCCGACCGAGGCTCCCAAGCCGACTGAAGCCCCCAAGCCGACCGAAGTTCCGCCGACCGAGGTCCCGCCCACCCCCGTTCCTCAGCTCGGAACCCCCGAAAACCCGCTGATTATGGCGCTGGCTCCTTCCGCGACCACCCAGGAACTGCAGACCGGTGGTGATGCGATTGCCCAGAAGTTGAGCGAAATGACCGGCCTGACCATTACGACCGTCGTTCCGACCAACTACGCCGCCATGATCGAAGCCATGGGCTCCGGCAATGCGCACATTGGCTGGCTGGCCCCTGTGCAGTACATTGTTGCCCACGGCAAGGGCTATGCTGATGTCGCCCTGTCGACCATCCGCAACGGCTCGAACCACTATGGCGTGCAGTTCGTTGCCAATGCCGAAGGTGGTTTCACCTCGTTCTATGATGCCGCTACCGGCACCACCACCGCCGACGCCGCGACCGCGCTGGCCCAGTTCGCTGACAAGAAACCCTGCTGGACTGACCCGCTCTCCGCTTCCGGCTACATCATCCCGTCCGGCATCCTGAAGGCCGAAGGCATCAAGACCCCGGCTGGCGCCTGGGTTCAGGGCCACCCGACCGTCATCAAGTCCGTGTACCTCAGCCCCAAGGGCGAAATCTGCTCCTTCGGTGCCACCTTTATTGACGCTCGCTCCAACGTTGCCGCCGACTTCCCGGATGTCAACGACAAGGTCCAGATCATCTGGGTCACCGAACCCTTCATCCCGAACGACAATGTTTCCTTCGCTGCCAATGTTCCCGCCGAACTGCGCGAGAAGATTGCCCAGGCCCTGCTCGACATGGCCGCGACCGAAGATGGCATTGCCCTGCTGAAGGCGGGCGGCTACAGCGTCCAGGGTCTCGAAGCCGTGGATGACACCTTCTACGATGAATTCCGCGTCTACCTCGAAGCCTCCGGCGTCGATCCTACAACCCTGTTCAAGTAAATCCTGAACGCCAGGAGAGGGAGGGCTTTGTGTTCTCCCTCTCCTTTTTTGTCCCGCTCAAGGCGCGAGATGTAAGCCCAAAAACCCGTTTTAAGGCTTACATCTCATGTTTTGAATTCTATTTTTGGGAGTACACAGCCGGGCCTTTGCCATAACAACCAGGCTTTCGCACTCCACAGCAGAGGAAGGGATTATGCTCCGTATCGAACATCTTTCCAAAACGTATCCCACCGGTACGCAGGCACTCAAAGATGTCACCTTTGACGTGCCAGATGGCGAATTCATGGTCGTGATCGGTCTTTCTGGCTCCGGGAAATCGACTTTGTTGCGCTGCATCAACCGCCTGATCGAGCCCAGCGAGGGCAAGATCTACATGGATAACGTCGATGTGACAGCCGCGGCACCGGCCGAACTGCGCAGCATCCGCCGCAATATTGGCATGGTCTTCCAACAATTCAACCTGGTCAAACGCTCCAGCGTTTTAACCAACGTGCTCTCGGGGCGGCTGGGATACGCCAATCCCTGGCTCAGCTTGCTGGGAATCTGGCCGCAAGAGGAAAAAGCGCGCGCCCTGAAAGCGCTCGAACGGGTGGGAATCGCCGACAAAGCCTACAACCGCGCCGACGCCCTCTCGGGCGGCCAGCAGCAGCGGGTGGGAATTGCGCGGGCGCTGATGCAGGAGCCCAAAATTATCCTGGCCGACGAACCCGTGGCCAGCCTCGACCCGGTCCTATCGCACTCCATTTTGCAATATCTTGAAGTGCTAAACAAAGAAGGCATCACCGTCATCTGCTCCCTGCACTTCCTCGACCTGGTGCACCGCTACGCAACACGCGTCGTGGCGCTCAAGGATGGTGTGAAGGTGTTTGAAGGTTCGGCCAAAGAAATCGACCGCGCCAAATTCAAAGAAATCTACGGCGAAGAAGCGCAGGAAGTTCGCGCTGCATCTTTGTGAGGGCTGCATGGCAAGTAAACGTTCTCCCGTTCTAGCTGCGCTGCTCTCACTGGTTGTGCCCGGCCTGGGACAGATTTTTGCAGGCCAGCGCTACCGGGGGGTAGCCATTTTTCTCGGCGCAGCCGTCGCTGCCGGAATGGTCTTCTGGTACGGCAACCCGCTCTGGTATTTCGTACCGGTTGTCATTCAACTTTGGAGTGCCTGGGATGCCTTCTCACTGACCCGGCAGGGCCAAATGCGCTCCATCCTTCTCCCGGTTGCAGTGGCCATGCTGGCAGCCTATGCCATCGGTTGGCAGGTTGTCGGCATTGATTTCGGCGCCGCCGACGCCAACCGCGCACTGCAAATCTTGCAACCCATGTTACGACCCGATTTCGTGCAGGCGCGCCGCGAAGTCAACAGCATGTGGACCAACATAGAAGTCCCCTGTTCCCCGCAACCGGCCCCGGCCTACCGCGAAGATGCCGGGAAAACCGCCACCGTCATACCCGACTGCGGCGGTGTAGGCGAAACCCTGATCGTCAACTTTACCGGGCTATGGCCCAACGCTGAAACCGAAGTGGTCTGGAACAACCCCATCGGCAACCCGATGATGTTGGGCGGGAACGAAGACGCCATGCTGGTGCTCAAAACCGACGAAACCGGCTCCCTGACCACCACCATTCGTGTGCCGCGCACCGCCCTGGTCGCCGCCCCCGACCCCACCCTGCCACAAAATCACCGCGTTTACGCCTACCAGTACAAAGCCATTGGCGGCATCGAACTGTCGTACATCGGCAATGAAGTTGCCAAAGGCGCGCTAACCACCGTGGGCATGGCGCTGATTGCCACCCTGCTGGCAGTCGTCCTGGCCATTCCCATCAGCTTCCTGGCCGCACAAAACCTGATGGGCGGCAACCCCATCACCTACGGCATCTACGTGGTGGTGCGCACCTTGCTCAACATCCTGCGCTCAATCGAATCGCTCATTATGGCCATCGTTTTCGTCGTCATCGTCGGCCTTGGGCCCTTCGCCGGGATGCTGGCGCTGGCCGTACACTCGATAGCCGCCCTCGCCAAACTCTACTCCGAAGTTATCGAAGGCATTGACCCTGGCCCCATCGAAGCCATCCGCGCCACCGGGGCCGACTGGCTCCAAACCGTGCGCTACGCGGTCATCCCGCAAATCATCCCACCCTTTACCGCCTTCACCATCTATCGCTGGGACATCAACGTTCGCTCGGCCACCATCGTAGGCTTTGTGGGCGGCGGCGGCCTGGGCTTCCTGCTCATCGAACTGATTCGCGTCAATAACATGCGCGGCGTCAGCTCGGTCTTCATCACCATCGCCATCATCGTCATCGCCATGGACTACATCAGCGCAAAAATCCGCGAAAGGCTGGCATAAAATGGACAAGCGCCTTTCTACCGGAATAATCATTCGCAACACCCTGCTCATCGCCCTGTTCCTGCTGGTCCTGGGGGTTTCCTGGCGCACCACCGGCGTGGATTTTCCGCGCCTGCTCCGCGACCTGCCCAAAGGCCGCAACATCATCCTCGAATTCCTGACCCCCGACCTGACCACCCGCGAGACCACCACCACGACCATCAGCCTGGACTTCCCGATTCCCTGCGGCTCCGCCCCCAATGGCGTGGTGCTGACCGAAGGGCCGCGTCTTGTCCCAAGCGTCACCTGCGCCGAGGCCAAAACCAAGTTCACGCTGGAGGGCTTTGAGCTGGTCCCCAACTCAGAAATTGTGGTGCGCTGGAAGCTGCCCGATGAACGCGTAATGACCGCCATCCGCGCCCAAAGCGACGCCGACGGCTACTTCAAAGTCGATATGGAGGCCCGCCCCATTGCCGCAACCGCCAATAGCACTGCCAGCAGCCTGGAAGTCGATGCCCTGACCCCTGTCGGCGGGCTTAAGCCCAGCCAGGCGGTGCGTGACGTGCTGGAAGCCATGTTTGTGACCATCTTCATGGCCCTGCTCTCCACTACCCTGGCGACAATTGTCGCTGCGCCGCTTAGCTTCCTGGCCGCCAGCAATATCACCAAACGCGGAACACTCGGCACAACCATCTATTACCTGACCCGCTCGGTTTTCAACCTATTGCGCTCCTACGACCCGCTGGTCATGGCAACCGTCTTTGGCTTCTGGTTGAGCTTCGGCGCTTTCCCCGGCTTTTTAGCACTCAGCGTCGTGACGGTCGCCTCGCTCGGCAAGCTATTCTCGGAGGCCGTCGAGGGCATCGACCTGGGCCCAATCGAGGCGCTCCAGGCTTCGGGCGCCAACCGGCTGCAGGTGGTCGTCTACGGTGTCATCCCGCAAATTGTCCCAGACTTCATCTCCTTCATCATCTACCACTGGGATATCAACGTCCGCATCTCTACCATCATCGGTTTTGTGGGCGGGGGCGGTATTGGTTACTACCTGAGCCAGCGCATTAACGGCTTCGAATATAGCAAGGCCGGAACAGCCATCTGGGCCATTGTGATTGTCGTCATGGCAATGGATTTCCTGAGTGCAGAAGTGCGCAAAAAGCTGACTTAACCGTGACTTTACCCAGAAAAAAACGGCGGCCAAGGATGGCCGCCGTTTTTTTCTGACATCTTCTCAAAAGCTACCCATTACGCTCCGGCACAGAGCGTTGGAAAAAGCTGATTATAAAAGCACCCATCCCCACCCAGGCGCTGCAGGGCAATAACAGGAACCAACCTAACAGCGGGAATGCGCAACCCAACCCTAGCAGCAATGTGCCCCACAATCCTTTGCGCCAGGCACCCTGGGCCCCAACCCGCTCGCCAACCAACTGAGTCATGGCTCCCAACCCAACACTGAGCGCCACCGACAGGACCACTGTAATGACCAGCGCCGGAAAAGTCAGGATGACACGCAACAAACCATCGGTGCGTTCAGCAAGGGTAAACAATAACAGCGCAAAGCCAAAAAAGAACAGGAAATTAACCAACCCGATCACAAAGGAACGTCCGGCCGTTCGGGCGGCAATTTCGGCAGTTTTGGCAGTGCGAACCGGGAAAAACACTGCCAGCGTAATAAAAAATGGGACCAACAAAAATGTGAGCAAAATAAAAACCAGGGTAATCGTCAGGATTTCGTTCATATTCATCTCCGGGAGCGGGGCAGCAGCAAAATTCCATTCCCTATCAGCCAGAACAACGCCAAACCAGCCGCGCTGAACACCAGGGTCGTGGTAGACAAATCGAGGGTGGGTAATTCAAACGTCAGGAGCGGCGCGCGCGCACCCAGCATCCAGGCTTCAAAAACAGCCAGGAACGATGCAGCCAGGTCGGGCAGGGTGGGCAGTGTAGGGGCCAGGCCCAGCGGCAAGGATGCTTCGACCAGCGGCCACGAGAAAACCGTTGCCAGGGTCACAGCCGCCACCTGAACCGCTGCCAGCCACCAGACCGGGCGTGGCAGGCTGGCAACGGGCCGTTTTTCGAGCTGCGCCATCACCATCGGGGCCAGGTCCATGTCGAACGCGATATCAGGCAGCGTATCCAGGTCTGCAAACAGAGTACGAAGCTGTGCCAGTTGGTCTGCACAGGCCGGGCAGGCTGCCAGGTGTGCTTCGGCCTGCTCACGCAGGGCAGGCGTTAGGGCGTTGTCGAGCAGTTCGTTGAGGGTATCTTCAGAGAGATGGGTCATCTTTTATTTTTTCTGCCAACAGCTTGCGGGCACGGAACAGGTCACTTTTGACATCGCTCAACGGACGGTTGAGCGCCTGCGCAATCTCATCATAACTTAATTCCTGGAAATGGCGCAGCTCGAGCACAATACGGTAACGGGGCGGCAGGCTGCCCAGCGCGGCTCGCAGCCGCTCGGACTGCTGGCGCTGCTCCAGCCGGGTTGGCGGCCCCTCGCCAGGATCCGCCTTGTCGCGCTCCTCGTCCAGTTCCGGTGAGTCAGGGACTCGCGCGGAAAGATGATTCAGGCACAGATTGGCCGCCACGCGTCGCATCCAGGGCAAAAAAGGCCGTTCCAGGTCAAAAGTCTCCAGTCGCTCGTAAGCGCGCAGGTAAGCTTCCTGGGCCAGGTCTTCGGCCTCGCGCCGCTCCCCTAACAAACGATAGCAAACATTGAAAACCGCAGCCTGGGTGCGGGTCACAAGTTCGCCAAACGCCTCGGTCTCACCGCGACGGGCGCGCAAGATCAGGTCGCGGTCAGAAGAGTCGCTCATGCCTAAAGGATAATACAGTTATGTATGGAAAAATGTTGCAAAAATCAACTTATAAAAATCTCCTGAAATGTTTGTATAATCGCAGTTGGACAAAAACTGAAGCGGAGCCTGTAAATGCAAAAAGCACCAAACTGGAATCATCTCAAGAAAAAGCTTTTTTATACCTTCTTACGCCAGCGCCCTTCGCCCCAAAAGATGATTATTTTTGCGCACATGCCAAAAGCAGCGGGGATCAGCTTAAGAGAAACGATGAAAATGCAGTATGGGGGCGACAAGGTACACGAAATTTACCCGCTTAACAAAGAAGAAGCTCTGTATAAATTGGAAACCATGCCGCTGGCAGAAATCCTGAATAAACGGGTCATAACCGGGCACGAAGTATGGAATTTACACCAATGGGTGCCAATCCCGTTTTTATATATTACCGTTTTGCGCCACCCGGTAGACCGGGTCATTTCGCTTTACTTTTTTATCCGCGCATTACCCAGCCATCGCCTTCACCAAAAACTAACAGAAAAAAACTTAAGCATCGAAGAATTCCTTGAATGGGATGAAGGCAGCCGGGGAGTACGCAATTTGCAAGCCCGGTTATTAGCGCATGAACACCCTTATGAAGAACAAAACCTGGATGTCGTTTTTCATGCCGCCAAAGAACACCTGGAAAAATATTTCATTGTTGGCCTAACTGAGCAATATAAACAGTCATTGGAAATGTTTTCCCAGATCTTTCATTGGTCGAATGCCCAAGAAACCCACGATAACGTCACCACCAATCGTCCCAAGCAAATCGAAATTGCCCCACACATTATCAAAAAGATTGAAGAATTAAACCAGGTAGATATGGCAATCTACGAATTGGGGCAAAAGTTATTTAAGGAACAACAAAAAGACCTCCCGGCTGTTTTATCCCAAAAAATCACCCGCTAATGCGCAATTTTTTAATCTCAATCGCATTATGATTGCACGCATGGGAAAAACAGCTCATCTTTTACGCAAAATGTTGCTCATGGGGTTGATTCTGGCCCTGGCTACAGCCTGCACCCCAACCGCTACCCCCAGCCCCACGGCGACCCTGCCCCCGCCGACACAGACTCTCGTTCCATCGGCAACCCCGGCCCCGAGTGCTACACCCATCCCCACCCAGGCCGTCACCCCCACCGCCCAATCCAATTGCATCGAAAGCGCCCTGTTCCTGGCAGATGTGACCATTCTGGATAACACCAACGTTGCCGCCGGGCAGGCCTTCACCAAAACCTGGAAACTGCGCAACAGCGGGACCTGCACCTGGAATAATGGCTACAGCCTGGTCTTCATCGGTGGTGATGCCATGAGCGGGCCAGCATCGGTGGCTTTTAGCGAAACTGAGCCAGGCGCCGACTTGCTCGTTTCCATAGACCTGACTGCCCCGGCCGCCAGCGGCGCATATACCGGCTTTTACGAATTGCGTAACCCGGCCGGGCAGGTCATCCCTGTGGGTACACTCACCAGCATTTGGGTCAAAATCACGGTTGGAACCATCACCGCCGCGCCGCCTGTGACAGGAAACACATCCGGCAGCGCCGCCACATCCGCACCTTCAGGCACTTGCAGCCCATCGCAAAACAGCGGATACGCCAGCCAGGTGCTGGCACTGATTAACACTGCCCGCGCCGAAAACGGGCTGGCAGCCCTGAACGCCAACGACAAATTGGCCGCTGCAGCCCAGGCCCATAGCGACGACATGGCTTGCAATAACTTCCTGAGCCACACCGGTTCCAACGGCTCCAACGTACATGGCCGGGTAGTGGCCGCCGGGTATGCGCCCTCGTACTCGGAGGAAATCATCTTTGCCAGCGGAACACCACAAGATGCCTTTAACTGGTGGATGAATGACCAGATCCACCGCGACGCTATCCTCAACCCCAATGCCGTGCATGCCGGTGTGGGATACACCTACGTATCCGGCAGCGCCTATGGCGGCTACTACACCGTCGATTTTGGCGCGCCCTAAGGCCCCAAACCGATTCTCAAGAAAGGCCCCTGTCGGTTCTAAAACCGGCAGGGGCCTTTTGCACTCATTGCATTGTTGCGTCTAAATCACAACGCTCACAATCGATTTTTTGACCACAATCACTTTCTTGGGCGTTTTCCCTTCCAGGTAACGCTCAACGGCCTTCAGCGCCTCCGCCTGGATGGCTTCGTCGCTGGCTTCGGCTGGAACCGTGATCCGCTCACGTACTTTGCCATTAACCTGCACCGCCAGGCTGATTTCGTCCTCTTTCGTGGCGGCTTCATCCACTTTGGGCCAAGCCTGGGTATGAATACTGTACGGGTTACCGGTCAGGGTCCACAACTCCTCAGCGATGTGCGGGGTCACGGGGGCCATTATCTTCAAGTAAATCTCCAGCACTTCGCGCCACTCTGCCGAACCAGCGGCCCCGGCCTCGCGCGCGCGGTACATTTCATTCAACAGCTCCATCAACGAAGAAACAATGGTGTTGAACTCAAAGTTTTCAAAGTCGCGCGTGACACGCTTCAAGGTCTGATGCGCTTTACGGCGCAGGCCGCGCAAAGTCTCGGCAGAGGGCATCCCCTGTTTCACTTCATCAGTAAACAGAGACCAGGTACGCCGCACCCAACGCGCCGAGCCTTCAATGCCTTGTGAATCCCACGGCGCGCCCATATCCCAGCGGGCAAAGAACATCAGGTAAGCGCGCACCGTATCTGCGCCATATTTATCTACCAGCACATCCGGGGCAATCACGTTGCCGCGGCTCTTCGACATCTTTTCATTATCTTCGCCCAGCACCATGCCCTGGTTGCGCAGCTGCAACATCGGCTCGCCACCCTCCACAATCCCTGAGTCGCGCAGTGCTTTGTGGAAGAAACGCGTATACAACAGATGCATCGTGGCATGTTCGATGCCGCCGGTATAGGTGTCAACCGGCATCCAGTAATTATATTCGGCGTCGTCAAAGGGGCCCTTGTCGTACCACGGGCTCAAATAGCGCAGGTGATACCACGATGAGCACATAAAAGTGTCCATCGTATCGGTTTCACGCGTGGCCGGTCCGCCACATACCGGGCAGGTCGTTTTCGACCAGCTCGGATGCAGCTTCAAGGGGCTTTCACCAGTCGGCTTCCACTCCACATCTTCAGGCAGGGTCACCGGCAGTTGGTCCTCCGGAACAGGGTTCCAGCCGTGGATTTCGCAGTTTACCATCGGGATCGGCGCGCCCCAGTAACGCTGGCGGCTAATCAACCAGTCGCGATAGCGATAGTTGACCGATTCCTTGCCGATACCCTGTTGCTCCAACCAATCGATGACCGCGGCGATGGAAGGATTCTTGCGCCCCTTCTCGGTATTGACCCGGGTTCCGTTAAATTGGGCCGAATTCACCATCTCGCCCGCGCCGATAAAAGCGGCCTGCATCTCATCACCCTGGGGGACCACCTCGCCCTGGGCCTGGATGACCGGGATAACCGGCAGCGCATATTTGCGGGCAAAGGCAAAATCGCGCTCATCATGTGCCGGAACCGCCATAATCGCACCCGTGCCATAGCTCATCAGCACGTAGTCCGCAATCCAGATCGGGATCTTGGCACCATTGACCGGGTTGATGGCATATCCGCCGGTAAAGACACCGGTTTTTTCTTTGTCAACCGCCCCACGCTGGATGTCGCTCTGCCGCGCCGCCTGGACTTTGTACGCATCCACGGCCGCTTTGTTCTCGGCGGTGGTAATCTTCTCTACCAGCGGATGCTCGGGGGAGAAAACCATGAAAGTTGCCCCCCACAGGGTATCGGGGCGGGTGGTAAAGATTTCAACCGGGTCGCCCGCCTCAGTGTGGAAGATCACGCTCGCGCCTTCGCTACGGTCAATCCAATTGGTCTGCAAAGTTTTGACGCGTTCGGGCCAGTCAATGCCCTCAAAGCTCAACAGTTCATCGGCATACTTGGTGGTCTTAAAGAACCACTGCGCCAAGTCTTTCTTGATAACCGGGGTTCCGCAGCGTTCGCAATGGCGGTCATCGCCCCAGACCTGCTCGCGTGCCAGGGTGGTATTGCAATTTGGGCAAAAATCCACCGGTGACATTTTGCGGTAGGCCAGGCCCTGTTTATACAACTGAATAAAGAACCATTCGGTCCATTTGTAATATTCCGGTTCGCAAGAGACCGCTTCGCGCCGCCAGTCAAACATTGCACCCATCGAGCGCAACTGCTTGCGCATGCGCACAATGTTGTCGCGGGTACGCACCATCGGGTGGATACCGCTTTTAATGGCCGCGTTTTCAGCTGGCAGGCCAAAGGCGTCAAAACCCATCGGGAACAACACGTTATAGCCCTTCATGCGCATATAGCGCGCGCGGGCATCCGAGGGTGTCATGGCATACCAATGTCCGATATGCAGGTCGCCGCTGGGATAGGGCAACATGGTCAGGGCGTAGTGTTTAGGCTTACTCTCATCGATATTCGAGTGGTACAGGCCATCTGCTTCCCACTTTTCCTGCCACTTCTTCTCGATTTCTGCGAAATTATAGGCTTGGGTCATTCTTTCCTCTTCTTGTGAAACAGGTTCAACACCTGCGGCTTGACTTTTATTTTCGATATTTACCGCGCTCAACGCGGACAGGGATGGGACGAAGTACAGGTTGAGTACCAAGGAGGCCCGCGAGCGAGCGAAGAAGGCCGGACAGGAGAAGAGAACCTGCCTTTCGCACGGTCTGATTAATACGCTTCACATTCTTTTTCATACTGACCTCCTTTTCATGCGGTGATAGACACCGAATAAACAAAAAACCCTTCATCCACAACAGGGACGAAGGGTAAACTCCGCGGTACCACCCAGTTTGTAACGCAAAAACATGTTGCGCTACCACTTTGACGCTATAACGGGCCAACCCGGTGCCGACTACCTGCAGGAAACTCCCTGCCTTCACCAACACAGCCTCCTCTAGCGAGGATAACAGGCGAGTTCGGTCTGGTAGCCATTTCTGGCGCGCTCCCGCGGGCGCTGTGCTGGGCTTCCACCTCACTCTCCCAACTCGCTGACGGGATAACCTACTACTCCTGCCATAGCTTTTCTATTCTTATTATGAGGGGCAGGTCTACGACCTGCCCCTACTCTGTGGACCCAGAGGGATTCGAACCCTCGGCCTCCTCAATGCCATTGAGGCGCGCTCCCAACTGCGCTATGGGCCCATTTATTTCTCTTACAAGGCGACGCCGATTTTACAACCAATTCGCAATTTCGTCAACCGAAAGCGGGGTTTGGTTAGTGGACCTGAGGGGATTCGAACCCCTGGCCTCCTCAGTGCGATTGAGGCGCGCTCCCAACTGCGCTACAGGCCCTTAAAGCCTAATGATTCTATCTGAGGGCGGGTCGAATGTCAAGACGCATAACCGCGCCACTTTCTGTTCTTGAAAAAACCGCCGGGAGGGTTTTCCTACGTGATACAATAACCGCCATATGCGCACCTGGAATCTTGGTTCCGGCGACCCACTTCAACTCACCATCGCTGCTGATGCCCGCCTGACCACGCCCGATTACGTCAACGACCACATCTGGGAACTAGACCTGAGCGGTGGCGATCCATCGGCGCTAGCCTTACGTACCACCTACGGCTTGCGCGCGCGTCTTATGCGCATCTTCCCCCGTTTTACCGAAAATGGAAAAGCCCTTAATGACCCCGCCGAGTTTGCCAAAGCGCCGCGGGTACGTCAGTTTTACCCCAATTTCCTGAGCGTCACCTTTTCCCCACTCCCCGGGCTGGATGTAACCGCAGATTACTGGGTGGCCGATTCGCATGCCGTGAGTGGGCGGTTAACCTTTGCCAACCACGCTGTCATTGCCCACCCACTGCGCCTGGAGATGGTCGGCCAGCTCATTTCCCTCGAAGGCCAGAGCATGATTACCAACCAGCGCCAATCGGCGGTCGTGCTCGAAGGCCAGGTCAATGACCTGCGGCCCGTGCTGTTTCTCACCGGCGGACCACAGGCTGGTCCTGGGCCTTACTCATCGCTAGCGTTGATGCTCGACCTGGCCCCCGGAGCCACCCGCCAGGTGACCTGGGCCCTGGCATCACTCCAGGACGCACAAGAATCCTTCGATCTCGCCCGTCGAATTGCCGCACGCCCCTTCGATGCCGAAAAATCGCGCATCGAGATGCTGAACGCCAACCAAAATATCGAAATCACCACCGGCGACCCCGACTGGGACGCGGCCTTTGCCTTATCGCAAAAAGTAGCCCTGGGGCTATTCATGGGCCCATCTGAACACCTGCCCAAAACCAGTTTTGTCTTCTCACGCCAGCCCGACCAGGGTTTTTCGCGCATTGGCGATGGCAGCGATTACCAACACTTCTGGAACGGGCAATCACCCCTGGAAGCCTATTACCTGGCCTCGCTGTTGCCTGGCAGCCCGGCCCTGGCCCGCGAAGTACTCTTAAACTTTATCTCGGTCCAAGACAAACAGGATGGCACCATTGATTGCAAACCAGGGCTGGGCGGTCAACGCGGAAGATTCCTGGCCGCGCCCTACCTCGTCAGTCTGGCCTGGAAGCTCTCAGACGGCGGCCGCGAAAAGGATTTTATCGCTGCTACCTACCCGGCGCTGGCCTCCTTCTTCTGGGCCTGGTTCTCCCCGGCGCGCGACCACGACCACAACGGCCTGCCCGAATGGCAACACCAGCTCCAAAGCGGATTTGAAGACAACCCACTCTTTGAAGGCTGGCATGCCTGGGCCCAGGGTCTTGATATCACCACCGTCCAGAGCCCTGCGCTCTCCTCCGCGCTTTATCGCGAGTCGCAATGCCTGATCAAAATGGCCGAAATTTTGGGCCGCAATTCCGACACCATTACACTCAAAGCCCAGGCCGAAACCCTGCGCAAAGGCATTGAAGCCTGCTGGGACTCAGACACAGCTCTCTACCGTTACGCCGACCGCGACACCCATCTCAGCCTGCCCGGCAAGGTGCTCAGCGAACGCCAGGCTGCCGCTGAATTTGACCTGCAGAAAGAATTCAAGCAGCCCGTGCGCCTGGTTATCCGTATTTTCGGGCAAAACCAGACCCTTAAGCGCCCGCGCGTTATCGTTGCGGGCGAGTTGGATGACCGTCCACAGTTCGAAACCCTCGACGCGCGCGATTTTGCATACAGCGCCGACGGCGCAGTCGCCACAACCGGGAAAGTTTACACATCCATTGGGCATTTTGAGTTTGAAGGGCTAAATCGCCGTGACCGTGTCAGCATCCAGACCGCAGACCTGACCATTGCCGACCATACCCTGCTCCTGCCGTTGTGGGCCAAAATCCCAACCCCGCAAGAAGCGCATGCACTGGTTTTCCGTACCATTCTCAACGCCAACCACTTCGACCATCCTTTTGGCATCCCGGCCCTGCCGCGCCTTTTCATCCACGATGCCAACCCGGTTAGCCTGGGAGTTCACCTTCCCTGGAACCACCTGATCGGCGAGGGGTTGCTCTCGTACGGATACCGGCGCGAGGCCGCACGCCTGACAGCCCACATCATGTCTGCTATTATCCAAAATCTCAAGCGCTCAGGCGCTTTTTACCGCACTTATCACGCCGAAACCGGCGCCGGGATAGGGGAACGCAACGCCTTACATGGGCTGGCCCCGCTCGGGTTGTTCCTCGAAGCCCTGGGGGTCGAAATCCAGTCACCCACACGGGTAATTTTGCGCGGAGAAAACCCATTCCCCTGGCCGGTTACGGTAAAATATAAAGGGCTGACGGTTATTCGCCAGATGGGACAGAGTGAGGTCATCTTTCCCAACGGCCAACCGGCAGTGTTGAAAGACCCCACAGACGCTGTTATCACCTGCGACTGAGGAAGGAGAAGATATATGTCTGAATCAAGCACAATCCATTCCATCATTACCGCTGTGATCCAGGAGCAAGATGTGGACCTGGCCAAGCGGGCGCTGGAGCAAATTTCTGTGCCAGTGGTGCAATTGGCCAGCACCGGCGGCTTTTTGGGCCGCCGCAACGCTACCTTGCTCATTGGCCTGCCCGATGGAAGCGAAGAAAAAGTCGTCAAAACCATCCAATCTTCCTGCCGCCAACGGGTGGAATACCTGGCCATCCCACTGGAAGGTTCACCCTTGCCCATGCCCAGCCCCGTACCGGTCACGGTTGGCGGAGCCACTGTTTTCGTCCTCCCGGTTGAGCGTTTTGAGGAGATCTAGCCATGAAATTGATTATTGCCATTTTAAAAGATGACGATGTTGAGAACGCCATCCAGGCCCTCACCTCCGATAACTTCCGCGTAACACGTATGGCCTCCACCGGGGGCTTTTTCCGCAAGGGCAGCACCACCCTGCTGATTGGGGTGGACGATGATCATGTTGATGCGGCCTTTGCATTGCTGCGCTCAAACACCACCTCTACGCCCGGCGAGCAAAAACGCGCGACCGTCTTTGTAGTGCCGGTCAGCCGCTTCGAACAACTGTAACCGTACAGCCCAATTCTGACTTCAAAAGCCTTGCGTCGGCCCCCACCCACGCGAGGCTTTTGTGTTTTCATCCACCAGGCCTCCTCCAGATTTTCCTTTTACGAGAGCAACACAATTTGCTGGCGCGCTGGGTATAATCAAACCGTGCCCGACTTACTCCTGACCGTCCATGTTGTTATTTTCAACCTGTCTGAAGACGCCCTGCAAGTGCTCTTGACGACCGGCGCAAATGGCTGGGAACTACCCGGCCAGCCGGTAAACGCCGAAGAGTCGCTGGAGGGTACAGCCCTGCGCGCTTTCCAGGCGCCCTCGGCTCGACACGAAGTCTACCTTGAGCAGCTTTACACCTATGGCGAACCAGAACGCAGCCCCGGAACCCGGACAGTGAGCGTAGTCTATTTTGCGCTGCTACCCGCAGATTGGAAACCCGCCCCGGCCGGGATGCGCTGGTTCCGCGTGGATGAGTTGCCCGCCCTGGCCTGTGACCACGCGGAGATTGTGGCTTATGCCTTGCGCCGCCTGCGCTACAAGCTGGAATACAGCGCGGTGGGTTTCGAACTGCTGCCGGATGAGTTTACTCTGAGCGAATTGCAGCATACTTATGAGATTATCCTGGGCGAAGAGATTGACAAACGCAATTTTCGCCGCCGCATCCTGGAGGCGGGGATCATTGAGGAAACTTTGCGCCGCCGCACGGGTGGCGAGGGACGCCCGGCGCGCCTGTATCGATACCGGCCCGATGCCGTCGCTGAGGTAAAAGCGCGGCGATTGTTCCCCTAAAAGAGCACGATTAACGGAAAAGGATTCGGGCGGCGCAACGCCTCGAAACGGAAATTTAGCGAGGCGTACCCGCTGCGGGTTTTCTTTTTCCCCAAAGGAGTCTGTGTGCAAAAACCATCCCTTCGCAACCTGCCGCGCAACATTTGGGTGTTGACCGCGGCTTCTTTTTTAACTGATATTTCATCCGAAATGGTCTTCAACCTGATCCCGTTGTTCTTGTCTAACGTGCTGGGGTTGAAGACTTCAGTAATCGGGTTAATTGATGGGTTGGCCGAGACGACTGCCAGCCTGTTGAAATTGTATTCGGGGGCGCTCTCAGACCGCCTGGGCAACCGCAAGTGGCTCACGGTAGCCGGGTACGCGATCTCGACCCTGGCCAAGCCGTTCTTGTATTTTGCCAGTACCTGGGGCTGGGTCTTGGGGGTGCGCATCTCAGACCGGGTGGGGAAGGGCATTCGTACCGCGCCACGGGATGCGCTGATGGCGGGCAGCGTGGATGAAAACCAGCGCGGGCTGGCCTTTGGGCTGCATCGTGCCGGGGATACGGCCGGGGCTTTTACCGGGTTGGCGATTGCTGCTTTCATCATTTGGCTCTCGCAAGAGGGTAGCACGCAGCTAACCCGGGCCACCTTCCAGACGATTGTGCTGGTTTCGGTGCTCCCGGCGCTGCTGGCGGTGCTGGTGCTGGCATTTTTGATCCGCGAGGTCACCGGGAAGACGAAAGCTACGGTACCCGTTTTTAGCCTGGAAGGGCTGGATACGCGTTTCAAGACCTTCCTGGTCGCCGCGGTGTTATTCACCATCGGGAATTCTTCGGATGCTTTCATCATTTTGCGCGGGCAAGAACGCGGCTTGAGTGTTTTACAGGTCATGGGCATGTTGTTGACCTTCAATGCGGTTTACACCGTGTTGGCCGGGCCGCTGGGCGCGTTATCCGATCGGATTGGGCGTCGCAAATTGATCCTGACGGGCTGGCTGGCATACGGTTTGGTCTACCTGGGCTTCGCGTTGGCCCAAACCGGTCTGCATGTATGGGTCTTGTTTGGGCTCTATGGGGTGTATTACGCCATGACCGAGGGTGTGGCCAAAGCTTTTGTGGCCGACCTGGTTCCCGCCGAACGGCGCGGGACGGCTTATGGGCTGTATAATGCGGCCCTGGCGCTAACGGCGCTGCCCGCTTCGCTGCTGGCCGGGGTGCTGTGGCAGGGCATTGGAAGCTGGGGCGGCCTGGGGGCCAGCGCACCTTTTATCTTTGGGGCGCTGCTGGCGCTGGGCGCGGCGGGGATTTTTATGAGCATCCCCGAAAACCCGGCTCGCTAGTTTAGTATTCGCAACAGGCGAGCGAAGAATCCAAAAAACTTGCGGAATCGTTCCCTTTGTGCTAAAATTTTTTTGTCTGACCGATACTGCAAGCACCGAAAAGTGGGAGCCCCCCACTTTTTCGCTTCTTATAGGTCAAACTAAAATTATCCGAGTCAAGTTCAATCGGGAGTTCGTTCAGGCATGAAAAACGAGTTTAGTCTGGCTTTTAATGAAGTATTGGAAGAAAAGCAGTTGCCCAAGGAAATTATCCTTGGCGCGCTGGAATCGGCGATGATTTCGGCCTATCGCCGCGCTGTAAACGCTTCCAATGCCCAGCAGGTGGAAGCCAAAGTCGACCCAGAAACCGGCAGAGTAACCATTTACGCCGAAAAAGAAGTTGTAGAAAGCACCGTTGATACGCGCACCGAAGTTGTGCTCGAGGAAGCCCGCAAGGTCAACCCGCTGGCCGAGCTTGGCGATATGGTGATTGTCGAATCGACGCCCAAAGATTTTGGCCGCGTCGCCGCACAAACCGCCCGCCAGGTTATCCAGCAGCGTATCCGCGAAGCCGAACGCGGCGCACAGATGCAGCATTTCGAACGCCAAATCGGCGAAATCGTTAGCGGCGTGGTACAGGCTACCAACCAGCAAAGCACCACCATTGGCCTGGATATGAAGGCCGAAGGGGTTATGCCTGCCAACCAGCGCATCCCCGGTGAAAAGTTCCGTCTGCACGACCGTGTGCGCGCCATCATCATGGAAGTCAAAGATGGTTCACGCGGCCCGCAGATTGTGCTCTCACGCGCACACCGCAACTTTTTGCGCCGCCTGCTTGAAAACGAAGTCCCCGAAATTTATCACGGCATCGTCGAAATTCGCGCCATTGCCCGCGAACCAGGCCAGCGCGCCAAAGTGGCCGTTTCGGCCACCCAGCCCGGCGTAGACCCTGTTGGGGCCTGTGTTGGCGTCAAGGGTGTGCGCATCCAGGCGATTGTCAAAGAACTGCATGATGAAAAAATCGACATCATCGAGTGGAATCCCGACCCGGTGGTGTATATCTCCAAAGCCATTAGCCCGGCGCGTGTCAGCGGTGTGTACCTGACCGACGGCGAAAAAACCGCCACCGTGGTTGTAATGGAAGACCAGCTTTCGCTGGCAATCGGCCGCGACGGGCAGAACGCCCGCCTGGCCGCCAAGCTCACCGGCTGGCGCATCGACATCAAGTCGGTGGTGGAAGCCGCAACCGATACCCTGACTCGCCTGCGTGTGGAACCCTCGCTGGAACTGACCGCCCAGGCCGAGCAGGATAACATGGCTCACATTGAAGTGGTGCTGACCAAGAAATCTGAAGGCCGCCCGCTGACCCCCGAAGAATACAGCGGTCTGGCGCAGTTTGTGGAGCGCGTAGAACGCCGCAGTGTGGAACGCCAGCGCGCCGCAGAAAAAGAAAGCGCCGAGAAGCTGGCCGAAGCGCGCGCAGGCATCCCCGAATCTGCTTTCGAGCAGCCTTTGGATGCCTTGGGGCTGCCAGAACATGTTTACAACATCCTGACCGAAGCCGAATACCGCACCTCTGGCGAACTGCTGCTGGCCATGCGCCTGACCCCCGACCGGGTGTTGGGTCTGCCCGGCATTGGCCCCAAAGCCATGCAGGCCATCCAGAAGGCAGTGGAAGAATACAAGGCCGAAGAGGCCGCCCCGCAAGTGGTGGCTGCAGAAGAATCGGCCCCGGTGGCGGTTGCCGCTACTACAGAAGCCCCCGTCGAAGCGGTGGAACAGGCCCCGGTGGCGGAAGCTGCGGCCGAAGCACCCGTTGCCGAAGCAAAGGCCGAACAGGCCGCTCCGGCAGCCCCGACGGCCGCTTCTACCGAAGAAGAAGCCGGTTCGGAAGTTTCCTTCGAAGAGTTGTTCAAACTCCGCCCCGAATCCTTTAAGCCAGGCGCCGCCTATGAAGATGAAAAAGCGGACAAAAAGGGCAAGAAGGGCAAGAAGTCGGTTGAGTTGGAATTCGACGAAGCCCGTGGCGAAGTGGTCGGCCGTAAGAAGCACAAACGCGGCGGCGGCGAGTGGTCTGAAGAAGAGTGGTAAATCTTTTTTGATGAGATGAGGTAGAACTCGTCAATCGGTATGTTGACGTGAATAAAAAACCTGCAAAACCTGTCAAACATATTCCCCAACGGACTTGTGTGGGTTGTCGCACAGTGCTGAATAAGCGCACTCTGACTCGCATTGTGCGGCAGCCTGACGGGGTCTTTGTAGACCCAACGGGCAAGTTGAATGGCCGGGGGGCCTATTTACACGACCGCAAATCTTGCTGGGAACGCGGGCTGAAAGGGGCACTGAGCGGTGCGCTCAAGGTGTCGCTGACGGCCGAGGACCGGCACAGGCTGGAAGAATATATGGCTAGCCTGCCGGAAGAGTCTGCTGTAGAGGCAGATGCGCCCACCCCGCCGGGGACGGGCGTCTGAGATGGACTGCCATGTGAACTGAATTTGCTCACAGGCGCTTTCAGACGCAAACCCCGCGAAGGCGTGGTTCAATGCTGGAGGTGCTTATGAGCAAAACGATAGAAGTTCCGGTCGCAATTGGTGTGCGCGACCTGGCGCAAAAGATGGGCATCAGCCCAATCGACGCCATCAAAAAACTGATGGCCAACGGGGTGATGGCTTCCATCAACCAGATGATCGATTTCGATACGGCTGCCATCGTGGCCGCCGAGTTTGGGTTCGACGCCATTCCCGAAGCGGCAGTGGTGGAGGAACAAAAAGAAGTCGGGGAAGTCCCGTTGTGGCGTCAGAAAATCGCCAACGAAAAAGATTCCGACCTCACCAACCGCCCTCCGGTTGTAACGATCCTCGGGCACGTTGACCACGGCAAAACCTCGCTGCTTGACGCCATTCGCCAGACCAATGTGGCCGGTGGGGAAGCAGGCGGCATTACCCAGCATATCGGTGCGTACCAGATTGAAAAAGAAGGACGCCTGATTACTTTTCTCGATACACCCGGCCACGCCGCCTTTACCGCGATGCGTGCGCGCGGCGCACAGGGCGCAGATGTTGTTGTCCTGGTGGTGGCCGCCGATGACGGTGTCATGCCACAGACACGCGAGGCGATTGCCCATGCCAAGGCCGCCCGTGTGCCGATTATTGTGGCCCTCAACAAGATTGACAAAGCCAACGCCAATCCAGACCGTGTAAAAAATCAACTTTCAGAGCTCGAGCTGGTACCCGATGAATGGGGCGGCAATACTATTGTTGTGCCCGTTTCGGCCCGCCAGAAGCAGGGCATTACCGACCTGCTAGCCTCCATCTTGTTGGTGGCCGACAGCAGCGATATCCGCGCCAACCCGCAGGGCAAAGTCATCGGCACGGTCATCGAGGCCGAGGTCGATAAGACCAAGGGCGTGGTAGCCACCCTGCTGGTGCAAAACGGGACCCTGAAAAGCGGCAATGTTGTGGTCGCCGGGATGGGCCAGGGCCGCCTTAAGGCCATGTTCGATTATCGCGGCAAACCAGTGCAAAAAGCCGGTCCATCCATGCCAGTCTCGGTCCTGGGCCTGAGCGATGTCCCGGCCGCCGGTGAAGTCTTCGAAGTTGTCGAAAACGAACGTATCGCGCGCGAAATTGTGCTTAAACGGCATGAAGCCCAGAAGAACCAGGCCACATCTGCCAAAATGTCGCTTGAAGATTTGTTTGCGCGCTTCAAGGCTGGCGAGTTGAAAGAACTGCGCCTGATCTTGAAAGCCGACGTGCAAGGCTCGCTGGAACCGATCGTGAAAGAACTCAACGAACTTGCCAAGGGCAGCACCGAAATCGCCATCAAAGTTCTGTATTCAGAAACCGGCAACATCGGCGAGAACGATGTGATGTTGGCGTCGGCCTCCAAAGCCATCCTGATCGGCTTCAACGTTCAGGCCGAAGTGGCTGCCCGCCGCCTGGCCGAAGCGGAAGGTGTCTCCATCCGCCTGTACGACATCATCTACCGATTGACCGAAGACATCCAAAAAGCGGTTAAGGGGATGCTCCAACCCGAATTTGTCGAAAAAGTGGTCGGCAAGGCCAGCGTCCTGGCGGTCTTCCCCATCTCCAAGATCGGCAAAATCGCCGGGTGCCGCGTTACCGAGGGCGAACTGCGCCGCAATGGCAAGATTCGCCTGCGCCGCGGCAACGATATCGTCTTCGAAGGTGAAGTCAGCTCGCTCAAGCACGAAAAAGACGACGTGCGCGAAGTGCGCACCGGGTTCGAGTGCGGCGTGGGCCTGCGCAACTTCCATGACATCCTGGTTGGCGATATTCTCGAATGTTACGTTCTCGAAAAAACAGCTAATTGACGAAACTAGACAAAACGTGTACGATTATTGCAGTCATGGTTGGAGTCCAGTCAAAAGGTTGGGCTCCAACCTCAATCAAATTGCACAACTTCAAACTTACCCGATAAACCTTCTTTCAAAAATCGAAAATACTTATGCCTTCTGGTGTTCGCTTACAAAAAATTTCCGATCGCATTCGCGAGGAACTCTCGGCATTGCTGATTAAAGAAATCAGTGACCCGCGCTTGCATCAGGTCTTCGTCACAGATGTGCGCGTGGATCGTGAACTTGCCTTTGCCGATATTTACGTTTCCGCTGTGGAGGGAAAGCCCCGTTCTGCAGAAGTCCTGGCCGGAATGGAATCAGCCAGCGGCTTTTTACGCCGCAGCCTGGCCGCGCGGGTCGACCTGCGCAGCTTCCCGCGTCTGCGTTTTCACTGGGACCCCACCCCCGAAAACGCCGACCACATGGAAAAACTCTTTAAACAAATGCGAGATGAACGAAAGTAACCTATGAGCTCAGAACTTGATGCGGCCATCAAAGCCAAAATAGATGCTGCCCAAAACATCCTGATCGTCTCTCACGTGCGGCCTGATGGCGACGCAATTGGCTCGTTGCTGGCGCTGGGCCTGGCCCTGCAAGGCGCGGGAAAAACCGTCCAAATGGTGCTCAATGATGGCCTCCCGGCCTCCTTCAGGCACCTGCCGGGGCATGAACTGGTCAAAAAAGAACCCAAAGAAGCTTTCGACCTGTTCATCACCGTCGACTGCGCCGACTTCAAACGCACCGGCAAACAGTTCGAGAGTTATCAGAAACCGCATATCAATATCGATCATCACGTTACCAACGAAAAGTTTGGGGAAATTAACCTGATCGAACCCCAGGCGGTAGCCACTTCTGCCGTTTTAACCGATCACTTGCCGCTATGGGGGCTCGAAATCACCGCGGCGGTGGCAGCCAACCTGACCACCGGCATCGTCACCGACACCCTGGGATTCCGCACATCCAATACCACGCCTGCCGCGCTGCGCCAGGTGGCCGCGCTCATGGAAACAGGCATCGACCTGCCCGACCTGTACAGCCGCGCGCTGGTGCGCCGCTCGTATGCCGCCGCCAAATACTGGGGCGCGGGTCTCGCCAGCCTGACGACGCTCGATGGCATTGTCTTTGGAACCCTGCGCCTGAGCGACCGCAAAGTCGCCGGGTATAACGGGAACGACGATGCCGACCTGATTAATATCATCTCGGCCATTGAAGACCATGCCATTGGCATGATCTTTGTCGAACAGCATGACAGCGTCAAAATCTCCTGGCGGGCACTCCAGCCAGGCATTGATGTCTCCAAAGTCGCCAAATCCTTTGGCGGAGGCGGTCACCAGGCCGCAGCCGGGGCCGATATCCCCGGGAAGATGGAAGAAATCCAGCCGCGTGTGCTTCAGACCACACGCGAGATGCTTAACCTGTAACGGGAGGAGGACTTTTTATATGGGCAACCAGGATCATCAAGATATAAAAAACGCCATTTCGGGTGTACTCGTCGTCGACAAACCGGTGGGCATGACCTCGCACGATGTGGTCAATGCCATCCGCTTTGGCACAGGTATCCGGCGCGCCGGGCACACCGGCACCCTCGACCCACGCGCCTCGGGCGTGCTGGTCATTCTCGTCGGCCCGGCCGTGCGCCTGAGTGAGTACGTCTCCGCCTCCGACAAACGCTACCAGGCCATTATCCGCCTGGGCGCATCCACCGACACCTTTGACGCCGACGGCCGCTTTACCCGCCAGGTGACCCCGCAGGTGAATGTCACCGAACAACAGTTTGAAGACACGCTCAAGCAATTTGTCGGCGAGATCGAACAAACCCCGCCGCCTTATTCTGCCGTAAAAGTACGCGGACGCCGCGCCTACGACATGGCTCGCCGCGGCGAAGAAGTAGAACTGGCCTCGCGCAAGATTAACGTTTACCACCTTGAAGTGCTCGAATGGGCGCCCCCCGAAGTGGTTGTCGATGTGCATTGCTCCTCCGGCACCTACGTCCGCTCGCTGGCCAACGACATGGGCAATGCCCTCGGCTGCGGCGCCTACCTGGTGGGGCTGCGCCGCACCAAAAGCGGCCGCTTTAGCCTGCGCGACGCCACCCCGCTGCGCAAACTGCAAGAAGCCTTCCGCGCCGGGAACTGGTACCAGTACCTGATCCCCGCCGCCGAAGCCCTCGGCGACTGGCCCGCCATCGAACTCGACCCCGACCAGGTAGAAGACATCAAGCACGGCCATCGCATCCCCGCCAACCCGGCCGACAAACCCGGCATCAATAACCTCGTTCGCGGCGTCAGCATGGCCGGTGAGCTGGTGGCACTCATGGAACTGGATGCCACCACCAGCGAATGGCAGCCCAAAAAGGTCTTCTTCTCGTAAGCCCGGGGTTCCTGTCACTCACCCAACCTATGGCACAACACTCCCAATCGCTCGAAGCCATCCATCTTAGCGGTAGCTGGCTCACCATTGGCGTATTCGATGGGGTTCATCGCGGCCATCAAAAAATTATCCAACAACTAACGGCAGGCGCCCATTCTGAAGGCGCGCCTGCTGTTTTGTTATCCTTCTCGCCCCACCCGGCAAAAGTCCTGGCCGGGCGCGACATCCCCTGCATCACCACCCCCGACGAACGCGCCGAACTGCTCTTCGAACTGGGCGTTGACTACGTCATCACCCTCAATTTCACCCGCCAGCTCTCAGAGCGCAGCGCCGAAGACTTCATGGCCGACCTGAAAAAACATCTCGGCTTAAAACGGCTATTGATGGGCTATGATTTCGCCCTCGGGAAAAACCGCGCAGGCAACGTCGAACGGCTGACCCAAATTGGCCGCGAACTGGATTATCAGACTCAGGTCTTCGATGCCTTTCCGATTAATGGCGAGATCATCTCCTCCACCTTGATCCGTCAAATGATTGCCGACGGCAACGTAGCCGGGACCGCCGTTAAACTGGGCCGCTACTATTCCGCACAGGGTCCCGTGATCCCCGGCGACGGGCGTGGCCGCACCATCGGCATCCCTACCGCCAATGTCGACATCCCCACTGGCAAAGCAATCCCGGCCAATGGCGTATACGCCTGTTTTGTGCTGGTCGAAGGGACCAGGCACATGGCCGCCGTCAACATTGGCCTGCGGCCCACCTTCACCGGCGGGAACGCCCTGCCCCGTATCGAAGCCCACCTGCTCGACTTCAACACAGACCTGTATGGCAAAACCGTCACGGTTGAATTTGTAGAACGCCTGCGCGGCGAGCAAAAATTCACCTCGGTTGACGAACTCATCGCCCAAATACGGAGCGATGTCGCACAAACCAGGGAGATCCTGCGCACAGCAGGCGCTTAGTAAACGGTAAACCAGCGGCGGGGCGAAAGTTCCGCCGCAACTTTTTTAACGGCAGCGCGTAGAAAATACTATCCCATTTGAAGCGGATTCATATTTAAGGAGTTTCCTATGTCTAAAAAACCAATCCTTGCCGTCCTCATCCTGGCCCTGGCCAGTATGGCGTGCGGAATCAACATCCCGGCCCCAAGCGCTAAAACCCCCGGCCCCGATGTAACCGATAAAATTGTCATTGCCCGCCCGGATGCCGAAAGCGCGCGCTTGATCCTGGAATTTGCCGCCGGTGACCTCACCCTGGCCCCCGGTGCAAAAACCAACCTGGTCGAAGGCAGCGCCACCTATAACATCTCCGACTTCAAGCCCGAAATCACCACCGACGGTGCAGAAGTGCGCCTCAGCCAGGGCGAATACCAGGTCAACGGCATCCCGAGCCTGAGCGGAATCAAAAACGAGTGGGATCTATTGCTCGGCGATATGCCCACCGACCTGGTCATTAATGCCGGGGCGTACAAAGGCCAGCTTGAACTGGGCGGCTTGGCGCTCACCAGCCTGGAAGTGAACGACGGCGCTGCCGAAGTGGACCTGAGCTTTTCGGCGCCCAACACAGAGAAGATGAGCCTGTTTACGTACAAAACCGGCGCATCCAATGTCACCTTGAGCAACCTGGGCAATGCCAACTTCTCAACCCTGTCTTTTGAAAGCGGCGCGGGCAATTACACGCTCGACTTTGGCAGCAAACTGCTGCGCGATGGCAGCGTGACCGTTCGCTCAGGGATGAGCAACCTGACGCTGGTTATCCCCGAAGGCATGTCTGCCACCATCAAGGTTAACAGCGGCCTATCGAATGTCAGCGTCCCATCGGGTTGGTCAAAACAGGATAACACCTATACCCAGGAAGGTGATGGCCCAACCCTGACGATCATCATTGAAATGGGCGCCGGGAACGTCCAAATTACGCAATAAACCTGCGTAACCCCAAAACAGCCGCCAGTATTCCTGGCGGCCGTTTTGTTGCCTTTTTACCCATAGGTCATATATTTCGGAGTAAAAGGTCATAATATATCCATGACGATGGTCACTTGTGAAAATAAGGGCTCATTCATAGAATTGGTATAACTGGATGAAATTTACCTACTTTTTTGTCAACAAAAATAGGGATTTCTCACTCAAAAACACAGTATTTTTTGCCAATCTTTGCTGATTTATAAGAGGTTCGTCATGCAGATTACCCGCCAAGCCGATTACGCCATCCGCGCTGTTTTGTACATTTCAAAACTCGGCGCAAGCCAGCGCGCAGCCACCAGCCAAATTGCCCAGGAACAGCACATCCCGCCTTCATTCCTGGCCAAAATTATCTCGCAGCTATCCATTGCCGGGCTGCTGCAAACATCTCGTGGCGCTCGCGGCGGCGTAACCCTGGCCAAGACCCCCGAAGATATTACGTTACTGGATGTTGTGGAGGCCATTGACGGGCCGATTGCATTGAACGAATGTGTGAACGACCAGGAAGCCTGCTCTTTTGGCGATGAATGCCCGCTGCGCCCCATCTGGTGTGATGCGCAAGATGACCTGGTGAAACGCCTAAAGTCGACAAACTTTGCGCAATTTGCGGCTGAACATTAGACGACGCTTACGGGCATGACCCCGCGTTTGTTTTGAGGAAGGCACCGCTTTTTTAAGACTTCCCGCCTGGAACAGGCAGGAAGTCTTTGTTTTTGAACCTACCCGCAGCGTGCCTGGAAACAGGCGATAAGAGATAAATGCGGCGGCTTTCGAACCTTTTGGCGGGCGTATAATTACCTTGTGAGCACATTGCTCGCGTGAAAAAAACTTCAACCCAAGGAGAGTTTCATGTCTGGTCCTCGCGTCGTCCGTGCGCCTCGTGGAACAAAACTAACCTGCAAGAACTGGCTTAGCGAAGCCGCTTTTCGTATGATCCAGAATAACTTAGACCCGGAAGTTGCGGAAAAACCCGAAGATCTGGTGGTCTATGGCGGGCGCGGCAAAGCCGCACGCAGTTGGGAAGCCTTCGATGCCATTCTCGAAAGCCTAAAAACCCTGGATGACGATGAAACCCTGCTGGTGCAATCAGGCAAGCCGGTGGTGGTCTTTAAATCCCACCGGGATGCGCCCCGGGTGCTGATTGCCAACTCGAACCTGGTGCCGCATTGGGCCACCTGGGAACACTTCGATGAACTGGCAAAAAAGGGTCTGATCATGTACGGGCAGATGACCGCCGGTTCATGGATCTACATTGGGACACAGGGCATCCTGCAGGGCACGTATGAGACTTTTGGCGCGCTGGCCAAGCTCAAGGGTTGGGGTTCGCTTCGGGGCAAGTTTGTGCTCACCGCCGGGTTGGGTGGTATGGGTGGGGCACAGCCGCTCTCGATCACCATGAACGAGGGAGTGGGTCTGATTGTTGAGGTAGACAAAGAGCGCGCGGAACGGCGACGCGCTATCGGGTATGTGGATACGGTGGTGGATACGCTCGAAGAGGCAATGACGCTGGTGGAAGAGAATAAAGCCGCGGGCAAGCCCATCTCCATTGGCCTGGTTGGGAATGCGGCCGATATTTACGCGGAGCTGGTCACGCGGGGCGTGATCCCGGATGTTGTGACCGACCAGACCTCGGCGCACGAGGCCCTGTATTATGTCCCATCGGGGCTAACGGTGGAAGCCGCCAATCAGTTGCGTGTGAGCGACCCGGAGCAATACAAAAAGATGGCCATGGCCTCGATGGCCAAGCATGTACAGGCTATGCTGGCTTTCCAGCGAGCGGGCGCGGAAGTTTTTGACTATGGCAACAATATCCGTCAACAGGCGTATAACTACGGGGTGACGGATGCTTTTGAGTTCCCCGGATTTGTTCCGGCTTACATCCGCCCGCTATTCTGCGAAGGGAAAGGCCCCTTCCGCTGGGTGGCGCTTTCGGGCGACCCTGAAGATATTTACACAACCGACGCCGCTATCGCCGAGCTTTTTCCTGAAGATGCACATTTACAGCGCTGGCTGAAGATGGCGCGTGAAAAAGTGCCTTTCCAGGGGCTACCCAGCCGCATCTGCTGGCTGGGGTACGGCGAACGCGCCCGCGCCGGTCTAAAGTTTAACGAACTGGTCGCTACGGGCAAAGTTAAAGCGCCGATTGTCATTGGGCGCGACCACCTCGACAGCGGTTCGGTCGCCAGCCCCAACCGTGAAACCGAGTCAATGAAAGACGGCTCAGACGCCATCAGCGATTGGGCCATCCTGAACGCCATGATCAATGCGGTCGGCGGGGCAACCTGGGTTTCCTTCCATCACGGCGGCGGGGTCGGGATGGGTTACAGCCAACATGCCGGGCAAGTGATCGTTGCCGATGGAACACCCGAGGCCGCCCGGCGGCTGGAGCGGGTATTGACGACAGACCCCGGGATGGGTGTGGTGCGCCATGCCGATGCAGGGTATGATATTGCCATCGAGGCTGCCAAACGGCACGGTATCAAGATGCCGATGTTGAAGTAAGGCAATCTATTTACGTCAGCCGCAAAATAGCATAAAAAATTGTTGTGTGAAAAGTGAAAAAACGCAAATGAAAGAAATCCTTTACGGACGGAATGCCGTGTACGAAGCCCTGCGCGCCAAGCGCAGGCAGTTCCTGCGCCTGGAAATTGCCGAGGGCACCCAGGAAAAAGGCCGCATGGGCGAGATCCTGGCCCTGGCTGCCCAGCGCAAAGTCCCGGTGGGCAAGGTGCCGCGCAACAAGTTGGAGCGGATGAACGTCAACCACCAGGGGGTGGCGCTTGAGACCAGCGCCTATCCCTATGCCGACCTGACAGATGTCTTTGACCTGGCTGCACAGCGCACGGAGCCGCTTTTTGTGCTGCTGCTTGATACCTTGAATGACCCGCAGAACTTTGGGACCTTGCTGCGCACCGCCGAAGTGGTGGGGGTGCATGGCGTGGTCATCCCGCTGGCACGAACGGTGGAAGTCACCCCGGCGGTGGTCAATGCCTCGTCAGGCGCCAGCGAACACCTGCTGGTAGCACAGTTCAACCTGCACCAGGCCATTACCGAGCTTAAAAATGCCGGGGCATGGGTGGTGGGGCTCGAAGGCGGCGAATCAGCCACCCCGGCCGAACAGGTACGGTTGGATGGTGCCCTGGGGCTGGTGGTCGGCTCGGAAGGCGAAGGCATGCGCCCATTGACAGCCAAATCCTGCGATATCCTGATGAAACTGCCGATGCGCGGGCAAATCGAATCGCTTAACGCCGCGGTGGCCGGATCGGTGGCGCTATACCTGGCATCGATGGCAAGAAGCAAATCTATGACTCGATGAAAAAACTGTTTACCCCCGGCTTGTTTGCGTTGTTCATTGGCCTGGCCCTCACCGGCTTTTACTTCATCCATGCCGGGTTGCCAGTCTATTTGCGCGCGCCAACCTCGTTGGCCCTGGCGCCAGTGGCATTTGTCGATGGAGCCTGCTATGCTTTAGGGCTTCCCGGTATTTATGGCAAACCGCTGCCCATTTTCCTGGTCAACCTGGCGGTGGGGATTGGGCTGGTAGGCATCCTGCGGGTTTTTATCCAAAAGAGTCGCCTGCTCGGAAAGCCTCGGCGCAAAGGCAAACGCCCAATTGCTGTAACAGTCACTGCCTGGGCCATCTTTATCCTATTCCTGGTGCGGCTGTACCAAGTCTTTGAACCGCTGGCCGAAACTGGCGTCTTCGAAAACGGGTTTCGCGGGCCTTTGTTCGCAGGCCTGTGGGTTACGCAATTGGGTGGAGCCATTTTTACCAGCGCCGCATATGCCTTGCTCTCGCTTTCAGGCATCGTCGTGCTAGTCGGTTTTTTGCGCATGCAACGCTGGAGCTGGGTAGTGCTGATGGTCTGGACCTGCATCTCACTCACCATTACCCTGATCGACTATTTCTACGCCGAGCCTAATTACATCGTGCTGGCTTCCGATACCATTATCGCTTTTGCTCTCAACCAGGCCGATGTGCAGCGCATCTTCAGAATCAGGACGGACCCCGGTGAACGCCTCGACTGACCGCCCCAGCTTGCCAGCCAATTCCAGCGACCTCAACCTCCTGCGCCGCTTCGAGCCTGTCCTGCGCTTTACGCGTGGCGAACAGTTCTACCCTTCAGATGTGGAGACCTATGTGCAGGAATCTAGCCTGTGGGCGCACTCCCCCGATGGTCGCGACTCGCTGCTTGTTCCGCAGGGTCAGCTAAACATTGAAAACCTGGTGGAACCGCGCCCGGCCTCCTTTGGCACGGTTCACTACCTGCGCTTTATCGAACCGCTCAGCTTCTCCGAAGCAGCCCTGGCCCTCACCGACCAGGCACGGCTGCGCAGCAAACTCAAAAACACCTTCCATGCAGGTCTTGGCCGCCTGGCACGCGGCGGATTGCTGCCGCGCATCGTTGACGCCCTCTTTTCCGCCTCCTTCCTGATGCGCGGACGCGTCCCGGCAGCCAATGCCGCTGCGGCCGAACTGGCCTACTTCCGCATCCGCCGCCGGGCCGATAAATACACCTACTACGGGCGCGTCACCCGCCACAACGGCTGGGTCGTGTTGCAATACTGGTTTTTTTATTGCTACAACAACTGGCGCTCCGGGTTTAACGGTGTCAACGACCATGAAGCCGATTGGGAACTGGTCTCCATCTATCTCTATCAAGAAGGCGAGCAACTCATCCCCGAATGGCTGGCTTACGCCTCGCACGACTTCCACGGTGACGACCTGCGCCGCCGCTGGGACGACCTGGCTGAACTCGATTTTATTGACGGGCATCCGGTCGTTTACGTGGGAGCCGGGTCGCACGCCTCCTATTTCCGCAAAGGCGAGTACCAGGCCGAGGTCAACCTGGCCTTACCGGCCTGGGTGCGCAGCACCTTTAATACCTGGAACCGCTTCTGGACCGAAACGCTGGGCCAACAACCCGTCGATCCGTTTCGCATCCCCTTTGTAGATTATGCACGCGGCGATGGGCTCTCTATCGGCCCCGGGCAACCTGCCGCCTGGTCACCGGTCCCCATCAGCGAAGCGACACCCTGGGCAGCGCAATACCGCGGGTTATGGGGCCTGTTTGCCCGCGACCCCATCTCGGGAGAGAATGCTCCCGCCGGGCCGATGTACAACCGCGACGGGTCGCCGCGCGGAGCCTGGTATGACCCGCTTGGCTTCGCCGGGCTCGATAAGGTCCCCCCGCCGCCCCAGGCCCTGAGCCTGCTCGAACAGAATTGCGCTGAAATCTCCAGCCGCCAGCAAGGCCTGGATCGCCTGATCCCGCAAAAAGCCGAGGAATTGCAATCGCTTGGCATCCGGCTCAAGGGGATGGAAGGCAATCCGCACCTGGCAAAACAGCACGCCGCCCTCGAGCGGCAAAAAGACACCCTGGCCGCCGAAGTCCGCGCCCTGCGCCGTGAATATTCCGAAAATACCGCCTTGTTGCAAGGTCTTACGACGCGGCTCGAAAGGTTACGCCAGAATTTGCAAGATGACCCGCGCGCGCACATCCGCCACCTGGCTGAGCCGGTTAAAGCCGCGCGGATGCGCTTCGAACGCGCCGCCCAGACCTGGGCCGCCGTCAGCCTGAGCTTCCTGTTATTCGGCATCGTCCTGCTGATGCTTCTAACCCCCAAGTTTCTCGCGCCGGGGCTGGCGGTTATGACGCTGTTATTTATCGTGATCGAATCGGTCCTGCGCGGGGCCTTTATTCACACCGTTGCCGTCATCACCACCCTGCTGGCCATGATTGGCGCGCTGATCCTGTTCTTCCATTTCTGGTACTGGATTCTGATCGGCCTGCTACTGGTGACCGCCATCTTCTTGATGGCCCAAAGACTGCGCGAATTGGAATAGCACGCTATCCCTGGGTTGTATACCGGCCCGGGATACCTTCCGGGCCACCCGCCCGAGTTCCTGCCCCACCGATAAAAAAGCGGCTCACCGAAAAGTGAGCCGCTTTTTTTTGAAACCTACTTTACTGCGTGAATAAAATCGGCCAGCAGGCCATAGGCGGTGGTATGCGGACCTGGGTCCGATTCGATCAGGGTCAGGTCACCGAGCACATCGGTCTGGAATTGGATAATGGAAGTAGTGCCTTCAACTCCATAAAACGGCGACACAACCGGAACCAGTTCCGGGGCCACTTTGCCCTTAACGCTGTTGCCCACCTTTTCGGCAGAGCAAATCAACTTGTAGCGTTTCCCGTCGGCTTTGGCGGCCTGCACCATCTGCGGGGTGATGTCACGGATACCGGTGCGGTCTACATCGGCGGGTTTAAGCGGCATATCCATCAACACCGAGGCCAGTGCCGCCACTTTGATGGCAGCATCCCAGCCATCCACATCGCCGGATGGGTCGGTTTCGGCAATCCCAATCTGTTGGGCGTAGCGCACGGCATCGTCAAAAGATTCGCCGCTCTCCATGCGCGTCAAAATCAGGTTGGTGGTCGAATTAAGTACCGCCTTGAAGGCTTTCAACTGCGCGGCGGGCAACGCCCCTCGAAACAGGGAAAAGATGGGTGCGCCATCCATCACCGCCGATTCGTGGAAGAACTGCCGGCCCCGCGACTGCGCCAGCGCCTTTAGCTCGTGGAAGGCATGTACCACCGGGCCTTTGTTGGCGGTGGCAACATGCATCCCCAGCCCCAGGGCGGTTTTGATGTGATCGACTGCAGGCTGGCCGGTTTCGTAGTTGACCGGGCTATTTTCAAAGAGCACGTCTGCGCCCGACTGACGAATAAAATCGAGCGTGTCTACGAGCGGGGTGGTACCCAATGCGTTGAGCGATTGCCCGTTACGCGCCAGGTCAAGCGCTGCAGCCAGGTCAATTCCGGCGGGGTTGACAGCCATACCGCGACGCCCGGTGGCAATGCCCGTCACGGTAAAAGTAATCTCGTAACGGTCTTCCAGTTCGGCGCGTTTGCGCAGAAGCAATTCGGCCAGGGCCCGGCCAACATTGCCAAAGCCGAGCAAGGCGAGTTTATAGTGAGCCATAAGTCCTCCAGTTGGTTTTATACGCAAGGACGCAGTTGGCTGTGTCCTGACAGTTTGTAGCGTTATAAAGGCGGGTACGGGAATGCCCGGCGATATGTGGGCGGTTGGGGGAAAACGCCAGTTTCAATCAGTTCACGGGCGCGCTGGTCAAGCGCCGAAATTTCCAGCGGGGAGAGAAAATTTTCTAAAGCGGTAAACAGGCCCGAGGGCGGGGTCAGTTCGCCGCGCACCCGCTGCAGGTCGGCAACCAGGGCATCAGGTAACGGTTCCCCGGCAAAATCCCACAACACCGTCCTCAATTTATCTTCATCATGGAAACACAGGCCGTGATCGATGGCATACAGGTGACGCGTGCCCTTTTCAAAAAAGATGTGGCTGCCCTTGCGGTCGGCATTGTTGGTGAGATGATCAAAGAGCGCCACCGGGCGCAGGCGTTCTTTATCGGCCGGTTTGAAGTTGAAATAATGGTAATTGGGGTTGTAGTCGATAAATTGCTGCAACGATCCCGCGCCATACGGGCCATCTTCGCGCAGGATGGTATAGGGAACCAGGCCCCAGCCCAGCGCTTCGCTAAGCAGGTAGGCGGCCACTTCGCGCCCGGTCAGGCTGTTTTCGGGGAAATCCCACAGCGGCTGCTCACCCTTGACCGGTTTGTACACCGCCGGGAATTCCTGCCCGGCATGGCTGACTGTCACCAGGAAGGTGTAATTCGACCCAAGGGTGAACTGGCCCTTGAGTTCAATGGTTCCGTTGGCGAAGGCGTTACGCAGGGTTTCGTCTGGCATATAGTTTAGACCCTAAAGGGGGTTCCTTTAGGGTCGCGGATTTAGTGTTTGTGGCCATTCTTTTTGGGGCAAAAGTGGCCTTCAGGTTCCATGGGCTGGCCACATTGCGGGCAGATGGGCCGTCCGCGCTGCACAACATCTGCGCCCCAGCGGGCCAATGCCCGCGCCTGTGAACGGCTACACCAAAAGCGGATTACCGCAGCTTCTTCAATATCTTCGCCATCGGTCAAGATCTCGCGGGTGACAATCACCACCAGGTCACGATCGCGGTCATACCCCAGGCCAATCTCACCAGCGCGGAAGACTGGTTCGAGCGGCGGGCTGATGCGCATTTGCTGTTCGTAGAACTCAGCCGAGGCCTCGGGCAGTTCGGGGTGCTGGGTGGCGAGTTGAGCCAGGAATTGTTCGATCCCCACCGAAAGCGACTGAAGCTGGACCTTTTCAATGATAATGGTCACCGTGCGCGCAGCCTGGAAAGCCTGGATGTAAAAAACCCGCTGTCCGGGTGCGCCAATGGCATCGGCGGTAATGTGTTCACAAGGGTCAACATCGATCTCGAAACGTGGCATAAACCTATCCTGACGGTAGTTTCGAGGGTGAGTATACCAGAAATTGAAGGGCGTCAGATTAAACGGATATAATTAGTACACATTCCTTCGCCAAAGGAGAGAGCATGTACGAGCGCAAAAAAATTGCGGAATTACAGGATTCTCTGCAAAAATGGGAACAGACCAGCCTTAAAAAGGCGACTGCTTCACTGCCGGAACGCCGCGAAGAGTTCCTAACGACTTCTTCCGAACCGATAAACCGGCTTTACACCCCCCTCGATGTCTCCAATCTCGATTACGAGAACGACCTGGGCCTTCCGGGTGAATATCCCTACACACGCGGGGTGCATGCCACCCTGCACCGTTCCAAATTATGGACCATGCGCATGTTTGCGGGCTTCGGCACGGCCGAGGAGACCAATGCGCGTTTCAAATACCTGCTCAGCCAGGGCCAAACCGGCCTGTCAATCGCTTTTGACCTGGCGACGCTGATGGGTTACGACACCGACGCCCCTGAAGCCGTGGGAGAGTTTGGGAAATGTGGGGTAGCGATTTCATCGCTTAAAGATATGGAAATCTTGCTGGAGGGCATCCCGCTCGACAAGGTTTCCACCAGTATGACCATCAACTCCCCGGCAGCCATCATCTGGGCTATGTACATCGCCGCCGCCGAAAAACAAGGCGTGCGCCCCGATCAGTTGCGCGGCACAACCCAAAACGACATCCTGAAAGAGTTCATCGCCCAAAAAGAGTATATCTTCCCGCCCGAACCTTCGATGCGGCTGGTAGTGGATACGATGGAGTATGGCACAACGACCGTGCCACAGTGGAACACCATCTCAATCAGCGGTTACCACATTCGCGAAGCCGGTTCTACCGCTGCGCAAGAGCTGGCCTTTACCCTGGCCGATGGCATGGAATATGTGCGCTGGGGCATTGCACGCGGCATGGATGTGGACGAATTTGCCCCGCGCCTGTCGTTCTTCTTTAATGCGCACAACGACTTCTTTGAAGAAATTGCCAAATACCGCGCTGCGCGGCGTATTTGGGCGCGTGAAATGCGCGAGACCTTCAAGGCCAAGAACCCACGCTCGTGGCTGCTGCGCTTCCATACCCAAACGGCCGGGGTGTCGCTAACCGCCCAACAACCTGAAAACAACGTGGTGCGCGTCGCCATCCAGGCGCTGGCCGCCGTGCTGGGCGGAACCCAGTCGCTGCATACCAACAGCCTCGACGAGGCCCTGGCGCTGCCTTCAGAACACGCCGTCACCATTGCGTTGCGTACCCAGCAGATCATCGCCGAAGAATCGGGAGTAACCAACACCGTTGACCCGCTGGGCGGCTCGTTCTTCGTTGAGGCGCAAACCGACCGCATCGAAAAACAGGCTTACGACTACTTTCGCCGCATCGAAGACCTGGGCGGCGTGTTGCCAGCCATCGACAAGGGCTTTTTCCAGGGTGAGATTTCGGATGCCGCTTACCGCTACCAGCGTGAGATCGATGCCGGTGACCGGCGCATCGTAGGAGTCAATGCCTATGCCGAGGGCAAACCGCCCAGCGTGCCAATCCTGGCAATGGACCCGCAGGGCTACGAGCGCCAGATCGCGCGCCTGAACGAAGTGCGTCAAACCCGTGACGCCGGGCGCGTAGGCCAGGCGCTCGACCGTTTGCGCATCGCCAGCCTGGGCAGCGAGAACACCATGCCCTACATCCTGGATGCGGTGCGCTCTTACGCCACCCTGGGAGAAATGATTGGCGTTATGAAGGAAGCTTTTGGGGTGTACCACGAACCCACCTGGATTTAATAGCCACCCGCATTCCTTAAAACGATGAGCCCCCTCGCTGGAGGGGGCTCATCGTTTATTTTTAGGTCTTAGCGCGCCAGAAGGCTGACGATTTCGTAGTACTCCATATTGACCTGGCGCTTATTGGAAACCACTTCTTCCAAAGGAACATACTCAATGCCGCGCCCCTTGAGGCCGGTCATCACGCCTGTAGTCCCACCCAGCAGCGCGTCTACAGCTTTGACCCCCATGCGCGAGGCGAGCAGGCGGTCGTAAGCGGTGGGGGAGCCGCCGCGCTGAATATGCCCCAGGATGGTGACACGTGTCTGGAAACCGACATCCATGTTCTCCAGCGCCTGGGCCAATTCATTGGTTTTAAAGCCTGACCCTTCGGCGTTGATGATGAAGGCGTGGGTTTTGCCACGCACGTAAGCACCTTCAATTGATTTGGCAACATCGTCGAGAGTAACGGTCGTCTCGGGGATGAGCACAATCTCTGCGCCGCTGACAATGCCCGCCATAACCGCCAGGTAACCCGAACCACGCCCCATCGTTTCAACCAGGAAGACACGTCCATGCGACGAGGCTGTATCGCGCAACTTGTCCACCGCATCCATAATGGTGTTCATGGCGGTATCGACGCCAATCGAAATGGCGGTTCCCCAAATGTCATTGTCAATACTACCGGGCACGCCTACGACCTTAATACCCTGTTTGTGCAGGGCCAACGCGCCGGTCAGCGAACCATCGCCGCCAATGACAACCAGGCCATCCATCCCAATCTCGTTCATCTTACGGATGGCTGTGCGCTGGCCTTTTGGTTCACGAAAAGCCGCCGAGCGTTTGGTCTGCAAGATGGTGCCACCCCGCAGCAAAATGCCGCCGACATCCCGCGCGCCCAACTCGCGAAATTCACCGTTGATCAGGCCTTCAAAGCCGTTGTTGATGCCAATCACACGCGCGCCGCGCGCAATGCCTGTTCGCACGACTGCGCGAATACAGGGGTTCATCCCGGGGGCATCACCACCCGATGTGAGAACCCCAATTTTCATGGGTTTCTGATCTAGAGCCATATTCAATTAATCCCGTTTAATCATGAAATTATCAAAATCACGGGCGACTACGGTGTTTGGAAAGATGGCCTGGGCCTCGACCAGGACATCTTTTTCACGGTAGCGCCGCGAAATGTGCGTCAAAATTAACTGTTTAACACCGGCTTTTAGGGCCAGTTCCGCAGCTCCCCTGGCAGTCATGTGCGAAAACTGGCGAGCCATATCCGCTTCTTCATCCAGGTAAGTCGATTCAATCACCAGCGCATCAGCGCCAGTGGCAGGTTCGAGCAAGTCATCGGTGCGGCCGGTATCCCCGACCACCATCAGTTTGGTCCCACGCTGGAGGGGGCCAAGCACTTCTTCAGAGTGAATCACACGCCCATCGGCAAGGGTTATCGATTCGCCGTCCACCAGTTTACGGCGTTCGGGGCCAAAAGGAACACCCAATTCAGTCGCTTTATCGTTCAGGAAGGGGCGGCGGGCTTTTTCTTCAAACAGGTATCCCAGGCAGTCGGGACCGCGATGGGTAACGGGGAAAGCCGTCACTGTAAAATTCTCGACATCGAACAGCACCCCGGGGCCAATTTCGCGAAAATGCAACGGCATCGGCGGCCGTTGTCCCCTCAGCACCACCTCGTTGATAAGCACCCGCACCCGGTCTAGAGCGGTTTTGCCCCCGAAGATTTCAAGCTCTTCGATGGCTTCCCAGCGCATAAAGGTGGACATTAAACCGCCCAGGCCCAGGATGTGGTCGAGGTGGCCGTGGGTGAGCAAAATGCGGGTAAGCTGCTTGAATCCAATCCCAGATTGGAGAATCTGCCGCTGTGTCCCCTCGCCGCAGTCGATGAGAAAACGGTATTCGTCGTGCTTGACAATCTGCGCCGAAAGGCCGCGTTTTGCCGATGGCGCGGATGCCGAGGTGCCTAAAAAGAGAATTTCAAACACAAGATTTCCTTCCGAAAGAGTCGCGTTATTTTACCCCAAATCTCTTCCAGAAGGATTTTAGATGGATGTTTTAGCGAATTCCACTATCGTAAACCACCTTTACCAGCACAAATTGCCCATCGATAACGCTAAAAGGCTGGTCGGGGGCGGAGGGCATTGGCCGGTTGCCAGGGCGCTCGGGGTGCAAAATATAATCACCGGGGGCCAGCGCCAGGCTAAAATAACCATCGGTGCCGGTTGTCGTCTGTGTCACCACCTCCCCGACCAGGTTCAAGATAGTCAGGGTGGCCTGGTACGGCGCATCGGGACAGGGGTTGTCGGGAGTTTCCACCGGGCAAGCCGGGCCCATCGTCACCGTTCCATAAACGCCCGTCCCGGCCCCAGGATGCGGAATGGGGGTGATCTCCGCCTTTTTCTCTGGAATGGCCGTAGCCACCGCCGTAGCAGGCTGTGAGCCCACTGAGCCGACCGCCACACCCGAGCTGGTGCTGACAACCGGTAACGGTGACGGGACTTCAGTTGGGGAGGCCGCTTCGGCCGCAGAAGCACAGGCTGAGAGTAAAAATACAGGCACGAGTAAGAACAGCATTCTTCGCATGAGAAAGTTCCTCCTTTATTGAGGACGTAATGCAACCAGATATGTTCCAACAATACTACATTTTTTTGCTCAATGCAAAAAAAGAGACCGCCATGACTGGCGGTCTCTCGGACGAACTGGTTTAGTACTCCGGCATCGGCGCAGGAGCGGGTTTTTCCTTCTCCGGCACATCGGTGATGAGCACTTCGGTGGTCAGCATCATCGCAGCGATCGAAGCGGCGTTTTCGAGCGCGCCACGCACCACCTTGACGGGATCGATGACACCGGCCTTGATCATGTCGGCGTATTCGCCGGTCAAGACGTTGTAGCCAATGTTCTTGTTCTTCTTGGCCTTGGCCTCGCGCTTGACACCATCGATGATGACGGAGCCATCCTGGCCAGCGTTGGCAGCCAGCTTGCGAATGGGGGCTTCGAGTGCCTTGCGGACGATATTGATCGCCACCTGGGCATCTTCGCTCTCGGCCTTCAGGCCATCGAGCACGCCCGCGGCATTGATGAGCGAAATTTCGCCACCGGCCACGATACCTTCTTCCACAGCCGCGCGGGCAGCGGAAAGGGCATCTTCAACGCGGTGCTTCTTTTCCTTCAGCTCGGTCTCGGTCGCAGCGCCAACGCGAATGATGGCAACGCCACCGGCCAGCTTGGCAACGCGTTCCTGCAGTTTTTCCTTGTCGTAATCGCTGGTGCTCTTGTCGATTTCAACGCGGATCTGCTCAACACGGCCCTTAATCTGGGCTTCGTCACCCTTGCCACCGATGATGGTGGTGTTGTCTTTGTCGGCGGTGACTTTGTCGGCGCGGCCGAGGTCAGACAGGGTGGCGGTTTCGAGCTTGCGGCCGGTCTCTTCGGTGATCACCTGGCCACCGGTCAGGGTAGCGATATCCTGGAGCATGGCCTTGCGGCGGTCGCCAAAGCCAGGGGCCTTGATCGCCAGCACGTTGAGCATGCCGCGCAGCTTGTTGAGCACGAGGGTGGCCAGGGCTTCGCCGTCGATGTCTTCGGCGATGATGACCAGGTCGCGCTTGCCAATCTGAACCAGCTTTTCGAGGATCGGAACGATGTCCTGGGCAGCCGAAATTTTCTTTTCGTTGATCAGGATGTAGGGTTCGTTGATGACCGCTTCCATGTGGTCCGAATCGGTGATGAAGTAAGCCGAAATGTAACCACGATCGAACTGCATACCCTCAACAAATTCGGTTTCGAACTGCAGGGATTTGCTTTCTTCAACGGTGATGACGCCGTCTTTGCCGACTTTGTCCATTACGTCCGCAATCAGGCCGCCGATTTCGGCGTCAGCAGCGGAGTTGGTGGCGACGGAAGCAATTTCTTCCTTGGTGTTGATGCTGACAGCGCTCTTGCGCAATTCGGCCACGATCTTGTCGGTGGCGACTTCGATACCGCGCTTGAGCATCATGGCATTGTAGCCAGCGGCGAGGGCCTTGAGGCCTTCGGTCACAATGGCGTGCGCCAGGACGGTGCTGGTGGTGGTGCCGTCGCCAGCGATGTCGTTGGTCTTGGAGGCAGCTTCTTTGAGCAACTGGGCGCCCATGTTTTCAAACGGGTCTTCCAGTTCAATTTCCTTGGCAACAGAAACGCCGTCGTGGGTGATGGTGGGGGAACCGAACTTGCGATCGATCGCCACATTGCGGCCCTTGGGGCCGAGGGTGGTCGCCACAGCATTGGCAACGACATCCATGCCCCGCTTCAGTTTAGCGCGGGCTTCTTCGGTAAAGACAAGTTGTTTAGCAGCCATAGTTTTACTCTCCTGGATTACTTCTCGATAATACCGAGAATGTCAGATTCGCGCAGGATGAGCACTTTTTTGCCATCCAGCTTCAATTCGGTGCCAGCATACTTGGCATACAAAACGCGGTCGCCAACTTTCACATCCATGGCAATGCGCTTGCCGTCTTCGTCACGCGCGCCGGGGCCGGCGGCCAGGATGTTGCCTTGCTGGGGTTTTTCCTTGGCAGAATCGGGCAGAACGATACCACCGGCAGTGATTTCTTCCTGCTCGATGGGCTCAACCACAACGCGGTCGCCGAGGGGTTTAATGGAAAGAGCCATATTACACGCCTCCTAAAAGAATTGTTATTTGTAGAATACAAATGGGCAGAATTTTAGCACTCACAGCGATCGAGTGCTAAGGATATGATACACGCCTCATCTAGAGGCGTCAAGAGGCGTGTATTAATTCTTATATTTTTCTGATGCGCAGGAAAATTGAAAAGGTGTCCCCCGCCCGCAATTACGGGGTAGGAGTCGGCGTCAGGGTCGGTTGAAGCATGGATTCTGTAGCAGCGGGGGTCAGGGAATCAGAGCCCGGTTCGGCGGTGGGGGTGCGTACCGCCAGGGGGCCACCAGCGTCCACTATGCGGCAAATGTTTTCGTTTTCCGCCAGGATCTGGCTGACGATGGTGTCACTGCCAAACCCACCCGCGCGAATCTCATCCATGACCAGGCGCGCCTCGGGGCAGTTGTTGGCCTTGGGGCGGCTGAGCGCGGCCAGGATGGAGGCGTATGAGTAGTAATACACCAGGGTGCTCTGGCTTAAAGGCATACCAACCACCGCCGTGCCGTCATCGCCTTCATCGCAGCCGCCGCGCGCGTCACAACTTTCGGCGGCCGTACAGCCCCGAATGGCGCAGCGCAAGGCGGGAATGGCGCCTTCGAAGTTGCGCGACTTCTGGAAAATGATGCCCAACTGCCCGTACACATCGGGGTCAGAGGGCGCAAATTCGAGCGCGCGCTGCACGTTGCGCCCGGCAATAAAAAACTCTCCCATTTGCGAATATGTCTTGGCAATTGAAAGATACGGGCCGGGCTGTTTAACACCAATCTCTTCGTTGATTTGAACTGCAGCCGCAAAATATTCGATGGCCTGTTCGTACAGGGCGCGCTGCTGTTCTTCAATCGGGTTGAGAAAGGCCAATTGACGGTAGTTGGCCCCGGCGTAGACATACAGGAAGGTCATTTTGGGGGCCAGGGCAATCGCGCGGTCATATTCTTCAATGGCGCGGCTGTATAAACCTTCCGATTCGAGCAGGTAAGCATAAACACGGTGCAAATCCATCAGGTCTTCACCGCGCCCGAGGGCCAGCTGCATGTACTGTTCGGCCTGGGGCAGTTTAAGCTGGTCGATCAGGATTTCGGCATAAAACACCAGGGCCAGTGTGTTGGTGTTGTCCAACTGCAAAGCGCGCAAGGCTTCTTGATCGGCTTCGGCCAACAGGTCGGCCGAACGCTCCCCGGAAATATCGCGCGACGAATTCCAGTCGAGCACAAAAGCGCGAATGGCGGCCACGGTGCTGTCATCCGGAGCCAGGGCTTTGGCCTGGTCGATGGTGCGCAGGGCTTCGGTTAACACTTCACGGCGTTCTTCAACAGTGGTCTTCAGGGCTGAGCTGTAGGTCTGAATGCGAGCCAGTTCGGCCAGGACCGCGGCATTCGTAGGGTCAATTTTGCTGGCGTTCCGGTAGGCTGTAATGGCCGCATCCAGGTTCCCGGCGGTAAAGTGAGCCTGCGCCTCGCTGGCATATGATTCTGCGCGCCGGGTGGGGGTTGGCTCGGGCTGCCCCACAGGAGTCACGGTGCCGCGCTCGACACCGTAAAAAATCCAAAGCCCGGCGATAATCAGGATCGCCCAGGCAAACATACGATAAACATTATTTTCACTTCGGCGATGGAATAATCGCCTGCGGGGGGAAAGATTCATGGTGTCTTACGGGGTTGGGGTTACTTCTGGCGTGGTCTCAGGCTCAGCCGTGGCATCGAGGAAGGGCGTGGCGGCCGTATCAGTACACAAACGGATGATCTCATTGGCATTAAACACCGAGGTTTCATCGCCAGGGATTTTTGTAAGGATTTGTTGTGCCACAGGCAAGGCTTCACCACAGCGCGGCGGGAAGCTGCGCGCCAGGACCAGCCCGTAGGTAAAGTAATATTCGGCAACCCGTGGAGAGGCCCCCGATTCCAGTTCGAGGCCCAGGATCGTTTCGCCTTCTTCGGTTGTGCCGCCATTCACCGCAAAATTTAATTCTACAAGCGCTTCGGGATACTTGGAATTGCGGCCATACATCACACCCAGGTTTCCCCGCAAAAGCGGGTCCACAGGCGAGTCGCGCACCGCCTGCTCGGCATACTGCTCGGCCTTGGGAAACTCACCAATCGTGGCATAGATGCGGGAGATGATCAAATCGGGAGTGGGGTCGGCCGGATTGAGGGTATTGGCACGGGTCAGTGCATCTACCGCTTTATCGTACACACCCAGGGCGCGGTAGTTGCGTCCCAACGCCAGGTAAATATCGGCGATATTGTCGTTAATCGCTGCCGCGGCCTCGTATTCATTAATCGCTTCCAGGTTATTCTGGGTTACTTCAAGCACATAACCACGCGCACGATGCGCCTCGAACAAATCTGGCCCCAGGCTAATCGCCACTTTTGACTCTTCACTCATCAGGTCAATAATATTGAGCGGGCCGGTGCCATTCAGGTACTGCTCCGAAAGGATTTCGGCATAAATAGCATGCGGCAGGGCATTATTGGGGTCAATCTCAATCGCGCGTTTGACCGCCGCTTCCGCCTGGAGTAAATCACCCTGGAAGAGCAACGCCCAACCTCGCACGGCATGGGCCGTAGAGTTGGCTTCGTTCAACAACAGCGCATTTTCGGCGCTCATTTGGGCATCGGCGTATTTCCCGGCCCAAATTTGGGCGCGCGACATGGCAAGATACGCCGCCGCATCTTGCGGATTGGCTTTTACTGCCTCCTGGTATGAAGCAATGGCCTGAAGCATCTTGCCTTCTTCAAAAAACTGGCGTGCTTCGGTAACAAACGATTCGGGGGGACGGGTGGGGGTAGGGGTGGGCACAAAAGGCGTCTGCACATTGGGCACCACATAATAGTTCAGGTAAACGCCAACAGCAATCAATGCCGCCAGCAAAAAGACATTGAAATAATTAATCGGTTTGCGGCGCTGCCGCATACTCCATTTACTTCCGCGCAAATACATAAAAATCATCTTACCACCCCCAACAAAACAGCGTCAAGCAATTCTTTAAGAATCTTATGTATTTATAAGCGATTTGGCAGTCGACGCTCAACCTGGGGGTTAGATTACCGGGGAATTCCTTACTTCTTTTTCCAATCCGGCTCGTAAAACGGTGTCTTCACCACCCGGGCCGGGGCATATTTGCGCTGGTGTTCAACTGTCACTTCAAGCGAGACCCTTGTTCCGGGCTCGTAATACGGCTTTTTAAGATGCGCCAGGGCAATATACTTTTTCAGCACCGGTGACCAGGTGCTAGACGAGGCATATCCCACCTGTACGCCATTGGCGCCCAAAACGGGCAGGCTGGCCCGAACCGTAAGCGGGGAAATCTGCGGCGGCAAGCCAACTTCATGGAACAGGCGCTCCATCCCCGTCCACTCAACCTCCAGTCCCACAAACAACCACTCTGAACCACGCTCTTTTTCAGCCACCAGGGCCTGTTTACCATTAAATGGGCCTTTCTCCAGGTTGACGGCCCAGCCCAGCCCCAGCTCGTACGGCGATGACTTTTGTGACTCGATAATGGCATGGTGCGCAGCCGTATAATCAGCCTCGATCAAAAGCAGGCCAGCCTCTACACGCGCCACATCCAAAGCCAGGATACCCGCCGGGGTAATGCCATAATCGTGCCCGGCGGCCATTAACGCATCCCAAACCGCCAGCGCCGATTCCGCGGGGCGCGCATCCAACCAGAGCTCGTAGCCCAGGTCACCGGTATAGCCAGTGCGTGAGATGGTAACGGGAATCCCGGCAATGGCATTTTCCATCACGCGAAAATACTTTAGTCCATCCAGCGGCTTTTCGGCACACTGGTTCAGGATCACTCGTGATTTTGGCCCCTGCAAACTGAGTGCCGCCATGCTATCACTGATATCGGAGATCGAGACATCCATCCCGACCGAATTCAGGTTCAACCAGCGCAGGTTGGGTTCGGCAGAGGTCATCCGAAAGGTGGTTTCACCCAGGCGCGCAATCGTTCCATCATCGAGCACTTTTCCTTCGGTATTACACCAGGGCGTATAAATCACCTGCCCCACCGACATTTTGCGCACGTCGCGGGTCACAACCCGGTCCAGCAGCTGCGCAGCCTGCGGCCCTTCAACGAGATACTTCATCAACGGCGAGACATCAAACAGCGCAGCAGCATTACGAATGGCCCAATACTCGCGCTCATGGGTCATCTCATACAACCCGGCCGTGTAATAACCAGACCAGCGCCGCCAGTTCTGCAACTGATTGATGGGGGCTGTGCGGGGGTGGAAGGGAGTGGGTCGCAGCATAAAACCTCGAGAGACAGCAAAAATCTATTTTCCCGCAAGGGTGTATTCGGCGGGTGCAAAAAAGACCAGGATTTCCAAATCCTGTTCAATCGAATGGAACTTGTGCGGCGCGTTGGCCGCCACATACACAACCGAACCGGCCTGCACCGCGCGGTCTTCGCCATTGACATTAATTTGCGCCCGGCCGTTCACCACGTAATACACCTCGTCTTCGCTGTGCGGGGCTTGCGGGTCTTCGCCACCGGCCGGTAAACGATACAGCCCCATACTCAGCGAGGGGACGCGCAAGAACTCGAGGTAAAGTTTGCCCAGCCGGGCATGCTGCCGGTCTAAATCTGCCAGTTCGAAAGCATCCATCGGGGTCATCCTGATACTGATTTAACGGGACTCGGCTTTGACCGGGTTGCTCAACCGCCCCAGGCCCTCAATCTCTACCACAGCCTCGTCGCCATCGCGCAGCAGCCCCACCCCGGCCGGGGTGCCGGTAAAGAGGATGTCACCCGGCTCCAGCGTCATCACCGATGAAACAAAAGCGATCAGCGTATTGACGCTAAAGACCATATCGCGGGTAGAAGCCATCTGGCGCGGCTGACCGCTCACCCGGCAAGTAATCAGCGCATCTGCCGGATCAAACTCGGTATCAATCCACGGGCCAAAAGGACAAAAGGTGTCGAACCCTTTGGCGCGCGTCCATTGCCCATCCGATTTTTGCAAATCACGAGCGGTGACGTCATTGCCGATGGTATAGCCAAAGATATAGTCGCGGGCACTCTCGGCGGTAATGTGACGACCCCGCTTGCCAATGACGGCCACCAGCTCGGCTTCGTGCTCCACTTGCTGCGACTGCGGCGGCAGAATGACTGTATCGCCGGGGTTGATGATGGAGGAGGGCGGCTTCATAAAAATCAGCGGCACTTTTGGGACTTCGGCATTGTGCTCGCGAGCATGTTCGGCATAATTGCGGCCGACACAAATGATTTTCCCAGGCTGGCAGGGCGCCAGCAAACGCACTTCTTCCAGGGGCAGTTCCGCTTTCAGGCGGCGATATTCAGTAAACGGGTCGCCTTCTATGCCACCCACTTTATCGTCGAGTATCCAGCCATAACGAGGGGCTTCATTTTTGGCCTGGTAACGCACAATCCGCATGAGGTTCCTCCACAAAATCAAAGTCGAACAAAGTTTAGCACATTACAAATCAGTTGTTAAACAGAATTTTACAAAACGGCTCTTGACTCTGGCCCCCAAAATGTGGATGATAGATAAAACCTCACAGGGCAACTCTTTGGACTCAGCTCGCCATCTTGCACTCCTCTTCCCACTTCATTCTGACACGCAACCCCGCTTGCGCATCTCCCGCCTTCCCTGCATTTTCGGCAGTCTTACCGGCTGCCGATCCGCTTTTAATCAAGGAGAGCAGTATGTTCCGCTTGGAATTTGACGGCCTGTTTCGCACCGCAGACGAGGATCAATTTGCAACGGCCGGAATCCTGTGTTACGGTTGGAGAGTTTTGCGCCAGGACCAGGTCATTGCCCAGGGGCACGGAACCTTTACTCGTGGGCGCAACGCCAACTCGAACATAGCCGAATACCTGGCCCTGGTCGATGGCCTTGAGGCGCTGCTGGATATGGGCGCAAAGGATGAACCCATCCTGGTTTGCGGGGATGCCAAAAGTGTCATCAACCAGATGCAGGGAATTGCGGGAGTCTCCAGCCTGGCGGTTAAGCCGTTATACCAGCGTGCCCGGAACCTGGCCGATCATTTCAGCCACATTCACTGGGAATGGTTGCCACGCAACCGAAACCGCGCCGCCGATGCGCTTTCGCGTCACGCGCTTAAGCGTTTGCGCTACGACCCGGCCCTGTACGAAGCAATCCTGGATGGCATTCGCATGGCGACCAAAACCCGCCTGGCCAACCGCCTGGTAGACTTGGGCGGGCTGCGGGTTTACCATCCCGCTTGAGTCGGTTATAATGCGATAGCATTGGGCGCTTAGCTCAGTTGGTTAGAGCGCCTCGCTTACACCGAGGAGGTCAGGGGTTCGAGTCCCTTAGCGCCCACACAAAATCCCCATTACCGGGGATTTTTGTTTTACACCGTGGTCCCCATTGAGGGGATGTTAAGGTCAGGGGTTCGAGTCCCTGTGCGAAGCCCCCTGCGGGTAGCGCCCACACAAAATCCCCATTACCGGGGATTTTTGTTTTACACCGTGGTCCC
>CAZLSP010000010.1:0-13008 GCA_964562145.1 uncultured Anaerolinea sp. | reverse complement strand
CATTGAGGGGATGTTAAGGTCAGGGGTTCGAGTCCCTGTGCGCCCACACAGAATCCCCATCACCGGGGATTTTTGTTTTGCCTGCGATACGACTAAAACTCAACGCGCCTGGCCGCGAATCTGGAAGCGCAACGCATCGACCACGCGCTGGACCTGCTGCGGGGCAAGCGGGTGCTTTTCGGCATAATGAAACACAACGGTCAACACAAACGGGCCGGTTTGCTCCTCAAACGGCATCCACGGATATGTCAACAGCACACCCGCCCGCCCGTTTACGCGCACAACATGATGGTCGTAATCGACCAGCTGCGCAGCCTGGGCGCGCGTACAGATGGCGATTGCCTGGTGCGGTTCAATTTGGTCAAAATTGGGGGAAGAAAACATCACGGCCTACCCTGTCACAGGCCGGAGAGATTGAATCAAAACATATTCCTGTTCATGAAATATCGCCACGCAGTTGCGGCCATGCTGTTTGGAGTAATAGAGCGCCCCATCGGCGCTGAGCATAAGTTGATGAACATCTTGCCCGTGATGAGGGAAGACCCCCAGCCCGGCCGATAAGGTGATGCTGAAAACATCGCCAGCATCGGATACCAGCTGGCAAGAGGCCATTTGCTGGCGCAAAATATCGGCGCGGGAGATGGCATGACCTTCATCGATATCTGGCATGACCACCGCAAACTCTTCGCCGCCATAACGACAGACGATGTCGCTTTTGCGGGTGTAACGAACCAGCACACTGGCCAGGGTTTGCAGCGCCTTATCCCCCGTAGCATGGCCGTACCGGTCATTGACCTGTTTGAAAAAATCGATATCCATAATCACCAGCGCCAGGGATGTGCCAGTTTTACGCGCACTGGCCAGCTCAATCTCCAGGGCTTCATCCAGGTAACGACGGTTGTATAGCCCGGTCAGGCCATCACGCACGGCCTGCTCGCGCAACTGGGTCTGCAAGCTCTCGATCTCTTCAAAACGCGCTGCCAATAACTGGTGAGCGGTCTTTAGCTCAAGCTCGGCGCGTTTACGCTGGCTGATATCGCGCCAGATAAACAAACGACCCATTGGGCGGCCCTGGTTATCCTTTAGCGGGCTGACACGCACATCCAGGTATAAGCCCGCTTCCGCATCCACACACACCTCGGCTTCCATGGCGCTTTGGGCCAGGATGCGGGCAGCCGTTGCCGGGCAAACTGTCAGGGCCGGTTCAAAGGTCGCTCCAATGACCAGCGGGGAAGATGGAGCAGTTATGGCACACGCCGCAGGGTTAAAATCTTTGATACGGTTGAACTCATCGAGGACCAGCATCCCATCGGCCAGGTTATCGACCAGTAAATCTCGCGCCACCGGAACCATATCCAGCAGCCGCCAGCCAATCAGGTCATACAGGATGACCGAACCCGCGAAGGAAAAAACGATTGGGGTAACATCGAGATGGGGCCAGGCGCTTAGACCGGCCACGCTGAGAATATTGGTGATCCAGGGCAGGAGGATGCTGAAAATGAGCAAACCCAATTGCCAGCGATACAGGCCCAGGGCGTGGAGCACAGCGCGGAACAAAATTGCAGAACCGAGCAACAACAGGGTGTACGAATAAACGACATGGGCCCAGAAAATCCAGCTTCCATTAAAAATGGTACTGCTGGTTAGGGTGCGATGACCGGCAAAAAACCAGCCATGCAACGGGTCTGTCCACACCAGGACCACGACCAGCATCGGTTCGATGGCAAGCAGCCAGGCCAGGCGAGTGGTCATGCCGCGCAGTTGTCCAATGTACACCAGCGCCATATACAGGTAAGCGGCCGGAACCGCCACCACGCCAAAATAAGTCATATTGAGCCAGAAATATTTCCAAATCGGCTCATGGACCAGCCAATGAAAGGCGTACGTAATTGACCAGACAAATACGGCCCCCATAAATGCCATCACGGGCAAGGCTCCCCGGGCTGTCCGTCTCTTCCACGCCACAATGATGGCCAGCAGGCTGATAAATGCAGACAAAATAAGAAAAGCGCTGTTGATGTAAGCGTTATTCATCGAATGAAAGCTTTTAATGATAGTACTGATTTTTGGCGCGCTTTCAAGAGCAAGATGTCATCTCGTCCTATTCCGAATATCCCAATTTGCGGAAACCGGGCAAAACGGCGGCCGCATTGGCGGTAATACGCCCCTTTTCTTGGATAGGGATACTCCTGCCGAAACAAAAAACGGGGTATTCGAGATGCCTGTTTGCTCACTCACCAACCTGTGCCCTGGGGTTGCGGAGATTCTCCTCGTCCTCGCCCCAATGGACCGGGTTGGCCTCGATATAGCGCCAGATTGCATCCTTTTCCCGCTCGTTGCGGAGGATGCGTTCGTGGTAATTGCGCTGCCAGATGCCCGTGGCATTGTGTTCCTTGTTGATTCGATACGACACCGCCGATTTGAAAGAGCGCACAATTGCACCCAATGAACCCGGTTTGACATTGATTTTGTGCGGATTTTCATTCGCACCGGGCGACGTAGGGGCGCAGCAATGCTGCGCCCCTGCACCGGAACGCAAAACATCATCGCGAATCACCACAATCCCATGCGCATGATTGGGCATGATGACATGCGCCCCCAATTCCACATTTGGAAAATGTTCCGGAATGGCGCGCCAACATTCATCTGCGATTTTGCCAAAATCGTTCAATATCATTTCCCCATTCACCACATTCCCAAACAGGCAATCGCGCTGCCACGTCACAACCGTGACAAAATACGCACCCGCGGACGAATAATCGTACCCCGGCAGGCGAATCGATTTGCGATGATGGATTTTCGGGTCAAATCTGGCTGGCATGGATTAATTTTATCCCCAAATTCCGGGGGCGCAACGGTAGGGGCGGAGCAATGCTCCGCCCCTACGCCCATCGACAAAACACCCCGCCCTCGCACATGGACGCTCCGCCAAAACCTGAAAACATCCCGTCACGCCAGCTCCCTCGCACGCCAAGTTGACTTTTATGCCGAACATTTATCCAATACGTGAATCCTTGTAAGGACTAGCTTATGGATAATAGCAAACAGGCTTTCAAGAAATCCATCTTTGATTGTTCAAAGTTTTCGATTAAGAAAAAGACACCGATGATTGATTTAAACAGATTCTTTTCAGGTTGGGACAAGTAAGGCTGAATCCAAGTACTCCATTGAGAAAAGTCAGGAATCAGGTTTTCTCCTAAAATTAGGTCAATATCTTTATAAGGCTCTTCGTAAACAGAAATTTCTTCGGTTATAAAACCCAAGTTTTTCATCAAATCTAGATTGAAGCCAATTTCTTGAGAGATTTCTTGTTGAGCAGATTTATAACTCACCTCATCGTTTGATATTTGAGACGCGATTAATAACCAAATCCAGCCGAACAAATTGTAGCGTTTTGGATAAATGCTTTTTCGTAAAATGTTGTGCAATTTTCTCGAAAAGTAGAAGCCGTATTTCGTATTCTTGAAGCTCACGCATAAAACTGTGAGATACATGGGAAATTCAAAAAGTAATACATTATCGTAATCTCGCGACAAACCAAAGTTTGGTTCCCATAAAGACCAAGGTTCAAATCTATCTTCAACAATGCGAAGTTGTTCAAAAACTTTTTCCAAGAACTTTTCATCGCCCGAAAACAATTTCAACAATGCTAAATGGGGAATTTCCGAATAGGCGGTAAAAGTACTAATTTCGTAGTTAGGCCAAGGTTTATGGTTGTATAAAAAAATGAACTTTTCCAGATAACTCAAATAGAAATCTCTCATTTGAGCGTTATCGGAAAAATAAAGGTATTGTTCAAAAGTTTCCAAAAAGCGAGAACCTTCAATTCGGTCAAAACCTAACTCAATCAACATTTGACCGAGATTTTCTACATAAATATCGATTGGACAATCATTTTCAACCAAAGAAAGCAATGACAAAAAATCCAAATTCTGTGAGATTCTAAAATGTTGCTCAAGTACATCATAAAAAAGCTTTGCGGATGCAGTTTTATCAGTTAGTGAATAAGCACTGTAATTCAATTTGTCATAATTCTCTTGCAAACTCTTAATCCTATCGGTATCCATTTTCTGTTCAACAAAAACATGAAAAAAGAATAACGGCTTTGGATAGATATTTGTTTTTCGGGAAAACACTTTCAAAACGTTATCTGGAGCAGATTTAGTCGGAGCAGATTCAAATTCAAAAATGAATAAAGGAAATTTTTCTGTTGAATTGCGGCGCCATGCCATATCTAAAATGGGGGAAGTCTTTTCTGATGGAAACATATATTCTTCTTCTGTAACCACATAACCTAAAATTTCCCCAACTTCATGGAAAAACTCTATGCAAGCCAAAACTTTGTTTTTCTTGTGTTCGCCCATGTAGCCTGCTCCTAAAATTTACTCTGGTTTATTGTAACAGGCGGCAGCCCTCCTCGGACTGCCGCCTGCAATTACCACTTACCACTTACAAATTACCATTTGCTACAACTTCGGGAACCTGCTCACCACCACCGCCGCCCCCGGCAAATTGACCTTATCCTTCATCGTCATCGCCGCGGGAGCTGTGCCGGCGTCTTTGGGCGCGCCCTGGTAGATGAAAATCGGCGTGCCTTCGATGGCGTTGGGCAGGGTGACGTAGGCCTGGCCGGTCAGGTAGCCTTCGCTATCCAGCGAGCAGGACGTGACCCAGCCGATAACCTTGCCCTTCTTATCCACCACCGGGTCACCGTTGTGCGCCATGCGCACGCCCTGCTCGGTGAACCGGAAACGGATGACCACGCCCTTACGGGCCTTCTCGCGCGCCATAAAGGCTTCGCGCCCGATGAAATAGGGCTTGTACGGCTTCACATACGAGCCAAACCCGCCTTCCGCCACGCCCAAATCGCGTTCCCCGAACTTGCCGGAGCCGAGACCCATCTCGTGACCGTAGAGCGGCAGGCCCGCTTCGGTGCGCAGGCTGTCGCGCGCGCCCAGGCCAATCGGCTTGACGCCAAACGGCTCGCCCGCCTTCAGCACCGCGTTCCAGAAATCCACGGCGCGGTCAGGATGCACGAACAGCTCAAAGGCCATCTTCTCGCCGGTGTAGCCGGTGCGCGAGACAATCAAATCGAACCCGCCCACCACCGCATCGCACAGCTCGGTGCGCTTCAATTTCATAATGCGCGCCTTCGTGGCGGCATCCACGCCCATCGCCAGCAGCGTATCGCGGCTCTTCGGGCCTTGCAGGGCAATATCCACGCGCATATCGTTGCCCGCTTGCGGGTCACGCAGGTTGCGGATGAGCGCTTCGTAGCCAAACGTCCGCGCCCAGGGGCGGGTATTGTCGATTTTCACCACGCCATCGCGCACGCTTTCGAGCCAGGTGCGGTCTTTGTCATCGTTCGACGCGTTCACCACTACCAGGAACTTCTCCGCGCCGCGCCGGTAGACCAGCGTATCGTCAATCACATCGGCATCGGGGGTCAGGAAGTGCGTATACAGGCTCTCACCCGCGCCCAGGCCGCCGCAATCGTTGCCGGTCACGGTATCCAGGAACGAAGCCGCATCGCGCCCCAGCACTTCATACACGCCCATGTGCGAAACATCGAACAGGCCAGCCGCCTGCCGCGTAGCGAGATGCTCTTCCTTCACGCCCGTGTACTGCACAGGCATTTCCCAGCCCGCAAACGGCACCAAACGTCCGCCCAGGGATTTGTGGACATCGTACAGGCGAGTGCGTTTCAGCGCTCCCTCGGATTCGGTCCAGGCGAAATCCGGTTTCCCCGCCTTACCCCCCGTATCCTTGATCCCGATAAACCAGGGCTTGTCCACGCTGGTTTGTAAGGGCGCTTCGCGAAGCGCCCCTGCGGTCGCATCCGCGACCACCACCGGCCCCGGCAAACGCATCGGGTCTGCATCCGCTTTGCCATCCAGCCGGGTGGAAATGTAGCCGTCTGACAGGTCACGCAGCCAGGTGGCAACGGTACCGGCATCCGCGGCGGGAACGGCCAACTGGTAGGAACCGCCTTCGAGACAGGTCAACGTGCCAGCGACGGTGCCTTTCGGGGTGGCAACCGACGTTTCCATAGCGGAACCCGGCTTCAGGGCGGAAAGATCCGCACTGACAGTGTAGTCCAAGAATTGGCGGACGCGACTCCCCTGCAGGGCGAAAACGCCCGTTGCGGAGGCATCATCCACATAATAAAAATGGGGATAACCTGATTTTTCGTACTCGAAATCCACCCCGGCTTTTTCGGCCATCTCGCGGACTTTCAGTCGGGCCTCGTTAAGCAGGTTGAAATCGACTTTGGCGCGCTTCTTTTTGCCTTCGCGGACGGTTTCGACGGTGTGGGCGGTGCATCCGAGCAGCAAATCGGCGATGATGTCGGCCAGGGCGCGGGTTTGGGCTTCGTCGAAACCGCGCTGGGTAATCCAGGGTGTGCCCAGGCGGATGCCGCTCGGGTCACGAGAATCCTTGTCGCCGGGGATGGTGTTGCGGTTGACAACGATACCGGCGATGTCGAGAATGCGCGCCGCCATGTCGCCGGTCAGGCCGTTTACGCTGGTGACATCGACGTTGACCAGATGGGTGTCGGTGCCGCCAAAAGGCACGCGCAGGCCGCGTTTCACAAACTGGTCAGCCATCGCAACCGCATTTTTGATGGTTTGCGACTGTAGATTTTTGAACTGTTCGGTTTGCGCCAGCTTGAAGGTCAGCGCCAGCGCGGCAAAAATGTGGACGTGCGGGCCGCCCTGTTCGCCGGGGAACACAGCCCGGTCAATTTTCTTGGCAATGGCGGCATCGGTGGTCAGCAGCACTGCCCCGCGCGGGCCATCCAGCGACTTGTGGGTGGTGGACATGACCACGTGGGCGTAGCCGATGGGCGACGGAACGACGCCCGCCGCGACGAGACCGCCCAGGTGCGAAATATCCGCCAGGAAATACGCGCCGACTTCATCGGCAATTTCGCGGAACTTCTTCCAGTCCGGCACCCACGGGTACGACGACGCCCCGGCAATCAGCAGTTTGGGTTTGTGCTCCAGCGCCAGGGCGCGGACAGTATCGTAGTTGATTTTCTGGGTTTCGGGGTCAACGGCATAATGCACAGCCTTGAACCATTTTCCACTGCGGTTGACAGACGAGCCGTGGCTGAGATGCCCACCGTGCAGCAGGTTCATGCCCAGGATGGTATCGCCCAGGTTGACGAGCGCCTGGTAAACAGCGTTGTTGGCCGGACCGCCCGAAAGCGCCTGCACGTTGACGAAAATCTGCTCCGGCTTCACACCGTTGGCCGCAAAAGCATGCCGCGCGCGGCTGATGGCGAGCGATTCGACGACATCGGCATATTCGACGCCCTTATAGTAGCGCGGGTCGCCATAGCGGCGGTACTCAGCGAGGCGTTCCTCGTAATCGAACAGGTCGGCGTCGTCCATTTTGCGCCAGCTATCTTCGGGGTAGCCTTCGGCGTAAATGTTCTGGAAGGCGCTGCCCATCGCTTCGCGCACCGCCAGCGGGGCCTGGCTCTCAGACGGGATGAGAATCAACTTGCGGGCCTGTCGCTCGGCTTCGAGTTGGGTCAGTTTGTAGACTTCAGGGTCGAGGTCGGCCAGGTTTCCGCGGAACAAATAATCGGACATGGTTTTAGTCTCCGGTGAATAGAGAGTGTTGAAGAATGGATGATCAAATGGCTGGGCATGGATGACGGCCTTCCCCAATTAACCATAACCTATATTGAATTGTAGGACGGATTGGGAATCGGGGCAAGTGACAAAACAAATTTACCCCCCTGCGCCAGATAAAGAACCGTCCTGCCAGTTGTTTCGCACAACCCAGGCAGGACGGTACTAGAGACCACAATCAGGCTATTCCCACAACGCGGCAATCTCTGCCGGGCTGTAAGGTTTCAGGCGCACATCACGGATGCCCGAGCGTAACAGGCGCGTCATGCTGTCTACATCGATGGCGGCGGTGACAACAATCGTCTTGCCTGCCAGCCCGGCCTTGCGAATGGCCGCCAGGGCGGTATCAAAGTAAGCCGAGTCTTCATCCAGCAAGATCAAGTCAGCTTCTTCGGGTTCGGCAGCCAGTTTGACAGTCGGGAGCACCGAGGTGAAGAAACGCGACCAGGTATCATCATCGGCAATCAGTGTGATCGAGGGCGACTGGGCAGGTGCGCCGCCAATCGGGTGCCCCGCCGGGATCGAAACCTGCACCGTCGTCCCCGAACCGGGTTCACCCTGAATCTGGATCTGCCCCTGCAGTTGCGAAACCACATGCAGCGCAGCCGGAAGCCCCAGGCCATTGTGCCCGGCGCGGGTCGAATAAAACGGCGTCCAGGCTTTTTCCAGCACTTCAAAGGCCATGCCCGCGCCATTGTCGTGAATGGTAATCTCGACAAAACCCTTCTCGGGGGCCGGGGTAGCCGTTACCTGAATTTTGCGAGCCCCGGCTTCTGCCGCGTTTTGCAGCAAATTGCCGAGCGCGCGGGTAAGCTGGGTGCTATCAGCCAGCACATAGGCCGCGTCGGGCGAAATCTCGGCACTAATGCCATTGACGCCGCGCTGACGAGCCGCCGTACGCAAAACATCTGCCAGCAGCACCGGGCGCGGTTTCTGTTCACGGGCCTGGCCAATCAATTGTTCCTTGACCTGCACAATCATGTCGGCTGCTTCACCAATCATATCGAGGTCTTCGCGCAGCGACTCAAGATCAGGCTGCCCGTCTGCGGCCAGGTCTTCCTTAAGGCGCGCAATTGTCATGGTAATCGGCAGGGCCTTGTTGCCAATCCAGTGAATGGCTTCGGTGGTTGCCACCGTGAGGGCCTCATAAACCTTGGTGCGCAGCAATTCGGCATGCGCTACCTTAAGCGCCTGCAGGGTATAAGCATTATTGATGGCAACCGCCAGGTGATCGGCCATGGTTTGCAGGGTGGTGACATCATCCTGGCTGAAAGCGCGCTCCTCCACCGACTGGATGGTGACCGCTCCCAGCACCGACTTGCCAAACGGCAACGGCAGGGCCATCTCAGACCGGGTGTTGGGCAAGTGCGGGTTCTTAAAATGCGCGCGTTCCTCGCCAACATCCAGCGCAATGCGGGCCTCGTTCAGGCGAATACAGGTTCCGATCATGGAATTACCACCGACCTGTAATTTGTGGCCTTCCGCCAGCATCGCCTTCCCGGCCTCGCCATACCCGGCCCGCAAACGCGCCCACTGACCGCTGCCATCTACCAAAAAGATCCCGGCATAGTAAAAACCGTACGCATCCACAATGGTGTTGACCATCTTGGGCAACAGTTCTTCGAGGCTGAGCACGGAGGTTACTTCTTTGCCAACCGCATTGGCGGCCCGCAACAGGCGCGCACGGCGTTCAGCCTGACGCAGCAGGTCGTGATTTTGGCGGTGCAGCTTGGCATTGGCAATCGCCACACCCAGGTGGTCGGCCATGGTTTGCAACGCGGCAATATCCTCGTCGTTAAAGGCCGCTTCTATCTCGCTCTGTACCGTTAATGCGCCAATCACTTCATCGCCCGAGATCAGCGGCAGGGCCATCTCGGAACGGGTTTGCGGCAAGTGCGGATTCTTAAAGAAAACCGCCTCCGCGCCCACATCCAGGGCAATGCGCCCGCTGCGATTGGCAATTGCCGCGCCAATCATCGAATTCCCGCCAATGTGCAGCTTATGACCTTCAGCCACCATGGCGCGCCCGGCATTGCCACGCCCGGCCTTAAGCACCGCCCACTCATTGCTATCATCTACCAGGAAAACCCCGGCATAATAAAAACCAAACTCATCACAGATGATATCGACTGTGCGATTAAGCAACAGTCCCAGGTCAAGGATCGAGGCAATACTGCGCGAAACACGGGCAGAGGCATTGAGCAGGGTAGCGTGTCGTTCCACACCAGTTGTATTGGATGCTTTCATAGTTATCCTCGTAAGTCGAAATTTGATCGCTTGAAATTTTCTACAGGTTGCGCTTTGTGGCTGCTCAGGCGGGTCTTCCCAAAATTTCCTGAATCAGCTCCACCAGCCCCTGCTCGCGGCCCTTCACAAAGTAAGCGCGCGCGCCAATCCCGACCGCATCCTTGGCCTTGCCCACTTCGTCATAAGCGGTTAACACCACCGTAGGGATGCCCGGTTTACCAGCCACGACCTTCTGCATCAGGTCCAGGCCCGCACCCGGTTTGGGCAGGCCGTCAAACCCAGGCATATTCAGGTCAAAGACCGCCAGGTCTATTGCCCCGGCATTGGCTTCGAAAACCTGCCAGCCGCTGATGCAATCGTTGGCGGTCAGCACCTCATACCCGGCGCGCAGCAAAGTTTTTTCCAGGCTGCGCTGGACGAGCTTTTCATCGTCCACCAGCAAAATGGTTGTCATAATATGATCGAACCTCCTCAAACAGAATCGATCCACAGATTACGCCGATTGCGCAGGGGACCCGTGAAACCTGCGTAATCTGTGGAGACAGTACACAATGAATTTTAACTGGCCACCGGCAGGGTGACGTAAAACGCCGCGCCTTTGCCAGGCTCACTTTCAACCCAAATTTTGCCACCATTCTGGCGAACAATTTCCATACAAGCCGAAAGCCCCAGCCCGGTGCCGCCTTTGCCACCCTTGGTGGTAAAAAACGACACCCAAATCTTCTCACGCGCCTCGGGCGGAATCCCTGGCCCGTTATCACGCACACAGGCCAACAGGTAAGCCGGGTCACCATCGGCCCGCAACGAAACATGGATGTGCGCATCTGGTCGGCCATCCAACGCCTCCCAGGCATTTTTCACCAGGTTGTTGAAAACCTGATCCACCTGGCGCGGGTCGCCCAGCACTTGGGGCAAATTTGCCGCCCATTCCGTCGTCACCACACCTTTGGGCAAAGCCATATTGGTCACTAATTGCGACAACTCATCGGTCAACGAAAAGGCCACCGGTTTGCGCTGGCGGGCCGGCCCAATCAAATCTTCTTTAATAGACAGGATGGTGGTCGCACTGTGATCGATAATTTGCAAATCTTCCAGCATCGATTCCAGGCTAATCAGCGCCTGCAGCTGCCGGGCTGGCATCTTAAGGAAAGATTCCGCCAGGGCAGGCAGGTCCACCCCGGCAGCGGAGGCTTCACCGAACAGGTTTTCAACCACTGCCGCAAAAGGACTTTCCTCCGCCTGTTTTGCCGCCACCAAATGCTGGAATACCGCCACCAGGTTCAACAAGTCCTCGCGCAAACGGCGCACACTGCCAGGCACCGGGGCGGCTTTATTCCCCACCCAATGAATTGCCTCGCCGGTGGCGGTAGCGATGGCCTCATAGGTTTTGCTACGCACCAGCTCCTGGTTGGCAGAGTCAAGCTGGCGAATCAGTTGCGCGTTATGAATGGCAATCGCAATCTGGTCCGCCAACGACTGCAACGAAGTGATATCGTCCTCTGTAAACGCGTTTAGCGCCACACTTTGCACACTCAATGAACCAAGCACACGGTCCTTAAAAATCAGCGGCAAGGCCATCTCAGAACGCGTTTCAGGCACATACGGGTTCTTGAAATGCGAGGCCTCGCCCTCTACATCCAATGAAATCCCGGCTTTTTTATCCAGGACAGCGGTTCCAATCATCGATTGGCGGTCTACGGGCAACTGGAAATGGTCGCGCAACATGGCTGCGCCCGCTTCGCCATGACCCGCTACCAGGCGCAAACTTTTACCATCTTCCGAAAGCAGGAAAATTCCTGAATAGTGCAGGCCAAACTCGTTACAAATAATACCCACCGCCGTACCCAACAGGTCGCTCAAGTTAAGGATGGAAGTGATGCCGTGGCTGACACGCGCCCCGGCCTCCAGCATACTCTGGCGGCGAATCAGGATGTTAATCATCTCCTGGTTTTGCTTTTGGAGGTGGTAATTGCGGTTGACCACACTGGTCAGCTCGCGAATCTTCGCTTCAAGATGCTCCACAAGCTCACTCTGATATTGACGCAGGTGGGCTTCAGCGTTATGCAGTTCCTCGCGCTTGCCATGCAAAAACTCATCCATGCTGGCCGCAAAGGTCTTCACTTCAATCGGTTTGGGCAGGCAGCCAGCAAAACCAGCCGCCAACAACTGCGCGCGCGCACCGGGGGCAGTATCTACAATCAGCGCCACCACCGGCGCCTGGGGAATGATGGTGTTCAGGCGAGTGGCCACCTCGCGGCCGTTCATCTGTGGCAGAGCCAGGTCGAGCAGCACCATATCCGGCAGGGTATCACGAGCCAATTCAATCCCGCTCAATGGGTCGCGCGCTTCCAAAACAATATAGCGCGATTCCAGCAACTGACGCACCAGGGTGCGCGAGTCGTCTGTGTCGCCTACATACAGCAGTTTCGGAAGCGATTTAATATCCATCATGGGGTGGGACACCTACAATTTTAGCCGTGAACGATCACTTTTGGATTAACGAATTCATCAAGAAGTGTGGCTACGCTTTTAACACCGCACGCACTTGCAAATCGCTAAAGCTGGCAACAATATTCGACTTTTCAGTGGGCTCCACCGAAAGGCGGATCATCCCACGCTGGTAGAGGGGGTCTTCGAACGAGGTCGCCAGGATCCCGTTCAGGTACACGCTCAGGCGTTTGCCCTGTGTCAGGACCCGCACCCGATTGGGCTGGTTGGGGCCACCCTTTAAGGCATGATGTTCGGTCCAATTGATTAAAGTCACCCACTGGAACTCATCACCCGGTTTGTGGTAATACCCAATCTGGTAAGTTTGCTGGGCCGAGACAAAAATACCATACCCGCCTTTTTCGGCGGTATAGCGCACAAATACCCCGGCATCAATCTGTTTTTCGACCCCTTCCAGAAACCGGATCGTTACACTCACATCTGCATCATCGAACCAGCCAGAAGAACGCAGCACATGATAAACCAGCGGTCCTGGCGGGAAACGGGCCACCATAGCACCATTCAACAGGCTGGTCTTGTCCTCATTCAAAAAAGACCAGCCCGGCATGGGCTTGGCCGAAAAATCTGCCGCCAACAACACATCCCCCAGGGTAGGCTCCGGTGTGTTGGT
>CAZLSP010000009.1:0-139103 GCA_964562145.1 uncultured Anaerolinea sp. | reverse complement strand
GCGAAGCCGCCCAACTCGAACAAATGGGGATGGGATTCAACCGCGACTGGAAAGCCGCCCGCGACGAACTGCTTGCCCTCCCCGAACCGCGCATCTCTTTCGGGACTTTTAGCGGAGTCTGCGCCGCGCGCGGCTTGAGCGGAATCGACACCGAAACCCTCGCCCACCTCATGCACGACCTCGGCTACATCGTCCACTACGCCGACGACGAAAAACTGCGCGACGACGTGGTGCTCAAACCCGAATGGCTGACCAAAGCCATCGGCTTCGTGCTCGAAAACCGCGCCACCGCCGAACGCGAAGGCATCCTGCCCGATGGCGAGTTGTACAAAGTCTGGCACGACCACGCCTTCGCGGACGAACCGCGCTACGACCCCGAAATCTATCCGTTCTTCCTGCGGCTCATGGAAAAGTACGATGTCTGCTACCGCCTGACGGATGGCAAAGCCAGTCTCGTCGCGCAACACGTCCCCCAGGTCCGCCCGGATTTGCCGTGGCTGCCCGAGCAGGAACCGCCCAAAAACCTGCGCCGCATCGCCATGGTCTGCTCGATGGAAGAAGACCCGCCCGGCCTCGTCCCGTGGATGATCGTCCGCACGCATGATTATGCTTATCCCGTCAACGCACACGGCCTCCATTGGCAAAAAGGGATGTTCCTGCGTTATGCAACACATGGCGAAGCCATGCTGGAAAAACGCGGAAGAGAATTTCACGTTTACACACAAGGTCAATGGCCCGAATATTTTATGAATATTCTCCAGAACACTCTGGAGAAACTAATCACCGACAACTGGCCCGGCTTGAAAGAACGTTACCGCTTTATGGTTCCATGTCCAGAGGTTATTAAAGGCGAAGCCTGCAAAGGACGCTTCAACATCCATTCCCTGCGCCAATTCCTGGCCGAAGGCGACTCCACGATCCGCTGCCAGGAATGTTCCTGCAAAATCTCCATCACCGAATTATTGATGGGTTTTGAAGAACGCGACATGAGTGTTCAACTGCGCGAGATTCAAGAACAACTGACTCAGGCGCGAAAACAAATAGCCGGGTTGGACAGCCGTATCGCAGATCACTTCTGGGCAACTATGCGCGCGATTGCAAATGAAGGAAAGAACGGTCCGCGTTTATTTACCCTTAGCTCACGCCATGCCGAGTCTTCACTGGAAAAACTTCTCGAACAACCAATGGAACTGCAACTCTGGTGTGAAGCGGAAGGCTGTCAACATCCACTCTATGACTACGGCTTGTACAAAATAGACTCCCCAAAGGAGTGGGTTAAACAGATGGCGCATTATGCGATTTTCGTCTTCAAATTATTGAACATCATTTCGTCCGTTGCCGCGCCTGCCATCAACACTTTCTTTGGTCCCAAAACAACTGAAGCGTGGGGCATCGCCGACCGATTGAACCTGGCATCTGCCATCATCGGCAAACTGCCTACTAAGATTGAAGCCCCTGACCAAAGGCCACCTCAACGCGATATGCTCAACGAAGTAGAGCGCTCTGGCATTTTAGCCCTGCATCGCTTCCTCAACGAAGTTGACCCCACCGCGGCCAAACTCGGCTTGCACCGCGTCTCCACCTACACCGGCGATTATCGCTGGCTGTGCAAACATCACTACGACGCCTACCAGCCCAATATCCCGGATGTAATCCCATAAACTCATCGGCCAAACACCCCATGTCCCCCAAATATCATCTCACTCGCTACAACCACCCCTCGCAAAACTGGCTAGCGGCGGTGCTGTCCCTGCGCGCCGAGTTTGGCGATAGCGACTCGCCCGAACCGTTTGCCAGTTTCATCACCCGGCGGCTGGAAGACGAAACCATGCTGCTGGTGCTGGCCTGGGAGGGCCAGGAACCGGTCGGGTACGGGCTGGCCTTCGATGTCGAAGCAGACCCGGCCAAGCCGGAATGGACCCGCAGCGGTTACATTTCGCAATTCCTGGTCCGCGCTTCGCACCGTAAAAAAGGTATCGGCGCGCTGCTGATGGATGCCCTCGATGCCTGGTTTGCCGCGCGCGGCCTCGACCGGGTGCTGCTCAACGTCAACATCAACAACCCGCCCGGCATCCGCTTTTGGGAGCAACACGGCTTCAAAGCCTACGCCTACCGCATGAAGCGCACGCGCCAACAGGCTGTCCCATGAACGCCAACGACCAGGTCACCCTGCGCGAGGTTCAGCCCGAGGACTTGCCGTTCTTCTTCGAACACCAGGCCGACCCCCAGGCGGCTTTCATGGCGGCCTTCCCCTCCCGTGAGCGTGAAGCCTTCCTGGTCCACTGGACACGGCTGCTGCGCGATGAGCGCCTCAGCAAACAAACCATCCTGTTTAACGGGCAGGTGGCCGGGAATCTGGTTTGTTTTGAAATGGAAGGCCATCAAGAAGTTGGCTACTGGCTGGGGCGGGATTTCTGGGGCCGGGGCATTGCCACCCGCGCCTTGCAGCTGTTTTTGCCGCTGATACAAATCCGCCCCCTGTACGGCTATGTCGTTGCAGACAACCTGGGCTCACAGCGCGTGCTGCAAAAATGCGGGTTCAAGCCCGCAGGGTCCATCACCGAGTTCTCGGCCGAGCGCGGCATGGATGTTGAGTTCCTGATTTTCAAGCTGGAGTAAACATGAAATGGTTTAAATCTGCCCTGACCCTTGCCACGCACGGCAAAGGCCTGTACCCCTTCACCGAGGCGGTCAATGCCCAGCTGCGCACCTGGGGAGTACACGAGGGCATGTGCTTCCTGGTTTGCCCGCATACATCGGCCTCGTTGACCATTAACGAGAACTATGACCCCACTGCACAGACCGACCTGGAGAAATCGCTCGAAAAGTTGGTTCCTGAAAGTGACCGCTGGTACAGCCACGACCTGGAAGGCCCCGATGACGCCACCTCGCACATCCGCACCATGCTCACCGATAGCAGCCTGACCCTCCCGGTCGATGACGGCCATTTGACCCTGGGCGCGTGGCAGGGGGTATACCTGTTTGAGCATCGCACCCACACCCACCGGCGCGAGGTGTGGATACGGGTGCTGGATGTAAAAATCTAGGCAAAAAAACAGGGGCACAAAAATTTGTGCCCCTGCTGCTTTTAAGATCCCCAAACCTTGAAATCTTTCAAGTTAGACCCGCCCACAAACTCGCGCAAAATGGAGTTATCGGGCAGCCAATCGGTTTCAACTGGCAAGAACCATTCCAGGAAAGCCAGCAAGCGCTTGGTCTCAATAAATTCGGGGGTGTTGGGCGGAACCTGACGCAGCAACGGCTCTGCCAGCGGTTTGAGCACCGAAAGCTCGTAAGCCAGCGCCGAGTTGAACATCACATCCGAATTTTCCTGGTACGGGAAAATATGGCGCTTTTCGCCACGCCGCACCGATTCCCAGCGGCTGATGGTCTGCTGGGCGCTGTAGCCGCGTTCACGCGCATCGCGCACAATACGGCGAATCAGGCGCGTATCGGTGGTGGAAACGCGGTTGTGCCGGTCGAGGTTGAGTTGGGTGAGCGCCGAAGCATAAATCTTGAAGGCCTGCTTGGCCAGCGATGCGGGAATCAGGCGCGGGTTGAGCCCGTGAATTCCCTCCATGATGATCAATTGACCGGGGCGCAGGCGGACGATGTCACCCGGTTCTTGCCGCCCGGCCTTGAAGTTGTAATGCGGAATTTGCACTTCCTCGCCGCCAATGAGCCGCTGCAAGTTGTCACCCAGTTGGGCCAGGTCCAACGCTTCGAGGGTTTCAAAATCGTACTCGCCTTTTTCGTCCCTGGGCGTTTTATCGCGGTCTACAAAGTAACTGTCCAGTTCCAGTGTAAAGGGGGAAATGCCCAGGGCAAGCAGTTGAACAGCGAGGCGTCGGGAGAAGGTGGTTTTTCCCGAAGAGGAGGGGCCAGAGATGAGGACCAGTTTAACGCTGTCGCGTTTGTCGGCTATTTGGCGGGCAATCGAGGCGATATGCTGTTCGTGCAGCGCCTCTGACACCATCACAATCTCACGGCTGCGCCCGGCTTTGATGGCGTCATCCAGGGCCCCCACCGAATCGATGCCCAGCCGCTCGAGCCAGTCGCCATATTGCCGAAACGTGGAAAGCAATTTGGGGAAATCGGCCAGCGGCAACAGCGTGGTGGGGGTATGACGGCGCGGGAAACGCAGGGTAAAACCACCGTTGGATGGCACCAGTTCAAACCACTTAAGATAACCGGTGGAGGGAACCATATAGCCGTGGTGATAATCGACATGGTCGCCAATGCGGTACAGGGTGACATAAGGTTTGCGGCGATGCTTGATCAGGCGAACCTTATCGGGATAGTTCTGGCTCTCGAAGAGGGCAATGGCTTCTTCAAGCGAGGCTTCGCGACGTTCAAAAGTTTCGTCAGCATCCACTAGCCGGCGCATTTCCGCTTCCAGGGCGCACAGCTCTTCGTGTTCAAATTTCTCGCGGCCTTTGACCTCGCAATAATACCCGCCAGAAGCGACGGAATGATCAATATACAAGGCTGCTTCGGGGAACAGGTTGGAAAAAGCTGCTTCTAATAAAAAGGTCAGCGAACGCCGGTAGATGCGCGCGCCATCCGAATCAGCCAGGGTCAACGGCTGGACACGCGCTTCCATTTGGATGGGGTAGGTTAGCTCGTGCAGTTCACCGTTGATGATGACGCCCACAATTGGGGCGGCATATTCGGCCTGGATGAATTTCAAAAACTCGCCCGCGGCAGCTCCACGCGGCCCTTCCAGTGTGCGGCCATCTGGCAGGTGAATTTGGACCGTGGGGGTAGGGGTAACTTGTCTAATGTTCATAAGCCAGCTTCGCCAATAATTTTCCCGGTTGGCGGGAATATTCATCCAGGGGCAGGCGACCTTCAGTGAGCGCCAGCAGAGTTTCGGTGAGCAGCGTATTTACCGGGGTCGGGACACCCGCCTTTTGCCCGGCGCGAACAACGGCTCCGTGTAAAAAAGTGACTTCGGACTGTTTGCGCCCGGCATACAGGTCGATGTGAAAAGAGGGCATTTTGGCCCCGCGACCGGCTCCGGCAGCCTTGCTTAAGAAAGGTTTGGATAACCACAAAGGCAGGGAGGTCGCCAATGCCAGGGCGCGCACTGGCGTGCCGGGCAGGTCCACCACACCTATCCCCTGGGCCTTCATCACGGCCAGGCACTCTCGCAACTGTTCAATTTCCAGCCGGTACAGACCAGGGTGGGCGAAAACTTCAGCCGCGGTCATATCCAGGATGGCGGAGGTGGGGTTCGCCAGCAGGTTGGTCAACATTTTGGACCACTTCATGTCGGCTGCGTTGGGGAAAAGTTTGCAATTGAGGAAGGCAGCATCGAAGGCCTCCACCAGCCGGGCCGAGAGCGGATGACCGGCGGCGATTCCAACCCCGCGCAGTTTTTCGAGCACAATGTCGCCCGCGCCACGCCGGCCAACAGCCGATGTAACCGTTCCGTAAATCACATCTCCGGCGCCGAGGGAGGCCGCAATGGCCGGTTCGTTGTCAATGCCGTTTTGCAGGCAGAGCACCGGGGTCTGCAACCCGGCGGATTGGTACAGGGGCTGCAAGGTCGCAAGTGCGGCCGGGGTGTCGAAGGATTTGAGGGCAAACAGGATCACGTCGAAGCGGGTTTGGGACAACGCTTCAGCCAGCGAGGCGGTAAATTCAACCGAAGGCAGGCCCACGGTGAGCTGGCCTTTGCCCTGGCGGCGCGGGTCGATGTTGAGGTCGAGACTCAGCCCGCGCGCGCGCAGGTCATCGGCCACACGGGGTTGTTCAACAAAAACAACTTTGTGCCCGGCCAGGGCCAACGACCCGCCAATATAAGTGCCAATGGCGCCAGCGCCAAACGATAGGATGGTAAGTGGTTTCATGGTTATTTGATCTGGAAACGCAGGTCGCGTTGGAGGGTAAGACGCAGGCCCTGCTGCAAGGAGATGGAAGCGCGATAGTTGAGCTTTTGTGCCGCCAGGGTCAGGTCGGCACACATGCGGCTGACGCCCCCGGAAGTTTTGGGGCTAAAAATGGCATCGGCCTTGCTGCCGGTCACATCTAAAACGGTACGGGCCAGGTCACGGACGGAGGTTTCTTTCCCGGAACCGATGTTGATGACCAGGCCGTCGAGATTGGGGGCCGTGGCAGCGGCAATCAGGCCAGAGACGGCGTCGTCAATGTAGACGTAATCCCGCGTCTGGCTGCCGTCACCGTTAACCACCAGCGATCCGTTGCGGATGGCCTGGCGCAGGAAGTAGGGGACGACCGGTGGGTGTGAGGGCGGCAGGTGCTGGCCGGGGCCATAGGCGTTAAAAATGCGCAGGCAGACGGTTTCAATGTTCCACAGGTCGCCAATGGTATTGATGTAATATTCGGCGGCCAGTTTGGAAACAGCGTAAGGCGAACGCGGATTGGGCGGCATGCTCTCGCGCAGGGGCTGTTCGCCCTGGTCGCCGTAGATGGCCCCCGAGGAGGCAAATACCACCCGGCGGACACCGACATCGCGCATGGCCTCCATCAGGCTGACCGTACCGCCGACGTTGACGGCATTGTACTCACGCGGGTAGAGCACCGATTCGGGGACGCTGACGCGAGCGGCCAGGTGGTAGATGCAATCCACTTCCTGGAGCAGGGTCCATAATTTCGGGCGGTCGTTGACATCGCCGCGTGTAAAGTGGACATCGGGTGAGAGGGCTTTAGGGTCACCCGTAGAGAGGTCGTCGAGGGCGCGCACCTGGTGTCCCTCGCGGGCAAGCGTGTTAGCCAGGTGGGAGCCCAGGAATCCGGCAGCGCCGGTAATCAGGAAATTCATAGGCTGGGATTATAGCATTAACGAATATGAAAGGCTTTTAACAAGAACGACGCGAACCAAATGATTCGCGCCATTCGAACTTTTGGATTGCGGTCTATTAACCGGGATTGGCTGCCAGTTGTGTACCGGTTTCGGCTTTTTGAACCGATTCTGCGGCAACGCGATGGCTGCAACCATCCCATAATTCCTGCGGGTACACAATCTGGTTGGTGCCTGGGAGCATTTCCATCGCCAGGCCGGTATTGAGATTGATGCCAAAAGGCAGGTAAGCTTTATAAGCCAACTGGCTACAGTAAAAAGCCCGGTCAGTATCAGGGTCAAGAAAGTTCAGGTTGTAGGGTTTGCCCAACTGTGACAGGCAGTAAGCGGCAACGCCCTCACGGATCAGGGTCTCCTCTTCGCGGCTGAGACCAATATCCTGTAACGGATAAGCCACTCCGTAGAAGGTATCTACCAGCATGCCGCGTTCTGGCATGGTATGCTCCGCATCCCAAAGGCCATCATGAATCTCAAACGTGACCACGCCCAGGGCCCCGGCCTCGGCACAGCGGCCCTCCGGCCCCAGGTAAATGGCAATATGGTCCACATCTCCCGGAACCAGCCGCCCCACCAGACGCCAAAACTCGCCCGGCAAAATGTTGGGTTTGCCGTTCATGGTGCAAATGATGTCGCCGGTTTTAACCGGGATGCCATTAATTTCATAAGTGTGAATCATTGGACAACTCCGTAGTCATTATACGGCAGGAACACCGAAAAGTTGCGCTGGCCTGGAAGAGATGTGATAAACTAACCCGTTGTCTGAACATCTTGCCTGGAGGCTTTACCATGTCTGAAAAAGAATTCTACAGTGTTGAAGTGGCCGGGGTCAAACGCGACCTGCGTCTCTTCGAGGTCGCTCCCAAACTGCGCATCGCCATCCTGAATATCCTGGGCGACACCGAACTGGTGCAGGCCTGTGCACGCGAGCTGGCCCAAAAACTGGCCGGTATCGACTACGACGTGCTGATCACCGCCGAGGCCAAGTCCATTCCGCTGGCCTACGCGCTGGCCGTTGAGACCAAAAAACCATACGTGGTCCTGCGCAAAGCGTACAAACCCTATATGGGCGATGCCTTACAAGCGGAGACTTTATCCATCACCACCGGCCAACCGCAGGTACTGATTTTGGATGAGAAGGACCGCACCCTGGTGCAGGGCAAAAAAGTTGTCATCGTCGATGATGTCATCAGCACCGGTTCGACCCTGCAAGGCATGCGCATGATCCTCGATAAAGCCGGGGCCTCCATCGCCGCCGAAACCGCCATCTTCACCGAAGGCGAAAAGTCGAAGTGGCTGCACATCATAGCCCTGGGACATTTACCACTTTTCACCGATTAAGACATCCGGGGCGAGTCAATGACTCGCCCCTTTATTTTTTAACAATGCGCTTCGTAACACTCCACACCGCTGATACCCACCACTGCGTTGTGCATCGTTCCGGCTGGTAGCTCCAACCGGTCCCCGGCCTCAAGTGTCAGGCTTTGGCCCGTTTGTGGCAGCCCAAAGCGAATGCTGCCCTGCACTACGTAGATGACCTTGTGATACGGATGTGAATGCGCAGAATAGACATCCCGCGGGCCATTGCCCCAGGCATAGAAATCCAGCCCCTCGGCGCGCAACCGTCTTTCGATGGCGGCACGGGTCGGGGTTTCGGTAGCCTCCCAGCGAATCAGCTTAACGGCATCCATCAATCCTCCGAGGCGCGCGCCACTTCTTCTGATTCGAAAATCACCTCTTCTTTACCGGTCAGCTTCTCTTCAATTTTTTGCGCCACCAGCCGCAAATGACCGGCATGGGCCACATAGTTCAAATCATCGGTTGGGACGGTCAAGACCGGGCACAGCGTAAAACCCGAAATCCATTTTTCGTACAGGCGGTTCAGGTTCGCCAGGTAATCCGCCGAAATTGACCGCTCATAATCACGCCCGCGCCGCGCAATACGCCCCAGCAAGGTCGGCACCGAGGCACGCAGGTAAATCACCAGGTCGGGCGGCGGCAAGAACTGCACCAACGTTTCGTACAACTCGCGGTAGGTCTCATAATCACGCGGGTGAATGTACCCTTGCAAATACAGGTTCTGGGCAAAAATTTCAGCATCCTCGTACACACTGCGATCCTGGAAGACCGAGGTGGGGTGAATGGCTATTTTATGGTGAATGCGCAGGCGGTGAGTGAGAAAAAACACCTGCGAGTGAAAAGCCCAGGCTTCCATATCATTGTAAAAATCGGCCAGGTACGGGTTTTCTGTCACGGGTTCGTAAAAAGGCTCCCAACCAGGGCCAAGCTTCTCACACAACAAACGCACCAGGGTCGATTTCCCCACGCCAATATTTCCGGCAACAGCAACAAACTTTTTCATCCAATCCTCCTCATAAAAAGAGCGGATTATTCATCCGCCCTGTTAATGCTAAGGGATTTCCCCGGCTAATTCTTTATCAATGATTTGCTGGAAGACCTCATACGGCTGCGCCCCAACCACCGCCATCCCATTAATGAAGAAAGTGGGGGTAGACCGCACACCCAACTGCGAAGCGAAGCTAAAATCCTGCGCCACTTCGTCTGCGTAACGCCGCTCGGCCATACACTCGCTAAAAGCAACCGCATCCAATCCCAACTCCGCGGCGTACTGCTCATAGGCTGTACTCCCCAACCCATAGCGGCCCGAGAACAACGCGCGATGGAACTGCCAGTACACGCCCTGCTCCCCGGCACAATTGGCCGCCTCGGCGGCGGGGGTCGCATCAGGATGAATGGCCGAGAGCGGGAAATCGCGATAGACAAAGCGTATCTTCCCGTCATACTCCTGCATCAAACGGTCGAAGACCTCACTATACCAGCGGGAGCAATAAGGACACTGGTAATCACTAAATTCAATAATTGTAATCTCAGCGTTGTCTGCGCCAATGACCGGGTCATCGTCAATTGGAACATCATAACGCTTCACATTAGGGTCGACTTTCACATCGACCCCCGACTTTGCGCCGTCGCGCCCCCACAGCAGCCAGCCAGACCCCAGCCCCAGCAAAAAAATCACCGGGAAGGCCAGCCAGCCCCATGAGCGCGGCTTTTGAGAAACAGAGGGGGTTGCAGATTCAGCCATGTGCAGATTATAACTGATACCATTGCAGCCAACTTATCCCAGCGCTACGAGTGGAGGAAATTCAGGATGAAAAAATGGACGTTAACCCTGCTGGTACTGATTCTCGCCCAACTGGCCTGTAACCTGCCCCAGGCCACCCCGCAAACGACTCCCCCAGGCCTGCCCACCGTTGAGGCCACCCTGCCCCCCGCTGAAAGCCAGGCCACCCAACCCGCACCAGAAACCGCCACTCCCAGCCTGCCCACCGCCGAGGCAATACCCGCCACCGCCACCCCAACAGAGACCATGCAGGCCGCCCCCTCCATCACCTTCACCCCTGAACCCACCTTCACCCTCACCCCAGACCCGGCGCAATTATTTACCGAAGTGCTGCTCTCCCAAAAAACCATCTACATGACCTGCAACCCACGCGAAGTACGCTTCGAGGTTGCCACTTCCAACCCCAACGTGTATAGCATCATCATCTTCCTGCGCACCCGTGACAAAATCACCGGCGCCAAAAGTGACTGGAACGAAGGCATCGCCATGGACCCGCTGCTCGAAGCCGGTCGCTTCTTCCGCGTCATCAAAGGCGATGGCCTGCCCGGCGCAGGCAGTTGGGACGCATCCTGGGTTCAATACCAAATCATTGCTACCGATAAAAACGCCGTCATCATCGGCCGCAGTGAAGTCTTTGCCGAAAACTTGACCCTGCTTAAAAATTGCCCATAAAATCTTTTGATCATCGTTACCGTTGGCTTCTCGCACACGTGGATGAGTGCCATCCACCGCGCCATCCCCTCGGTGCTGATTACCTGGATGACCATCGAAATCCTGATGAAGTGGGAAATCATTCCCAAACCGTGGCAAGCCCAAGCGACAAAAAAGAGCCGTTTTTCGGCTCTTTTTGTTTTAACCGGGTTTTACGCGTGAACCCAGCCTCACCCCTATGGGGTTGCCTGGCATTTGTTTAGCACTGGCGGCTGGTCCTGGTATAAGACCACCGTACAGGCCACTTCATACCCATCAGCATACACGGCGCGGATATCAAAACCGGCCACCGAGGTAGCTGAATCTTTTTGGAACATTTTAAAAGGCTGGCCGCGATGTTCTTGCAAGCCGGGCAGGTTGTCGAAGATGGGTTTATCGCCGGGTGGGTTCACCAGCAGGTTTTCGATATAGGTAATGGCCTGCGCCGCCTTGGGAGGCATGCGCATGAACAGCCCCAGGCTGCCGCTTGCCGCCACAAAAAGCAAAATGAGCCCGGCAATACGCACCGCTGCCTGTGGCCTGGCCCATAGTTCGGCATGTTTTTGCACAAGCCAGCGCGTAACAAAGGCCGCCGGGAAACAAATAACCATGGTGGGCATAAAGATGATAAAAAATGCCGCCACTTTTTGCGACCCGGTCGCGCGCGAGGAAAGCAGGGCGCTAACCAGCAGGAGCATGGCGGCCACCAACATCCCCGAGAACAAGCCCTGCCAGGTTTCGTCCCACCAGCAGGCGGCAAAGCCAACCAGCGCCAGGCCGGGCCCCAGCCACGACCAAATGGAGAGATATAAAGGCCAATCATATCCAAGCGGCAGGGCAGGGTAGAACAGGAAATCGGCCAGGGAGGCAAAGCCAGCAAACGCGGTAGCGCCAAGCAGGCCATAAAACGCGCCCAACAGCGCGCGGCGCAGACGGGTGAACAGGAGATCGCGATGAGAAAGTTGAGTTTGACTTGAATACATACTGGTCCTCTTATTTTGGGCTTCTATTTTCTCACAACCCGCGCTATTCATCCAGCCACCCTGGGATAGAATCAACCCCATCTACGGAGGTGAGGATGAGCGAAAAACTAAGTGGGAAAATCGCCCTGATTACCGGGGCCACCAGCGGGATTGGCAAAGCCACCGCCCTGTTGTTTGCTGAACAGGGTGCGAGTTTGATTTTGACGGGTCGGCGCACGGAGTTGGGTAAAGCTGTCGAAGCGGAATGCCGGCAGCGGGGCGCAAGGTCGCTTTTCATTGCGGCCGATCATACCCGGGCGCAGGATTGCGCCCGGGTGGTAGAGGCAGGTTTGCAGGAGTTTGGTCAAATCGATATTTTGTTCAACAATGCCGGTATTGTCACAAAAGGAACGGCCGAAACCACCAGCGAGGAAGATTGGGCGCAGACCCTGGCCCTGAATGTGACGGCTACCTGGCGCATGTGCCGATTGGTGATCCCGCATATGCGCCGGGCTGGCGGCGGGGCAATCGTCAATAATGCGTCGGATTGGGCGGTAGTAGGCGGGAAAGGCGCACTGCCTTATGCCACCAGTAAGGGCGCTGTGGCGCTGATGACCAAAAGCATGGCGCTCGACCATGCCCATGAGAAGATTCGTGTCAATGCGGTTTGCCCAGGCGATACGTTTGTAGACCGCTGGCTGGAAAAGGGTTATTTTGAAGGCTCTGACCCGGTGACTTTGGAGGATGCGATGCGTGAATCGGCGGCTTATATCCCGATGAAGCGTTTTGGCCACCCGCAGGAAATTGCCCGCGTAGTGCTGTTCCTGGCCTCGGAGGATTCCTCGTTTGTCACCGGTCATCTGTTGCTGGCCGATGGCGGCAATACGGCGCAGTAATGACACGCCACAGGCGGCCGCCCAGGTACGTGATTTTGTAAATCGTATAAGTATTGTGTTAGCGTTTTACCTGATGCGGGGGTTTTGGCTTGACAATCGTTAAGTTTTGTATATATTTAAGCGCACTTAATAAAAAGACCGATTGGATAAAAATGACCGATGCAAACCGACTGACCCACATCCTGCGCGAAAGCATGGAAGCCATCACCCACCATGCCTTTCACGAGCACATGCAGTTTGTCAAAGCTTCCGGGCTTTCCATGCCGCAATTCAGCATCCTGATGCAGGTGCATTATCAGCGACAATGCGGGATTTCGGATATTGGCAACCGTATGGAAATCACCAGCGCGGCTGCCAGCCAATTGGTGGACAAACTGGTACAGGCTGAGTTCCTGGAGCGTAGCGAAGACCCGCACGACCGGCGCGCCAAACAGCTCAAACTTTCGCCCAAAGGTCGCCAGCTTATTGAAACCGGTTTGGCCGCCCGCCATCAGTGGGTGGAAAAGCTCGTCGGGCAGATTGACCCGGCCGATTGGGAGAAGGTGGCGGAAGTGATGTCGCTCCTGACTCGCAATCTGCAAAAATCACCGGGAAAAGAACCCAACATCAACGCAACAAAACAGGTTGCGTCTACAGGAGATTAACCTTGCAAGCATCCCTTTCTCGTTCCAACGCCCGCACCCGCGGGGCAGGCGCACCACGCCCATCCTTTAAGGGCATCGGTCGCGCTGTGCGCTACCTGACGCGTTACAAACGCCAGGCGGCGCTGCCGTACATCTTCCTGATCATTGCCACCATTTCACAACTAGCCGTCCCCAACCTGGTGGGCAACATCATCGACGCCGTAACCAGCGGATTTGTAGCCAGCCAGGTGCTGGAGGCGGTTGATACACTGCAACAAAACCCACAAGCGGCCGGGATGATGACCACCATCCTGCCCAAGATCCTGGAAGCGCTAAAATATCCCGCCGATTTGAGTGTGGAACAACTGGTGACGCGCCTGAACAGCGATGTAGCCAACGCGCCTGGCGCGCTGCTATATGCCCTGGTCGCCATCATCGGTTTTTCGATCTTGCGCGGGGTCTTTGCCTTCTTGCAAGCCTTTTGGGCCGAAAAGAACTCGCAGAACGTGGCGTACGACCTGCGCAATGACCTGTACGCCAAGATCCAGAAGCTCTCCTTCTCGTATCATGACAAAAACCAGACCGGGCAATTGATGATTCGCGCCACAGACGATGTTGAAAAGGTGCGCCTGTTCATCGGCCAGGGGTTGCTGCAACTGGTCGGTGCAGTTATCCTGCTTACCGGAACTGTCATCATCCTGTTCACCACCAACACCCAGCTCGCCTGGACCGCCATGCCGATCCTGCCAGTGGCGCTGGTGCTGTTCATGATTTTTGGAACCGTCAGCCAGCCGTTGTTTGCCAAAGTGCAGCAAAAACTTTCCGTGCTTAACACTGTGCTGCAAGAAAACCTGGCCGGGATCAAGGTTATCAAAGCCTTTACCCGCGAAAAAGAACAGCAAACCCGTTTTCGCGCGGCGGTGGACGATACCATGAACCAGGCCATCACCGTGGCGCGCCTGTTCACCTTCCTGTTCCCGCTGGTCTTTATGATCGCGAACCTGGGTCAGGCCGCCATCTTGTATGTGGGTGGCAAACAAATCATCGCCGGATTGTTGAGCCTGGGAGCCTGGCAGGAATTTTCACTCTACCTGATCTACCTGTTTTTCCCCATTGCCCAGTTCGGCTTCATCATCACCCAGCTTGGTCAGGCCTCCGCTTCAGCGGACCGCATCTTCGAAATCTTGGATGCCAAAAATGACATTGTCGACAAACCCAACGCCGCCCAACTGCCCGATGTAAGCGGCATTGTCAAGTTCGAGAATGTCACCTTCCGCTATTTTGGCGGCGGCGAACCGGTGCTCAAAAACGTCAGCTTCGAGGCCCAACCCGGTGAAACAATTGCCCTGCTTGGCGCAACCGGCTCTGGAAAAACCACCATCATTAACCTGCTGCCGCGTTTTTACGACCCCAGCGAGGGCAAAATCACCATCGATGGTTTGGACCTGCGCGACGTGACGATTGAATCGCTGCGCGCCCAAATTGGCATTGTGCTGCAAGAAACCACCCTCTTTAGCGGCACCATTCGTGAAAATATCGCCTTTGGCAAGCCCGAAGCCACCCAGGCCGAGATCGAAGCCGCGGCGCGCGCGGCCCAGGCCCACGACTTTATCCAGTCGTTCCCTGAAGGCTACGACACCCACGTCGGTGAGCGCGGAACCACGCTTTCGGGTGGGCAAAAACAACGGGTTGCCATTGCCCGCGCGCTGCTGCTCAATCCCCGCATCCTGATTTTGGATGACTCAACTTCCAGCGTGGATTTAAACACCGAAGCTGCCATCCAAAATGCGTTGGATGTGTTGATGAAGGGCCGCACCAGCTTTGTCATCGCCCAGCGCATCAGCACCGTGATGAACGCTGACAAAATTGTGGTGCTCGACAAAGGCGAAGTGGTGGCCATTGGCAAACATGCCGACCTGCTAGAAAACGACCCCATTTATGCCGAAATCTATAACTCGCAGATCCTTGCCCATGCGCAGGAACTCTCGGCGGAGGTGAAACAATGATGCGCGGTGGGCCCATGCAGGCCCTGCAACAAGAAAAACTGAAAGCGCGTGACCTGGGCGGAACCCTGGCCCGATTGGGCGCTTATTTTGGACGCTTCTGGTACATGCTGGTCATCGCAGTCGTTTTTGTGGTCATTTCCACCTGGTCACAGGTGATTACCCCTGAATTGACCGGCCAAGCGACCGACTGTTTCCTCGTCCCCACCGGGGCGCAGGGCGGATTTTCTGGCTTCCCCGGAGCCGCCCAACAGTCCGAAAATTCGGCTTCTAGCTGCTGGCTGGCCACTGACGACCCGTCCAGCCTGACCCTTTCGCGCCAGGTGGTGTACCGGGCCTTTACCCTGGGCGGCTACCAGGTCCCCGACCCGGCCACCTCCAGCAATGAAGAGCGCATCGCCGGGATGTGGCGGTTGATTTGGGTGGTAATCACCCTGTACGTGCTGGGCGCCGTCTTAACCGGCTCGACCTTCTTTGCCATGTCGTGGACCGGGCAGCACGTACTGCGCGAGCTGCGCCTGCAACTCTTTGAGAAGATTCACCGCCTGTCGCTTAGTTTCTACGCGGAGCACGAGGCCGGTGACCTGATGAGCCGCATCACCAACGATACCAGCGCCATTGAACAAGCCTTCTCGTTTGCGCTGGTAAACGTCTTCAGCGGCATCTTGCTGCTGGTATGGGTGGCCTATAACATGATCACCGCCAGCCTGCCTTTTGCGCTGTTGTCGCTGTCCATGTCGCCGTTGATGTTCATTGCCACCCTGTACTTCTCCGACCAGGCCCGCAAAGCCTTTCGCCAGAGCCGCAAGGAAATTGGCAATGTCAACGCCGAATTGCAAGAAAGTATTGCCGCTGTGCGCGAAGTACAGGCCTTCAACCGCGCCGAGGAGAATATTGAGCAGTTTAAGGAAGTCAACGCCGCCAACCGTGACGCCAACGTCCGCGCTGTCAGCTTCACTTCCGCGCTTTCTCCCACGCTCGAGGCCCTGGGCTACATTGCCCTGGCCATTGTGACCGGTGTGGGCGGCTGGTACCTGCTCAAAGGCCAGACCCTGTTTGGCACCACAGTAACCTTTGGGTTGGTGATCACCTTCCTGGGTTATGTCCAGCGCTTCAACCAGCCCATCCAGCAGATTTCGGTGCTATGGACCAATATCCAAAACGCCATCGCCGGGGCCGAGCGCATCTTTGGCATTCTCGATGAAAATCTGTCGGTGGTAGATAAACCCGAGGCCCGCCCCTTGCCCGAAATTCACGGCAAAGTAGAGTTCGACAACGTCTCCCATGAATATGAAGAGGGCGTACCGGTGCTAAAGGGTGTCAGCTTTACCGCCGAGCCGGGTCAAACCATTGCCATCGTTGGGCCAACCGGAGCCGGGAAAACCACCATCATCAACCTGCTGCCGCGTTTCTATGATGTAACCGAGGGCGCGGTACGCATCGATGGGGTAGACGTGCGCGATGTAGCCGCCGAATCGATCCGCAAGCAGGTCGGCATCGTTTTGCAAGATACCTTCTTGTTCAGCACCACCGTGATGGAAAATGTGCGTTTTGGGCGGCCCGAAGCCAGCGACGAGGAAGTGTTGGCTGCCATTCGGCTGGCCAAGGCCGATAGCTTCATCGAACGCCTGCCCGACAAATACCAGACAGTGTTGGGCGAACGCGGCTCCGGGCTTTCACAAGGCCAGCGCCAGTTGCTCTCCATTGCTCGCGCCGCCCTGGCTGACCCACGCATCTTAATCCTGGACGAGGCCACCTCCAGCGTGGATACCCGCACGGAGCGGCTGATCCAAAAGGCTTTCGACGAGTTGCTTAAAGGCCGCACCAGCTTTGTCATTGCCCATCGCTTAAGCACCATCCGCAACGCCGACATGATCCTGGTGCTCAAAGACGGCCAAATCATCGAGCGTGGCAAACACGACGAACTGCTGTCACATGAAGGGTTTTACTACCAGTTGTACATGAGTCAGTTTAAAAAACAGGAAGAAATCGCCGCTGCCAGCGGCGCATAAACTCCCAATCAAAAGACGAGTGGCAATTTTTGCCACTCGTCTTTTGATTCCAACCGTTTTCTGACAGGGCTTGCCCGCGAAGGCGAGCGATTGTATAGTATTGGTAATCTCAATACCCACTCACATACGGGCTCAAGTTCACCTTTAAGCATGGTCAAAATCGGAACGCGCGGTATCAAACGCCCTTCTTGCCGCACACCCAACCCCAAGCGACGGGGCCTTTGATACCGGCGGGCAGAAAATTCCAAACCAAAGCTTAATTCAGAAAGTGACGACAGATGCATTGGAACAAGCTGACACTCTCGGTCATTGCGTTGGGTTTATTTTTGGCCTTGTTCTTTGCCCTTTTTTTGCCTTTACGACCCTCCGGGCAAATTTTGGACCAGGGCTGGGTGGCCGATTTCAAAGGAGTGCGCACAGCCAATGTCAGCATCCCCTACATCCAACCCAGCAGCGAGGCGGGCGAGATTCTCACACTAACCATCACGTTGACCGACATCCACGGCGATAGCATCATCTTCCGCCCCGGGGGATATGCTTTTGTAGTCATTTCGGGCGCACATTGCAACATATCTTCCAAAAATATGTGGGCGTTGGGTTGAAATGGGTGCTCATGCGCTATCGCCTGTTAGAAGCTGTCGAGCTGGCGGCCCAACTCCAGAACCCTAACTGGGCCTCCATCGCCGCCGACCTGGGTTACAGTCACCAATCCCACTTCGTCAATGACTTTAAGAAGCTTGTTGGCAAATCGCCTCATCTTTACGCCCAATCCATTCGGGTTCAAAAAAAACAATTAACGCAAAACGGCCTGCGCCATTGCCGCACCACGCGCAGCCGAGACATTCACCAACTACTCATAATGGACAATTCGCCATTGGATGAAACGCACATCACCATCGCACTAAAACGCTTCCTGTTCATCGAACAGTGTCCGCCAGCCTGGAAAGGCCTGGACCTGTATTTGTTTCGAGACGAATCGGTTGTGTTCTACGTCGGTCAATCGCACCTGGCCTTTGCGCGCGTTTGGGAACACCTGCTCGGCGGGTTCAAAGGCCACTCCACTGTGGGACGCTTTGTATGGTGCAACTGGCCCGATTCGATGCATTTCACCATCGAATTATTCAGCTCACGGGCCGCGCAGTTTGAAGCGCTGGGCCACGACCTGAACGCCGCCGAGCGGCAGTTAATCCAGCAAGGGTCGCCCTGTTTCAATATTTCATTGAACCATGAGCCAACGCCGCTGCCCTCGCGCTACCTGCCCCCGCATGCCAAACCTCGTCACCTGCGCAGCCTCAACCGTATGAGGCATGAAGCCGAACGCGTGCTGCAAGCCGAAGAGAAAAAACGCTGGATCGAAGAACTTGAAAAACAGGACTAAACAAAAAGAGTGACGGTTACCCCGTCACTCTTTTTGTCATGGCGCGCTGTGCTTTAATGGGCGGCAATGTATTGCATCGACGAGCGTTCGACCTTTTCAACCGGGAAGACATCCACCAACTCATACTGGCGTGAGCCCAGGCCAAGTTTTTCGGCATACTCAAGCACTTTGTATGGGTCCTTGAGCGGGCCATGCAGCCAGCGGAAGGGATGCCCCTCACGGGTATGAACTTCCATACTGGTCGGCAGGTTCTCTTCGATCAAGCGTGATTGGCCGGTGATGTCGAGCGCGGCCTGGTCAATGGCAACAATATCATCTGAACCGAAAACCCCTGCGTCGGGCAGCACCTGCATCGAGGTAAAGCCAAAGCAGTCACAGACCGGGGTCATGTGCGTGGCCAGGCTCAGGTTAACAATCTTCTCGCGGGCAAAAGTCGAAAGGATAACATCCACCGAATGCGCCATCGCTTCCTGGAAGGTGTGGAAGTTGACCGCGTCAATCTTCAGGCTGCCTTCGGGAGCCACTTTCAGACAGCGGCCACACTGGTTACACTGTTCCATGTGCAGGTGGAGTTGGTCTGGGGCATGTTTATCGGCCACCAAGGCCGAAAACGGACAAGAGTCGATGATGGCCTGACGAACAGAGGCATCCGGGCATTTTTCGGGGAACCAATACGGGTCAAAGTGCATCGAGTCGTGCATGGCGCTGCGCGTTTCCCCGGCCAGGCAACCCAGGGCAATATTTTTCATCGCCGCGCCAAAGCCACAAGATGGATGCCCCTTGACGTGGGCAAGATTGACCAGGAAGCTCGAATCCTGGATCAGACCCGAAACCAACCAGCGTTTGATGTTCTTAAAAGGCCGCTCGTGAGAGTAGAAATACTTTTCATCGGGACCAGCCGCCGGGTAAACCTGGCAGCCAATCACCTCGCTGGCATAACCGCGATACTCGGCAAAGGCCGCGTCCCAATTCACATCGACCACATAGGGTTTCCCGCCGCCATCCTTCACAGCCTGCACCACACGGCGCACAAACACCGGATGAATGGTGGAATAAGACATATTGTTGCCGGTATGCATCTTAATCGCCACGGTTTCACCCTTAACACGGTCACGGAGGTGAAGCTGGTCGATAATCAAATCGAGTTTGGCGGGCAGCGTTTCTTTTGCATCGAGGCGCGCCTGCCGGGCGGAACCGAAAAAGACTTTGCTGGTCATGGATCATTCCTTTCGCTGGGTTTGAACCTCATTATAGAACCAACCCTGTCGCCAAAATAGTGCTTTGCGCGCACCTGTGATTGTTGCAGACAGTTGCATGACATACATCACATCTTTGCAAGCCGCATTGTGATGGGCTGCCAACTATGGTTAAATTAAAGCGAGGAGTCTTCTGGAAATGGACAACATCTATTCCGCTTTTTTGCAAAAATACCCCACTTACGAATCCACGACCACCATCGACACTCTGCGCGCCAGGGACTATGGCCGCCTCGACCATACCGGCCAGGTTTATCTCGACTATACCGGCGGCGGGTTATATGCCGATTCGCAGGTGCGCAAACACCAGGAACTCTTGTTAAATGGCGTTTTTGGTAACCCGCATTCTTCCAACCCCACTTCCATGGCCGCCACCCGCCTGGTAGAAGGCGCGCGCGAACATGTGTTGCGCTTTTTCAACGCGGACCCGGCTGAATACGATGTGGCCTTTACCCCCAACGCCAGCGGCGCGCTCAAAGTGGTCGGAGAATCTTACCCGTTTGGCCCCGGCGACCACTACCTGCTGACCTTTGACAACCACAACTCCGTCAACGGGATTCGGGAATTTGCCCACGCCCGCGGCGCAACGGTCACCTATGTGCCGCTGGCCCTGCCCGACCTGCGCGTGCTCGAAGACCAACTGGATGAAGCGCTGGCCCTGGCAAAACCCGGCGGGAACAACCTGTTTGCTTTCCCGGCCCAATCCAACTTCTCATCCGTCAAACACCCGCTGGAGTGGATCGAAAAAGCCCATGCGCGCGGCTGGGATGTGCTGCTCGACGCCGCCGCCTTTGCTCCCACCAACAAGCTCGACCTGTCGCTCCACAAACCCGATTATGTGCCGCTCTCGTTTTACAAAATCTTTGGCTACCCCACCGGCCTGGGCGCACTGATTGCCAAACGCTCGGCGCTCAAAAAGCTGCACAAACCCTGGTTTGCCGGTGGAACCATCACCGTAGCCTCGGTTCAGGGTGATAAATACTACCTGGCCGAAGGCCACGCCGCTTTTGAAGACGGCACGGTCGATTACCTGAACATCCCGGCCATCGAAATTGGCCTGCGCCACATGGAAACCATCGGCATGGACACCATCAAAGAACGCGTGCGCTGTTTAACCGGCTGGCTGCTCGACAATTTAACGGCCATGCATCACAGCACCGGCGTCCCACTTGTCCGGGTGTACGGCCCCACCGATACCGAAGCCCGTGGCGGCGCGGTCACAGTCAACTTCTTCGATGCCCACGGCCGGGCCATCGACCATCGTTCCATTGAAGAACAGGCCAACAAAGTCAACATCTCCCTGCGCACCGGCTGTTTCTGCAACCCCGGCGCGGGCGAGGTGGCCCTGGGGATTTCACGCGTCGAGCTGGATGTCTGTTTCAACGGCCCCGGCCACGAAAACCGCCTGAGCATCGATGACTTTCGCCTGTGCATCGACGGTAAATCGAGCGGCGCAGTGCGCATCTCGGTCGGCATGGTCAGCAATTTTGACGATATTCAAAAGTTTCTAACGTTCTGCGAAGGGTTGTTGCGCTAATGGATGGCACAAAACGCGCCAACATCAAGCCCGGCCTGGGTGTTTTAATTGTGCTCAAGCAAGACCAGTTAACCGGCAAACTAACCCGGGGCATTGTTCGAGATATCCTGACCAACTCGCCCACGCACCCGCACGGCATCAAAGTCCGGCTCACCAGCGGACAGGTGGGCCGTGTCAAGGAGATCCTGGCCCAGGAATAACCCGCCCCATGGCCGACTTCCCAATTTACGATGAAATTGCCCTGCTCGCGGATAACTTCGAACGCAGTTACCCGCATGAAATGATTGCCTGGGCCAGCCATCGTTTCGGGCCTGGCCTGGTCATGGCCACCGGTTTTGGCCCCGAAGGCATCGTCATCTTGCATATTGTCCAGCAGGTGGCCCCGCAAACGCAAATCTTTTACCTGGATACCGACCTGCTCTTTCCCGAAACCTACCAGCTGCGCGACCGGCTGGAACAACACTTTGGAATTTCACTGACACGGGTCGCCACACCCCTCAGCGTGAAGCAGCAAAACGAACAAATCGGCCCCGAGTTGTGGAGTGACCACCCTGATACTTGCTGCCGCATCCGCAAGGTGGAGCCCCTGAAAGCCTTCCTGAAGGACAAAAAAGCCTGGATCACTGGCATTCGCCGCGACCAGACTCGCCATCGCGCCGCGGCCCAGCCCATTGAGTGGGACAAAACCAACGAACTGGTCAAGATTAATCCGCTCATCAACTGGAGCTACGACCAGGTTTGGACCTACCTGCACCTGTTTGAGCTGCCCTACAACGTGCTGCATACACGTGGCTACCCCAGCATCGGCTGCGCCCCCTGCACCCGCCCGGTGGCCGAAGGCGCAGACCCCCGCTCGGGGCGCTGGGTGGGCCACAAAAAGGTCGAATGCGGCATTCACATGCAAGATGAGAAATAAACCAAAAGCGGTCTGGGAATTCCCAGACCGCTAACGTTTCCAAATCAATCAACGAACTCAGCCCGGCAGCCAGCCCGGGTTATCTTTTTTGGGGTCAAACGGCACGCCCAAAATCACGACAGTAATGTTATCGTGGCCTCCGCGCGCATTAGCCAGTTCAATGAGCGCGGCTGCGCTCTGGTTTAGGGTGCGGCCGGGCAACATATCACGGATTTCGTTCTCACTCACCAGGTCGGTCAGGCCGTCGGTACACAACAAGACCACGTCACCGGGTTCCAACATCAGGCCCTGGTTCTGGCGGGCATGCCGTTCGCTCTCGCCCGGCTCAAGGTACAGGCCCAGGTCCGGTTCAGGCGGCTCTTCTGAGCCCAGGTAACGGCGAATAACATGCAAATTGGGGTGGCTGCGCACTCCTTCGCGGTCGAGCAGGCCTTTATCGAGGGCTTCCTGCACCCAGGTATGGTCGCGTGAAAGCTGGCGAATACGTTTACCACGCACCCAGTAAATGCGCGAATCACCGGCATAGGCAATGTACAACTGCATTCCAATCACCCAGGCACAGGCGGCCGTTGCGCCCATCCCCCTGCGGGTGACATCTTGTTCGGCCTGTTCAAAAATCATCTCGCTGACGCGATAAAAGCTGTTCTGGAAAACCGCCAGCGGATGCCCGCCTTCACGCTTTTCCACCGCTTCGCTGATCAGGTTAACCGCCAATTCCGAGGCAATCTCCCCGGCATTATGGCCGCCGATTCCATCAGAAACAACGGCAAACACCGACGGGGTCGGGTTACCCTTGCTAACGAGGTGCGCCGAAACAGCAAAATTATCCTCGTTATTTTTACCCGTCATCCCCTGGTGGGTCTGGGCTGCAACATATAGGTGGGAGCGCTCGGTGCGAATCATCCGTCGTGAATAGGAGCAATGGTTGGTTTTTTCGTGGCGGGTGGTTTGGTGAGCACAAACCGGTACGTTAATTGGCCAAAGTGTACCACATCCCCGTGCCTGAGAATACGCCCATCTTTGGGGGTGGGGTCGTAATTAACCCAGGTTCCGGCCACCGAATTCTGATCGAGCAGCACAAAAGTGCCGTCATCGTAGTGACGCAGGCGGGCATGCAGGGAAGAAAGCGAAGGATGGTCGAGCACGATGGTGGCCTGGGTGGGGTCGGTACCAAAGGTCAATTCATGCCCCACCAGCGGGATCGGGTCGCCAGGGGCAGGCTGTCCATCGGGGGTAAGTTTGGCAAAGTAAGCGGCCGGGGCCGGGGCTTTACGGCGCAGCCACGGGAAGGGGTTGGCGCGCCCCTTGGAGCGCTCATCCACTACCGGTTGGGTCACCGGGTCAAGGTTGCGGGCGCGCAACCGGCGACGTTCGGCCAACGCCGATAAGGTGCGCCGCCCGCCAAAGAACAAAATTCCCAGCAAAACTGCCCCGGCCAGCACCACCGCCGAGAGGGTGACCGCCGTGCGGTTGCGCAAGATTAACCCGGTAATGCCGCCCGGCGGTTGGATAACCGTGACTTGCACCGGCACGGGCGCGCTCATCCGTACCAGGCCCAGCGAATCTTCCACTTCCACCTGCAACGAGTGCTCGGCAGTGGCAACATACTCATCCAGCGGCCAGTTAAAGGTGTCGAAAGGTTCCGTCACGTTTTCGTCCACTTCCTGGCCGTCCACGTAGAGTGTGGTGCGCGTCAGCGGGCGTTTGAACCCATCGGGGAATTCAACCAGGATGGCAATCTCCTGGCGCCTGGGCTGGAAGCTGTCGAAGTTGAAGGGGTCTTCGGGGTTTTGGCGCACAATCTGAATGGGGGGTGAGAGCAGCGCCGGATTGGGGGCCTGGACATCGAACTGGAAATTTTGCGGCAGGCTGGTGAGGGTCTCCCCTGCGCCAGTCGCCTGGACGATGAGGCTTTGTTCGCCCCCCTGGCGGATGGCGGAGGTGTAGGTTAAACGGTAGCCATGCCGCAGCGTAGAAATCCACTCTTCAGGGTCGGGCAGGGTCTCTTCGCCCGAAAAGGTCAAAAAACGCCCCCCGGTGGCAATTGCCATTTCCTGCAACGCCAGCGTGCCGGGATGGGTGAAAAAAGACTTTGAGTCGCATACCCACACATACACGCGAATCCCGGCCTGGACTGCGCGGGCAGTCAGGTCGGGCAGGCCCGCCACGTCATCCGTATCGAGGTGGCTGGAAAGCAATAAGACCGCTTTTTTGCCGGTCGGTGGGGTTTCGGTCTGTTGAACGGTATCCAGCGCATAGGCCAGGGCCGCCAGGCCTGGGTCAGCGTTGCGCAGGTCGGGGTCAAAGGTGTCGAGCCGCGCCCACCACTGAATGGGGTCAACGCGCGAGGTGACGATGCCGCCATTCCAGACCAGGGCCAGGTTGTCGGGGTTTTCGGCCGGGCGCGCGGAAGCCCAGTTTTTGAGCACGGCCATCATCTTATCGTAGCGTGAAAAGCCAAATCCGTCGCGCACAGCCAACGCCGGGCCAGAATTGACCGCTACCGCAAAAACCAGCGCCGGGCGCAAGTCTTCAACCGCATCGGGCGACAGCTTTTCCCCGTTTTCGAGCACCACCACTTCATTGGGTGTTAAACCGGTAATGAAATTGCCCTGCGCGTCGAAAGCATCGAACAGGGTTGTCACGGTTGGAAACTGGCTGGTATCTGGCGGGGAAATGGTAAGAAGGGCCGTTTCCTGGGCGGCAGCAGAAGCCGCCGGCAGGCACAGCGTAAAGAGTATAAAAAGCGTAAACGCTCGTTGAAGTTTAGTCAGTTTCAAACGCATCAACCATCTTTTCAGGCTTCGCCGGGCGTGCTCAAAGCCCATAAAAAATTCCGCCAGCAGGGTTCTGCCGGCGGAACTGTGAACACAGCATTGCGCTTATTTTACATCGGTTCGACGTTTTCGAGGGGCGCCGGGGTGACGGTGTCAGCCGGGGTAGCCGCCAGGCGACGGAAGGCCAAGGTCCAGACCGACTGGAAGTAAGTTTGCTGGATGCCACTCAACACCAGGGCCACTGGCAGCCACAACAAGATACAACCGCCAATCACAACCGCCATCAGGACCCAGTTTTCCATGGCAGCCGCCATGCCAATCCCGGCCGCAGCGGGGATCAGGACCACCAGGAAGGGCAGGGCAATCACCAGGCCAACGACAATCCCAATCACCCACAGGACCAACCCTACTACGACCACCGAAAGCCAGTTCTTGCTAAAGACTTCCCAACCGCGGGCCAGGCCGGGGAGCACCCCAAGGTCTTCGAGCACAATCGCGTTTTGGGCCTGTTCAACGATCAGGCCAACCAGCGTGCCGACAATGCCAATGACGCACATCAACACCACGAAGACTCCGCCCAAGCCCAGGATGGTTGCCACCAACCCGCCTTCAGACGGATTGCCCTGGAAGACCGAGAACCCGGCCAACAGCAGCCCGCCCAAGACCAGGATCGTCACCAGGAAGAAGGGCAGCCCCACCAGCACGGACAGGCCAAACATGCGCCAGAAATAGGATGTGCTTTCGCTCCATAATTCGCCAAAAGTCAACTTCTCGGCGCCAGCATCGGCTTTGCCAATGCCCTTAATCAGGCCCACACGGCCCATCACGCCAAGGAAGTAGAACACCAGCCACAAAACACACAGCAGCAAAATCACGCCAGCGATGATGCCCATGTACTGGTCAAGGAAAGAACGGAAAGCCTGTTCGGGGCGCATGTTCTCAAATTGGCGCATCCACTCGGGCAGGTTTCCATCGCCGCCGCTGCTACTGCCGCCGCCACCACCATTCCCGCCGCCGCCGTTGTAACCGTTGTTACCCCCGGCTCCAAAACCGGCCAGGATACCAAAAATCCACAGCACCTTAAACTTCCAGGTAATTTGCCAGGCTTTGGTCAAAATAGAGCCAAGATCAATGTTGAATTTCATTCATTCTCCTTATCTTCAAGCGCCGGATGATTTCGCAGCGCTTCATCCACAATTTGGTTGCTGCCCCGGCTCGGGAGCTTCACCCACTGGTGAATTCCCGACCAGATGAGCAGCGGCGCACCCACGGCGGTCCCCGTTACCGGGTACGGAACCCCGGCCACAACCCCCATCACCAGCCCTTTAGCAATTGCCGCACCCCATTCATCCTTCGCCAGGAAGCGCTGTACCAGCGTGGCGGTGGCAAACCCAAGCACGCCAACCACCGGGCTAACGATGGGAATCAGGAACGGGTCCAGTTCTGGCAGGGTAAAGATGCCATCCAGCGCAATGGTCGCCAGGGCAGCCATCGGATGAATAGGCGGGGCAGGGACCGCAGAACGAGGTTCGATACTCATGGTTGCTCCTTAAACTACGCACAAAGATAAGGAAGGTTTCAAAATTGAAACAGGAAGCGTGAAATGCGAGTTTCACGCTTCCTGTTCGGTTACTCCCACTCAATCGTGGCAGGCGGCTTACTGGTAATGTCGTAGACCACCCGATTAATCCCGCGCACTTCATTAACGATGCGCGTGGACACCCGGGCTAACACATCATACGGAATACGCGCCCAGTCGGCGGTCATAAAATCGTCGGTCAACACCGCACGAATGGCGCAAGCTTCCTGGTAGGTACGCTGGTCGCCCATCACCCCCACCGACTTGACTGGCAACAACACCGCAAATGCCTGCGAAGTGCCCGCGCCCTTGCCCAGCAAACCGGCAGCCGCCAGTTCCTGGGTCAGGATCGAATCCGCTTCGCGGAGTTTTTCGGCCCTTTCGGGGGTCACCTCGCCCAGGCAGCGCACCGTCAGCCCCGGACCCGGGAACGGTTGCCGCCAAACCATCTCCGTCGGCAACCCCAGCGCTTCGCCCACCGCGCGCACCTCGTCTTTGAACAGGTAGCGCAGCGGCTCAACCAACTGGAAGGTCATATCTTTGGGCAAACCGCCCACGTTATGATGAGTCTTGATTTTATCGGCCTTGTTGCGGTCGGGCGCCGAGGACTCAACCACATCCGGGTAAATTGTGCCCTGCACCAGGAATTGCGGCTGTCCCAGGCTTTTGGCCTGCTGCTCAAAAATGCGGATAAACTTCTCGCCGACGATTTTGCGCTTCTTCTCCGGGTCGGTTTCACCTTTCAGGGCCTCAAAATACTCCTCGGCCGCGTTAACCGCCACCAGTTCTGCCCCAAGCATCTCGCGGAAAGCGGTGACCACCTGTTCCGGTTCGTTTTTGCGCAACAAGCCAGTGTTGACAAAAACTGCCACCAACTGATCGCCGATGGCTTTATGCACCAGCGCCGCCGCCACCGACGAATCGACCCCACCCGAAACAGCCGCCAGCACCCGCGCGCTGCCCACCTGCTGGCGAATGCGCGCCACCGACTCGTCGATAATCGACTGCGGAGTCCAATCGGGCCTGACCCCGGCAATCTCGACCAAAAAACGACGGATGATTTCTGCGCCGCCAACGGTGTGGTTCACTTCGGGATGGAACTGCAAGCCATAATATTTGCGCGCCGGGTCTGCCATGGCGGCATACGGGCTGTTGCCGCTGTGGGCCAGGGAACTGAAACCGGGCGGGAGTTCGATCACTTTGTCGCCGTGCGACATCCAAACCTGGAAATGGTCAGAGGGGAAGAGCGGCGAAGCCAGCGGCACATCTACCAGCGCATGCCCGTATTCGCGGTGCGCCGAGGCGTCCACTTTACCACCCAGGGCGTGTGTGAGGGCCTGCATGCCATAACAAATGCCCAAAATCGGCAGCCCGCTTTCGAGAATGAAGGGCTGGATAAAGGGCGCCCCCGCTTCGTAGGCCGAGTTGGGGCCGCCAGACAGGATAAACGCCTGCGGCTGGATCGACATAATCTTTTCCTGCGGCGCATCCCAGGGGAACAGCTCGCAGTAAACGTTGGCCTCGCGCACGCGGCGGGCAATCAGTTGGGCAAATTGGGAACCAAAATCGAGAATGGCAATCGAATTGTGCATGGAATACCTTAATGGGTTTGTGGGGCGTGAGGCGCACTGCCCGAGATAAGATGGAAATGTAAATAGGGGAAATCCTGGTACTCGCCGCCGTTGACGATCAGGCGGTAAGCAGACAGGTGAAACTCTGAAACCAGGCTTTGGGTTGTTAAAACGACATCGGCCAGGAAAGCGGCTTCAGCCGCAGGGTCGAGGTCGCCCAGGGTTGGGATAGGATGTTTGGGGACCAGCAAAACATGAAACGGGTAGCCCGGGTTCGGATGCCTGAAGGCCAGGAGCGAGTCGGTTTCACGGAGCCGGTCAACGGGAAGCACAAAGTTCATATGGCGGAGCATCCATCCTAAACATGCCCTGAAAAAGCGATTGCGCACCAGGCGGTACGCAATCGGCAGGGTTTTACGCAAAAGTGATCGTATCATTGTCCATCGAGCTGATGCGCGCCAGGGAGACCACCGGCACTCCCAGCGGTTCAAGCGCTTTGCGTCCGCCTTCAAAAGTTTTCTCAATCAGCGTTCCAATGCCCACCACGCGAGAGCCAGCCGTCTGCGCCAGCCGCACCAGGCCGTTGATGGTGGCCCCGGAGGCCAGGAAATCATCGATGATGAGGATTTTTTCGCCGCCGCTCAAATGCTCAGGGGAAACGATCAATTCCACCATGCGGCCTTTGGTATGCGAGGGCGCCAGGGTCAGGTAAACCTGGTCGGGCATGGTGATGGGTTTGGTCTTGCGCGCATACACCACCGGCAAGCCGAGGTGAATGGCGGTGGTCAGCGCCGGGGCAATGCCCGAGATTTCGGCCGTGAGGATCTTGGTCGCGCCAAGATCGGCAAACACGCGCGCAAATTCGCGCCCGCAGGCATCCATGAGCAGCGGGTCAACCTGGTGGTTGATAAAGGAATCGACCTTGAGAATGCCATTGCCAAGGTTTTTGCCTTCGCTTTGAATACGATCTTCGAGTGCTTTCACAGTTTTCTCCAAAAAAGGGATGATGACAGACGAGATTGTCTATGCAATTGCTGTAGACATTTTACATCCGTTTGGCAAATTTTGAAAATTCTTGCCACCCGGCACCTTGCAAAAGACTTAACCCCACAATATCGCTTGCCACCCGGCCTGGCGGCAATAAAAAACCGGGGCCCAAAGGCCCCGGTTGAAAGGACATATTCAACAGCGTCTTACTTTTCCATATCCGGCTTCCACACCTGCCACACATTGCCCACCAAATCGGGGCCAGGTTTCAGGGTCAGCTCGCCCGGCATCCATCCGGCGGGAGTAGCCTCTTTGCCACCCGAAGCGCGCACGTGCTGGTAAGCCTGAATCTGGCGCACAGTCTCGCTAAAGCGGCGACCAACCGGCGGGGTGAGCACTTCCATCGCCTGGATCACGCCATCCGGGTCGATGATGAAACGCCCGCGCAGTTCAATGCCCTGGTTTTCATCCCAAACCCCGTAAGCGCGGCCCACATTCCCGGCCTGGTCCGACGCCATGTGGAAAGGCACACCGCCCTCCACCATCTTTACCAGCTCATAATCGTTCCACATTTTGTGGACAAAATGGCTGTCCACGCTAACCGAGATGACCTCCACGCCCAGCTTTTGCAACTCGGCATATTTGTCGGCGACCGCCGACACTTCAGTCGCTCAGACAAAGGTGAAATCACCCGGATAAAAACAAACCAACACCCACTTCCCGGCAAAATCCGAGAGTTTTACGGTGGTAAAACCGCCCTTGTAATAAGCCGGGGCGGTGAAATCGGGGGCTTTTTGCCCGACACGTGCTGTCATGGTCATCTCCTTGGTTTCAGAAATTTGTTCGACCGGGGCGGGTTTTACATCATTGACGGTCCCGGTCACGCGGGCGCATCCTTGGGGTTCTTCTGCCATGGGTCCTCCTTCTGTACAGATGGATGCCGTACAACTTTATTATACGGCGCGTCACTTATTAGGGAAATTGACAATTGTCACAACCTTTAGGCGATTTCTCACCCTCAAAATCATCACCCCCTTTACCGTGTTACCCGCTTCCGACGCCCCAACGCCTGCCCACCGTTAAACCGGCCGCCCCACCCGGGAACAAGCGAACGCCCACCGGCGTCATCCCTGTGAAACCCCAAATATGGAGAAACCAACGCATGCTTACCCGTCAATTAATCCCTACCCTGCTGTTTATCCTGAGCGTTATCCTTTCCGCCTGCACTGGCAGCGCCAACCCACCCACACCCGCCTCCAACCCCTGGGTCCTGACCGAAATCAACGGGCAGCCTATCCTGCCCGGCAGCCTGCCCACCCTGCGCTTTGAAAGCGACCGCGCCGGGGGCAATGGCTCGTGCAACGGCTTCGGCGGCGAATACACTCTCAACGGCGACCAACTGACTTTTGGCCCGCTCGTTTCTACCCTGATGGCCTGCATGGAACCCGGCGTTATGGAACAGGAAAGCGCCTACCTCGCCGCACTGCAAGCTACAACCCGATACCAAATCAAAGACGGCCGCCTGCAGCTTCTCGATGCTTCCGGCGCAATCGTCCTGGTCTTTGACCCGCAAGACATGAACCTGCAGGGCAAAACCTGGCAACTCAGCTTTTACAACGACGGTTCGGCCCTGGTCAGTGTGCTCGAAAACACCCAGCCCACGCTGGTTTTTGACGGGGAAACCGTCCGCGGCTCGGGCGGCTGCAACCAGTTCAGCGGATCATTCAAGCTGGAGGGACAATCGCTCAGCCTGGGCGGGCTGGCCGCCACCGAAATGGCCTGCCCCGAACCGGAAGGGCTGATGCAGCAAGAAGCAGCCTACCTGGCAGTGCTCGCCCAAATTACCGGATACCGTATGGAAGGAGCCGGGTTAAGCCTGCTAAATGCCGATGGCATCGTACTGGCCGAGTTCACCCGGGCCCCTTAACGCCAAAAACAGACCCCCGCCGTTGAAACGGCGGGGGTCTGTTTTAACTATCCTTTTTTGGTAAAGCCCAGGCTGCGGGCAATGATGGCATCGAGCACCCGGCGCGGGAGCAATCCCTGGATCAATATCCGCAGCGGATTGCCCGGAACCACGGCATACCGCACCGATGGGTGGCGGGCTGTCAGCGCAGTCAGCACCACCTGTCCCAGTTTTTCGGGCGGATAGCCTTTTTTGCCATCGGCCACCATGTATTTTTGCAGCCCTTGCGCGGCTTCAAAATAATCGGTGTGCTGGTAGGCAGAAAGGTCCACTTCATCGGCCTTATCCCAGATGGGCGTGGCGACCGCGCCGGGGCCCACGATGATGACATCGATGCCGTATAACATCAACTCACGGCGCAAAGCTTCAGACAGACCCTCCAGGGCATGTTTGGATGCCGCATATGCGCCCAGGAAAGGGTAACCGGTTTTGCCCGAGACCGAACTGATGTTGACGATGCGGCCCGGCGCGCCTTTCAGGGTGCGATCCGCGCCCAATAACGGCGCAAAAGCCTGTGTGACGATTAATTGCCCGGTCAGGTTGACCTCGATCTGTTTGCGGAAGTCGGCAATCGGCTGGTGCAGCAGCGGCGCAGGCACGGCGATCCCGGCGTTATTGACCAGCCCGAAAAGCGTTCCACCGTTCAGTTGCGCGCGCACCTGTTGGGCCGCCACACGAACCCCGGCTTCGTCGGTCACATCAAAAACCAGGGGCAGAAAATTCGCACCGAATTCCTTTTGCAACCGCTCGGCATCGGCCTGTTTGCGCACGCTGCCAAAAACCCGATAACCATTTTGGAGCAAGACTTTGGTCACGCCCCAACCAATCCCGGTTGAGACGCCAGTCACAACGATGCTTTGCATATTTCACTCCTGATTAACAAGACAGTGCCTCATTATAGGCAATTTTGATAGAAAATCAAAAAAAATCAGACTGTGAAACGAACACCAAGTCGCGGCCTTGCCCGGGGCCACAAAACATAATTGGAGGTCGAAGAACCTGGATACGCAAAAGGTGACAGCCCCCACTGGAGACTGTCACCTTTTTACCATTTACCGCTTACTACTTACTCAGCGTTGTAATTCTCCGGCAGCCAGCAGCACAAAACCAGCTCTCTCGCCGCCTTGACCTCGTCCATGCGCCCAAAGGGCGTATTGTGCGGGGCCGATTTGACCAGGTCGGGATCCGTTTTCGCTTCCTCGGCGATTTTGATCAGGGCGTCGGCGAAGGCATCGAGGGTGTCTTTGTTTTCGGTCTCGGTCGGCTCGATCATCAGCGCCTCGTGGACGATGAGCGGGAAGTAGTTCGTCGGCGGGTGGAAGTTGTAATCCATCAGCCGCTTGGCCACATCCAGGGCACGGACGCCTTCGGTGTCGGGCGGATTACCTTCCATGACGAATTCGTGCATGCAAATCCGGTCAAACGGAACGTTGTAGGTGTTACGCAGTCGCGCCGCCAGGTAATTGGCATTCAAAACGGCATACTGCGAGATGTCCTTCAGCCCGTCCGGGCCGTGCATGGCGATGTAGGTGTACGAGCGCACCAATCCGCCGCCAAAATGACCGTGGAAGGCCTTCATGCGGCCAATCGTCTTTTCGGGGGTGACAAAGCCATAGAGCGGGGGCGTGTCGCCATCCGCTTCTTCCAGCACACCGACCAACGGCGCGGGCAAGAAATCGACCAGCTTGGGGCCGACGCCCACCGGGCCGGAGCCGGGGCCGCCGCCGCCGTGCGGGACAGAGAAAGTCTTGTGCAGGTTGAAATGCATCACATCAAAGCCCAGGTCGCCGGGGCGCACGATGCCGAGAAGGGCGTTCAGGTTCGCGCCATCGCCGTACATCAGGCCGCCGCAATCGTGGACGATTTTGACGATTTCCTCGACATGCTCGTCGAACAGGCCAAGCGTGTTCGGGTTGGTCAGCATCATGCCAACGACGGTGTCATCGCAGGCGGCTTTGAGCTTTTCCAAATCGACGTTGCCGCGCTCATCGGAGGGGATAACCACGATGCTCATGCCCAACATGCCCGCCGAGGCCGGGTTGGTGCCGTGCGCCGAATCGGGCACAATCATCTTGGTGCGTTTGTGGTCGCCGCGCGCTTTGTGATAGGCGCGCATCATCAACACGCCGCAAAACTCGCCGTGCGCGCCAGCCGCTGGCTGCAACGTCACCGCCGCGAAACCGCTGATTTCCTTAAGCCATTCCTGCATCTCGAACATCAGCGCCAGGTTGCCCTGGGCCGTTTCGATCGGCTGGAGCGGATGGGTATACAGGAAACCGGGCAGGCGGCAGGTGTCCTCGTTAATTTTGGGGTTGTACTTCATCGTGCACGAGCCGAGCGGGTAGAAGCCGCCGTCCACGCTGTAGTTGTACTTCGAAAGCGCCATATAGTGACGGACGACATCCACCTCGGCCAGTTCGGGCAGGGGCAGTTCGTCGCGCAGCAGGCTGGCATCGGGCAGGTCGTAGGCGGGCACATCCGCTTTCGGGAAGGTCACGCCGGTGCGTCCGGGTGATGACAACTCAAAAATCGTGCGTTCACGCATGGAGCACCTCCTTGACCACGTCCACCAGCGCATCGATTTCGTCTTTGGTGTTCATCTCGGTCACGGCGATGAGCATATGGTCTTTGAGCGATGGGTAATCGTTACCCAGGTCGTAACCGCCCAGGATGCCATGTTCGAGCAGGTGTTCGTTGATTTCGGCCACCGGCTTGGGGAAGCAGACCGCAAACTCGTGGAAGAACGGGGTCGGGAAGCACAGCCCCACGCCGGGGATTTTGCTCAACTCTTCGGCGGCGTAGTGCGCCTTCTGGTAGCACAGTTCCGCGACCTGTTTCAGGCCGGTTTTGCCAACGACAGAGAGATAGACTGCCGAAGCCAGCGCCAGCAAACCCTGGTTCGAGCAAATGTTGGAGGTGGCTTTTTCACGCTTGATGTGCTGCTCGCGCGCGGTCAGGGTCAACACGTAGGCTTTTTCCCCGCGAGAATCAACCGTCTCACCCACCAGGCGTCCCGCCATTTTATGAACATATTGCTTCCTGGTAGTAAAGAACCCGAGCGACGGGCCGCCAAACCACATCGGCAACCCGAGCGGCTGGCCTTCGCCGACAACGATATCCGCGCCCATGCTGCCGGGGGTCTTGAACAATGCCAGGGCAGTGGGGTTGGCCACCACGCAGACGAAAGCGCCCTGTCCGTGGGCGGTTTCAATCAGCTTGGTGTAATCATAGACGCGGCCAAAAAAGTCAGGGTATTGGACGATGACCAGGGCAGTATCGGTATCGATTAACGAGGTCAAGGCTTCGGGGCTGGCCTGCAAATCCGCAGCGGCGTCGTCACCGACCAGGTTCAGTTCCATCCCCTGGGTGTAGGTGCGGATGGTTTCCCGATATTGGGGATGAACCGTAGGCGAAACCACCACCTTGCGGCGTTTGCCGCGGAAGTTGGCGAAGGCCATATTGACGGCTTCGGCGGCGGCGGTTGCGCCGTCGTAGTGGCTGGCGTTGGAGAGTTCCATGCCGGTCAGCGCCGTCATCAGCGATTGGTATTCGAAGATGCCCTGCAGCGTGCCCTGCGAAATTTCGGGCTGGTAGGGGGTGTAGGCGGTGTAGAACTCGCCGCGCCGCAGGATGTGGTCGACAACAGCGGGGATGTAGTGATTGTACATGCCCGCGCCGAGGAAGGAAACCAGGTCGCCGCGCACGTTTTCGTTGGCCTTGGCCAACTCATCGAGCAGGCTGGCGGCTTCCATTTCGGTCAGCGCCGGGGGCAGGTCGAGCTTGGGGAAGCGATATTTGGCCGGGACGGCCTCAAAGAGCGCATCGAGGCTCTTCACGCCGACCGTTTCCAGCATCGCGTCCCGTTCTTTGGGGGAGATGGGGATATAGGTCATAAGATTTGGGGATTAGCAATTGGTAAACGGGCATTCCCATTTACCAATTACTACTAATGAGCGCGTCCCTCACAATATTTCTCATACGCGGCCGCATCCATCAGGCCAGCGGCGTCGCCGCCTTCAACCTGGATGAACCAGGCTTCGCCGTAGGGGTCGCTGTTGATGGCTTCGGGTCCGGCCGACAGGTTTTCATTCACGGCCACAACCTTCCCGCTGACCGGGGCAAGCACATCGGAGGCCGCTTTAACCGATTCAACCGAGGCAATCGTGCTCCCGGCTTCGACCATATCGCCAACGCTGACGGTGATTTCCATAAAAACGATGTCGGAAAGCTGACCCTGGGCGTAATCGCTAATGCCGACTTTACCGGTCGCCGGGTCGAACCATTCGTCAGATTGGGCATATTTGAGGGTGCTGGGGGTGTTGGACATGATATTTTGCTCCTTCTTTGGATGGGTAATTTTTAATTGCCAAGGCGCCAGGGTTTAGCAAGACGCCAGGTTTTTATTTTTTAACGAGTTAAGACCACTCGCTTGATACCATTTTTCATAACTGGCACATTGAAATTTGCCAAAAGAGCTGATTCCAAACCAGTCCTGCGTAAATAGGCTAAAGCCCGCATGTAATTGAATTGGTGCAAGCTTCTCAACAACTTTGAGCTCAAGAATTAATGTCTTATCAATCAACAAATCCATTCGCCCTTCACCAATAACTTTTCCATCATACGTCACAGCTACTTTTACCTGCCGCTCGTAAGGAATTCTGTGCACGAGAGCATCTACTTCTAGGCCGGGTTCCTTTTTGGGCGAGTTTCCATCAAAAATTGGCGTCTTGTCTTTTTCTTGGCTTCCTGGCGATTCAAAACGAAAAGGGCGCACGAATTTAATCGTGCGCCCTCTGTGATTGAACCTGAGAGATTCACCCCATGTACCCTGAATGATAGTTGAAGGGTATGCGGGCTTGCCCCATCGGTAGCCGCGGATGCGGCGTTTTCCAGAAGGAAATCAGCCACAGAGTCCTTTTGCCTGAGAGTTTCACCCGCTCCGGCCGGAAACGGATTTGCACCTTCGGCGCTCGCGCGTTACAGCAGGCTGTTACGCGCTCATCTCTTCCCTGCAACTGTTAAGTTGTACTTTCACATTCTATGGTCTGAGAAATCAAAAGTCAAGAGCAAAATATCACCTTTATCGTAAACAGTGAGGGCTGCCAGCCCAGGGAATAAAAAAGACCGTGGGGTGTTTTGGCCACCTGCCACGGTCCCGGTCCAAGTCAATTTCCCTTTTAGTTTTCTAGCACACCGCGCACCCAATCACCGGCCCACCAGTAGCGGAAATCCTGGCCCTGGGAGGTCTTGACCGCGCCTACAATCCCAACCACCGGGGCAATCGCCATCCCAATCAGGAAAACCGGGGTCAGCACACACGCCAGCGGGATGAGCAGGATGCCGATGACCACCGCACTCAACAGGCCGGTCACACCCCAAACAATGCCAAGTCCATACCACCACAACAGTTGGAACAGGAAAGACTGCATGGCATGATAGGCAACATATTTTGAGCGGTTAGAAAACACCAGGTAGATGCCCAACGCCACAAAGGGGCCAAGCACACCGGTGAAGAGATTAACCAGCACACTTAAGTGCGCCAGCATGGCCCAGGTGCGCTCTTCAGATTGAGAGAGGGGGGCAGGGCCCGGAACAGGAACGGTATTCATGGTTTCAGTTGTCATTCTTATCTCGATTTCATGCCCGTGCGGGCAAAATAGGGTCGCGCCGAATATTGAGCATTCACAGGCATCAGCGCCAGGCGGCGCGGGATTGTGAAGAAGGACAGGATGGAGCGCAAGAGTGTTTTCATGGTTAGACTTACGCATGATCTCGTGAAAGGTTTCGCAAACAAAAAAGCATCCCCTTTGTGGGAGATGCTTTTGAGTTCGTAATTTTTTTCTATGCAGGGTTAGGCCCGCGAGCGATTCACCAGGTAAAAGATGGCGCGCACGCCGGTAATGAGTAGCAGGCTCACCGAAAGCACCCCGCCCAGCACCATCAAAAAATGTTGGGTTTCAGGGGGTTTGTTGGCCACCAGCACCGATGGTGAGAACTGGATGCGCTTGCGCACGGTCTGCACAAAATTTTGAGAAGGTCGGATGGGGCGCAGCGCAGCCTCCAGCTCGGCTTCAACGGGATTCAGGGTTGGGTCAGATTTTCGTACCATGTTCTACTCCATTGGCAAATAGACAATCCCCACTGTGCCAGGGCCCAAATTGGCCGCCACAGAAATGGACAAGTCCGTCAAAAACAGGTCGCGAGTCTTAAAGATCTGGCGGGCGCGCTCCATCAGGTCTTTGCCAGCCTGCGGGTCGCGCGCATGAACAATCGACATGATCACTTCACGGCTGCCAATTTCATCCTTCGCCATCTCCAAGATACGGTCGAGCGAGGCCTTGCGGGTACGCACGCGCTCCGCCATATTCAACGCCCCGTCTTTCAACACGGCAATCGGTTTCACATTTAAGACGGAAGCCAGTGCTGCCTGAAGCGTTCCCACACGCCCGCTCAGGCGCGCATACTCCAGCGTGTCCAAGGCCAGGACCACACTGCTGCGTTCGCGCAGGATTTCCAGGTGCTTGACAATTTCATCGATGCTTTTCCCGGCCCGCTCCATCAAACGCGCCTCACGGCACAGCATACCAATCCCTGCCGACCCGGTCATCGAATCAAACGGGATCACATTAAACTTTCCTACCAGGTCACGGGCGGCCGCCACAGCCGAAGCATAAGTGCCAGACAGTTTGCTGGTCACATGGATAGACAGAATCGTATCACCGGCCTGTGCCAGCTTATCGTAAGCTTCGGAGAACTGGTGCGGGGAAGGTTGGGATGTTTTGGGGACTTTCTTACTCTCATCGACAAGCCGGTAAAACCCCTCCCGGTCCAAATCGACATCCGACAAATAGGTTTTATCGCCAAAATGAATATTGACCGGCACAACCTGAATGTCGTACTCGCTTTGCCACGAACGCGGCATATCTGCCGCACCGTCGGTCACAATCCGTAACATCTCAGCCTCCTCAAACCGGAACTTGGTGTATGAGATTCGCGCTAATCGCTGTACTCGTCAGCATCACCAATCTGGTCCCGCATCGAAAGCAGGGTGCGGTGGTACAAACTTTTTACGGCACCCTCGCTGCGGCCCATAATTTCGCCGATCTCGGCATTGGAGAGATGCTCGACGAATTTCAGGATGAGCAAAGTCTGGCGTTCGGCGGGCAAAGAACGAATCAGGCGCAGCAAAGCATCTTGCTGCTGGTTGTGAACCAGGTTGCTCTCAGGGTGGTCGCCCTTTGCCACCAGCGGCGCATCCGACAGCGGGATTTCCTGCCGCCGGGAGCGGTCACGATGCCAGTTAGCCACCAGGTTATGAGCAATCCGGTACAGCCAGGCTGAAAACGGCACACCCCGATCGGTGTAATTGACAATGTGGTTCATTGCCCGTTGAAAGACACGCGCAGTCAGGTCCTCAGCGTCGTTGACGTTCCCGGTGCGATAGTAGACATAGTTGAAAATACGGTCTACATAGCGTTCGTACAACATCCCAAACGCATCACGATCGCCTCGCGCGGCCTGTGCCAGTATTTCTTCTTCGCTGTAAAGTTCTTCCGCCAAGTGCACAAGTTCCTACCGGCGGTTTGTGATTCATAACCCCACCGGATTTGAGAAGTTTCTGGAGGATGTTGAGTATAACACGCGCTTTCGTCCAAATTAAAAACCTGGCAGGGTTTATTCCTGCCAGGTGGGCGGGTTCGGGCTGGCTTACACCCAGCGATCAATTTCGTTCACACCATACTTCGAAAGCAGGTCATCCATCGCTTCGCGCAACAACTCGGCTTCACCCACTTGCCGCTCCGCAGCCAGCTTGGTTAAGCGTTCCAACTGTGTTTGGGTATAGTGCGAAGTCTTTGGAACCATCTTTTCATCGTATGCCAGCCGAATCTTCCCACGCCCGGTTACTTTGGCACGATAAAGGGCCTGGTCAGCCTTGCGCAGCAGTTCCGACTTAAGATGACCGTCCATCGGATAGCAGGCAATCCCACCGCACAACGCGACTCCTTCCACCGGGCCATTGGGAGCCTCAAAAACCTTTTCACTGGCATCTAAACGCAACTTCTCAAGCGTCAAAAAAGCCTGCTCACGCTCCATGCCGGGGAAGATAATCACAAACTCATCGCCGCCATAACGCACCGGAATGGCTTCACTGCCCACCGTTTTACGAATCAGGTCCGCCACGCCGCGCAACACTTCATCCCCCCCGGCGTGACCGTGCTTGTCATTGATGCGCATAAAGTTATCAATGTCAATAAAGGCCAGCGAAATGGGGTTTTCAGACCCCTTGGCCCTTTCCAAAATAGCATCAAAGGTTTCGTGGAACAACTTGCGGGTCATCAGACCTGTCAAATCATCATTACGAGGCGAAACTGGGGTTGTCATACAGGCTCCTTTTTAATCAAAGAATATATTAAAATAATATATCAACATATTATTTAAGTCAACTATCGATACCGCATTATGCTTTCATAAAAGCGCATTTGAAAAGGATGCGGCTGGATGATATAATCACTGCTTGCACTTTTACCCGTTTAATAAAACATTTGTGCTATAATCCTAAATTCGAACCCCACCTCTCTGACACCTGTCTCCCGTTAAAGGAGTTCTTATGACCCAAAATGTTATCCGTGTGGTTGGCGCCCGCGAACACAACCTGAAGAACATCACGGTTGAGATTCCCCGCGATAAATTTGTTGTCATCACCGGGCTTTCGGGCTCGGGGAAATCTTCGCTCGCCTTCGACACTATTTTCGCCGAGGGCCAGCGCCGCTATGTCGAATCGCTCTCCGCTTACGCGCGACAGTTCATCGGGCAAATGGACAAGCCCGATGTCGATTACATCGAGGGTCTCTCCCCGGCCGTCTCCATCGACCAGAAGTCTACCAGCCACAACCCGCGCTCCACAGTGGGCACCGTAACCGAAATCTACGACTACATGCGTTTGCTCTATGCGCGCGTCGGTATCCCCCATTGCCCCATTTGTGGGCGCGAAGTGACCCGCCAATCGGCCCAGGAAATTGTGGATGCAATTGAAAAACTGCCGCAAGGCACGCGCATCCTGATTCTCGCGCCGGTTGTGCGTGGACGCAAAGGCACCTACCAGGCCGTCTTTGAAGAAATCCGTAAGGCCGGGTTTGTGCGCGCCCGGGTAGATGGGAAAGTGGTCAACCTGGACGATGAAATTGAACTGGACCGCTATAAACAGCATAACATCGATGCCGTCGTAGACCGTCTCGTTATCAGCCACGAGGGCGGCGACGAAGACAAGAGCCAGGCCCGAACCCGGTTAACCGACTCGGTTGAAACGGCGCTCAAGTTTGGGGAAGGGTATGTCACCGTATCGCCCCTGGAGAATCCTTCGTCAAAGACCGAAAGCCAACCTGCCTCTGACCTGTACTTCTCTGAAAACCTGTCTTGCCCCGAGCACGGTGTCTCGCTGGGGGAGATTGAACCGCGCACCTTCTCGTTCAACACCCCACAGGGCGCCTGCCCCGAATGCCAGGGGCTGGGTTCCAAACTGGAGATTGACCCGGATAACGTCATCGACCCTGAAAAGTCGCTCAGCGATGGGGCCCTGATCGCCATGGAATGGAACAACGTCCGCGATGACAACTCACCTGGCTACTACTGGCAGATGCTCGAGGCAATGGCGCACCATTACCACATTGACCTGAACAAACCCTTCAAAGACCTGTCTCCAGAACACCAGGACCTGATCCTGCGCGGTACCAGGGGAGAGCGTGTGCGTGTTCATTATCGCAACCGCGAGGGCCGCACCGCCAATTTTGATGCCGCCTTCGAAGGCATCATCGGCAACCTCGAGCGCCGCTACCGCGAAACCAACTCCGAATATATCCGCAGCAAGATTAGCGAATTTATGACCAATCGGCCCTGCCCCACCTGCCAGGGCAAACGCCTGCGCCCCGAAGCGCTGGCGGTCACTGTCGACGATATCAACATCCTGCAAGCCACCGAATGGCCGGTCATCAAATCGCTGGCCTGGGCGCAGCGCCTGTTTGGCCCAGAAACCCCGCTTAATGCGCGCCAACGCGCCATTTCTGACCGCATCCTGAAAGAAATTACCTCGCGCCTGGGCTTCCTGGTTAACGTTGGGCTCGACTACCTGACCCTGCATCGTTCGGCGGCCACCCTCAGCGGCGGTGAAGCCCAGCGCATTCGCCTGGCGACCCAGGTCGGTTCGCGATTGGTGGGTGTGCTGTACGTGCTCGATGAACCCTCCATTGGTCTGCACCCGCGCGACAACGACCGCCTGCTGCAAACCCTCAAGGGTCTGCGCGACCTGGGCAACACCGTGCTGGTTGTTGAACATGATGATGAAACCATCCGTACCGCCGACTGGATCATTGACCTGGGCCCGGCAGCCGGGGCGCACGGCGGCGAAATTATTGCCGAAGGCACTCCTGAATCGATCCTGAAAAACCCCAACTCACTCACCGGGGCCTATCTTTCCGGGCGAAAAGCGGTTCCAATTCCCGCCGAACGGCGCAAGGGCAACGGCAAAGTGCTCAAAATCGTCGGCGCAACAGCCAATAACCTGAAAAATATCGACGTGGCTATGCCACTTGGGATGCTCGTCTGCATCACCGGGGTGAGCGGCTCTGGCAAATCGACCTTAATGACCGATATTTTGTACAGCGCCCTGGCGGCCCAACTGAACGGGGCGCGCACCACACCCGGCGAACATACCCGCATCGAGGGCATCGAACACCTGGACAAAATTATTGAGATCGACCAATCCCCTATCGGGCGCACACCCCGCTCCAACCCGGCCACCTATACTGGCATGTGGGATGAAGTGCGCAAACTATTTGCCGAACTGCCTGAAAGCAAAGTGCGCGGCTATAAACCGGGCCGTTTCTCGTTTAACGTGCACGGTGGGCGCTGCGAAGCCTGCCAGGGCCAGGGCATGCTGCGCATTGAAATGCAGTTCCTGCCCGATATCTACGTCCCTTGTGACGTGTGCCACGGCACGCGTTTTAACCGTGAAACCTTGCAAGTACACTTCAAGGGTAAATCGATTGCGGAAGTACTCGACATGACCGTTGACGAAGGCCTGGAGTTGTTTAGCGCCTTCCCGGCCATGATGAGCAAACTTCGGCTGCTGCAAGAAGTCGGCCTAGGCTATGTCAAAATCGGCCAACCCGCCACCACCCTGAGCGGCGGCGAAGCCCAGCGCGTAAAACTCTCCAAGGAACTCTCGCGGCGCGCCACTGGCCGGACCCTGTATGTACTCGATGAACCCTCCGTAGGGCTGCATGCCGCCGACGTACACAAACTGATTGAGGTTATCCAACGCCTGGTCGATACCGGTAACTCGGTGCTCATCATCGAACACAACCTCGACATCATCAAAGTCGCCGACTGGATCGTGGACCTGGGGCCTGAGGGCGGCGACCGTGGCGGAACGCTCGTAGCCGAAGGCACCCCCGAACAGGTGATGGCCGTCGAGGATTCCTACACCGGCAAATTCCTGCAAGAGCACCTGAAAAACCTCAGTCATTTAGTGCGCTAAAGTTCAATCCTACTTTTGGTGCTTTTGCCGCTTTGTCTTTTTTCAGGTAGAATACACACACCAGCGGGCGGAAAACACGTGTAACCGTCCCGGAAAGGCAAACATGCAAAAACCACCATCGTCACTGATTTCTTCTTACAAAAAACGCCAACAATTGGGCCCATTTGTAATCTGGGGCCTGGTAGCAGTGCTCGTCATCGGCGGCCTGATTGTTTTAGGCATCTGGCTGTTTGGTAAAGATGGTCCTGTCAGCACCATGCTGGCTACAGAGACCCCCACACCGACCGTCACCCCCTCGCCGACCAGCACTTCCACGCCCACACCTACCGCCACCGAGACAGCCACGCCTACCATCACCCCCACGCCCACGCCATCTGCGCCGTTTGACTACACCGTGCAAGATGGAGATTATCTTTCCCTGATTGTAGAAAAGTTTGCCCTCGGCCCGGATGGACTCAACCTGATCTTGCTCCTGAACCCCCCGCAGCCCACCAACCCCGAACGCCCAGGCATCGACCCGGTGACGCTGAACATTTCCATCGGCCAGGTCATCCTGATCCCCAACCCCGGCATGGAAATGCCCACCGCTACCCCCATTCCATCTGACCTGGCGCGCGGCACAAAGGTTGAATACACCATCCAGCCTGGAGACACCCTGGCGCTGATCGCGGCCAAGTTCAACTCTACGGTAGAAGACATCCTGACGGAGAACAAAATTACCGACGCCAACGCCATCCAAGCCTACCAAATTATCATCGTGCGCGTCAACTTGGTGACCCCCACCATCACACCTAATCCCACCATCACGCCCGGCGCGACCCTGACTCCTGGAGCCCCCGGCGCAGCCGAAACCGCAACCCTGACGCCAACGCCGTAAAATCGTACTGGACAAATCACAATCCCTCGGGTAGAATTCAGCCCCGCTGTAAGTAACAGGAAAGTTTTCTTGGAGGAAGTACCTTGGCTAATATTAAGTCTCAGATCAAACGTGACCGCCAGAACGAAAAGCGCCGCCTTCGCAATCGCGCTTTCCGTGGCTCTGCTCGCGCCGCCGTCCGCTCTGCCCGCGCTACCATTGACGCTGGCACCCCCGACAAGGCCGCCGTGCTCGAGGCCATCAGCCGCCTGGATAAGGCTGCGGAAAAGGGTGTTATTCACAAGAATAATGCCGCCCGCCGCAAGAGCCGCCTGATGAAGGCGCTCGCCGCCCTCGAAACCAAGTAATCCCGGCTTGTGACATGCATCAAGCGGGAGCGCCGATTGGCGCTCCCGCTTTTGTGCGTCCATTCTCGGGCTTTTGTTATCACGCCTATCTTGTGATAATTGTCACTAGGCATTCTTGAGTATTGTGCTTTAATGGATACCAAAGTTCGCATCCAAAAGGAGCCCATTATGTCGAAGACAACTGACCATCTCAAAGAAGCATTCGCCGGGGAATCACAGGCTAATCGCAAGTACACTTCCTTCGCCAAGAAAGCCGAAGAAGAAGGCTACCCGCAGATCGCCCGGCTGTTCCGCGCTGCGGCCATGGCCGAAGCCATTCACGCGGCCAATCACCTGAAAGCCCTGGCCGGGATCGGCACGACTGCCGAAAACCTGAAAGCCGCCATTGAAGGTGAGAGTTACGAAGTCACCAACATGTACCCCGGCATGATCGCCGACTCGGAAGCTGAAGGCGAGAAAAAAGCCAACACAAGCTTCAAATGGGCCTATGAAGTGGAGAAAGTCCATGAGGCGCTTTACCGTTATGCGCTGGAGCACATGGACCCCAACGCCCCCATGCCTGAATACTATGTCTGCCCGTTCTGCGGCTACACCCACGAAGGCAAGTTCGAAGGCAAGTGCCCGGTCTGTGGCACACCCGCCGAAAAGTTCGTTAAAGTGGAATAACTTTTCGACAAAGCTCGCATTTCGGGCCATAAAAGCCGGATAGCGGTGGGTGGTATAATCCCCCATCGCTATTTTCTTTTGTTAAGGTGAAGACATGTTTGAACGCGAACAACAAGCCATTGAAAACCAGATCAAATCCTTTTGCACTGCGAACGATATTCCGTTGGCCGAGTTGAAGTGGATGCCGATCCCTTTTAGCGGGGAGTGGGGCATTAGTACTTCTTTCTTTTCCACAGCCGCCGCTGAGGCCAAGGCCGGAAAAGGGAAGGGGATGCCGGTTCCGGCGCGGGCGCAGGAAATTGCCGAGGCCGTGAAAAATAGCCTGGGTGTGCAACCCGGTATCTCGCGCGGCGAGGCCGTTAAAGGGTATTTGAATCTTTACTTCTCTACAGCGGAAGTTGCGCGCCGGGTGGTGGATGGGGCCCTGGCGGACGGCAACAAGTTTGGGGCGGGTCTTCCCAAAAATGAACGTGTCATGGTGGAATACGCCCAGCCAAACACACACCACTCCTTTCACATAGGGCATTATCGCAACACAATCCTGGGCGAGAGCCTGGCGCGGATTGTGGAGTTTGCCGGTTTCGAGACCATCCGCGCTTCTTACCCCGGCGATTTGGGCCTGGGGGTGATTACGGTGCTTTGGGGCTATGAAAAATTCTACAAGGGTCAGGAACCCGCTGATATTCACGAACGCGGGAAATGGCTGCTCAAAATTTATGTCGAGGCCACCAACCTGCTGACAGAAAAAGAGAATGAGACCCCTGAAGAAAAAGCCCAGCGCGAAACATATGATGCCGAACGACGTGAGATGTATCGCAAATGGGATGCAGGGGATGAGTATGTGCGCAAGTTGTGGCTGGAAACGCGTGAATGGAGCATGATTGAGTTGCGTGACATCCTGGAGATGATGGATGTCAAGATTGACGCGTGGTTTTTTGAGAGCGAAGTCGATGAGCCTTCTAAAAAGATTGTCGATGAACTAATTGCGCGCGGCATTGCCACCGATGAACGCCCTGCTGGCCCGGTCATTGTCAAAATTGATGAGAAACTGGGGCTAACCAAGGAAAAGTATCGCGTAGCAGTAATTTTGCGATCAGACGGCACAACGCTGTACCTGACCAAAGACCTGGCCCTGGCCGAGCAGAAATTTGATGAGTTCCACGTGGACCGGTCAATTTATGTGGTGGACAACCGCCAAAGTCTGCATTTCCAGCAGGCTTTCAAGATTTTGGAACTGTGGGGCTTCAAACAAGCCGAAAAATGCTATCACCTGGGTTATGGTTTTGTCAGTTTGCCCGAAGGGACGATGTCGGCGCGGCGCGGACGGGTGGTTCTGTTTAAGGACGTTTACGATGAGGCGATCCAGCGTGTGCTGGCAACCATTGCCGAGAAAAACCCGTCGATGCCAGAAAGCGAACGCCAGCACGTGGCGGTCAAAATTGGGATGGGCGCGCTGGCCTATTCGATGCTGTCTGTAGATAACAACAAAGATATCGTTTTTGATGTGAACGAGGCGCTCAGTTTCGACGGGCGCACCGGGCCATATATCCAGAATGCGTACGTGCGGGCAAATTCGATTTTGCGGAAGTCCAAAGTCGAAAATCAAACCTCCGCGTCCAACTTTGATTATGCCTTGACGCCGCATGAGATTGAGCTCATCGAACAGATGTCGCGCTTCCCCAACGTGGTTCAGCAGTCCGCCAGTGAATATCGCCCGTTGCTGATAGCCGCCTATGTGTACGACCTGGCGACAGCCTTCCATAGTTTTTACCATGCGGTGCCGGTGTTGCAGACCGAAGATGAAGCTGTCAAAACCAGCCGCCTGCGCCTAGTCGCCTCTGCCAAACAGGTGCTGGCAAACGGGCTGCACTTGCTGGGGATCACCGCCCCTGACGTGATGTAATCCCCGGAAAGTGGAAAGTAGCGCTGGAGCTGCTTTCCACTTTCTATTTTCAAGAATAAAATCATGTGTCGAAGGTGACGAAGTTTTTGTACGAAAATGCTATAATTTCCAGCGCAGTTCCGCCTTCTTTTGGCGCTTTTGGGCATCACAGCCCCAGAAGTGATGTGACGCCCCCGTCAGGGACGGGGACGAAATCAGCAAAGTCCTTTTCAGCCACGGGTTCCGTACCAGGCAGAGAGTCTCCTTTGAAGCGCAGGAGGGTCTTTGTCGTCTTTTGTTTAATAAGATGAGTCCCGTTGGCAGGAAACAGGATACGCTGAAAATTCATCTTTTCTGTCAAGGAGAACCTGCATGTCCCCCATCAAAACCCTCATCATGGGAGCCGCCGGCCGCGACTTCCACAACTTCAACACCTTCTTCCGTGGGAACAAGGATTACGAAGTCGTCGCCTTTACCGCGACCCAAATCCCAGACATTGAAGGCCGCCAGTACCCCAAGGAACTCGCCGGTGAGCTGTATCCGGCTGGCATCCCCATCTATGCCGAATCGGACCTGCCCGAACTGATCAAAAAGCACGGCGTTGAACAGGTCGTATTCGCCTATTCGGACGTCCCGCACGAATACGTGATGCACAAGGCCTCGCTGGTCAACGCCCTCGGCGCCGATTTCCGGCTGATGGGCACCAAATACACCCAGGTCAAATCGACCAAGCCGGTTGTCTCCGTCTGCGCCGTGCGCACCGGCTCGGGCAAAAGCCAGACCACCCGCCGCGTGTCGCTGATCCTGCGGGCGATGGGCTACAAAGTCGCCGCCATTCGCCACCCCATGCCTTATGGCAACCTGGTGCGCCAGGAAGTGCAGCGCTTCGCCGACTATGGCGACCTGGACGAGCACGAATGCACCATCGAAGAGCGCGAGGAATACGAACCGCATCTCGATAACGGCGTCATCGTCTACGCAGGCGTGGATTACGAGAAAATCCTGCGCGCCGCGGAAAAAGAAGTCGACATCATCCTGTGGGATGGCGGCAACAACGACTTCCCCTTCTACGTTTCTGACCTGCAAATTGTCGTCGCCGACCCGCACCGCGCCGGACACGAAGCCACCTACCACCCCGGCGAAACCAACGTCCGCGCCGCCGATGTCTTCGTCATCAACAAAGTCGACACCGCCGACCCCGAAAAGGTCATCAAAGTTCGCGAGAGCCTGCGCGCCATGAACCCGAACGCGCTCGTCATCGAAGGCGCTTCCCCGCTCTTTGTCGACGACCCCGCCGCCATCCAGGGCAAACGCGTCCTGGTCGTCGAAGACGGCCCCACGCTGACCCACGGCGAAATGGCCTATGGCGCTGGCTACGTGGCCGCCCGCCGCTTTGGCGCCAAAGAAATCGTTGACCCGCGCCCCTTCGCGGTCAAGTCCATCGCCGCCACTTACGCCAAATACCCCAAAACCGGCCCCATCCTCCCGGCCATGGGCTACGGCGAAGCGCAGATGAAAGACCTCGAAGCCACCATCGCCGCCGCCGACGTAGATATGGTTGTCATCGGTACCCCGATCGACCTGACCCGCGTCATCAAAATCAACAAACCCTACCAGCGCGTGCGCTACGAACTCCAGGAAATCGGCCAGCCCACGCTGGAAGACATCCTCAAGAGCAAATTCGGCAAGAAATAACCGGCCCCACCGTAGGGGCAACCTAATCAGTTGCCCCTACACATCCTAAAACGAATATTTGTGTTAATCTGGATTGGGGACGGGCTGCCGTCCCCAATTTTTTACTTGAACAAGGAGTGATTTAACGCTATGACCACGATCGCCCCGACTCTGACCACCCGTATCTTGCCTACCGTTGACCAAAAGTTCCGCGACCTGATCCTGATCTCCGCTGGCGCGCTGCTGGTTGCGCTGCTGGCCCAGGTGCGCATTCCGCTGCCCTTCACCCCCGTCCCGCTTACCGGGCAAACCTTTGCCGTGCTGCTGGTCGGCGCCGCACTGGGCTCCCGGCGCGGAGCAACCTCCCTCGGACTGTATACCGGCCTCGGCCTGGCTGGCCTGCCGGTCTTTGCTGGCGGCGCATCTGGCCTGGGATACGCATTCGGCCCAACCGGCGGTTACCTGCTCGGATTCATCCTCTCTGCCTATGTAATCGGCCTGCTGGCCGAACACGGCCTGGAGCGCAACCTGCGCACCTCCATTTTGCCCTTCCTGGTTGGGACGCTGATCATTTATCTCCTCGGCGCAAGCTGGCTGGCCCTCTACGTCGGCCCTTCGGCGGCATGGGCCAAAGGGGTCCTGCCCTTTGTGGTCGGTGATGCGCTTAAAATTGGCGCAGCCGCACTGGCCCTGCCAGCCGCCTGGAAATGGGTTCGCTAACAGTAAAAAATCCCCGACATCTGTCGGGGATTTTTCTTACGCTACAGCCGCGTTAACGTCCTGCGCTAAACGAGAAACGAATGGCCTTTTTGGAACATTGATCCACGCAAGTCCCGCACAAAATACATTCAGCATGTTCCATCTGCTCCACCTGCACCATTGCGTTCACATCCAGGCTCATTGGGCAGCCTTTGGTGCACAGTTTGCAATCACTACAGGCCGAAGCATCTGCCACCAGCCGCAACGAAGCCCAACCAAAGCGGTTGCGAATCCAGCGGCCAATCATCATAAAGGGCGCCATCCAGCAGATGGTATGGCAACCCGCGCGGCGGCCCACAAAAAAAGACAGCCCAAAGAACAATCCTACAACCGCATAATAAATAACATACTTCACTGGCGCATCTACCGAAATGCCGCTTTCCGTTAAGTGCAGCAGGTCTACACGAGAATATCCGCCAGCGCGAACCGCCAGCCAGGCAATCAACGTCACCCACGGAATCCAGATAACCCACTTAATCCAGTCGATTTTGGCCGGATGCAACGCGCGATGATTGACCAGTTCCGAAATTTCGGCCATGCCTGAGCCCGGACAAACCCAGCCGCACCAGGCCCGGCCGAGGAAAAGCGAGGCAACGAACATCTGCCCAAACATGACCAGGCTGCCGTTGACAACCCCATTCATCGCGCCATCGATAATGACATACGGCGAGAGGAAATTCATCGTTACCGGGAAGGATAGGAAGGCCAGGATAACAAGGCCTTTGCGAACTCGCTGACGGGTAGGAAGTTGACGAAGCATAAGAATAACCCCTTTTTATTTTTCAGGAACTTGCCCGGTTTTGATGCGTTCGATCACGCTCTCGGCCCAGGCCAGGTTGGCGCGCATGTTAGCAATCCCATTTTCGAGCGTCAACATCCAGAAGAAATGCTCACGCGGAGAGGGAATATCCTGCTCAAAAGGCCCCACCTGCGCCGGGACCTGGTCATATTGTGAGAGCAGGGTACGCATAATGAAGGCATACCCCTCAAATTTTTCCAACAATTCCGCATCGGTTAACTGCCCGCTAAAAAAGACCTGGATCAGCGGCGCGCTGCGTGCTTCGCCCAGCGGCGCAGGCCCGGCAACCCATTGCCGCAACGCCTCGCGCCCGGCGGAGGTGATGTGATATACCTTGCGATCCGGGCGATCGTCCTGGGGCACCTTTTCCATCTCAGCCCAGCCTTGCCCGGTTAGCCGTGAGAGCGTGCGGTAAATCTGACTCTGATCGGCCGACCAAAAATGCCGAATGGATGTGTCGAAAATCTTTTTCAGGTCATACCCGGTATACGGATGGTAATTGAGAAAGCCTAAAATGGCATAATCGAGGGACATAAAAGATTTATCCTATATATGTATAATCTTATATCATACTAATCCCATAATACTCCCGGTCTACCAAACTGTCAATAGCCCGGAACCCTGCCCCGTGACCAATTTCGTTGTAAAATGGTTCATCGTGCAATAAATTGTTTTGGGCCGACCAGCAAAACAACCCCTGTTGTAAAAGTCCGTGCAAAGTGTTACAATCCAGCCCCTTTTTGGAAAGTAGAAACGTGGTCGATGTTGCGCCATGCGCGACAGACCCAGTGAGAGAGAGCCATGTTCATTGATCAAGCAGAAATTTTTGTCCGCTCTGGCAAAGGCGGCGACGGGATGGTGCATTTCCATCGCGAAAAATATGTCCCACGCGGCGGGCCAGATGGCGGCGATGGCGGCAAAGGCGGCGATGTCATCATCGAAGTCAAGCCGACGCTAAACACCCTGGTGGAATTCAGCCACAAAGAACGCTTTATCGCCACAGACGGCAAAGGCGGCGGCCCCAATAACATGACCGGCCGCAGCGGCCCCGACCTGGTCATTTACGTCCCCCCCGGAACCGTGGTCTTCGATGCCATCACCGGCGACCTGCTGGGCGACCTGACCAGCGCCGGTCAGCGCCTGCTGGTCTGCAAGGGCGGGCGCGGCGGGCGCGGCAGCCAGCACTTTGCCACCTCGCGCAACCAGGCCCCGACCACCGCCGAAAAAGGCGAACCCGCCGAAGAAAAACGGCTGCGCTTTGAATTAAAACTGATTGCAGATATCGGCATCATTGGCGTGCCCAATGCCGGGAAATCGACGCTTTTATCGGCATTGACCAATGCCCGGCCCAAAATTGCCCCTTACCCATTCACCACCCTGGAGCCCAACCTGGGCGTGGCTCAGATTGACTACGACACCACCGTAGTCCTGGCAGACATCCCCGGCCTGATCGAAGGCGCCAGCCAGGGCGCGGGCCTGGGCTTTGAATTCTTGCGCCATGTCCAGCGCACGCGTGTGCTCATCCATCTCATCGATGGCCTTTCTACCGATCCGCTGGCCGATTTCAGCCAGATCAACACCGAAATGTCGCTCTTCGACCCCAACCTGGCCCGCAAGCCGCAAATTGTGGCCATTAATAAAATTGACCAGCCCGATGTGCAAGAACTGTTGCCCAAGCTGAAAAAAGAGCTTAAAAAACGCGGCGTGACCGAGGTCCTGACTGTTTCGGCCATGGCCCGCACCGATATTCGCGAACTGCTGCTGGCCGCGGTCCAAAAACTGGCCGAAACCCCCACCATCGAGGATGCAGATGTGCCGATGCCGGTCTACAAACCCAAGGAAGACCCGGCCGAGTTCAGCATCAAACGTGACGATAACGGCGATTGGCGCGTCACCGGCACCGCCATCGAACGCGCCGCCAAGATGACCTATTGGGAACATGACGGTTCGCTGCGCCGCTTCCAAAAGCTGATGGAAGCCCTGGGCCTGGAAGACGCCCTGCGCAAAGCCGGGGTTCAGGACGGCGATACAGTCATGATCGGCGACTACGAACTGGAATGGCAGGAATAAGCAAAAGGTCTCCCTACCGGGAGACCTTTTTTGGAAAGGAGCTTCTATGGCAGAACCGGCCACCGCAACCGCTTCACGCAAACAACGCATCCTGACAATCACCCTGATTGTGATTGGTGTGGTTGTCGTGCTCTTTTTTGGCATGCGTGCTGTTCGTTCGTTTCGCAAAATGCGCCCGCCTGGCCCGCCGCGTCTCGGCCACATCGAAACGGATACGGAGTTAATCCGTGGCTGGATGACGGTGCCTTATGTGGCGGATTCTTACGGCATCCCCGAACCCGAACTTTACAAAGGTTTGGGGCTTGAGCCTTCCAAAGAATTAGGCCGGAAAAACCTGGCTGACCTGAACCAGGAATACTTCCCCAACCAGGCCTCCTACGTGATCAACCGGATCAAGGAGATTATCATCGAATTCCAAAAAACACACCCCACGCCGACGCCATGAGCTCGCTAAGCGATACCCTCCTTACTTATTTACTAACCTATGGCGCGCCGCTATTCGGGTTGATCTTGCTGGTCGGCGCGGTGGGGGTGCCCATCCCGCTTTCGCTGATGGTCATCGCTGCCGGGGCTTTTACCCGCCAGGGACAACTGGAACTGGTTCAGGTGGCGGTTTTGGGGCTGGTGGGCTCTGTCATTGGAGACAACCTGAGTTATTCGGCTGGCAGGTTTGCGGGTGGGCAGGTCCATAAACGGTTTGGAGCCACAGCCTTATGGAAAACCGCCGAAGTGGAATTCAACCACCGGGGCGGAATCGCCATCTTCCTGACCCGTTTCTTGTTTACAGCCATTGCCCTGCCCGTCAACCTGCTGGCCGGAACCGGGCAATACCCCTACTGGCGCTTCCTGGCCTATGACGTGGCCGGGGAGGCGGTGTGGATTGTGCTGTACGGCGGCCTGGGCTACCTGTTCGGCAGTGAATGGGAAGTAGTGAGTGAGTTTATCAGCAACTTTGGCGGGCTGTTGATGGGTTTGCTGGTGCTGGGCGCAGGGATCTGGATGGCGGTAAAACAGTTGAGAAAATAGCAAAAAGGCGGCCAAATGGCCGCCTTTTTGCTAAAGAGTTTGCGGGGTTAGAAACCGAGGTTTTCCTTGACCAGGATGACAGTGGTGCGGCCAGGCATCATTTCTTTGTTGACAATCAACACCTTGTTAATCGAGCTGTTGACGCCATAAGCCTTAAGCGCACGTGCATCTTCAAGCGGAAAGGTGTACTCTTCGAGGCGCTTCATACCTTCTTCGAGGCTGGGCACAATCTTCTGGATGCCCACAACCCACACAACCTTGGCGGCAGCCGAAGCATACGGGCCCAGCTGTGAGCCACTGGCCGAAGCGATAATGGCCTTGCCGCTTTCGGTGAGGGCATGGACGCTGCCCAGGATGTATTGCGGCGTCGCGCCGAGTTTCTGCATGTCACGGTTCTGGGTCTTCGGGTCCATTTTGGAGAGTTTGTTACGCACCGAGTCATAACGACCCGAATTATCAATCACTTCGGGGACACCCAGGGTATTAAGGGTGGTCGAGCTGGAAATGAACACTTCGGCGCCTTCGGGCAGCAGTTCAAACAATTTCTTCTTGGCGTCTTCGCCGTTTTCGGCGACAACCGCCTGGATATTGTTGGCCGCCAGGGCCGCGACAGTACGCTCGATTTGTTCGTCTGAAGCGAGATTGGCGTAAGCAACGTTGGGGGTAAGGGTAGATTCGAGCATGTGAGCCTCCATTGAGTGGTTTGAAAGGGAGAGACAGTTGACTCTCCGTAAGGTGTGTGATATATTTTCGATACAGTAGTTGCGTAAACAACAACTGTTGCCCATTATATGCAACCCCAAACGGCAGTCAACCATCAAAAAACCACTTTTGTTGCCTAAACAACACCGGAGCAAAAATGTTGCCAAACGAAATTGAAAAACTTGACCCACGCGTGCGCCGCACCCGCCAACTGATTGTCGATTCATTTAGCGCCCTGCTCAATGCACGCGGGTTCGCCAATATTGGCGTGAATGACATTACCGACCGCGCCGGGGTCAACCGCGCTACCTTTTACGCCCACTTTGCCGACAAATACGCCCTGCTTGACACCTTCATCCGTGACGAGTTTCGCCGCGAAGTGGAAAACCGCGTGCTCAACGCCTGCCACTTTAGCATTGACAACCTGCGCTTGTTGTTCATCACGGTCTGCGAGTTTGTCGGCAAAACCCACGCCGATTGCGCCAGCGCTGACTTGCAGTTCCAGTCGCTGGTTGAGGCCCAGATCCGCGAACAGGTGTATGAACTGCTGCTGCACTGGCTGGAAAAGATGGACACCATCGAACCCTGCACCGTCTCGCGTGAACGCGCCGCCACGGCCGCCAGCTGGGCCATCTACGGCCTGGCGCACGCCTGGAGCCGCAACAAACGCATGCCCCCCTCTGAGCAATACGCCGAAGAAGTCCTGCCGCTGGTGGCCGCCAACCTGGGCCAGACCATCGAAATGGCCTGAGATGGGTTACTTGCTCCTAGAAGGCGGCGCCGAATTCGGCGGGCGGATGGCTGACCCGGACCGTAAAGCCATCGAACTGGCAGGCGGCCCCGGCCAGCCCATTCGCATTTTGCCCACCGCTGCCGCGCCAGACCACAACCACGTTCGGGCCGGGAATAACGCCATCCGCTGGTTTAAGGGCCTGGGCGCGCAGGATGTCGAGGCGGTAGCCCTGACCGATAAAGCCAGCGCCTCGCGCGCCGAGGTGCTGGCTCCGTTAAAAGGGGCAAGACTGGTCTACCTGTTAGGCGGGTTTACCCATTATCTGGCGCAAACGCTCCAAGCAACCCCGGCCTGGGAAGCCGCGCTCGAGGCGCACCGAACCGGGGCTGTACTGGCCGGAAGCAGCGCCGGGGCGATGGTGCTGTGCCAGTACTACTTCAACCCGGAGAGCGGGCGTGTGGAAAACGGGCTGAACCTGGTCGCTAATGCGCTGGTGCTTCCACATCACAACAACTTTGGGCGGCACTGGGCGGCTCGTCTTTTGGAAAAGCTGCCGGGTGTCACCCTGCTGGGGATTGACGAAGGCACCGGGATGCTCGACGATGGCTCAGGCGCGGTCTGGTCGGTGTGGGGAGGCGGTTTGGTAACGGTTTATCGACAGGGCAAACAAGAAACCTACCGGCACGGGGAAAGTCTGGTTTTATCCAGCTAAAATAGCTGACCCTTTTTAGAATTCGATTTCCATCCCATCGCGACCCAGCTCAATCTCGGGGAAAACCTGGCGCGCAGCCGGTAGGTCCGGCTCGAGCGGCCAACCCATCGGGTTGAAGTGAATCAGAACCAGGCGCTTGACCCCTGCCTGCGCTGCCACCTGCGCCACAGCCGAAGTAGAACTGTGATGGATGGTTTCGGACAGGCCCGCCCTGGCATCGGGCAGGTTGCAGTCGTGCAACAGCAGGTCTACCCCGGCAATGGCCTCGATATAACTGGCCTGCGGATGGGCAATCGTATCGGTCACATAAGCCAGCGAATGGCCGGGCCAGTCCAGCCGAAAACCAACTTCTTCACGCTGTGGGTCAAACGCAAAAGAACGCAGCGTCCCGCCACCGGGTAACGCTTCACAGGCTTCGAGCAAGCGCCAATCAAGCGGATACTGGAACTGTGGCTGGAGCACCGGCAGCATGCCTGCCGTAACATGAATGCGCGTACTATTCAGCAGCTGGTTGGCCTGCCTGGAAAGCTCGACAATACGACCCGCGTCAACGGGCGCATCCGATTCGGCGGCCAGCCTTTTGAAATAACTGCCAAACAGGTAGTGCAATCCGGTGGTATGGTCGCCATGGGTATGGCTTAGATAGACATCGACCAACGCTGGCTGTATGTAGTGGTGCAAGCGATACAAACCGGTTCCGCCATCGAGCAAGATGTTGTACTCAGGCAAGAAGTAGCAGGCTGTTTGGGCTTGTTCGGTTGGCACAAAGCCCCCAGTACCCAGCATAACCAATTTCATGGCAAACTCCCACAAAAAAAGCGGGACGCATTCGTAATGCGTCCCGCTTTTGAAACAACTAAATGTGAATGGCGTGCCCTTCAGCCCCATGCGCCGCTTCCATTAGCGCTTCTGAAAGCGTGGGGTGGGCATGGACATTGCGACCAATTTCTGCCGGGGTCAATTCCATCATATGCGCCAGGGTTAGCTCTGGCAGCAGTTCGGTCACTTCTGGGCCAATCATATGCGCGCCCAAAATTTCGCCATATTTGGCATCGACCACAATTTTGACAAACCCGGCATAATCACCCAGACCCAACGCCTTGCCGTTGGGTTGGAAGGGGAAACGCCCAATCTTGACCTCGTACCCACGTTCCCTGGCCTGGGCTTCCGTAATGCCAAAGGAAGCCACCTGCGGCATACAATAGGTGGCGCGCGGCATCATCTCATAGTCGAGCGTCACCGTCTCTGCGCCAGCAATATTCTCGGCGGCCACAATACCCATCGTTGAGCCTACGTGTGCCAGCATCAGCTTACCGGTGACATCCCCAACGGCATAAATACCGGGGATATTGGTCTGCATCTTCTCATCGACTTCCACAAACCCGCGTTCATTGAGCTTGACGCCCACTTCTTCCAGTCCCAGGCCTTTGGAATTGGGACGGAAACCAATCGCCACCAGGGCCTGGTCGGCCTCGAGCACCTTGGTCTCCCCGTTAGACGATACCGTTACCTTCACACCGCTGTCGGTGGTTTCTACTGCTTCCACTTTGTGACCGGCCAGGATCTTAATCCCGCGTTTGGTGAAGTTCTTCGCCAATTCGGCTGAAATCTCTTCATCTTCCAACGGAACAATGCGCGGCAGCATTTCAACGATGGTTACTTCCACTCCATACGCATTCCAAACCGTGGAAAACTCCACGCCAATGGCACCCGAACCGATCACCACCACACTCTTGGGCAGCTTATCCTGCAAAATCGCTTCCCAATAGCTCACCACCTTCTCGCCATCCACTTTCCACGCGCCTGGCACCGCCGCCGAAGCGCCGGTTGCCACAATAATATTCTTCGCCTTTAGCTCGGTCAACTTGCCATCTTTATCTGTAACCGCCACAGTATCCTGGGCGGTTAATTTGGCGCTACCCATAAAAACCGGAATATTATTTTTCTTCATCAAGAAACCAACGCCTTTGGTCAGGCGATCGGAATTCTGGCGGCTACGTTTTACCGCGACACCATAATCCAACTTCAGGTTTTCAAACGAAAACCCAAACTCCTTGCCGCGTTCACGCAGGATATGAGCAATTTCGGCATTGCGCAACAGTGACTTCGACGGGATACAGCCCACATTCAAGCACACGCCGCCCAACCACTGTTTGTCCACAATAGCAGTCTTCTGCCCCAACTGCGAAGCCTTGATCGCCGCCACATAGCCAGCAGGCCCCGCACCAATCACAACAACATCAAACGTTTCAGCCATGAAAATCTCCTCTGAGATGATTTATATAACCGGGAAGGTTCCGTTCTTTGGATGCAGTACAAACCAAATAGTGACCTAAATTGGACACAACTTCCCTATTTTACTACGCCTCTCTGCTTTCCACTTTCCATCCTGCTCATGATAAACTTAACCCGTCTATGTCACGCCTAAAAAAGCTCATCCCTTTCATCATTTGTGCCGCTTTTTTATATGTTTTTGTTCTTGCTGCCTGGGTTGGCGACGACGCGTACATCACATTGCGCACGATCGATAACTTTGTCAATGGTTACGGCCTGCGCTGGAATATCGCAGAACGTGTCCAGTCCTTTACGCACCCGCTCTGGCTGGCAGCCATGCTACCGGTGTATATTGTCAGCCGCAATCCATACCTGACCGCTTTGTTGCCTGCTTTTTTCTTTAGCCTGGCAACGCTAATCCTGCTCCTGCGCCGGTTACCGATAGGGTTAGCCCTACCAGCCCTGGCAGCACTGCTCGTCTCTAAAGCCTTTATCGATTATTCTGTCTCCGGTCTCGAGAACCCCGCCACTCACTTTTTGTTGGCGGTGTTCTTTTTCATCTTCCAGGGCAAAGAGGACTGGTCCGCACGAGATATCCTGCTGATGGCCCTGACAGCCAGCCTGAGCCTGCTGAGCCGCATCGACTCAGCGCTTTTCTTCGCCCCGGCCCTGATTTACATCCTCTATCGGCAGCCATCTATCCGTACGGTTGGCTGGCTCACCCTGGGTTTCACCCCATTCATTCTGTGGGAACTTTTTTCCCTTTTCTATTATGGTTTCCTTTTTCCGAATACATATTATGCCAAGCTGCAAACTGGCATCCCTGACCTCGCCTTGATGCGCCAGGCTTTTCTGTATTACATCGACTCGCTTGAGCGTGACCCTATCACCCTGCTCACCATCCTGCTAAGTCTCACCCTGGCATTCTGGCGCGGGAAAACCCGTGAGCGCCTGCTGGCAATCGGGGTAAGCCTCTACCTGATCTACATCCTGCGCATCGGCGGCGACTTTATGAGCGGACGCTTTTTCTCAGCACCCTTACTCATATCCGCTTTACTCCTGACCGTCTCGCTTCGCAACAATTCACAGAATACCAGGGCCACCGTCAGCATATTGTTTGTGTTGATTGGGCTGCTAGCGCCCTATCCGACCTTCCTACCCCATAGCGCTTCGCAACCTCGTTTTACAGAGAAAGACCTGCTCACTGGCATCCAGGATGAACGTGGTTTCTATTATTCCATCACGGGTCTTCCAGTTGTCATAGCAAATGGCTGGACTTTGCCAGCCAGCGCTGGCTGGGTAGAACACGGTATTGCCCTGCGCGAAAGCGGCAAGTCAGTTGTTGAAGAGAACAATATCGGCTTCGTTGGCTATTATGCCGGCCCCTCCGTTCACATCGTTGATGTTTACGCCCTCAGCGACCCTCTGCTGGCGCGGCTGCCGGTTCCCAATCCACAAAAATGGCGCATTGGTCACTACGAACGCAAGATTCCCGAAGGCTATCTTGCCACCCTGCGAACCGGGGAAAATAAACTAACAAACCCATCCCTGGCAAGTTATTACGACAGACTAACCATGATCATCCGCGGCCCCTTATGGAGCACTGCCCGTATTCGGGCAATCTGGGAAATGAATACAGGGCGGTACAATACATTGCTCATCGCAGGTGCACAATGAAAGAAACCGGGAAAAATAATCTTTCATCCAGTATTTTGTTCTTTCTAGGCCTGGTCTTTCTCTTTACGCTGCTCCGCACAGCGTGGATTACAGAAGACGCCTATATCACCCTGCGCACCGTAGACAACTTTATTAATGGCTATGGCCTGACGTGGAATATTGCTGAACGAGTACAAGCTTACACCCATCCACTATGGATGTTTCTCCTGGCCGGTTTATATGCCTTTACCCGTGAAAGCTTTTACACAACCCTGGCGCTTTCGGTTTTCGCCTCGAGCGTAGCCTTTGCACTGGTCATAAAAGCCGCCCCGCGCCACAACCTGGCATCCTATGCCGGGATTAGCGTATTAATCTTTTCAAAAGCCTTCATCGATTACTCAACCTCCGGTCTGGAAAACCCTCTCACACACTTGTTATTAGCTGCTTTCCTGATCCTTTTCCTGTCAGATAAATTTTTAGACGACAGCCGTATTTTCTGGTTAAGCCTGCTGGCCGGACTTGCGGCTACAAATCGCGTAGATAGCATTCTGTTTTTCGCACCGGCATTGGCCCTTATCCTCTTTCAACGCCATGACCGTTACGCCTTGCGCCAGGTATTTTTGGGCCTGCTGCCCTTTCTCCTTTGGGAAATCTTTTCACTCTTCTATTACGGGTTCCCCTTCCCCAACACGGCTTACGCCAAACTCAACACAGGCTTACTACGCGCCGACCTGCTTGAGCAAGGGTATCTCTATTTCCTAAACTCCATTCATTGGGACCCGCTAACCCTGCTGGTAATTGCTTTTTCACTGGGCCTGGTCACCCTGCAAGGAACCGTGCGCGAAAAGGCCATGGCAATTGGGGCAAGCCTGTACCTTTTTTACATTTTCTGGATCGGCGGCGACTATATGAGCGGGCGATTCTTCTCAGCGGCACTGCTGATGGCGGTTGTCATAATGAATCATCGCCTGGCAGATCTCCCCCTGGCTGAGAGCGCCGCGCTATTCATATTAATCGCCCTTTTGGGTTTGACATCCCCAACCCCCACCCTGACCAGTATTGACGATGCCTCTTACTCCACTGCCCGCGTCGATGTTAACGGCATTGCCGATGAACGCAGCTACTATTTCCAACCCTCCGGGCTCATTTATGACCAAAAAGACCTGATGGAACCCTATCACGATTGGGTCTTTAAAGGACAAGCCCTGCGGGCCAATGCCAAAAAAGTGGTTGAACTCTACAATGTTGGTTTTATGGGGTATTACGCCGGGCCACAGGTATACATCATTGACCGGTTGGCCCTGGCCGACCCGCTCCTGGCCCACCTAAAGCCAATCTCCACCCCAACCCGCGACCGGCTGGCTGGGCACTTTGAACGCAATATTCCCGATGGCTACTTTGAAAGTGTCAAAAACAACGAAAACCGAATTGTAGATCCGGCACTGAAGGAATACTACGACAAAATTCGCATCCTAACTCGCGCTCCCCTGTGGAGTTGGGAACGCCTACAAACCATCTGGCAAATGAACACGGGACAATTGTCACTACTTCTTGAAAGTTATCAATCCAAACAAAACGCGCCCTAGCCGGGCGCGTTTTGTTTTTACAGGTTTTCTTTGAAGAAGGCAAAAGTGCGATCCCAGGCCAGCCTGGCCGCAATGGGGTCATATTCGGGGCGATCTGTTTCGGCAAACCAGTGGGCCGGTCCAGAGTAAACAAAGATGGTCGTATCCACACCGGCGGTTTTCATGGCATCAGCCATCCAGTTCACCCACTCCATCGATTCCCACTCATCCGCATCGCTAAAATGGCCCATAAATTTGGCTTGCAACTTGCTAAAATCGGCTTCCCCGGCCCCATAAAAGGACACTACCGCAGCAAAATGTTCAGGGTCATAGGTAGCAGCCACCAGCGACCAGCCAGCGCCCATTGAAAAACCAACCGCGCCAAGTTTTTCCCCGGTCCGGGCAGGATGGGCGAGCAGGTAATCCTTGGCCGCCATCACCGTTGCGCCCATTTGCTGACTGTCAGACGCTTCCATTAAGGCCTTTGCCTCGTCAATAGTGGCCGCAACAGGGCCATGATACAGATCGGGAGCCAGGACCACAAAACCTTGTTCGGCCAGTTGGTCACAGGTCTGCTTAAAAAAGGGCTTCAATCCCCACCAGGCATGCAACAAAAGCACGCCAGGACCCTTGCCACTGGCAGGCAAGGCCAAATAGGCATTCACAGGCTGGTCATTGACTTGAATCTGAATATCCATACTGGCTTCTCCTTGAATTAGCCCTATTTTACCAGAAAATATGTTCTATTTTTCAGGGGGTTTTACCAACCTTTTACAAGACTTCTAATAGCCAATCGAAGCCTTGCCAGGCAAAGGCCAGGACTGTCTCTGAAAGTAGCCACCAGGCACACCCCATGACCAGGTAACGCAGCCAACCGACAGGCGTAACCAGCGCCGCCAGCCAATACAATAACGCGGCCGAACCCCCATACAACAACAGCCAGCCAATTGTGCGCAAAAAAGCCAGTTGAAGCGCCTTATCAAAAAAGTAGCGACGGTGATAATGATGCAAAGACAACCAGAAAATGGCACTTCCCAGCACCAACGCAATGCCAACCGTGACCAGCCAATTCCAGGGGGACGGCAGTTCTAAGGGCATGGTTTTAAGATGCTTTGCGCGCCTTCATCAGGAAAACCGGGAAAGGCTTTACCTGGCTACCAACCTGTTTGTTAATAACATAAGCCGTTGTGAACTGCACATCCCCGAACCCGGCAGACTGAACCTGCTTTTGCAAGGCAGACCGCTCGAACCCAAAATGGATTCCGGGTGTACCGGCGGGATGAAAAGTGCCATCCTCGGCATCCAAATCGGCGATACACAGCCAGCCACCAGGATTCAGCAGGGTGAAAAAGTGCCCGATCACGGCCTGGGTATCAGCAATGTGGTGCAGCGTCAGCAGGGAATAGGTGATGTCGAAACGGGAGGCAGGCACCGGGTCAACAGATAAATCCAGGCGCAACGGAGTCATATTGGCAACCCCCGAAGCGGCAATTTTGTCGGTCAGCACCGCCAGCATCCCTTCTGAAGAATCCGCCAGGGTGATGGCAGCAAACTCCCGCTGAAGGAAAAAGCTCAACAACCCCGTGCCGCAGCCAACTTCCAGGGCGGTCATTGCGGGTCGGAGCGGCACCGCCGCGCGAATGGCTTCAGCCACCACCCGGGCGCGTTCCACTTTATCGGGATCAGAATCCCAGTCTTTGGCACGTTCATCGAAGTGTGTCATGGGGCAGGTTCTCCAGGGTAATAAATTGATTTTCGGGCAAGGCCAACACAATGAAAGCTGGCAGTCCCAGTCGCTTCCAGAGCAGGAACGGGTCCATGCGAACCAGGCGTCCCACAAACAGCGAAATCACGGTACCGTGAGCAACAACCACCAGGTTTTCGGTTGGATGGGCATTCACCACACCCCAAACTGCCCCGGCAAAGCGGGCATGCGCCTGGTCTGCGGTTTCCTCGCCCAACACCCGCCGGGCTGGTTGCTCAAAAAAGGCGCGCACACTCGCCTCGAACATTTCCGGGCTTAAAAACGGTGTATTTTGGCGTTCGTGCTCGTGCAAATGGGGCGCGGAAGAACAAGGAATTTGCAACGCCCCGGCCAGGAGTTGCCCCGTTTTGGCGGCTTTCGGCTCCAGGCTGGAGACAATGCGCTGGGGCTGGTAGCGGCCCAGCATCCCGGCCAGGTCGCCACAGCGACGGCGACCCTCATCCGACAGATGCCACTCCCGCGTCGGGAGATTGGGAATCATCTCAGGCAGGGAGTGCTTAACCAAAATCAGCCCCGGCAAGGTTAAGCCCACTTCTCCAGGGTCTCTTTGACCTTCGCCAGGAACCAGTCGGCCGAAGCGCCATCCAGGATGCGGTGGTCAAAGACAAACGACAGGTACACCATCGGGCGGATGGCGACCGAATCACGGCCAAACTCGTCTGTGACGACAATCACACGCTTTTGCAGCGCCCCCACCCCCAGGATGCCACACTGCGGCTGGTTAATAATCGGCATGGCAAAGAGCGAGCCGGTGATGCCGTGATTGGTAAGCGTAAACGTCCCGCCGCGCACCTCGTCAGGTTGCAGTTTGCGGGCACGGGCACGATTAGCCAGGTCATTGACGGCACGCGCCATCCCCAATAGCGAAAACCCATCCGCTCCCTTAATCACCGGGACAATCAGACCGTCCTCACCCAGCGAGGTGGCCATGCCGAGATTAATAGCCTGATGCAACACAATCCCTGCCTCGCTCCATGATGAATTGACCAGCGGGAAGGCCTTTAACCCGGCAACAATGGCAGCCATAAAATAGGCGGTAAAGGTCAGGTTGGCGCCATCGCGGGCAAAAGCGTCTTTGTGGGCGGCGCGATGGGCAATTATCCGCGACAGATCCGCTTCCATCACCGTCAACACATGCGGGGAGGTGTGTTTCGACTCGACCATGTGCGCAGCAATCGATTTGCGGATGTTGGTCAGGGGCAAAAGCGTATCGCTGGCCGGGTGGCCCGGCAAATTTTGAGTGGAGGGATTGGGCGTGGAAGATGTGACCGGGCGAGGCTCAACGCTCGCTTGCGTTGCCTTTTCACGGTTTCCAACAAAAGCCAGCACATCGTTTTTGGTAATACGGCCGCCCAGTCCGCTCCCGGTAACTTGCTGTAAATTGACACTATGCTCAGCAGCGATGCGGGCAACAACCGGGGAGATAAAGCCAAGGTCTTTCCCGGTTGAAGGTTGAACATCGATAGCCGGTAGCTCTGTCGGCAGTCGAGTTTCGACATGCGGCTCGGCTTCTGCCATCCGTTTTTCCGCGACAGAATCCGTTTCCACCTGCGCTTCACCCGGCACCCCAATTACAGCCAGCAACTGACCCACTCGCGCCGGTTCGCCCTCCTGCATGTGGATCGAGAGCACCACCCCGCCCACCGGGGCAGGAATCTCGGTATCCACCTTGTCGGTATTTACCTCCAGCAGCGGCTCCAGTTCATTAACCGGCTGGCCCACCGCTTTCAGCCACTTTGTAATCGTCACTTCTTCAACACCCTCCCCCAGGCGGGGGACAAGCACATTTGTCGGCATGATTCCTCCGGAACAGTGAACAGTTATCCGTATTCGTTAGCAGAGTTTGTAAAGTATCCGGCAAACTCTGCCTTTGGGAAAGTTTGAGTTAGCCCAAAAATCTCCCGCAAGAGCTGCCGTTTTGTAAGCCAGCCATACACGAAAACTTTGTGCGTGCGCCAGCTCACCCGTGGTTTAACATCCTATTGACTCATCCCTGGTCACCGATCACTTAAAACTCGGGAACTTGCCCGGCTCAACTTCATGCATCAGGTCATAAACTGCATCAAAAACCGTTTCTGCATTGGGCTTGGACCAGTAATCGCCATCACTCCCATATGCGGGGCGGTGGGGCTGGGCGCTAAGCGTTTTTGGCGCAGAATCCAGGTGGAAATACCCGCCCTGTTTCTCCAGGACCTCGTTGAGCATATACGCTGTGGCCCCGCCGGGAACATCTTCATCGACAAACAGGATGCGGTTGGTCTTTTGGAGCGATGCTACAATCTTGCCCTGTAGATCAAACGGCAACAACGACTGGACATCTATCACTTCCGCCTCGATCCCCACTTTAGACAATTTCTCCGCCGCATCCAACGCAATGCGACAGGTTGCACCATAAGTCACCACCGTCACATCGCCGCCCTCGCGCAGGACCTCTGGCACGCCAAGCGGCACGGTAAATTCACCAATATTCTCTGGCAGGCGCTCTTTAATACGATAACCGTTCAACACCTCCACCACAATGGCCGGTTCATCGGCTTGCAGCAGGGTATTGTAAAAACCGGCAGCGCGGGTCATATCACGCGGGACAAGCAAGTACATGCCGCGCACCAGGTTCAGGATACCCGCCATCGGCGAACCGGAATGCCAGATGCCCTCCAGGCGATGGCCGCGCGTGCGCACTATTACGGGAGCCTTCTGCCCACCCGCCGTGCGCCAATGCAGGCTCGCCAGGTCATCTGACATCAACTGCAAGGCATATAACAAATAATCGAGATATTGAATCTCACAAATCGGGCGCAGACCGCGCATGGCCATGCCCATCGCCTGCCCCAGGATGGTGGCCTCGCGAATGCCGGTGTCGCTCACCCGCAGCGCACCATACTTCTCCTGCATGCCGCGAAACCCCTGGTTGACATCTCCCAGCTTGCCCACATCCTCGCCAAACGCCACCACACGCGGGTCACGCGCAAAAGCGGCATCGAAAGCGGCATTGATGACTTCAAAACCCATCAAGGTCAGGGCATTGGGGGCATAAGTGGGCAGGATTTCGGGCACTTTCAGGGCTGTACCCGTGTGCAAGTGCGAGCCAAACCGTTCAGCGTTGGCGGCATCGTCAGCCAGTTTCCAGGCCCGTAGTTTTTGCAAAGCCGGTTGCAGATCGGTTCGGGTCACGCGCAATGCCTCGTGTACAGCCACATGCAAATCGCGCCGAATCGGGTTCGGCAGGGTAAAAATCCCATTTCGAATCCGGGTCAGTTCAGCCGCGTGCTTGCTTTTTGGGATGATTTCATCGAAGATTTGGAGCACGCCTTTGCGCTCGTCGAGCAGCGGTGCCTGGTACGCCTCCCAGGCGGTCTTGCGAATACTTTCCACCCGTTCACGGTCTTCCGTTTCGTAGGCCGTCAGCCGGGCCTCAGTCACAACCCCTTGGGCCAACAGCCACTCACGCATCTTTAGCAAGCAATCGAACTCCAGCTCCCACTTCAACCGCTCCGGTGACTTATAGCGTTCATGGCTGCCGGAGGTGCTGTGCCCCTGCGGTTGGGTGACTTCGGTAACATGCACCAGCGCCGGAATATGATAGAGGCGCGCCGTTTCGGCCGCGGCAGCATAGGTTTCGAGCAGGGCCGGGTAATCCCAGGCGCGCACTGTGTAATGGTCAAAACCACGCTCGGCTTTTTCTGCCGGTTGCGAGGCATCGCGTTCGAACCCGCGCAAGATTTCGCCGATATTTTCTTTAACCATCTGGAACTGGTTGGGAACCGAAATGCCGTAACCGTCATCGTAAATGGTCAACACCGCCGGGGCTTTGAGCACCCCAATGGCGTTAACGCTCTCCCAGAACAACCCCTCCGCGGTGGAGGCATTGCCGATGGTGGCCCAGGTCACTTCATCGCCGTTGCGCGAGAACTGCGGAAAAGCGGCCAGTTCGGGCAGGCTGCGGTACAACACCGAAGCGTAAGCCAGCCCCACGGCGCGCGGCATCTGCCCGGCGGTGGGAGAAATATCGGCAGCCACATTAAACATCTCGGTCTGGGTGCGCCACGAGCCATCCGGGTTAAGGTAGCGCGTGCCAAAATGACCGTTCATGGCGCGCCCGCCCGTGGCGGGTTCGTGGGCCACATCGGCATGGGCATACAACTGGGCAAAAAATTCCTGAATACCCAGCACATTCAGCGCAAACATCCAGGTCTGGTCACGGTAATAACCAGAACGCCAGTCACCTTTGCGAAAAGCGCGGGCGATAGCCAGTTGGGCGACTTCCTTGCCATCGCCAAAAATACCAAACTTGGCTTTGCCGCTCAACACTTCGCGGCGCCCAATCAGGCTGGCTTGCCGGCTCTGGTACGCCAGGCGGTAATCATGAAGAATTTGTTCGGGTTCAAGAGGAAGGTTGGATTTCTTGCCTTTTGGCATGTTCTTTCCCTGTTTGGTCAGATTTGGACACAGAAGACATGGACGAACACGAACTAATTTAGGGCAATACCAGTCCGATTATAACGGAATTGCCTCTCGATAGTATTGCAGGAGGTTATCCCCTCGCGCTTTGCCTTGCAAAAGCATCGATTGTTTCGAAAAATAAAATCATGTATATTGATGTCAGTTGCATTGCAATCTTCACTTTTTAGCAACGCCAAATTTTTATAAGAGGATAACGATATGCCGCTTGAATGGGATCAGCACATGAGCACTCGCCTTCCCGAAATTGATGAAGAACACCGGGAATGGATCCGCCGTTATAACGAGTTTGACCACGCCGTTACCACCGGGCAGGGCGTCGCCGCCATCCAATCCACGCTCGACTTCCTGGCCGAATACGCTGAAGCCCACTTTGCCCACGAAGAAGCCCTGGCCGCCCAGCATCACTCCCCGGTAGCCGAAATCAACCACTCTAACCACGACCAATTCCGCGCCCAACTGCACGAAATCCGCCAATGGATCAAACAGGAGGGTGTTTCGATCGTCGAAGTCATCGCCATCAAGCAAGACATGGAAAAATGGCTGACCAACCACATCATCAAGGTCGATACCCAAATCCTGCCGCCTGAGGCCGGATAAGCGCTCGGCATAATTTATCCGGGGGAGCCACAATTATTTATTAACATCACTGCACAAGGACGGCCAATTGGCCGTCCTTGTGTTTTAAGCCAAAGGCAGTAAAATACCGCCATGAAAACCTACCCCTGGCGCAAAGCCTTGCTCGCTTGCGGTATCCTGGCCCTGGTCGCCTGTCTGCTCGTGGGCCTGCTTGCCCTAACCGCCGTTGCACTGCTTCTGTGGAGTTGACATGCCCCTCGACCTGCCCCGCATTCGGGCCCTGTGTTTTGATGTTGATGGAACCTTAAGCGACACCGACGACCAGTTTGTGCAGAAATTTGAGCCTTTTTTCAAGCCCCTCAGTTTTCTCCTGCCCGACCATGACACCGCCCGGGCCGCCCGCCGTTTCGTCATGTGGGTCGAAGCCCCCGGCAACGCCCTGATCGGCATCCCCGACCGGCTAGGGCTGGACGACAACATCGACCGCCTGGCCGAATGGTTTAACCGTCGCCGCCCGCGCCCGCTCAAGCACTTCCTGCTCATCCCTGGCGTGCGCGAAATGTTGGAACGCCTGGCCCCGCACTACCCGATGGCGGTCGTCAGCGCCCGTGACGACCGTTCTACCCGCCAGTTTCTCGACCAGTTTGGCCTGACCCCGTTTTTCAAGGTCATCGTCACCTCGGTCAGTGCCCCGCACACCAAACCCTTCCCCGACCCGCTCTATTTCGCCGCCGAAAAATTGGGCGTGCGCCCCGAAACCTGCCTGATGATCGGCGATACCACCGTCGATATCCGCGCCGGGAAAAACGCTGGCTGCCAAACGGTTGGGGTGCTATGTGGCTTCGGTGAGCGCCACGAGTTGGAGAAAAAAGGGGCCGATGTGATCCTGGAGACCACCGCCGAGCTGGCAGGCTTGCTCGGGAAATAGTGTAGCCATTTCCCACATGGCGGGCTCTTATTTTTTCGCCAGGCGGTAAAGCCTCCCCGCCACAACATCCATCCACAATAAAATGGCCGCCAGGAAAACATAAAATGCCGCACCCTTGAGCCAAAACGAGGGAAAAACCAGCGCCAGGGTAAGCAATGTGTACCCTGAAAGACCCTGCCAGCGCCGGTCGGCGCGAAAAGCCAAGCCGAGCAGCAAAATAGCCGGGAGCAAGGTCAACCCCAGGGCCACAAAAGATGCGTCGTGCAGGCGGCCATGCCAGGTGGCTGGTGTGCTGCGCAGGGTTGGGTCGGTGGTGAACGCCAGGCCCATCATTGCCAGGCCCGAGAAAAGCAAGAGTGTGCTCCCGGCGCGAGAAAACGCTCCCGCTGGCAGGGCCGGGTACAGCCCCACGGCAAAGAACCCAATCAGGCCGCCGCTGACGAGAAAAGTGGCGGTCATCAGCCAGCCCAGCGGACCCAGCGCCAGGCCCGAGGGCCAGTCGAAGGTCGGGTCGGTTAACGGGTGCCAGCCCAGGGAGCGCAAGAAATCATATTTAACGAGAGTCAACACGGCCAGGATGAGTCCAAATAAGATCGGGCCAAACAGCCCGGCCAGGGCGGCGAAACGAGTCAGGGAACGGTTCATTTTCCAATCAGGTATTCAATAAAAAAATGCGTCGCACCAGTTTTACAACGGGTACGACGCATTGATGGTTAATTCTTATGCGGCCGGGGCTTTGACAGTGCGCATGGCAATCAGCCACAACACCGCCAGCAGCAGGCCGCCCGCTATAAATGGCACAGGCGCGCCAAACCACTGGAACAGGCTGCCATAAAACAACGGGGCGACGGCATTTGCGGCGCTATAAAAGCCGGACGAAACGCCCAGGATGCCGCCAATCTCATCTTTGGAGGCGTTTTTGGTAATGAGCGAGTTGATGGCTGGCTGCAGTACCCCACCGCCCAGCGCAGCCGGGAAGGAGGCCACCAGGATCCAGATAATACCCAGCCAGCCTTTCCCGGCTTCATCGGGCAGGGCAACGTTAATGGTCTGGGTGGCGGCCCGCCCGCTGACTTCGGCAGTGATGGCGGCCTTGTCATACCACGGCACGGGAATTTGTGGTGTGGTAGCCGTCAGGATCAGGCCAATGGCGAGGGTCGAAAGGCCCAGCATCACCAACCAGCGGTCGCCGTAAGTTTTGCTCCAGCGCCCAACCATTCCGCCCTGCACGACCACAATAAATAACCCGGCGAGAACAAACAACCCACTGGTGTCACGCGCGCCCATTCCCAAACGATTGAGCGCAAACAATGAGAACATTTGCTCATAACCGCCAAAAGCCACCTGCTGGGCAAACATCAAAATCAACAGCAGGCCAATGGTCGGGCGGCTGAGGGCATCGAACATGGCACGGAAGGTGAACGGTGACTTGCGCGGGGCTTTGCCGACCCCAAACTGGCGCGTTTCGGGCAGCCAGAAGAAGGTCAAAACAATGGAAAGCAGCGAAAAGAAAGCGGCCGTAAAAGCGACGGCCTGGTAATTCTGGCTGGTGGCCAGCAACACCGCAAACGCAATAATCGGCCCGAGGATAAAGCCAATCCCAAACGCCGCGCCAATCAGGCCGAGGCCCTGGGTACGGGTTTTTTCGGTGGTGATGTCAGCCACCACCGCCTGGGCTGTGGAAATATTCGCGCCCGAGAGTCCATCGATCACTCGCGAGATAAACAGCAGCGGCAGCGAATTGGCCAGGCCAAGCAAGACAAACCCGGCAAAAGTCCCCAACTGGCTGGCCAGCAAAATGGGTCGGCGGCCAAACCGGTCTGAGAGACGCCCCAGGACAGGCGCGCCCAGGAATTGCATCAATGGGTAGGTGGCCCCCAACAGGCCGATGGTGAAGGCATCGGCCCCATAACGGGCGGCATAAAGCGGCATGAGCGGGATAATGATGGACAGGCCCAACAGGTCCACCAGCACAATCACCAGCACAGGGGTTAGTTTTTTGAAGTCAAGCTTTTCGGGCACAGGAGCGGATTCAGCGGTCATGGTTTCTCAAAGATTACAAGTTCTTGGTTTGAAAACGGATTAGAACAGGCCAGTAATGGTCAGCCAGCGGTTACCCGGCAGGGTAGAAACGCCCACCACCACCAACAGGATGGCGACCACAATGGCAATCAGGCCGTTGCGATAACGCTTCTGGTCGTCGAGCTTTTTCCACATCGCGGGCAGGTGGCCGACGATGACCGCAATCAGCATCACGGTAAGATGCTCCCAACGGTGGCGCAGGGCAAAACCACCTTCAATAGCGGCACCGTTGAGGATAAAAAACAGGATCCCGAGCAGCGCCTGGGTATCCATCAGGCCCGAGAAGGCCCCGGCCAGCCCGCGGGCAGCTTTGTCGTAAGGCTGGCGTTGGGCCAGCCCAAGCACAAACTTGACAATGGCTGCCAGGGCCACGAGCACAATTGCCCAGCGCAGGATTGAGTGAAGGGTAAGCAAAATGGTCATTTTTTCTCCTTATGACGGGGTTTGGATTTTCGTTTTGATCGTTGCAATCACTTCTGCCAGCCAATCCAACTCGGCGCGCAAGTGGCGGGTCTGGTGCGAGAAAATCAATCCCAGGCTGCCCTCATGGTGTGGGATGGCGCTTACTTCATCCAGCCGCTCTGCCAGGGCGTTTTTTTGCGCTTCGAGCAGCGGCAAAGCCTCAGCCGGGGCCAACCAATCGAGGAAGGCAATGCCGATATCACCCGGAAAGTTAACCGGCTGGTACTCGGAGAGCCCGTCGCGCAGCAACTGCTGGAAGGCGGCCTCGCCCGCGCCCGTCAGCCGGTACACGCGCCGCGGCGGGCGGTTGCCCTCCTGCACGGTCTCAGCACTGATCCAGCCATCCTTCGACATCTGGTCGAGCAGGTAATAGGCGGTCGGCTTTTTCAGGTCAGTGCACAACGACAGGTTGTTATCGATGAACTCATTGAGCTGGTAACCGTGCATTTCCTGCCGCCGCAGTAAGCCGAGGAGCAATAGTTTCTTTTCCATAGATATCTCGAATAATCAGGATTGACTAATCAAAAGTATACTAGCCTTCACCCCCAAAGCGCAAATAAAAACGGGTGATTTGTTCATCACCCGTCTGCATGAGCTTTTACCAGCTTTTCTTTTCGACTTCCCAAAGCCGGACGCGCTCAAAAAGCTCGGGCAAGGGTCGCAAATCGGCCACCGGCACCGAGAAATTCTTGGTCTGGGTTTTGCTGTACTGGAAAACGCGGCTCCCGGCGTAGATGGTGCTGGCTTTGCGCCGGAATTCCTCGTGCGCCATATAACCTGTCAGCCAGATGTCCATCCCATAAATCCAGATATTTCCCCACTCGTGGGCCTGGATCAGGTAAATTTCGCCCATCCGTGGCGTGTGAAGGCCTACACGAGCATCGGGGATCGAGTCGGTATGAATGTAAGCCAGGCTGTGATAATTCTGGGTCGCAAAAACACGCGTCAGGGGGTCGAGGGTTAATTTTTCGGTGATGAAATTGCGGTCGGCGTCCTGCCCGCCAATTTCAACCGTCAATGGAACGGTACACTCACTCTTGAGCGCCACCCGGCCCAAGGGCGCCCACACCTGCGGGCGTGACCAATCGGAACGCAGCGGGTGAATCAGGTAAATCGGCTGCCCGGCATCAACCGCTTTTTGGATGTCTTCGGGAGAATTGGTTGTAAGCCCTAGCAGGAAGGCAAACAGGTACAAGTCCTGGTCGGAATGGTTGGCGGCATCAAACTGGTCTTCGGGGATCAGGGCCGGGGCGCGCAACGTCAGGCCGGGGTTGCGGCGCATGGCTGTAATCTGATTGCGTTTCGAGATGATAAAAGTCTTCAGGTCGCAGCGATGATTGCCCAGCGCCACATCATAACGATCGGGTTCAGTAAAAGGCGTCGCGCCCTTCACGTCAAAGGGAATCTGCTGCTCGCCCAGGTAACGCCGCAGGGCCAGTTCCACCGCCACCCCGCCGACGATGCGGCGCAAGCGCGAATAAAGCGACCCGCCCATACGGTCATACGTGTAAGAAAGCGAGCGGGTGGCATACGCAATGCCGCTCTCGGTTAAATCCTGTGTATACGGTAACTTAATAAAATCGGGGGAGGAGATCATAATCCGGGTTCCTGTCTACAAATAATCTATTCTTCCAAAGATTCTGTCTCGGTTTTTGCGCGGCGTTTGCTACTGCGAGGCCGCTCCCGCTGATCCTGCCAGAGCAGGTAAGCGCCCAAAAGAACAACTCCCAACACCAAATAGACCAGCCACTTCAAGAAAGGCACATTCTTTAGCCACGTATCCAGGGCTGTCAGGCCCACGCCCAGTACGATCATCCCCGCAAACAGAACCACAATGCTGGCGCATGAAGATAACTGTAAAGGGTCACTAGCCTCCCGCAACAAAATCGGCTGGTACTTCCATTGCGGCGAGGGCATGCGCGAGCGTCGCGAACGATGAACTGCTTCCCAATGAATCCGCTGGATGTAGTCTTCGGCCAGTTCCGGGTAATTACGCTCATCCGCATCAGCCGTTACCCGGGGTGATATTTTTTGCGCGTCCCGATAACTAAAATAAACAATCACACCCAATACTACAAAAAGCACAAAACCCAATGCCAGGCCATAGTGGTCATACAAGAAAACATCCCGTACGGCGTAATAGCCCAATACCACACCCACCAGGTTAAAAACAACCCAAAACAAAATCTCCCAGGCTACCAACTTCCCAGGAGAACCACTCCGTTTGCGCGCCGCAAAGCGTGATGGTTGGTCTTCACCCGGGCTTGTCACAACTATTCATTCCTGAATTGCAGGCAATAGTGATGAAAGGTATTGCTCACCCAGGCACTCCCGAGACCAAAGGGGGCCAACGGTTGGTTGTCTTGCATCCAAATTTTTTCATCCTTGAGTGTGTACACCTTGCCCAATTCACGGGCAATATCCCAAGCCAATGGATAAATTTTACCGCCTTTTTTCACATTTTTGACAATAATTGTCAAATATGCTTTTTCCAACAAAAGCGGCTTCAGGCCAGTGTAAACGCTCACCAGCAACGCCAAAAAAGCTTCGTAGTCATGAATATTCCCCAGGTCGTGCGGGTGGTCTGAATACACCACATCCAGATCTTGCGCTTCACGTCGTTTTTTCTGGTTTTCGGCCCCCCGGGCGTGCAGCATATCCCAATAAGGTGGGGACGTCAGCACATAATCGACTTTAGGGATGCCGCACTCCGCCGCTTTTAACGCATCCCCATTGATCATCTCGGCCGTCAGATTCCCCGCATCCGTTGTCGCCGATAAAACGGCCTTTTCCTGGCTGAGAAGCTCCTGCGCAATGGCCGCATACTTGGGGTTCAACTCAATACCGTAAGAGTTGCGCCCGGCTCGCAGCGCCGCAATCAGTGTAGAGCCGGTCCCAGCCATGGGGTCGAGCACTGTCTGGCCTTTTTTGGTGAAAAACTCAACAAACTCTTGCGCCATCGTCTCGGGGAATTTGGCGGGGTGTACCAGCACGCCCTTCTTGCGCGGCGGCGGGTTATGAATGAACCATGATTTCTGGAACTTGAGCCAGGTTTTGGGGTCGAGGTCGTTGAGTTTATTTTTCACGTTTCAGATTCCAGAAAATTAGGGAGTAGGCCGCGGTGTGCGGCTGGGGAGTGGGGTGCGGCTGGCCGTAGCCGTGGGGGTAGGAGAAAGATACGAAACCGAGTTAATCTTCAGGTTGCCAAAGCTGACGTTCATCCCCACTGCGCTTTGGGCGCTGGCGAAAGCCCCTACCGAACCGCTGCTAAAAAGTGTATCGATGACGGTAAACTGGTAATGGCCGTTGAGGAAAAAACGCATTTCCACACCTGCCGCCCACACGCCCATGCGCACCTCACCAGGCGCACCCGGCGGCACATCGCCACTCAACTCCCACTCTGAAAGCGGGTAGACTTCACCCCCGCGCAGACGGTCGGCGCGCATTTGTCCGTTACAGTTGAGCAAAAAGCGATAGGCGTAGGCATCGCTGCCAGCGCGGTAGAGCATCCCGTAGGCGTCTTCACCGGCACAGCGATTGACGCGCACATCCATTTCAGCATAGAAATCAGTCAGGATCAGGTCTTTGCGAATACTGGTGAGCGAGGCCGGGGAGATGTTGGCTGCCAGCACCAAACGTTCACCACTCAGCAACACGCGGTTGCCGCCATCGCTTTCGGTGCGCGCGTTGGTCCAAAAAAAAGGGTCGCTAAAATCGTCGCGAAAGACTTCCCGCCCCAGGCCGGGGAAGGGTTCAGAGGTGGCCGAAGGTTGGAAGGTGGGGAAGGGGGTCCAGGTGGCGGTTGGCGGGAACCAGACGATGGTTGCAGTAGGAAGAAGCGCTTCGGTAACGGCAGGCAAGGTGGGGGGCGTTTGCTCAGGGGCCGGGAGACAGGCCGAGGTCAAAAGCAGGGGCAAAGCCAGGAGTGCCACAAAAAGCCGGTAGGTCGGTTTCACAAGTTCGGATTCTACTCGAAAAAGACGGCGGGGGAATTGGTGAGTTTTATCTGCCAAGTTGGTGGCAATCATCGGAATGCGCCAGGCGACAGGGTATTGTACAATTGGGTTACCTATACTCGCTTGAAGGAGCAAAAGATGACCGATAAAGCCGTCCTTGTCACCGGCGCATGTGGTGAGATTGGTCAGGCATTGATTCAAGGTTTGGCAAAAAAAGGAGGGTATCGTATCGTTACAACCGATTTGATGCCACTCCCCGATACGATCAAGAGTCTCGCGGTGGAGCACTTGCAGGGCGACCTGGTGTACCGCGTGAAGCAATTTTATGACTACAACTTCGATGTGATTTTCCACCTGGCGGCTTCGCTTTCGTCGAAGGCAGAGGTTGCCACGGAGGAGGCGCATCGCATCAATGTGGAAGGGACGATGCAGCTGCTAATGTTGGCAGCTTATAAGTCTGAAAAACGCGGCAAGCCGGTAAAGTTCCTGTTCCCCAGCTCGATTGCCGCCTATGGGTTTGCCAATGTGGAAGCCAAGCGCCTGGGTGGGCGTGTCACCGAGGACCAGTACATTCACCCGCACACCATGTACGGGGCCAATAAGCTGTATTGTGAGAAGCTGGGCGAATATTACGGGAATTATTACGGCCAGCGCCATCTCGACCCGCAGCCGCCGGTCATGCTTGATTTCCGCGCCATTCGCTTCCCTGGGTTGATTAGCGCGTTTACGCTGCCTAGCGGCGGGACGAGCGATTACGGCCCTGAGATGTTGCACGCGGCGGCGCAGGGCAAACCGTATGCCTGTTTTGTGCGCGAGGATACAAAAATCTCGTTTATGGCGATGCCCGATGCCATCAAAGCCATCCTGATGCTGACGGATGTGCCGCGTGACCTGCTGACTCGCGATGCCTATAACATCAGTGCCTTCAGCCTGACAGCGGGCGAGTTTCGCAAGCGGGCCATGGATGCCTTCCCCGGCTCACGCATTACCTTTGAACCGAGCCCGCGCCGCCAGGGGATCGTTGATTCGTGGCCCGAAGACCTGGACGACAGCCAGGCGCGCGCCGACTGGGGCTGGCAGCCCGACTACGATGTCGATCGCTTCTTCGACGATTACTTCCTGCCCGAAATTCGCAAACGCTACGCCGTACGCCCCAGCCTGAGAAGCATGGAATAAGATAAAAAGAGACCCTCCGCGCGGAGGGTCTCTTTTTAGTCGGTTTTATGCCTAGTCTTCGCGGCTGACAATCTGTTCTCGCTCGGGGCCAACACTGACCAAGCGAACGGGAATTCCGGCCAGGTCGCTGATGGCGGCCAGGTAACCGCGTGCCGCCGCCGGCAGGTCATCCCAATGGCGCAAGGTGCTCACATCTTCATCCCAACCGGGCAGTTCCTGGTAAATGGGCTCATAGCCTTCCAGCTCGGTGGGGCCAAAAGGCAGGTCGGTATAGGTTTTACCGTCTTTGCGATAACCAATGCACAAATTGAGGGTCTTAAACCCGGAGAGAATGTCGAGCTTGGTAATGACCAGCTCAGTCATGCCATTGACGCGCACTGCGTAACGCAGCAATACACCATCCAGCCAGCCCACGCGACGCGCACGGCCCGTCGTGGTGCCGTATTCATCCCAGGGGTTGGCCCCGGTTCCGCGCAAACGCAAAGCCAGGTCATCAAAAACTTCGGTGGGGAAGGGTCCGCTGCCGACGCGGGTCTGGAAAGATTTGCAGACACCGGTCACCACCGCATCACGCGCCGCGGTAATGCCTACTCCCAGCCCGGTGAAGACCCCGGCTGCCACCGTCGAGGACGAAGTGACGAAGGGGTATGTCCCGTGGTCAATGTCGAGCAGGGTGCCCTGCGCGCCCTCGGCCAGGACCTGCCCGCCACGCGCCAGCACATCGCAGGTTTCAAAGGATGTATCAGCGATGAAGGGCGTAAAACGCTGAACATACCCGCGGAACTCATCCAGGGTGGCCGCCGGATCAAGTTTTTCAGCGCCGAGCGAGACCAGGGTGCGATTGCAAGTATCGATATGCTCGCCCATTTGTTCGGCAAAATCGGGGGAGAGCATATCGGCCACGCGCAGACCAGAGCGTTCCGATTTGGCGGTATATGCTGGGCCAATCCCACGCCCGGTGGTGCCAATGTTGCCTTTGCCACGCGCAACCTCGAGGGCTTTATCGAGCGCAGTGTGGGCCGGGGTAATGAGATGCGCAGCATGAGAAATGCGCAGGCGCTGCGGGGTAACTTCCACCCCCAGGCTGTGCAGCATATCCAGTTCTGCGGCTAGCGAACGCAGGTTAATCACCATGCCGTTTCCAAGCACCGCCACCGGCCGGGTGTGGATAATACCGGAGGGGACCAGGTGCAGTTTGAACAACTGCGACCCCACCGTGACCGAATGACCCGCATTGTCGCCGCCATTGAAGCGTGCCACGATATCGGCCTCTGCCGCAAACCAATCCACAATGCGGCCTTTGCCTTCGTCGCCCCATTGTGCCCCAACAATAATCTGAAGAGTCATAATTGCCTCCAAAATGAAGATAACCGGCTGGATTATAAGCGCAAACAGGGGGCATGATATAATCTTTTCGCTATGAAACGAATTCTCATCCTTACCGGGTTAACCTTTACCTTCTTCCTGCTTGCCAGCTTCGCGCTGACCGTCAGCGCATCCGAGCAGACCCAGCTCCCGCAGTTTGCCACACCCACCCCCGGCGCCGACGGGCGCATCATCTACATTGTGGGAGAGGGCGACTCGTGTGTGCGCATCTCCCTGCTGACCGGTGTGCCGGTTGACCAGATTCGCTCGTTAAACCGCCTCGACGAAACCTGTCTCCTGACCCCCGGCCAGGAACTTCTCATTGGCATTGGCGGGCCGTCTGGTGCAACTGCCACCCCCGAGGTCTCGGCAGTCACCCCCACGCCCGGCCAGCCCACCCCCACCCCGTTACCCGGCGAAGGCCTGGTATGCGTGCTGCTTTATGACGACCTGAACGGCGACTCGCTGCGCCAGGAGACAGAAGTCACCATTCCAGATGGCGCAGTCAGCATTACGGGTTCGTCGGGGCAGTTTTCACAAACCACCAACACAGTGGCCGGGCTCGACCCAATCTGCTTTGAAAAAGTACCCGAAGGCCGTTATAACATCTCGGTCGCCGCCCCTGAGGGGTTCAACCCCACCACCCAGCTCAACTACACCATCGAAGTCCAGGCTGGCGCCCAGATTTTTGTCGATTTCGGCGCGCAACAAGCCAACGAACCGATCCCGCAGGAAACCGGCAGCGAAGACGGCTCGAGCGGATTGCTTGGCCTGGTAGGCGGCATCCTGCTGCTGGCGGGGGCCGGGTTGGGCGTCTATGCCTGGCTGGCCTACGGGCGAAAACCACCTTACAACGTCAACAAGTAAACTCACTGCCCCTCTCCAATGGAGAGGGGTTTTGTCTTGTTATAATGGCAAAATGGACGCATCGATTGCCCGGCAACTGATAGAACTCAACCATCGTTTTTATTCCGAGTTTGGCCCGCAGTTTTCGGCCACCCGCCAGCGTATCCAGCCGGGGGTGCGCAAAATAATCGCAACCCTGGCGGGACAAGAGCGCATCCTGGACCTGGGCTGTGGCAACGGCGAACTGGCCCGCACCCTGGCCCAAAGCGGGTTCCACGGCGAATATCTCGGGCTCGACTTTAGCCTGCCCCTGCTCAACGATGCGGGCTCCCAACCCGGAACCTTCCAGGCCAACTTTCGCACACTCGACCTGAGCGCCGACGACTGGCCCACGCTTCCAAAAAACTGGTCGCTGGTGATGAGCTTTGCCACACTGCACCATATCCCCTCTTCCAAATTGCGCCTGAACTTGCTGCAAAAAGTCGCCACCCTTTTGGCCCCTGGCGGCAGGTTCATTCATTCCAACTGGCAATTCCTGAACAGTGAAAAGCTGCGGGCGCGCATCCAACCCTGGGAACGGGCCAACCTTTCGGCCGCGGAAGTGGACGAGGGCGATTACCTGCTAGATTGGCGCAGCGGCGGCGCAGGGCTGCGGTATGCGCATCACTATTCAGAGACAGAGCTGGCTTCCCTGGCCGCTGAAACCGGCTTCAGGGTGGTCGAATCTTTCCTATCTGACGGTGAAAACGGACGACTGGGCCTGTACCAGGTCTGGGAGCCGGTCTAAGCTTTGGGCGGAGTCATCCACATGAAAGAAAAATTGCTGCTCTTCCTGCAAAAATGGTGGGCCCTGCTGGCCCTGCTGGCCTTGTTGCCAGTGTACACCGGGATCGCGCTCAACAACGAGCGCGCAGTCGATTATGTCAACAACGGTTTTTTCACCTTCTGGCTGGCGGGTCAAATGACCTGGAGCGAGGCGCACCCCTACTCTCCGCAAGATTGGGTGGGGGGACACCATGACAACGGCGCCATCTGGATTCCCAATCAAATTTTCCCTTACCCGCTGCCGCTTTCGCTGGTCACCTCGGTGTTGGGGCTTTTCCCGATTGAAGTTGCTTACATCGCCTGGGGAATCCTGGCCCAGGTTTTCATTGCGGTCTGCATCCTGTGGCTGGCGCAGCACTGGGAGGGGCTTAATCGTCAATTGTATGCCCTGTTTGTCCTCGTGGCAGCCATCCTGAACGGGAACATCTTCCTGGGGCTGATGACTGGAACCCTGGCAGCCCTGTTCCTGGTCTTCCTGACCCTGACATTGTATTTTTTTGAGACCCGGCGGCCGCTACTGGCCGGGCTGGCGTTGGCCGGGCTGGCGCTCAAACCGCCATTGCTGACAGTGGCGGCGCTCATTGGCATCTGGTGGCTGGTACGGCGTGAATGGCGCGCCATCGCCGGTACTGCGCTGGGCGGCCTGGCCCTGCTGGGGATTGGCCTGCTGCAGGACCCGCAATGGGTGCAAAAATTTATCGGTGCGGGCAACAGCCTGCTCAACATGCGCATTGGCAACCAGCCAACCTTGCTAAGTTACACCCGTCTGGCCTGTAACGGAGAAATGACCTGTGCCATGAGTCTTTACGCCGTTCTGGCATTTGCGCTGGTAGCGGTTTTTGCCTGGCTGGTTTGGCGCAAACGCGACGCGCTGACACCGCTGATGGCCCTGAGCGCAGCCATCCCGTTGGGAGTGTTACTTCCACCCTACATCTGGTCCTACGATTATGTGCTGCTCATCCTGCCACTGTGCTACATCGTCTTTGAGTTGGTGCGCCGCCGCGCAAGTTACCTGTACGCCACACTTTTTTTACTGGCAATCGACGTACTCTCGATCATCGGCCTGACCCTGTTCTGGATGAACCCCGAAAGCACCGCCATCACCATCCAACGCGACATGTGGAGCATTTGGGTTTGCCTGCTGGTACTGGTCGCAGCCTGGTGGATGGTTTTCTCAATGCCTATCGTGGAAAAAAGTCCAGCAGAATAAACCGCTTTAACAATAGCCTACGCCGTGTCATGATTTTTCGTCATTAAATAAGCACTTTAATTAACGAAAATAACGCACAAAGATGTGCAGGTGCGTAACGCTTATAAAAATTGCCCCGAAACTATATGCCCCTAGCTCTTTACAGGCTGGGGGTTTGTTGTATTATTCTGACCCGTTGGCGTTTTTCCGGTTTTTTCCAAATCGGGGGGACGCTGATAACTTTTAACTCCACGAAAGGACGTTTTATGAATGTACGATCAGCCGAGCTCGTATCTGTCGCCTAAAATTCAGGCCCGCCCGAAAGCCACTGGCAATGGAAACGGCATTTTTGCCGGGGAACTCCTTAACAAAGGTGAACTCCTTGCCGTTTTCGGGGGTGTCATTTATGAATGGGACACCTTCATCCACCTCCCCGAACGTGAACGCAGCCTGTGCATCCAGGTCGAAGACAGACATTTCCTGGTGCCGCGCCCCATCGGGGACGGAGATTACGTCAATCACTGTTGCAACCCCAATGCCGGACTTTCGGGGCAGATCGCGCTTGTTGCGATGCGAGACATTCATCCCGGCGAAGAAATTTGCTTTGATTACGCCATGAGCGACACCATGCCGTATGACGAGTTTGAATGTGGCTGCGGCGCGCCCAACTGCCGCCGTCACGTTACTGGCAGCGACTGGCAGTTACCTGAACTGCAGAAGCGCTATGCTGGTTTCTTTGCGCCACACGTCCAGCGCCGCATCGATGCGATGCGCGCCGCCGAACGAGCCCACCGCCGCGCCGTCAAGTATGGTTATACCGGTGCGACCTCGGTTCCACCCGCCCTGTACGAGTAAAAAAGACAGTCGCCGAACGGCGACTGTCTTTTTTATACGCTAACCCGGTTGGGATCGATAATGTATTGCCACCAGTTGTTGGCGACCCCATCGGTGTAGCCGCCCACTTTGGGCATATGCTTGAACCACCATACGTGATGGGCGCGAATCTCGCCATTGCCCCACTCGGCGCAATTAACCTGTTTGACTACGTTCTTAAAGTTAGGGTACGTCAGCCAGTCTTCACAGCGGCTGGCAACATAACGAGAATTGCCCCAGTCATAATCGCGCTCACTATTCGGCGCAAAATGAACATTGCCACATTCTGCCTGGCCGGGATGGGTCTTGTCATAGCGGATAAATTTCTGCCACATATTTTTCGCAGCCGGGGTCTTTTCATAGACTTTTTCCATAATCGACTCGGCGCGATGCCCCATGGCCTCGAACATTTCACCCACGCCCCGCTCCAACGAAAAGCCCATGACGATAAAGCGCCGCAGGCTCTGGCCGGTACCGTTTAACGGCGCCGAATTGCAAAAGAAAGCCCCCGGTCCGCCCATGGTCGATTCGTAGAACCCGGCATACGGAAACCCGAATGCCCAAATTTCATCAATCTGGTTGCTGGCTACCCGCTCAAGCAAGTTGTAGCGTGCCAGGAGTTCCCCATAATTGATGGTATCCGGGCTGTGCGCCGGAGCCGTTTTGTTCATCACCGCCAGGTAAGACTGCGGTGTATAGCGAAACCCATCCACCTTCACCGGGAATTCGCCCACATCGACACGGTCAACAATCTGGTAACGAGCCATGCCGCCGCTGCAATACAGGATGTCGGTAATAAACTGCGTAGCGTGGTCATCGGGCCGGTGCCAGTTCATCCGCTGGCTGAGTTTTTCGCCGCTGGCCACATCGAGAACCGGGTCAAACACCATCATCAACACCCGCGAAGTAACCACCACCGCTGGTTCAGGGGACGGAGGCTGGGGGTTTGTCTGACGCCCGGCCCGGGTGGGGCGCTTCCCAAAGATACGTTTCAGGAAGTCCATAAGCACCGCCTTCTACGGAATATTGATCGCAAAATAAACCTGGTTACCGGCAAACAGGAACATAAATTTATTGGGGCTAAAGGTCATCGCCGTAATTTCAGCGCCTTCGGGGATCAGGCTGCCTTTGGCCAGGCCCTGGATCTGACTCTGCAATTCGAGCGCTCGCGCACTGAAGCGGAAAACCGACTGCGTATAAGGCTGGAGCAACGCCACCGACGGGTCGGGCGGCGTGGTAAAAGCTACCTGGCTAAAGTTACCATCGGCAAGGCGAATCCCGCCCTGGAAACCGGGACGCGTATCGATAAAAACAGCCGGGTCATTACAGCGCGTGGGAGAAACCGAGATGCGGCTGAGGGTACAGGTGGTGAGATGCCCATCCGCATGCAACAAGTACAGGTCGTCCCCATTCACCGCCATCCCGGTAGTTTTTTCCATCTCCAGCGGAACCTGGGATTCGAAGAAGTAGTAGGGATTGTCCGGGAAGATCAGGTCGGCCGCGCCAAAATAGACCCACACAGCGCGCGCGGGTGCATCGAGCACATACAGGTTGTTGGCATCGTAGGCAAAAGCCGTAATTTTGTTCCAACCGGTATCTGGCATCTTCAGGAAGGTGGCATGCGGCTTTTCATCGGGGATGCAATACAGCAGATTCCCCGAGGCATCAATCCCCAACAGGGTGGCCGCCGATGGGTTTGAACGCGGCAAAGCCACAATATCGATCAGGTTGCCGACCTGAATACCATCATACGAGCCCGGGCCACACTCAAAAGAACCATCCATGTCATAGTTACGGTTGTTGTACACCCCGCGCATAACGGTGCCGCGCGTGGCATCCAATAAATACAAATCTGTGTCAGAGGCCGCCATACGTGTGACCACCAGGCCGGGGCTCAGGGAGCCATTAAAAGCCGGTTTGAACTCGAGCCGCACCGTACGATTCAAGCTATCCAGCGCGTTTTGGGCCTCGCGACGCAAATTACCCGATTCCTCCGTCGGTTTTTCGCTGGTGTAACTGTCAGCGCTATCGAGGCCATCGATCACCGTCTTCCATAGTTCACGCTGCCGGACAGGGTTGGTTTCCACCAGGGCCTGTTCGCGGGTGGCCAGGGCCTGTGAATAGTAAGTTCGATATTGCTCAGGGACACCCCAATTGGAATATAAAACAACGCCGATGGTGGCAACCAGCACCGGAACCAGGATGGCAATAAAGAGCGGCAGCGAACGCAGGCTGGGGGCTAATTCCTGTTCGTCGCCAGGAAGCAGGCGCGGCAGGAATTTTTCCAATGCAGCGGCCAGCTTGCCGCCGTTCTCGCGCGCCGACTGAATGGCTTGGGCCAGGAAACGGGCAATGCCGCGCAAGCTTTTCTGGAATTGCTCTTTGCGCTCGGGGGTCAGCAGGACCTTCGGCTCGGGAGAATACTCAGCGGCGGCGGCACGACGGGCGGCGCTGCGCGAGACCGGCTGGGGGGGGGACTGGACGGGCGGCTCTGTCACGGGCCGGGAGGCCGCTTCGATAACGGGATGCGGCACCCCTGGCGCAGGCACCGCCGTCGGGGCCGCTTCGGGTTGGTTATCCGGGAGCACGGCTGCGGGGGGTAACGAGGCCGGTTGGAGGGCAGGTCGAGGGGCGGGCGCAGGAGCAGCCGCCGGGGCAGATTCCGCAGGTAAGTCCTTAGACGAACGCTGCAGGTTCATAACCCCTGTTCCCTCAGCAACCTGAATCAACACGGCGCTGATGTTGCTATCCGTCACCGCCATCAAACGCCGACGAGTCGATTCGAGCGAACTGCGGCCGCGATCTTCGCCCAGGGCTTTATCCCAGTTGGGCGGCAGCGCGGCGCAAAACAACACCCGGTCACCAGCGTTGAGCGTAACCTGCGAGAAGTACATACGCGCCGTCTGACTCAAGCCCAGGCCCTTACCTGCCAATTGCGCATCGTTAAAATGAGTCAACTCTGCGCCAAGCCGGTAAACATGCGTTGGCCCACACTGAACAAGATACAACTGATTGCCCCGCAGGGCCGCCAATACCAGCGCGCCAATGCTGTACAGGCCTTTGCCGGTGGTTTTCATGTTACGTTCCACCAGGAAAGCATTCAAACCTTCGGTGGCGGTTTTGAGCGCGTAGGTGAGCGACCCGGCCGTGGCATAAAAAGTCTCGGAGACCTGGTTGGCAATTTGGGCATATTCCGATGTGGAATACGAAATATTGCCCGCCAGGGTGAGATAGACCAGCAAGCGGTCCTGTTCACGGCCTCGCGCAGGTCGGCGCGGCGGGTTTTGGGCCAGCAAACCGGGCAATTGCGGCCATTCCTGGCCGCCAATACGATAAAGACTGAGAAGAGTCAGGTCAAACGCGCTCATTCCTATCATTATACTGGTAAATGCCGCGCGAGAAAATTCCCACAAGTTCCGGTTTCATGGCAGGTTGCGTTAAAATTACAGCAAAAAAGGTTCTATGCTCCCCAACGACCCCTTCCCCCCATCAGAATTTGACTCCTGGGCAGCCACTTACGACCAATCGATCCGCGAATTCACCACATTCCCCTTCGATGGCTATCAGCGGCTGCTCGAAACCATCGTCCAGCGGGCAAACCCGCAACCCGAGCAGAGTATTCTCGACCTGGGAACAGGAACAGCCAACCTGGCCCTGCTCTTTGCCCAAAAAGGCTGCCGCCTGACCTGCACCGACTTTTCAGAAGCCATGCTGGCCCAGGCGCGTGCGAAATTGCCCGCGGCCGAATGGGTTTTACACGACCTGCGCCAGGATTTCCCGCCCCAACTGCAACGCCGCTTCAACCACATCGTTTCTGCCTACGTCTTTCACCACTTCGAACTCGACCAGAAAATCCGCCTGTGCGTCGAACTGGTCCAAAACCACCTCGCCCCCGGCGGCAGCCTGCTAATTGGCGACCTGTCCTTTCCCAGCTTGGCCGCCAAAGAACTGTTCAAACAGCGCATCCCCGACTGGGAAGAAGAGTTCTACTGGTTCGCCGACGAATCGATTGACGGGTTGCAAAAAGCTGGTTTAACCGTAAACTACCTCCAGGTCTCGCCCTGCGCAGGGCTGTACCAACTGCAAGCCGGTTAAGTGTTGGAGTTCCGTAATAGCCCACCGGTGACAGAACCCTCCCCGCCCATCAAACTGGTAAAATCCGACATCATGGATTTCAAACTGCATACAACCTTCGACCTGCCCGCCGACGAGTGGAACGAACTCGTTGCCCAGGGCATCACCAACGTGCCCTTTTTACGGCACGAATATCTTAGCACCTGGTGGCAAACCCGCGGCGGAGGCGAATGGCCTGCAGATGCGCGCCTGTGCCTGGTGAGCGCCCGCCAGGAGAACCAGCTGGTTGGCATTGCCCCACTCTTTTTTGCCACCAACCGCAGCGGCCTGCCCGCGCTGTTTTTGCTGGGCAGCATTGAGATTTCGGATTACCTCGACCTGATCGTCCGCCCCGAGCATCTCCAGCCCTTCGTCGCTGGCCTGCTTAACTGGCTAGACGCCCACGCCCCGCAGCCCTGGTCGCTGCTCGACTGGTACAACCTGCCTGAAAACTCACCCGCGTTAAAAACCCTGCAAACCGAAGCCCTTAAACGCGGCTGGGCCTACGCCGAAGAAGTTTACCAGCCCACCCCATCCATCCCCCTACCCGGCGACTTTGAAACCTACCTGGGCGGCATCGACAAAAAGCAACGCCACGAGATTCGCCGCAAAATGCGCCGCGCCGAAGAAAGCGGACGCAACATCCGCTGGTACATCGTCAGCGACGAGGCGCAGCTCGACAGCGAAATGGACGGTTTCTTGCAACTGATGGCCCAGGACCCCGAAAAAGCAGCTTTCCTGACGGACGTGATGCGCTCGCAAATGAAAGCCTCTGTCCACGCTGCCTTTTGTGCTGGCTGGTTGCAACTAGCCTTCTTCGAAGTGGACGGTGAAAAAGCCTGCGGCTACCTGAACTTCGACTACGATAACAAAATCTGGGTCTACAACTCTGGCCTCGACCGGCGCTTTATGGAACTGAGCCCCGGCTGGGTGCTGCTCGGTCACCTGCTGCAATGGGCCAACGAAAACAAACGACGCGAATTCGACTTTATGCGCGGCGACGAAGATTACAAATACAAATTCGGCGGCGAAAATCGGCATGTACTGCGCGTAATGGTCACAAAATAAACAAGTAGGGGCGAAGCAATGCTTCGCCCCTACTGTATTTTGCCTAACGCAAAATTAATATTTTGGGTGTATCATAAACCAGCCAAACGGAGGAACGCATGAGAGATTTAACCCCTGAAATTATTGAATTCATCCGTCGCACATCCACCGACCTGCCCGCAGATGTGGAAGTGCGCCTGAAAGCGGCTGTCGAAAAGGAAACACCCGGTTCGGCGGCGCGCGGAGCGCTGGAAACCGTGCTCAAGAACGTGGAGATCTCCCGCAAAAACTCCACACCCATCTGCCAGGATACCGGGACGCCCATCTTCTATGTCCATTATCCCGAAGGCTGGAGCACGCGCAAACTGCGCGAAATGATCCGCAATGCCATGGTAGAAGCAACCAAAAAGTCATACATGCGCCCCAATGCGGTCGATGCCCTCTATGACAAGAACAGCGGCAACAACCTGGGCGGCGAAGAATTCCCCTACATTCACTTTGAAGAAGTGGACGCGGACGCCCCGCTCACCATCGAGTTGATGCTCAAGGGCGGTGGTTGCGAAAATGTTGGCGCACAATACTCACTGCCCAACAACAGCCTCGGTGCAGGGCGCGACCTGGCCGGGGTGCGCAAAGTGGTCCTCGACGCCGTTCAAAAGGCCCAGGGCCAGGGCTGCGCGCCGGGCATCCTGGGCGTAGCCATCGGCGGCGACCGGGGCTCCTCCTACGCCAAATCCAAAGAAATCCTGTTTGGCAAAATTGGCGAGCGCAACCACGACCCGGAAGTAGCCGCGCTTGAAGAACGCCTGACCGGCGAAGCGAACACCCTGGGCATTGGCCCAATGGGTTTTGGCGGGCAAACCACGGTGATCGACACTAAAATTACCGGGATGCATCGACTTCCGGCCTCGTACTTTGTGTCGGTTTCGTATATGTGCTGGGCCTATCGCCGCCGCAAGATGACGGTACAGGGTGATGAAGTCGTCTACGATTAATATTTTCGCCTTCCACGGTTCGCTTTCCAAAATGAGAAAGTAAACTGTGGGAAACGGAGGGCATGCTATGAAAGAAATCAAATTACCCGCCAGCGATGAAGCCATTCGCGAACTGCATGTGGGTGAACCCGTGTTGCTGAGCGGCATTATGGTCACAGGACGCGATGCTGCGCACAAATGGATGATGGAAACCTTCATCAAGAAGACCAAAGCACCTGCCGAAGGCGATTTGCAGGTTTACGAAGAACTCAAAAAACTGCTTAATGGCGCGGTGATTTATCACTGCGGGCCAGTGGTGAGCGGGTTAGAGACCAAAGAATACAAATTCGTGGCGGCCGGGCCAACCACCAGCATCCGCGAGGAGCCCTACCAGGCCGACGTGATGAAACACTTCAACATTAAGGGAGTCATCGGCAAAGGCGGGATGGGCGCAAAAACGCTAAAAGGCTGCCAGGAAACCCCCGGCGTATACTTCCACGCCATCGGTGGGGCTGCATCTTTCATCGCCCAGAGTGTTAAACGCGTGCTGGGGGTCTACAAACTGGAGTTTGGCGTTCCCGAGGCCATGTGGGTGATTGAAGTGCAAGATTTCCCGGCGGTTGTGACCATGGATAGCCACGGCGGCAGCCAGCATGCAGTTGTCGATGACAGCTCAAAGAAGGTCCTGGACGAATTGCTGGCAAAACCATACTGATTTCCTATTCACCGGCAAGAATCTTCCCTTGACGGCGAAAAAACGGCGTGATAGACTCTCATTTGTAATTAATCTTCAGGAAAGGAGCGCGCAACCAATGGCACAGTTCTACACCAACATCAAGAATCCCGTCCGTATCGCCAGCTTTGGCGGTGGTGTGGCTGTTGATTCTCGGAGTGCGCCTGCTTCCAGATAAGTTACGCGAAGTTTTCGTAAACCCTGGCCACGGCGCACCCGCCCGTGGCCTTTTTATTGTCTTGAGTCATACCAAGGCGGCCACAGGCGAACAACCCGGTGGCCGCCTTTTTTGATCTTCCGGCCGAACACTCAAGGAGCACTGATGGATATTACAACTTCCCTATATCTCGGAAAACTCGTCCGCCTGACACGGATTGAAGAGAAGGACGCCGAAACCCTGGCCCAGTGGTCACAAGATGCCAGCCTGCATCGGATGCTGTACGAGGGTCCGGCGCAACCGCTCTCGCCCTGGCAAATGAAGAAACGCCTGGAGAAGATCGAAAAAAGCGTGGATGAAGAGAAGAATCTGTTCTATTACCACATCCGCCCGCTCGATGATGAACGCCTGCTGGGCTGGGGCAAGATCGAATGGATCTTGTGGCCATCACAGACAGGCCTGGTGCGGATGGCAATCGGCCCAACGGAACAGAACAAAGGCTACGGGTCAGACGCCTTCAAACTCTTGCTGCGGTTCGCCTTCGACGAGTTGAACCTGCACCGTGTCACAGTCATCCTGCCCGAATACAACCTCCAGGGCAGAAAATTTGTCAAAAAATTCGGTTTCAGCGAGGAAATCCGCCGCCGTGAGGTGCTCTTCCGCGATGGTCGCCGCTGGGACAGCCTGCATTTTGGTCTGCTACATTCTGAATGGGAAGGTCGCCATGAATAACGATATTTTTCGAGGCAAGCTGGTGCGCCTGAGCGCCGAAGACCCCGAAACCCATGCCGAACACTGGTCAAAGTGGTGGCATGACAGCGAATACGGCCGCATGCTCGACCTGGACCCGGCCCACCTGCACTCGGCTCGCGCCATTAAAGAATGGCTCGAAAAGGAGATCGACAAGGATAAGCCCGAAATGTGGCTGTTCGGCATCCGCGCTCTTGAAGATGACCGGTTAATCGGGTTTGTGGACCTGAGTGGTGTTTCAGCCTACGGCAATGCCTGGGTGGGAATCGCCATTGGGGAACGCGAATACTGGGGCCGGGGCTATGGAACCGACGCGATGAAACTGGTCCTGCGCTTTGGGTTCCTGGAACTGGGCCTGCACCGGGTTTCGCTGGATGTGTTTGGGTACAACCCGCGCGGCATCAAATCTTACGAAAAAGCCGGGTTCCGCCATGAAGGCGTAGAGCGCGAAATGATCAAACGCGACGGGAAACGCCACGATGTCATCTTTATGGGTGTGCTGCGCGAAGATTGGATTAAGCAGTTCGGCGCAGAATACGGCCTGTAAGACAGGCTATCGCCAGACCCAACACTTTTTACCTGGAAAGGGTTGAACCCAACCCGTAAATGAGGAAAAATGGAAACAATCGCCACCGAAAAGAAACAGTCCGTACTAACACCGCTTTTACTGTTATTCATGCTGGCCATGATCCTGGCGAACCTGGGCGGGAACATGTACGGACCGCTCGAATCGCTTTATCTCAAAGAATTGGGCGCGACCATCGGCCAGATTGGGCTGTTCTTTACCCTGGCGAGCCTGGTGCCGCTGATGCTGCAAATCCTGGGCGGGTGGGTCTCCGACTCGCTGGGACGCCTGAAAGCCATTGCCATCGGCAGTGTCTTTGGGGCTGTGGCTCAAATCATCCTGGTCCTGTCCACTTCGTGGGGCTGGGTGTTGTTATCCAGCGCTGTTGGCGCAATTGCGCGCTCGCTGGTGGGACCGAGTTTCGACGCCTTCATCGCCGAAAACTCATCCGAACACAATCGCGCACGCGTCTTTGGCATCACCCAGACCCTTTTTGGGGTAGTTTCCGTGCTCGGCCCGCCCATTGGCGGTTGGCTTGTTCAGAACTTTAACTTCAAAACCATGCTGATTGTCTCAGCCGCCCTCTATATTGCAGCGACCATCATCCGTTTAGGAATGGCACGCCGCGCTGCGCAGGGACACTCAGCAGGCTCTCACCCGGCGACACCCCTGACCTTTGCGGGGCTGAAAACAAACCTGGGTACCATGCTCAGCCTGGTCTTCTCGGGCGGCGTCATCACCTGGATCCTGTTGACCGATGGTGTCCGCGACATCTCGTTTGCCATCTCCTTCAACTTCATGGGTTTGTACATGGAGCAAGTGGCCGGGATGAACTTCGCACAGATTGGCTGGAGCAATGGCATCTTTGGCCTGTTCATGATGGCTTTCATGATCCCCGGCGGCTGGCTCTCTGACAAAACCAGCGAACGGGTTGGCATAGCCCTGGGCTTTTTTGTCATGTCAATCGCCATTGGCATGATCGCCATCTTGCCCGCGGCCAGCCCGTTTTGGATGTATGCCACGGGTTGGGCGTTGGCCGGAACCGGAGTGGCGCTCGTCTCCCCGGCTTACCAGTCACTGATCAGCAAGGCCGTTCCCGCTCACCTGCGCGGCACCGCCTTTGGCCTGTTCAGCACCAGCCTGGGCCTGGTTTCGCTCCCGGCCCCCATGATCGGCGGCTGGCTGTGGGAAAACGTCAACCCACAGTTTCCCTTCGCCATCACAGCTTTTGTTTCACTCCTGTCCATTATCCCGGTATGGCTGAAGTTCAAAATCGACAGCCCTCCACCGACAACGACCCCTGTCGAAACACAGGTGTCCGAATGAAAAGCCTGTTCTTTTACGCAACCTTCGGAGGCCGAAATGGCTCTCTTACACCAGTCTCCTACAAGATATTTGCCCGGCGGATACACCTTTCGCGGCGCAACGCTCAACGACGCGGCCTCGGTCGTGTACCTGCTCAATCGCAGACTGCCCCAAACCGGTTTGCGCACCGAAGACCTGCGGCGCGAATGGCAAGCCACACGCTTCAACCCTGGCATGGATGTGCGCATGGTCTTCGACCCGCGCGAATACCTGGTCGGCTACATTCAGGTTTGGATGACAGAAAACAACCCCGTGCTGTGGGGCTGTGTCCACCCAGACTATGAAGGCCGTGGCATTGGCACAGCCCTGCTAAGTTGGGGCGAGGCCCGTGTTCGCCTGGCCATGGAGATCCAGCCGCTCAGTCTATGGACGGCGGCGCGCTTCAGCACCCTGCCGGTGCAACGCGCGCACGAGTTGTGCCAAGCGCTCGGCTGGCAGCAAGTCGCTAGCGTCGAAATCGTCTCACACCTGTCTGAGCTTGTTCGCCTGAATGGCACCGTGTACGAAAAGCATATCCAGCAACTGAATTAACAGGTGGAGGCCGTGACCCGGCCTCCACAGGAGAAAACCATGACCACCATATCGCAAGACACCGTCCGTGTTTACAACCTGCCCGCAGGCTACACCGCCCGCCCCGGCCAGCTATCTGACTACATGCTTGCTTTCAACCTGGTCAACGCGTATGCCCAGCATCTAAACGGCCGCGACGACCTGAACGACCCGGAACTCATCCACAACGACTGGCAGAACAAAGGCTTCAACCCCGAAACCGATATTAAGGCCGTCTTTGCGCCGGATGGAACCCTGGTGGGGATGGCGGAATGCTGGACCATCAGCCAGCCGCCCGTCCACCCGTGGAACTGGGTCTGTGTCCACCCTGAGCATATGGGACTCGGCATTTGGGAATACCTGCTCACCTGGTGCGAAAACCGCTCGCGCGCCGTGCTCGACCAGGTCGAACCCGACCTGAGAGTGGCCCCACGCACCGGCATCGAACACCACAACCAGGCGGGCATCCAGGTCATCCAAGACCTGGGCTGGACACACTGCCGCTCCTACTATCGCATGGAAACGGACCTGGATTCCGCGCCCGAAGTGCCAGACCTGCCTGACGGCATCCTCATCCGCCGCTACGACCCTGCCACCGAAACTGAAGCTGTCTACCGCTGCTTTGTAGACTCCTTCCGCGACCATTTTGGGTTTGTCGAACAACCCTTCGAGAATGGGTTTGAAGAATTCAAACACAACCTGGTCGGCGACCCCGGTTACGACCCCGACTACTGGTTTATAGCCGTTGATGGCTCCGAAATCGCCGGAATCTGCCTGTGCCGCCCGATCGATGCTGAAGACGCTGAAAGCGGCTGGGTTAACGAACTAGGCGTGCGCCGCGAATGGCGCAAAAAAGGCCTGGGCTATGCCCTGCTCAAATACGCCTTTGCCGCCTTCTATGCTCGCGGGCAAAAACGCGCCGGGCTGGGTGTAGATGCCTCCAGCCTCACCGGGGCGCTGCGCCTGTACGAACGCGCCGGGATGCACCCCGCCCGCCAGTTTGACCAGTTTGAAAAAGAATTCCGCGCCGGAAAAGAATTAGCCACCCAAAGCCTGTAATCTCCACGCAGGGGCGACCCGCCCGGCCGCCCCTGCGCAAGAATGGAAAAATAACATGACCGCCCAGCAAAACATTCCTACCAACTATACCCTGCGCCCGGCCGCCTGGAGCGACGCCGAAGCTGTCACCCAACTCATTTACGCAGTCTGTGAAGCCGATGGCGACACCACCGTTGCTGTCAGCCAGGAAGACCTGCTGCGTGAGTGGAAAACCCCCGGATTTGTGCTCGAAACCAATGCCTGGGTCGTTTCTGCCCCCAATGGACAGGTTGTCGGCTACGAGGAATTCAACAACTACCACGAACATGCCGTGCTCGGCGGAGACGGGTATGTGCACCCGCAGTTTCGCAACCTGGGCATTGGCACAGCGCTGATTGCCGAACTCGACAAACGCGCAAAGCAAGAAATCCCGCTTGCGCCGCTCGACCTGCGCATTTTCATTCGCAATGGGCTCGACATTAAGGATCAGGCCGGGCGGGAGGTCCATGCCGCCGCCGGGTTCCAGCCAATTCGCTTTTCATGGCGCATGGAAATCACCCTTACCGGCGCCCCGCAGCCGGTTTCCTGGCCCACAGGCGTAGAACTACGCCCCTTCATCCCCGGCCAGCACGACCAGGCCGTTTATGAAGCCGAACAGGAAGCTTTTGCCGACCACTGGGGCCATACCCGCACCCCGTATGACACCTGGCAGCTGAGAAAATTACAACGCGAAGACTTCGACCCCAGCCTGTGGCACATCGCCTGGGATGGCGACCAGATCGCCGGTTTCTCGCAGTGCCGCTACCGGCAGGGAATCGGCTGGGTGGGCACACTCGGCGTCCGCCGTCCGTGGCGCAAACAGGGTCTGGGTTACGCCCTGCTGATGCATTCCTTCGCAGAGTTCCATCGTCGCGGCCAAAACGTTATCGGCCTGGGCGTCGATGCCAGCAACCCCACGGGGGCCACCCGCCTGTATGAGCGGGCTGGCATGCAGGTTGCCAGTGAATTTGTCATTTATGAAAAAGAATATCGCCCCGGCCGTGAGCCGGAGGAGTAGAATCAAACGGTAGGCCCATGACGATGGACGGTTGACCGTTTGCAGTCGGTTGTCCATCGTCAAAAGGAAATACCATCATGAAAGAAATTGAAGGAATCCCGGTCTGGGGTGAAGTAGACGAATCGGCGCTGGCGCAAATCAAAAACTGCGCCCGCAGCGCAGATGCCGCCGCCCTGATGGCCGATCATCACAAAGGCTATGCCGTGCCGATTGGCGGCGTGCTGGCGTATTATGAACACATCAGCCCGTCGGGAGTTGGGTTCGATATTGCCTGCGGCAACAAGGCTGTGCTCATCGACATCCCGGCCGCCGAGGTGCGCAAGAACATCCGCAAGATCATGGATGATATCTGGAAGAACCTGTCGTTTGGCATTGGGCAAAAGAACAATACACGCGTTGACCATGAATTGTTCGAAGACCCGGCCTGGAAACTGCGCGCCGTAGCCCCACACAAAGAAATGGCCCACAGCCAGCTTGGAACCATCGGCTCCGGCAATCACTATGTCGACCTGCTCGAAGACGAACAGGGCCGCACCTGGGTCGGGGTCCACTTTGGCTCGCGCGGGCTCGGCCACAAAACCGCCACCTACTTCCTTGAAGCGGGCGGCGCGAAAGACGGCATGGATGTTGACCCCTTAATTCTCTCCTTCCGCTCGAACCTGGGCGCCGATTACCTGGCCTGTATGGAACTGGCCGGACGCTACGCCTACGCCGGGCGCGATTGGGTCTGCGCCGCAGTGGCCAACATGCTCAAAGCGCGCATCCTGGATGAAGTCCACAACCATCACAACTATGCCTGGCGCGAAACACACAACGGGCAAGAGATGTGGGTCGTCCGCAAGGGCGCAACCCCGGCCTTCCCGGGCCAGCGCGGGTTCGTGGGCGGATCAATGGGTGATATCTCTGTCATCCTTGAGGGTGTAGACTCAGCAGAGGCCAAAACGGCGCTTTATTCCACCGTGCACGGCGCGGGACGGGTCATGAGCCGCACCGCAGCGCGCGGTAAAATCAACCGCAAGACCGGCGCAGTCATCAGCCCTGGCGCCATCTCACGCGAAATGATGCTCTCATGGGTGCACGACCAAAACGTGGAGCTGCGCGGCGCAGGCACCGACGAATCGCCGCACTGCTATAAACGCCTGCCCGAAGTGCTCAAACACCACAGTAACAGTGTCCGCATCCTGCACACCCTCAAACCGATGGGTGTGGCCATGGCGGGCGAGAACGAATTCGACCCGTACAAAGACTGACCTACTGTTCCGCAGGCCTGGCCCTAAAACCACCGGGCCTGCGGAGCCACCGCCAACAAGGAGACCCCCATGCAAATCAAATGTTCCTATTGCGCCATGCCGTTTGCCCTGACCAACGAAGAAATTACCAAAGCGATCGAAACTTTCAAAAAAGATGCCCATGCGCATTACGATGCACACTGCCCCAAGTGCCGCCGCGCCAACAAAGTCATCAAAAAGACGCTTGAGCTCAACCCAATCACGCGCAAAATGCTCGAAAAGTAGCCCGAACGTCAGGGAAAAACCACATGATAAAAGCCATCTACTTCGACCTGGGCGGCGTTATCCTCCGCACCGAGGACAAAGAACCGCGCACCAAACTGGCCGCCGAATTTGGCCTGACCTACGACGAACTCGATAAAGTCGTCTTTGGCGGTGGGTCAGGCAGCACCGCCGCCCGCGCCTCCACCGGCGCCCTGACCGAGGAAGCCCACTGGATCAACGTCACCCGCCGCCTGGGCCTGCCGCTCGACCAGCGCCCGCGCATCCAGCAGCAATTCTTTGCCGGGGATAAAATCGACTGGGACATCGTCGCCTTCTTGCGCGAAACACGCAAAACCCACAAAGTAGGCCTGATCAGCAACGCCTGGGACGGCCTGCGCCCGTGGATTCGCAAAGAAAAATTCGACGACGCATTCGACTACCTGACCATCTCTGCCGAAGTACGCATTGCCAAACCGCTGCCAGGCATCTACCACCACGCGCTCGACGCGTTGGGCGTAAAAGCCGCCGAAGCCGTCTTTGTCGATGACTTCAGTGAAAACATCGATGCCAGCCGCAAGCTGGGCATGCAGGCTGTCTTTTTCCGCACAGCCCAACAAGCACTGGACGATGTAAAACAACTCATCAACACAAGCATGTAGGGGTTTCCCCTACGGAGAGCCAACATGTTACAAACCCAAACAACCATCATTCGCAACCTGGGTGATGGCCTGATTTTGCGCCGCTCCACCGCGGCCGACGCCGAAAAACTGGCCGATTTCAACTCGCGCATACACAGCGAAGACGGTTGGGACAAACCCGATGACCGCCTGGCCTGGTGGACACGCGACCTGCTCACCCGCCCGCACCCCACCTTTGGAGAAGGCGACTTCCTTTTGGTCGAAGAAGAAGCCACCGGGCGGCTGGTTTCGTCGCTCAACCATATTTCCCAAACCTGGAGCTACGAAGGGATTCCGTTCAAGGTGGGTCGCCCAGAGCTGGTCGGAACCCTGCCCGAATACCGCCACAAGCGTCTGGTTGGCATCCAGTTCGATGAAATCCATCGCTGGAGCCTGGAGCGCGGCGAACTGGTGCAAGCCATCACCGGCATCCCGTATTACTACAAACGCTTTGATTACGAAATGGGGCTGGAACTGGGCGGCGGACGGGTTGGATTCGCCCCGCTTATGCCAACCCTTAAAGAAGACGAAAGCGAACCCTTCACCTTTCGCCCCGCCACCGAAGCCGACATCCCGTTCCTAAGCATGGTCTACGCCTGCGCCGAAAACCGTCAAATGGTGCGCGTCCTGCGCGACGAGGCCATCTGGCGACTTGAACTGAGCGGCAAAAGCGAACGCCATGTCGGCCGCGACGAAATCCGCATCATCGAAACAGCTGCCGGTGAAGCCGTTGGGTACATTGCGCACCCCTGGTACAACTGGGATTGGGGTATCCCGCTGTTTGAATATGAACTCAAGCCCGGCATCTCGTGGCTGGCAGTCACCCCCAGTGTAGCGCGCTACATCCTGGCTACCAGCAAAGCATATGCCTTGCGCGACGGCCAACCGGTAGAAAACAAGACCGCCGTGCCTTTCTGGCATGGCTCATGGCACCCGGTCTACGAAGTCTGGCGCGACAAGCTGCCGCGCATCCGTCCAACCTACGCCTGGTACGTGCGCGTGGCCGACCTGCCGGGTTTCTTGAGCCACATTGCCCCCGCGCTCGAAAAACGCCTGGCCGACTCCTTCGTCCCTGGCTACAGCGGAATCCTGCGCCTGAACCTGTACAAAACCGGCCTGCGGCTGGTCTTTGAGAACGGCAAACTGACCGAATCTACCTCCTACAAACCACAGCCCAATGACATGGGCGAAGTAGGCCTGCCCGACCTGACCGTTTTGCAGCTGGTCTTTGGCTATCGCAGCCTCGACGACCTTAAAGCCGCCTACGCCGACTGTTACTGGGAAACCGACGAAGCTCGCCTCCTGGTCACCACCCTGTTCCCCAAAAAGCCATCCTGCGTACATGGGGTTGTCTAACCAAACAAAAAGACGCCGTATCCGACAAAACGGATACGGCGTTTTTTGATTCTATCGACGGGCTTATTTCGCCAGGCCCTTGATGGTAAAGACCGTCCCGGCCGTTGTCCCTTGCACTTCGGGGAAGTAGGCCAGCCAGGCGCGCGCTGGCAAGACGCGATATTCACCCGCCAGCGACGGCACCAGTGTGTAGGTCAACACATACGTGCCTTCTGGCAGGTAATCGGCGCTCCACTGAATCCGGTCGCTGTAAATTTGCGGGCGGTTGAAATACCACCAGCCCCAGCCCTCGCCAAAAGGATTGCTCTCATCGTACTGCACCCCAATCGACTCATTCTGTTCACCTTGCTGGCTGGTCTTAAGCGCCGAATTAATGATGTCGGCCCCGGCGGGAATAAAATCTTCCAGCATCAGGTAATACACATCGTTGGGGACAGAGACCGTCACACGCACCATAATCCGCCCCGAGGCATCGGGCAGCATCTGGTAAGAAGTGACCGGCTGGCAATCCGTTCCGTTACACTGCAAAAACTCGCGGCTGACAGCCAGCCCATTGCTCAGGGCCGGGGCCGTTTCTACCGGGCGGTGGACGTTGAGCAGGGCGCGATAATACAGGTTGCCGCTGCCACTCTCGCGGCTAATGGTGAGCTGGTTGGCCCCATTCAGGTTCATCTGTGTCAGGGGTGTAACCGTCGTCACCGAAGTCAGGTTTTCCGGCCCCGAGGCGGCCCCCTGCGCAACCGCAACCCCGTTCAGCCCGGCCGAAAAATTGTAAAACGCGCGAAAATCGCCGGTTGCCACCATATAACGGTTAAGGGCCAGGACAATCCAACTATGTTCATAAGAAGATGCCCACCAACCCTGGGGGCCACGCTGCGCAGCCAGGTAACGGACTGCATCCACCGCCAGCGGGCTGGCCGGGTCACGTTCTGCCAGGCCATACAGCACAATCGCCGTGGTAAAGAGCGGCGAGCCGGGGCTCATCCAACCGCCCTGGATGCTTTCCCAATGCGCGCCTGTCGCCGAGCGCAGGGCCGTTGCTTCCAGGTCAGAGAACAGGGTATTGGCGCGTTCATCGGTAGGGGAAAGCCGGCGCAGGGTTATCGCCAGCAAGGTTTTGGCCCACGGGTCCAGCAGTTCGCGCTGGTTATACAGGTTATCGGTCAGGTAAACGTAGTTGTTCAGGCCGCCGGTTAGTTCGAGCACAAAACAGTAGAAAGCCGTCTGGTTGGCCCAGGCGGGGATGGTAATGTCTACAGCGCCGGTCAACGGCTCGGCATTGGCCAGCAGGTATTCACGCCCGCGCTGGATGGGGTAGTCGAGATTTCCGGCTGTTTCAGTGCTCAATGGGTCCAGATCGAGACCGCTGGCGTTGAGCGTCTGCAACCCAAACAGGATATATGCCGTCAGGTACGGGTCGCTCTGCGCGCCGCCAATGGCCCACGGCCAGCCGCCGTCGCCGCTTTGGGCGGCCAGCAAACGCGCCAGGGTGCCTCGCAGGTCTTTTTCTACGCGCTCACTGAGAGCCTGGTCTTGCAAACCAGCACCACTCAGGGCCTGGTAAGTGGCAGTATTAGACAACAGGTACGAAAGCAGCTGCTCGGTGCTCCAAACGTCCTCCGGCAACTCCTGGGCCTTAAGCGATTCTAAAATAACGGAAGCCAGCGACGGGGAGAGTTCCAGGGTCAGGTCGCCACCCAGGGGCTGGAAGGTGCGCGGCAGGGCAATAATCTCCAGCTGGGTCGAAACCCCATCCGGCAGAATGCCCGCCGTGGCAAAAGTTTGGGCGGCCACATAATGCCGCACCGGGATGGCGCCATCGTTGGGGCGCGCCGCGTCTTGCAGGGTCCCGGCGGTGACCGAAAAGATAGGATCGACGGTCTCCCCATCCTGTACCAGACCGGTCCAGGCAACCCGGACGCGGCCATTGGCGGGAATGGTGATTTTTTGCTCGGCCCGGGCCGGGTCATCCAGGCTGAAGCCGGTCACCTGTAACCCAACGGTGGCATCTAGCGGTTGGGCGGTGTTGTTGTTGACGATGGCAGCCAATTCGGCCTGATCCCCTACGACCAGGAAACGCGGCGTCTGTGGACGGATGAGCAGTTCTTTGCTGGTCACCACACGCACAGTGGCCTGTCCGACCTTTGTGTCACGGGTCAGGCCGCGCGATTCAATCTGCCAGGTGGTCAGGCTGTCGGGCAGGGTCAGGCTCATCTGGGCTTTGCCCTGCGCATTGGTCACCAGGTCGGCCTTCCACAGCGCGGTATCGGGGAACTCATCACGAATGGTCAGCGGACCCGCCCCTCCACCCCCGCCACGGCCGCCGGAGAGATCCATGAGACGGCTTGCGCTAATGGCGGCTGTCAGCCCGGTGCGAACCCCCAGCGGCTGGATATCATAAAAAGCGGGCAAGATTGCTTCAGAGTTGGGCCCGGCCAGGGCCAGGGCCGCCAGGTCCACCACCGCCATCGAAAATTCACCTTCCACCGGCTGGCCCTGGTTATCGGTCACGGTCAGGTCGATGGTGAGCGTGTCGCCGGGTTTTGCATTCTCGGGCGTAGCCTTTAGCTCGACATTCAGGCTAAAAGCAGATGGCTCCACTGGCAGGTTAAGATAACCCTGCCTGAAGGACCCATCCGGTCCCAGCAGGGTTGCGGAGACATAAATATTAGGCGCCTCCTCATCTGTCAGCGGCAGGGAGAAGCGATAGCCTTCCAGCGGCACATCCACCAGTTGGATTGTTTTAAATGTCCCGCGTTCGGTGGTCAGCAAGGCACGGGCAGTGTCGCCCAGGTCGTTGGGGATGAAAATTTCGGCGGTTTCGCCAGGTTTGTAATTGTCCCGGTCGGCGGTCAGCGTCAGACGGTCAAAGGGCAGGCGCGGCCAGGCAGCATCTTCGGCGCCGCCCACCCACACCAACACCTGCGACCTGGCACGTCCACCACTGGCTTCGAGCATGTACGTACCCGCTTTTGAGGGCGTAAACGACACTTGCGCAGCCCCAAGCGCATCGGTGCTGAGGGTCTGACTTTCGGCCGGCTCATACACCGGAGCGTAAGTGGTTTCGCCAAAACGGCCCTGGCGGCGTTCCCAGCGCACCTTTTTGAACTCGAGCGTCAGCGGCTGTGAAACCGGTTGCTGCTCCCAGCCGACGGTTTGCAGGTCAAAATCAAAAGCTGTCCCGGCCTGCCCAAACCAGGAGCCCGGGCGGATGCCGATATAAAAGTTCTCAGGGTGCGCCACCAGCGTATGGCTGGCACTGACCGGGAAACCGCCGCTTTCGGTGGCAGTAATTTCCAGGGTCAGTTCGCTGGTATCGGTCACAGCCACCCCTTCCAGCGGCAGGGTAAACTGCCCGGAGGCATTGGTGCGGCCCGAGCCGCTGGCAACCTGGTTGCCAAAGAAACCTCGCTCGCGCAGCGAAACCCAATCACTGTCATACAAACCGGTGGAATATCCGGGGATGTAAAAAGAAGACGGGTTGCGGTATAGCGCCCATTCAAACGGGATATCGCCAGCGGGTGCGCCAAAGAAATATTCTATGGTCACGGTTCCGGTTAGCGGGCTGCCGCCCAGGACCGCCGCCGGTGAGACATCCACACTCAGGTTTAATTCGGGTTTGCGATAATCGGCCACTTCAAAGAAGATGGAGCCGCCACGCACCGATTGGTCTTCGGCGGTACTGAGATCGATGCTGTACCCGCCGGGAGCGGCCTGTTCGGGCAGGGTAAATTCAACGCCAAAGGTGCCAAAACTGCCCAGCGAAGCATTTAACTGATCTACCGGGCCGCTGGGGCCATTAAGGCGCAATGTGTACGAGCGATTCTCACTGTTTTCGGCATAACGGCCATCGAACAATTCGCGCACGATACCGCGCAGGTGTACCACATCGCCGGGGCGGTAGACGGGCCGGTCGGTATACAGGTAAGCATCCGAATAGGGGCCGCTTTCATCGTAAGCAAGGCCAAAGTTCCAGGGTTGGATTTCGGAAGCCCAGTTGGGTGAAGCGACCGCAAATTGTTCATCGCCTGGCTTGCCAAGGACAGCATAGCTAACGGCGCTTTTTTCGGGCAGGGTGCCGCGCCACAGGCCTGCGTCATCGGTCTGGCCGGTTGCAAGACGCTCGCTGCTCGAGCCGTACAAGCGCACGCTGGCATTGGCGACCGGTTTACCGGTACGCAGGTCCACAGCCCAGAGCAAGGCCTCGGTGGGACTGACTTTGACGGTCAGGTTGACATTGCTGGCGACAACGGTACGCCGGCTCAGTTGGAATTCAGAATCGGGGGTATCAAACTGGACGAAGTATAGACCCGTCTGCAGGGTGCCATCGTTGAGGGAAATTTCTACCGGCTGGCTTTCGTTACGCGGCAGTCCCGGGCGGACCTCCCAGGTTTCGGGGCTGGCGGGCGAATATGCTTGCTGGAAGTTGTAATCGACGCCAAAACGCAGGTAGTCATCGAGTGTCATCTCACTGCGCGAGACAAAAATGGTGTTGAGATTGACCGCCTTGACAGCCACTGTTGGGGCATCGGGGCGCACAAACAACTCGGGCTGGTACGTCCCCACACGCAGGGAGGGAAAAGCATCCGGTTCGACAAAGCTGAAGGTGGCATCCTGGCCGAGAGCCTGGCCCCAGGCATCTGTCATGGCCGCCGGTAAGGTAATGGTGTAGGTTTCACCAGGGTTGAAGCCGCCAAAAACCATCATCGCGCTGCCGTCTAGGCTGACAAAATAGTCGCTCAGTTCGGGCGAGACGCGAATGAGACTCGCCGGGTCGACATCTTTGGGCAGGGCTGGCGGGGCTGTAAAGAACAAGGTCAAACTCTCGCTGGTCGGGCGCAGGCTGCCGTTGGGGATGTTGGCATTCTGGAAGGCAAACGCGCCGTAGGTCTCAAACTCATACCAGATGTCTCGCGCCAGCGTTTCGCCGCCATTGGAACGGGCGGCCTGGCCCACGGTAAGCCGGTAGAGCGTTTGGCGGGCCAACAGGCCAGACGGTTTGAAGGTCACGCTGGAGCCGTTCTCGTTCCAGGTAAATTGACCGGCGGCCAGGCTGCCATCCGATGCGCGCAGGGTCAGGTTGGATTCAACACTGGCGCGATCCATAGGCTGGTTGAAGCTAATCTCAAATTCCTGGTCGAGCGCCAGGCGGCTGTTGAGGGGCGGGGTGATTTTTAAAACCTGGGGCGGGGCTGTGCGAAAGGTCCAGGCAGTCCCCAGGCCGCCGCTGTCGAGCGAGGTTCCGGCCAGGCTTTTGAGGGCCGGGTTGACGCGCGCGGTATAGTCGATGCCCCCAGCCAGGGCAGGCTGGGGTGTAAAAACATAGGTGCTGGTGTTGAGCCATTCGCCGCTGCCGCTGGCCGCAGGTTCAAGGCTAAACCCGGCCGGGAGCGAAGCAGGGTCGGCGCCCAGCGCGACAACCGGCTGGTTAAAGGCCACCACCACCGCTGAAACCGGGCTGACAGAATCGGCCTGGGGTGCGGGCAAAACCTGCGAAACGCGCAGCAAGCCTGGTGTGGAGTAGTTAAGGGTGAGCGGCCCAAGCGGGGCAAGACCGCCCTTCGAGCGGGCCGATTCGGCCAGCGTGAGCACAATCTTTGTATCCGCCGGGAAGGCCGGGCTGGGGGCCAGGGTCAGGATTGAGTCGTCGACCCAGCTAAAAACCAGTTGGGCCTCCGGTTGCGCACTGAGGGCGGCTTCAACACTGGCGCGATCCATCGCTTCGCTGAAGTAAATTGTCAGCAGCGAACCAATTGGCAGTTCGGTACCCACCGGCGGGATGGTTTCCACAATGGTGGGCGGAAGCGGGATGGGTGTGGGCGTAGGGGAGGGGGTGGGAGCAAGAGGCTGGCCGAGACTGCAAGCCATAGAGACCATAACCAGGAAAGCGAACAAGGCGATCGATATACGACGGGCTGATTTCATGAAGTTCCTCCGAATGCTCTTAATCCCATTATACCTGTTGGACGTAGCGAACAGTCGGCTTGTTCCACTTTTAAGATAACAGTCCGATTAATGCGCCAAAACGGTCGTGCTGGCTGTGTTAGAATCGAACTTTGCGCCTATGAATGAGATTCCTTTACTCCTGCTTGCTTCCAACTCGCCACGCCGACGCGAGATCCTGGCCCTGGGCGGCTGGCTCTTTGGTGTGGATGTTTCGAACATCGACGAAGCGCTGCTCCCCAACGAAGCGCCGCTGGATTATGTGCGGCGGCTGGCCGAAGCCAAAGCGCGCGCGGTGCTGCCGCGCGCCCGCGCCGAACACATTATCATTGGCTCTGATACATCGGTGGTGATCGATGATGAAATCCTGGGCAAACCTTCGAGCCTGAAGGAAGCCCGCGAAATGCTCACCCGCCTGCGTGGACGCACTCACCAGGTCTATACCGGCATCGCCGTCTTGCGCGCCAGTGATGGCAACCTGCAAACACGTGTGGTTATCACCGATGTGCCCATGCGCGCTTACAGCGACGAAGAGATCGAAAGATATATCGCCAGCGGCGACCCAATGGATAAGGCCGGGGCTTACGGCATCCAAAACCCGGATTTCCAGCCTGTGGCCAGTATGGAAGGTTGTTACGCCTCGGTGATGGGTCTGCCATTGTGCAGCCTGTCGGTCTTATTACGCAAAGTGGGCATCACCCCGCGCGCCGATGTGGCCGGGAACTGCCAGTCCGCCCTGAATTACCAGTGCCCGGTCTCAAAGCTGATTTTGCGCGGCGAGTACCCGAACGAAAGGTAGAACGAATGAAACGAAACCCCATCCTGAGCATCGTCATCATCCTGGCTTTCCTGGCCGGGTGCGGCGGCCAAGGCGGTAACGGCACCCCCCAACCGGGGGAGCCCACCCTGCCAGCGCCCGCTGTGCGTGTGACCAGCGCACCCGATGCAAAAGGAGCCATCCTGGATTTCCTTGAAGCCTGGTCGAAAGATGATTACGCCAGCATGTACGCCCAACTCACCCAGGAAAGCCAGCAAAGCATCACCGTCGAAGACTTTGACAAGCGCTACCGCGACGCGATGAACAAAATGACCCTGAAAGAACTCTCCTACGAGGTGCTTTCAGCCAACACCAGCCCGACTAGTTCACAGGTTACCTTCCGCGTGGGCTATAAAACCAACCTGGTGGGCGAATTCCAGCGCGAGATGACCGCCGGGTTAAAGCTGGAAAACGGCCAGTGGAAAATCCAATGGGAAGACGGCCTGGTTTTGCCCGAACTGCGCGGCGGGAACCGGCTGGACATGAACTATGATGTCCCCACCCGTGGCTTCATCTACGACAGCAAAGGCCAGCCCTTTGCCACCCAAACCGACGCCTACGCCATCAGCCTGGTCCCCAGCGCCATCCTGCCCGAACAGGAAGGCAGCCTGATGAGCGTGCTCTCCGAACTGCTTGGCATCTTCCCCATCCAGGCCCAGGCGCTTTACAACGACCGGCGCGATGTCTACTGGTATGTTCCGCTCGGGGAAGCCCCCGCCGAACAAGTAGACCGGCGCATCGGCCTGATTTCGAGCCTCTCTGGCCTGGCCGTCACCCCCTACAATGCGCGCCTGTACTACCTGAATGGCGTCGCCTCGCAGGCTGTCGGGTACGTTTCATCTGTACCGGTTAACGAACTGGACCGCTACGTGCGCGCTGGCTACTCACCCGCCGCGCGCGTGGGCAGTTCGGGCATCGAACAATGGGGCGAACAGTACCTGGCGGGCAAAACTGGCGGCACACTTTACGTGGTTGACCCCAACGGCAAAATCATCTCCTCGCTCGGCAAAGCTGACTCGCAGCCCGCATCCAACATCCAGCTCACCATGGATCGTGACTTCCAGCTTCAAGCCGAAAAAGCCCTGGCCGGGCTGCGCGGCTCGGTTGTGGTGATGGAACGGGACACCGGCCGCGTGCTGGCAATGGTCTCCTCGCCCGGCTTCGACCCCAACATCTTTGAACCCAACAACCCCAACAGCGCTGGCGGCATCCAGGAAGTGCTCGAAAACACCAACCAGCCGCTGGTAAACCGCGCCACCCAGGGCCAATACCCGCTCGGCTCGGTTTTCAAGGTCATCACCTTCGCCGCCGCGCTCGAAAGCGAAACCTACACTCCCGACCTGAAACTGGAATGTGGCTACGAATGGACCGAACTCAACGACAAGGTCCGTTATGACTGGACCTGGGAACATTGCCAGGATGAGCTGGCCACTACCGGTGAGTGCACCACCAAACCCTCCGGCACCCTGACCCTCAGCCAGGGCCTGATGCGCTCCTGCAACCCGTGGTTCTGGCACATCGGCCTCGACCTGTTCCGCCAGGGCCGTGTCAGCGCCATCGCCGACATGGCGCGCGGCTTTGGCCTGGGAGCGCTGACCGGCATCGGCGAGGTGGAAGAATTACCCGGACAGATTAACAACCCGCCCGAAGAAATCTCCGCCGTCAACCAGGCCATCGGCCAGGGCGATGTGCAAGTGACCCCGCTGCAGGTAGCCACCTTTATGGCCGCCCTCGGCAACGGCGGCACCCTGTACCGCCCGCAATTGGTAGAAAAAATCATCGGCCCCGATGGCACCGAAACAACCATCTTTAAGCCCGAAGCGCGCGGCACCCTGCCCGTCAAACCCGAAACCCTGGACGCCCTGCGCGAAGCCATGCTGGCCGTTGTACGCGACCCGCGCGGCACCGCCGTTCACCGCTTCCGCAACATCAGCATTCCCATCTTTGGCAAAACCGGCACCGCCGAATCGGGCTCGGGCCTGCCGCATGCCTGGTTCGCCGGGTATACCGATGCCCAAATCGAAGGCGTGCCCGATATCGCCATCGCCGTCATCGTCGAAAACAAAGGCGAAGGCTCCGAGTACGGCGCGCCCATCTTCAAGCGCATTGCCGAAATCTACTTCTTCGGCCGCCCGCTCAGCCCCTACTGGTGGGAATCCAACATCGGCATCACCCGCACGCCCACCCCGCTGGGCGGCGAAGCCACCGAAACCCCCACACCATAAAACACAGACATCCGGGTCTCACCAGGCCCGGATGTCTTTTTAACGAGTAAAATAAAAAGCAATGGAAAATTCGACCCCCGCAGCGCTTACCGGCCTCATCATACGCGCCCAATCTGGCTTTTTTACCGTCCTATACGGCGACTCAGACGCCACTGTTACCTGCCAGCTGCGTGGACGCCTTAAACAAGGCCCGCGGCTGGGTGACATTGCCGCCGTAGGCGACCAGGTAAACCTGACCCTGCTCACCGATGGCAGCGGCATCATTGAAGAAATCTTGCCGCGTAAAAGCGAGATCGTGCGTCTCGACCCGCGCCCACAGGGCGAATACCGCCAGGTATTGCTGGCCAACCCCGACCAGGCCGTCTTCGTCTTCGCCTGCGCCAACCCGGACCCCAAACTGCGCATGCTCGACCGTTTCCTGGTCATTGCCGAAAAGCAGAATGTCCCGGCTGTCATTGTCGCCAACAAAGTGGATGTCATCGGGCTGGAAGCCGCCCGCCAAAAATTTGGCTTTTACCCGGCGCTTGGGTACCGCGTCATCTACACTTCCGCCAGGGAACAAATCGGCATCGAAGAACTCAAAACGACCCTGAGCGGTAAACTTTCTGCGCTGGCCGGGCCTTCCGGGGTCGGGAAATCGAGCCTGATGAACGCCATCCAACCCGGCCTGGGAATTGCCGTGGGGGAAATTAGCACCGCCATCAACAAAGGCAAACACACCACCAACTTTCGCCAGCTCCACCGGTTAGAAGGCGGCGGCTGGGTGGCCGATGCCCCTGGCTGGAAATCGCTGGCCCTGTGGGATACCGAACCCGAAGAAATTGATGCCTACTTCCCTGAATTGCGCGACCTGGTTCCAGAATGCCAGTTTAGCGATTGCAGCCACACCCACGAACCGGGCTGCGCCGTCACCACAGCCGTTAAAACCGGCAGCGTAAGCGCCGAACGCTACGATTCTTTCCTGCGTTTGCGCGCCGGGCAAGAATAACCCTCTGAGCGGAGCCTGATGAATACCTGGGATATTTTCGGACACGATTGGGCGGTTGACATGTTGCAACAGCATGTGGCCCGCGGCGATGTGCGCCATGCCTACCTGTTCACCGGGCCGTCGGGGGTGGGGCGGCGCTCGCTGGCTATTCGCCTGGCGCAGGCGCTCAATTGTCAGACGCCACCCGCGCCCGGGGTTCCGTGCCGAACCTGCCGGGTGTGTAAGCAGGTCGAGGCCGGGCAAAATATCGATTTAATGGTCATCCAGGCTGAGAATGAAGGCGGCACGCTCAAGGTGGAGCAGGTTCGGGAAGTGCAGAGATTCCTGTCGCTCAAACCCTACCAGTCGCCCTTCAAAACCGTGATGTTCTTGCGCTTCCAGGAAGCCAACGCCAACGCCCAAAACGCCCTGCTAAAAACCCTGGAGGAAGCCCCCGCGCATGCCCTGCTGCTCCTGACCGCCGATAACGCCGAACAGCTTCTCCCGACGATTGTTTCGCGCTGCGAAATCTTGCGCTTGCGCCCAATGGGGCTGGAGGCAGTCACAGAGTTCTTGGTGGCAAAAGGGGTAGAAGCCGAAAAAGCGCGCTTGCTGGGGCATCTCTCGGGCGGGCGGCCAGGCTATGCCCTAAGGCTTTCTGGCGACGAGAAGGCACTGGGTTTTCGCACCGAAAAATTGGATGACCTGCACAGGCTGCTGCCAGCCAAACGCCGCGAACGCTTTGCCTATGCCGAGAAGCTGGCCCGAGATAAGGATGTTTTCAGGCAAACCTTGCTGCTGTGGCTTTCATACTGGCGCGATGTGATGTTGAGCGCCGCGCGGGCCAGTGCGCCGCTGGCAAATATTGACCGGGCGGCAGAGATTGAAAACCTGGCCTACGAAATGTCCCTGCCCGAGGCCCGAACCCTGGTTGAAGCGCTGGAAAAGGCCCTCGACCGGTTGGAGAAAAACGTCAATGCCCGCCTGCTGGCAGAAGTCACCCTGATGGAATGGCCCAAAATCAAATAACAGGAGCGCCGACAACTATGCTCAACTGGACCATCGCTTACGATGAAAATCGACAGATCTTGGTTGTCAAAACGAGCGGGGCACTCAAAATTGAATTTGCCGACATGATGCGGGCCGAAGCCCTGGCAATCATCCGTCAAAAGGGCTGTGTTGGCTGCCTGTTAGATCATAGCGAGCTTGAAGCAGACCTGTTAACCACCCTGGATATTTATTACCTGCCTAAAAAGTACCAGGAGTTGGGAATTCATCGCAACTTCAAGCTGGCGCTGGTGGTACCCTCTCACCTGGCCGAAAACCTGAGATTTTTCGAAACAGTCTGCCGTAACAACGGCTACTCGGTTTCAATCTTCTTTGACCACCCCTCGGCGCTGGCTTGGCTCGAACAACCTGCATCAACCCGCCCGGCGACCGGCTAGTTCCAGCGCCTGCGCAAACACCCCCACCATTTTTTCCAAATTAATCTCCTCGGTAACAATCCGATACGATTCGACACCCATCTCGCGTAAGCGCGGCAGGTTGCTGAGCGCCTCTTGCAGGGCAAACAACAGGGCAAAATCATCATCGGGGGTTACCTGCCAGCCATTTTGCGGACGCACCAGGTCATCCTGGGTGCCATCTCCCTTGGCAACGATGACTGGCAACCCATACGACATGGCTTCTTGCACGGCCAGCCCGCCGGTACCGGGCAACACAAACAGGTCGGCGGCGCGGAAGTAGGGCGCAAGTTCTGCGCCATGAAACGCACCGGGAAATTCGGCGGCAGGGTAGATGCTGTGCGCCAGGGTACGCAGGTTATCCAGCTCTGGCCCTTCACCGATGATAACCAGGCGCGGCTGGAGCGCAGCAGGAAGTTCGGCGCAGGCTTTCAACAGTGCCGGAACCCGCTTGCGGGCCTGGAGACGGCCCACGAAAAGGACCAGCGGCTTCAGCGGGGCCGGGTCCCGGGCGGGTAGGGCATGCCGGGGAGCGGGGGAAACCGCATTGGGTGCCACCAGGATGCGCCCGGGCGGGATTCCACAGGCCGCATATTGCTCGGCCCCGCGCGCCGAGTAGGCCACCAGGGCATCAAACTGGCGCAGGAAACGGGTGCGCAACCCGGCCAGCGGGCCACGGTCGAGCGGCGCGCCCAGGCCCCAGGCAATCACTGGTCGCCCGCGTTTTTTCATCCAGCCGATGGCGATTGGCGACGACAGATAGCGAAAATTGGCCTCGAGAATCAACGCATCCGGGTTTTCTTGCTCCAGCCAGGCCTGGATGCCGCGCTGGTAGCAAAAATAAAACCGGGACTGCGGGTTGAGGAAATGCAGGTTTTGGGCCGGCACATGCCGGGCAATTTTAGGCTGGCCGCTGGCAATCCCCTCCTGGGGCAGGGCCTGGCCTGCAAAAAGCGTCAGCCCGCCCGAGCATGCGCTCGCCAGCGCATCAAAAAACGGGATGCGATAAGACGGCAGCACACGCTGGAGAAGCCCCAGGCGGCCGACAAATTTAGCGTCCACGTTCCACCCAGGCAATCACATACGCCTTCCAGCCCAATTTTTCCGGCGACTCAAGGACCGGATAACCGGGTTCCATTGCATGCAGCGTATACCCGGCAGCCGTTAATGCTTCCCAGGCCGCATTTTCTGATTCGGGGCCGTGCAGTTCGAGCAGCAACAAAGGATGATGCTCCGCCAGGATGCATTTCATCCCTGGCAGGGCCAGCACCTCGCCGCCTTCAATGTCCATTTTGACCACGTCCGGGGCCGGGTTGCCCAACCCATAAACGAATTCATCCAGCGACAGCGCCGCAACCCTAATCTCGGCCTGGTACTGCTCCTCATGCCGCCCGGCCGACCCGGCCACCTTCCCCATCCCAACCGATTCGTGCACAAAAAAGGTCAGTTCACCGCTTTTATCGGCCACGGCTTGCGCCACCAGTGTGATACGGCTTTCAAGTCCGTTGAGCGCCACATTACGGCGGATACGCTCCACGTTGGCAGGCAGCGCCTCAAAGGCAAAAACCCGGCCCTCCGGGCGGACATGATGCGCCAGCAGCAGCGACACATAGCCAATGTTGGCGCCAACGTCATACACGGTCATATTGGGCCGCAGGAATTCACGCACCGCCTCGGCCAGCTCGGGTTCGTAGGTGCCCAGCCAGCGGCTCTTCTCAGCTTTGAGATTGAGCAACAGCTGATAGCCTTTCAGGTCGCCCGCGGCAATCTCCACCTGGCTGAGACCTGATTCCACGGCCGAATTAATCGAGCCGCGAATCATTCGCGCCAGGGGCGGAAAGCGATAAAGCGCCTGCTTAAATGGCAGCGGCAGGATCCTGGCAAAAAAAGAAAACAGGGAAAGAAGGGATTTTTTCATAACCACTATTCAGCCACATGCGGCGCAGGATAAGCCGGGGATTTATGAACATGCACCACTTGCCAGCGCCCATCAAACTGGACCAGCACGCGGCTCTCGTTATGGGCGGCCACCTTCACCCCCTGTGGCGTGGCCGTGCTAACCAAAAGGGTATAGCTGGCGATGGCTGTCTCGCCATAATGCTGGATATGCAGGTTCGACAGGTCAAAACGCGTTGGCGCAGGGCCGCCCTCCGCGCCAAATACCGTCCCACGCCTGGCGTTAGCCTCCATCATAAATTCATGGAAAGGCAAGCCATCCAACCGGTGCGGCGTCACCCACCACTCGTAAAGCGTCAGGTCTGCATGTGTGGTCTCGTGATACCCCTGGGTATCATTCTCCTGAATGGCTTTCAGGTGTCGTAGCAAAAATTCATAAATTTCGTGTTCAGAATTCATCGCACTACCTCGTTTGACTTTTATCCCAGCAACGCATCCAGGTATTTTTCCATCATCGCCTGTAAATCGAACGCTGCTTCAGCCCGGGCCCGGGCCCCGGCGCGGAAAATGTCCTGGTTCTCTAACACGTGCGCCGTTCCACGCGCCAGCGGCTCGACCAGCGGAGACTCCAGCTTCCACGAGTCGCTGCCATAGGGAACCACACAACCGGCCTGGGCAGTCACCAACTCCGCCAGCGACCCGGTATCATACGCCACCACCGGCAGGCCACAGGCCAGCGCCTCAATCACCGAATTGGGACAGGCCGGGTGCACATCCGCCGAAAACAACGCATGCGCCGAACGATCCAGGGCCGGAATTTGCTCCCGCTTCACCAGCCCGGCCCAGGTAATCGGAACCTGGCTGCGCGCCTGCCATTCCGCTCTCAGGGCTGCGCTCACCTCGCCCACCACCATCAACTCCAGCGGCTTCGAGACCTGCTTCGCGGTCGCTTCGGCCAGCCGCACTGCATTCGCCAACCCGCCTTCATACCCGCCACCCATCGTCCCTTCTACGACCAGCAGCCGGTAACGATCCGTGGGTGGCTGTTCCCCATGCGGGGAGTAAGTACCCAGGTCCACACCGTTATGAACCACCGAAAACGGCGTCTTGAGCGTTCCAAACCAATCGTTCCACCATACCCGCGAAAATTCACTCTGGTAAACAATCCGGTCTGCCAGCAAACGCCGAATCAGGCTCAACAACAGGTTCCCATATTCAGACCGCAGCGAATGTTTCAGCGAAACCGGCCGCCTGCGATGAATCCAGTTAATGCCATCCAAACGCTGAACCACGCGGACACCCCTGCGCCCCGCCGCCGTACGCTGTTTCATCTGCCCGAGACGCAAAAAATCGCGCGTGCCGCCAATCACCAACACCGCCTCATAAGGAGCATCCGATAAATCGTTTGTGACTTGCACCCCGTGTTTCTCCACAGCCGTGGAAAACTTGTAGAGGAAAGACACCATCCCCCCCACGCCATGCACCTTCGGGACAATACAAATACGTTGCTGGGCCATCCGTTATCCGCTTCTCCGTTTATAAATCCGTTTTGGGAATCCGCGTTAGAAATCCGCGTTAGAAATCCGTTCCCGCATTCGCCGCTTCGTGCCCGGCCTGCATCACATAAAAGACATACCCGTACCAGGCCGAAAACTGGCGATACAGCTCAATTTCCGCCGCTTCCATATCCAGGAAGCGCTGGGCCTCGGCATTGTCGTGGTATTTTTCACGCAACTGCGCAATCCGTGCCGCCATCGGGCCATAATAGGACTGCCACCACGAACTTTCAGGCAAAGTAAAATGCGCCACCGGCTGGTACCCCGCCCGGCGCAAACGCGCCAGGTTCTCTTCAACCGTCGCCATACCTGGGTACCCTTCCTGCCAAAACTTCAACGCCTCCTGCGGCGGATTAGGTTGCAGCCAACTTAGCTCGGTGACAGCCACGTAGCCGCCCGGCTTTAACAACTTTCGCCAGGCCCGCAGCCCATCTTCAAACCCGATGATATAAACCGCCCCTTCTGACCAGATCACATCAAAAGGTTCATCAAAATCCAGCGCAAACATCGAAGCCTGAACCGTGTTGACCCGTTCGGCCACCCCCGCCGCAACCGCCCGGCGCTTCAGCTCGTCCAGGAAAGGCTGGTGCGTATCCACGGCAGTCACTGTCGCCTGTGAATAACGCGCCAGGGCCACAGTTTGCGCCCCCGGGCCACACCCTACATCCAGGATGCGCGCAGCATCAGGCACAGCCTGCATCAACCGAAAGGCCCTGAGCGTCGACTCATCGTCGCCCGGCGCTTCGCGTGGCAAATCTCGATGTATTTCAAAGAAGATATCCATCTGCTATTTTCTCGTCCTCAATATATTATTCGCGCATCCCCACTTTTTTAGCCGGGATCCCCGCCCAAATCTCATTTTCACCGGTCGACTCAGTCAATACCGCATTCGCGCCAACCACCGTTCCGCGTCCAATCCGCAGGGTGCCATCGTCACACAAAATTTTGGCGCCGGTCCCCAGGATGACATCCTCCTCAACGACAATCCCAACAAACTTCGATTGACTCGCGGGCCGGTACACATCTGCGCGCCCCAGGGTCACCCCAGGGTAGATTCGCACCCGTGCGCCAATCACCGTCTTGGGGTGGATGACAACTCCCACCCCGCCATGATGGAGCAAAAACCCCGGGCCGATCGCCACCGAAACGGGAATCTCCGCCCCCAACAACTTCAAACCAAAATAAGCCACCCGGCCCAAAACCGGCCAGCCACGTGCATAAACCAGGAATTCATAGAAGGACATGCGCCCATTATATCCCGCCCGCCAACTTCTTCGCGTTCTCCTCAGGAAATGCTATAATGAAAATGTGTTCTATTTTTTCGCGTTCATAAGCCATAAACCATGCCCTTAAAAACCCCCTTTTCTAAACCAGCCCCGCCACCCGAAAAAGGCAAAAGCAAACCCGCCCCCAAAAAGGACGAGAAAAAACCGGCCCCCAAGCCCGCGGCGGCAGCCAAGAGCGCGCCCAAGGCCACCAAAGCGGCCACCCCGCCACCGCCACCACCGCCGCTCTTCGACCTGTCACCAGAGCGCCGCCTGGATGTCATTGGCATTATCCTGGCGGTTGGCGGCGTGCTGCTGTTCCTGACCGTCCTCTCGGCCAACCGCAGCAGCTTCACCGGCGTACTGGTGGGCGGGCTGGTCTTCTTGTTTGGCTGGGGCATCTACATGATCCCGCTGGCACTGGTTGGCTTTGGCGGCTGGCTGGTAGTGCGTAAAATCGACCGTATTCCGCCCGTCTCGGTCGAACGCGTCACTGGCATCTTCCTGCTGTTGCTGTTGGTCCAAGCCTTGTTCCACGGGTTTGCAGGCAACCCCGAACCCGCCGCCGAAAGTGGTGGCGGCTGGGTGGGCAGCCTGTTCTACCGCCTGCTGGTCAACAACCTCGGCCTGGGCGGCGCAACCGTTACCATGCTGGCCTGGTTATTAATCGCCCTAACCCTGGCCCTCGATGTCACAGTGCCAGAGCTGATGGGGAAATTGAAGCCGGTTTACGACGCCCTGGCGCGACTCTGGAACCTGTTCGTCTCCTGGCTCCAAAACCGCCTGCACGGAACTCGCCCCCCGAAGCCAGCCCCCGTTGAAGATGGTTTTACCCTGCTAAAGCGCGACCCCATCCTGCCCGAAGAACCGCCCGCCCTGCCCGGCACAGTGCCAGCCCCACCCGTGGGCGTGCCCGTCACCACCACAAGCAAACAGGTCGAATGGGTACTGCCCAATATCAAAGAAACCCTGCAACCCGGCAACGCCCCGTCTGTCAATGAAGAATTTGTCGAGCAACGCGCCCGGCTGATCGAAGAAACCCTGGCTTCGTTTGGCGCACCCGCCCAGGTCGTAGAGATTAATCGCGGCCCCACCATCACCCAGTTTGGGGTCGAACCGCTCTTCATCGAATCGCGCGCCGGGCGCACCCGCGTGCGCGTCAGCAAAATCGTTTCGCTGGCCGATGACCTGGCCCTGGCCCTGGCCGCGCCGCGCATCCGCATCCAGGCCCCGGTGCCGGGCCGCAGCTACCTGGGCATCGAAGTCCCCAACAACGAAATGACCCTGGTAACCCTGCGCGATATCCTCGAATCCGAGTCATTTAACCGCACCCGCAAACCGCTCTCCTTTGCCCTCGGGCGCGACGTCTCGGGCCACCCGGCCGCCGCCGACCTGAGCGGCATGCCGCACCTCCTGATCGCCGGGACCACGGGCTCCGGTAAATCGGTCTGCGTCAACTCTATTCTCACCTGCCTGCTGCTCTACAACACCCCCGACGATGTGCGCCTGGTACTGGTAGACCCCAAACGGGTCGAACTGACCGGGTACAACGGCATCCCGCACCTGCTGGCGCCCGTCGTCGTTGAAATGGAACGCACCCTGGGCGCGCTGCAATGGATGACCCGTGAAATGGACCGCCGCTACCACACCTTTGCACAGGTGGGCGCGCGCAACATCACCGACTACAACACCCGCATGAAGGCCCAGGGCCAAAAGAAACTGCCCTTCCTGGTCGTCGTCATTGACGAACTGGCCGACCTGATGATGATTGCTCCCGACGAAACCGAGCGCACCATCACACGCCTGGCACAACTGGCTCGCGCCACCGGTATCCACATGATCCTGGCTACCCAGCGCCCCTCGGTCGATGTTGTTACCGGCCTCATCAAAGCCAACTTCCCGGCGCGCGTCGCCTTTGCGGTAGCCTCCAACACCGACAGCCGCGTCATCCTCGACCAACCCGGCGCCGAACGCCTTTTAGGGCGCGGCGACATGCTCTACCAATCTCCCGATGCCCCGGCCCCCGTCCGGTTACAGGGTGTTTTCGTCTCTGATAGCGAAATCCACCGTCTGACCGATTTCTGGCGCGCTCAAAACACCCAGGGCATGCCCATCCCGTCCGGTGGCCCTGTCGATGGCGTTGCGCCCAATGTCCCGCTTAAACAGGCGCCCCTGTTTGAAGATATCACCGCCCCGGCCGAACAGGGCGATGTGTTGATGTCCGAAGCAATAGACCTGATCCGCCGCGAAGGGCGCGCCTCGGTCTCCATGCTACAACGCAAATTACGCATCGGCTATACCCGCGCCGCGCGCCTGGTAGACACCATGGAAGAAAAAGGCATCGTCGGCCCGCCCGAAGACGCCACTGGGGTGCGCAAAGTGCTCGATTACGGCCCCGCCACCCCGCCCAAAGAAGATTAAATAATCGTGGCAACCCGTCGGGGTTGCCACGACAAATCGAGGAACTATGGGATCAAAACTTTGCCCAAAAATCATTCTCGAAGGCACGCGCCTGACATTTAAAACGGATATCGCCTTCGCCCTCAATGAACATCCCCGGATTGTTGGTCCGCGCCGTTATCGTTACCATTCCCCCTTAATCTCGGGCGAGTGGTGCGCCTTTACAAACTTCCCCTGGGGACGGGGCCTGATTAATTTTGAACCGCAAGAAGAAGCCCTGGCAATGGAAACCTACCATACCTGGATGCGGTTATTTGAGCTGCAAAAATATTATTCGTGGATTGTGGACCGTTTTCACATCTCCACCCGCGCCTACCAACTGATGACCTACAACCGTGACTATGATTTCCGCTGGCTGGAACAAAGACTCATCCCAATGGGTTTTCGTCTCGTCTTCCTAAATCGCTCCCCCCAATCGTTTGCCGCTGCGCGCGAAGAACGTCTCAAAGTCTCGGGAAACCCCAGCCAATACGACGACTTAAACCGCTTTGTCGAAGAGCAAAAACTGATCCAGCGTCTGGTTTCAGAGTCAGCGTTGCCCAAACTGGAACTGGATATTTCCGACAACAATATCCCAGCTGCAGTAGAAAAAATTGCCGATTGGATGGAGCAAAGCGGCGGGCTTTATATGAATTGATCGACTTACCAGGGAAGTTTATTTCTTGGTATTCTCCAAATGGAGATTCACCAGGTGTGCCGCAGTTCCCAACAACCAGGTTTTTAACCTGGTCCGCGGCGAAAGCCCAAGATTAACCATTTTTAACAGCCGAATAAAAACAGCGCCGGTGATTTCTTCCGCCGCTGCGGCATCTTTCAAACGCGATTTTACAAACCCAAATACTTCCGGAAAATACCGGTCATGTATCCGCCCCACCATTTGCGGGTCAAGACGGCGGAACCTTGCTAATTCACCTGGTTTAGTTTGAGTGGTCATATGAGAAAACTCTATGGGTATGGGGAGAAAATATGGCTTAGTTTAACACGCCCAAACTGCCTCTAATAATTTTGATATCGTATTAACCCCACAAACCCAAATCAGAATGACCTGTGAAGTAGGCAGCCTACTTCACAGGTCATTCTGATTCAAAGCTTAATAAGAGATTCGATACGTTTTTGGGAATTATTCCGACAGGAAGTTGTTGTAAGGGACCTGCACGACAATGCTGGTTCCTTCACCACGGGCAGACGACATGGAAAATTTACCCTTGATATGGCGCGTGCGTTCCTGCATAAAACGCAGCCCGTAATGCCCAAAGACCAGGGTCTGACCCACATCGAAGCCACGCCCATTATCGGTAACACTCATCGAGAAATATTCCTGGCCCCAGGTCAAATTGACATGCACCTTGGTCGCGTTGGCATGTTTTTCAATATTGCCAATCGCCTCGCGGAAGATAAAAAACAACTGGCGCATAACATTGGACGGTAACGGCCTGGGCTCGCCGTTCTGGGCAAAATCGACTTCGAGCCCAGCCCGCTCGGCAACCTGTTTCAAAAAGCCCTGGTACAAGTTTACAAAGTCTTCGTGCGTGCCTGACTGCAATACAGCCAGCGTGCCACGCATCATATCATAGGACTCATTGGCGACATCACTCATGTGTTTGAGTTCCACTGTCGCATCGGCGCCTTTTTTAACGGGATTCTCCGACAGATAATCTAACTTCATGCGCAGGTAGCCAATGTTTTGACCAATCGTATCGTGCAAATCGCGGGCAATGTCCATTTGCAAAGCGCGTGTCTTTTGGGTAATGACCTCTTCGTAGTGTTCGTTCTTCTTCATGACCGCAAACAGCGAGCTTGAAATTTCTGAAGAAAGGCTGTTAATCATCTCAATCTGCCGTTGGGTCAAGTCTATATTGGTGGGCATATAAAACATCAACAGACCAATGGAGGCATTTCCCTTAGCCAGCGGCAGGCAGTAGCCATGTTTGGCCGTCTGCTTGTGAGCACATCCATTGCGACATTCTTTGAGCGCGCGCAAAGCTGTAACCCCGCCGTGCTGGTTGATCATACAATGATGGCATGGACCTGGATCAATCCCCGCATCATCTCCGGTTTCATCCGCTTCAACCACCTCGCCACGGTCCAGCCTGGCAGATAACGAGAACCATTTACGGCCCTCGTCATACAGGTACAGTTCCATGTTTACAGACGGAACGATAAGCGCAATCTTTTCCACCAGCCGCTGCGAGATTTCAGCCAGGTTAATGCTGTAGGCCAGGTGCATACCCAGGTCATGCTTAAGACGCAAGGTATTCAGGGCCTGGTCACGCTCCGAGATGGAAGTCAACAGCATCCGCGTTAAGAAGGAGGTAGTTCCCAGCAGCAAAAGGATAACCAGCACCTCGCCGTCAAAAAACAGCAAGTTGCGATTTACATCAGGATATGTATGTTCAATGGTTTGCAAAACAAGGATGATTGCCCCAAGGATCGTCAAGATCCAGCCGTAATATCGGGTTAAGAAACCCCGCAGGGCAAGCAACCAGGTTTTATCCCCCTGTTTTTCTTCTTTGCTCGCAAAACGAGAAGGCTCACCAATTGGATTAGAATGAGCATTAATTTTCATAAGAAATCCCACTAAACTCTCTGCCGTTGGCCTGGTTTTGGATTCTTCCCCATGCAATAAAATTGCCGGTTTCGGATGCGGTTTTCCGAGGAAAATCCAATTTTTCAACGTATAAATATACTAACCCGCTTAAACACCATAGGTGACTTACAGTCACTCTACACATCCCTGGCCCTAAAATCGGGACAGATAGGCAAGTGACCTGACGCTGACCCTAAGAATCTGGGGTGTCTTTTTGTTCGAGCACCTTGGCAACCATGATGTCGAACATATGCACATTAATTGGTTTTGAAATATAACTATCAAACCCCGATTCGAGCGCCTTGCGGCGATCGCCTGGCAGCGTGTGGGCGGTTACAGCAATCAGCGGAATCCCGGCCAGTTGCGGATCATCACGCATCTGCCTGGCAGCTGTCCAACCGTCCATCTCTGGCAGCGAAAGGTCCATCAGCACCACATCCGGGCGCTCACTACGGGCGGCAACCAATGCCTGCAGACCCGTATTGGCAGTGCGCACAAAATACCCGGCACGTTCCAAAAGGAAACGCATGAGTTCCTGGTTGTCACGATTATCTTCGACGAGAAGAACATGAATTTGGGCCATCACCGCTCCTACGCCTAATAATACTACTTCAATCCACTTCGTGCAACATTTCCATGCCATAGCAAAAATGGTATATTCGGCACATGCGTTACCTCTTCGTGGCCGATGGCCGCTCCCCCATTGCAATCAACTGGATTCGCTATTTTACTGAACGAGGTGAAGATGTTCACCTCGTATCTACTTTTGCCTGCCAGCCCAACCTGAAGCTATCGGGGCTGGATGTGGTACCGGTGGCCTTCTCGGGCCTAAAAACCGCCCCTCAAACTGGTTCATCTCCCAAGCGTGGAATGTGGGGTGCATCCACCCTCAAGCTGCGCACCGCTATAAGGCAGTGGCTCGGCCCCCTTACAATTTACCGGGCTTCCCGACAATTGCGCGCCATCATCGAACGTGTCAAACCCGACCTGGTACATGCCATGCGCATTCCCTATGAAGGCATGCTCGCCGCAGATGCGGCAGGACTGGCCCCGCTGCTGCTTTCGGTCTGGGGCAACGATTTTACCCTGCACGCCCCGGCGACCCCGCTTATGGGTCACTACACCTATTGGTCGCTACAAGTGGCAAACGCCCTGCACGCCGATTGCCAGCGTGATATTCGCCTGGCCAGGCAGATGGGCTTCGCCGTAGGGAAAAAGACCCTGGTCACCCCAGGCAATGGCGGCATCCCCGCCCAAATCTTCCGTCGTCCGGTGCAACCCGCCTCTGAACCGTTGGTGGTCAACCCGCGCGGATTTAGGGCCTATGTGCGCAACGACACCTTCTTTGCCGCCATCCCGCTGGTTCTTAAAGAACGCCCCGATGCCCGCTTTGCCTGCGCGGCAATGGCCGGGGAGCGCGAAGCCATCGAAACGGTAGAACGGCTGGGGATTGGCCAGGCGGTAGAACTGCTTGCCCCGCGCGAACACGCCCAAATGGCCGACCTGTTCCGCGCAGCGCAGGTGGTCGTTTCCCCGGCCACCCACGACGGAACCCCCAACACGCTGCTCGAGGCAATGGCCTGTGGCTGCCTGCCAATTGCCGGGGACCTCGATTCGATTCGCGAGTGGATTCAGCCCGGCATTAACGGTCTGCTGGTAAACCCGGCCGACCCAGCGGCCCTGGCCGCAGCCATCTTGCGCGGGTTAAATGACACCGCCCTGCGTCAACAGGCTGCTGAACAAAATGCAACCATCATCGCAGAGCGGGCCGAGTATACGCGCACTATGGCGCGCATTGAAGCGTTTTATCGCCAGCTGGTCTAATTAATCATTTTTGAGGGTGATTCGTGGCGCGCGCAGGGTCGCAAGCTGGTCTTCGAGCTGCTTGCGGCGTGAATCGGCCGCCGACTTGATTTCACCAACAAAGTTGTTGGAACGCGAGCGCAACTCTCCGCGCAATTGTTCACCGCTCTTGGGGGCCAGCAACAGGGCAAGGGTGGAACCCACCAGCCAGCCAACAAACAACCCGATCAAAAAACCAAACATCCGTCGCATGACTCTCTCCTTGTGTGTATGATTTCTATAAATCATTATAGAGCAAAATGAACTCATGGGGAAGATTGGCGTATAATATTTTTGCGCACGTATCGTAAGAACGTGACGCACCTGTTCAAAAGTTTTTTTATTCAACGTCCGGCGCAGGGGATGATGCCGGTACGGACTCTACCATTTACCCGGAGGGTACCATGTCTACAACTGCTGTTGCTGCTTCTATTCCTGTTCGTAAAAAAGTGACCACCCTGGCTTTGCGCCAGAAAAAAGAACGCGGCGAGCCGATTACCATGCTCACTGCGTATGACTATCCTACCGCCCTGGCGCTTGACCAGGCCGGGGTCGATTCGATCCTGGTAGGCGATTCGCTGGCCATGGTGGTGCTGGGGTATGAAAACACACTCCCCGTCACCATGGACGAGATGCTGCACCATTCCCGCGCCGTAGCACGCGGGGCCAAAGCCGCGCTGCTGGTAGGCGATATGCCGTTCATGTCTTACCAGGTATCGGTCGAGGAGGCTGTGCGCAATGCCGGGCGCTTCTTGCAGCAGGGCGGGATGGATGCCGTCAAACTGGAAGGCGGCCGCGAACGCGCCGACACCATCCGCGCCATTGTGAGCGCAGGCATCCCGGTGATGGGGCACATTGGCCTGACGCCGCAAGCGGTGCACCAGCTAGGCGGGTTCCGGGCCCAGGGCAAAACCGCTTCGGCGGCGCGCCGCCTGTTGGAAGATGCCCATATCCTGGAAGAAGCCGGCGCTTTCAGCCTGGTGCTCGAATCGGTGCCTGCCAGGTTAGCCGAAACCATCTCGCGCCAGCTCTCCATCCCCACTATTGGGATTGGCGCTGGCGCAGGGACCGATGGACAGGTGTTGGTGACGCATGACCTGCTGGGCCTGTTTGACCGATTTACGCCCAAGTTCGTTAAGAAATATGCCAACCTGCACGCCGAAATGAAAACCGCTTTTGCCAACTACATTGCCGAAGTACAGACGAAACAATTCCCGGCTGAGATTCACAGCGTGGAAATGGCCCAGGATGAATGGGATTCCTTTGTGGCCGAAACCCTGGTCGCGCACGCCTAAGGAGGTCCTGATGAAGAAGGTTCTGATTGTAGGAACAGGCGCAATGGCAACCCTGTTCGCAGTTCGTCTGGGACAGGCCGGGGCCGATGTGACCCTGCTCGGTTCGTGGAAAAATGGCATAGAGACGCTCAACCGTGATGGGGCGAGGCTGGTCGAAGCCAATGGAGCTGAAACACGCGTCTCTGTGCGGGCAACCGACCAACCGGCGGATTGCGCCGGGGCCGACCTGGCACTGGTGACGGTAAAAGCCTGGCAGACTGAGCGAGTGGCCGGGCGTCTGGCCGATTGTCTCAGCCCGGGCGGGCTGGCAGTCACCCTGCAAAATGGGTTGGGCAACCGCGAGAAACTGGCTGGCAGGCTGGGTGAGGCGCGTGTTGCGCTGGGAGTAACCACCTACGGGGCCACCCTGCTGGGGCCGGGGCTGGCACGCGCCGGGGGCGATGGGCTTCTCTCACTCGAAGCGCACCCCCGCATCAGCGGTCTGGAAACCCTGTTGCGCGGCGCCGGGCTGCGGGTCGACATCGTGAACGACGCCAAAACCCTGGTTTGGAGCAAACTGGTCATCAACGCCGCCATTAACCCGCTAACCGCCCTGCTGCGCATCCCCAATGGGGCCTTGCTCGAAAAACCCGCCGCCAAACTTTTGATGGCGGCCCTGGCTCGCGAAGCCGCCAAAGTAGCCCGCGCGCACGGCATCCAACTGCCGTTTGGCGATCCGGCTTCTGCAGCGGAGGATGTAGCGCGGCGCACCTCGTCAAACCGCTCCTCGATGTTCCAGGACATCAAACGCGGCGCGCCAACCGAAATCGACGCCATTTGCGGGGCAGTGGTGCGCGCCGGGCAACAACAGGGCATCCCGGCCCCGGTTAATTGGACTATGTGGAGGTTGGTCAACGCCCTGGGTGGATAAGGCCAAACGGCAGCCAATTTTATGCCTTTCGGCGCAAAAAAATGGACAGGTTTCATGGTAATATCTTATGGAACCTGTCTTTTGGAGGCATTGCACCATGCGAAACAGCATACTCTTGGCCCTTTTGCTGGCCATCTTCATAGCACTACCCACCCCGGTATACGCCCAGGATCAGACCAAGTTCGAAAGACTGGATGTACAAATTTGGCCGGAATATGACCAACCTGCAGTGCTGGTCATTTACGACTTTACCCTGCCCGCCACGGCCTCTTTCCCGGTAGAAATCAGCCTGCGCATCCCCGGCGGGGCGCAGCTTTCGGCTGTAGCCAAAGAAGAAAACGGCTCGCTGTTAAATGTGCAGCACCAGCCGCCCACCCCGCAGGGAGATTATGACATCTTGACATTCTCTGTGGTGGATAATGCCACACATCGCGTTGAGTTTTACCTGCCCTACACCCTGCGCGGGAACCAGCGCAACTTTGTCTTCATCTGGCCGGGCGACTATGCGGTGCAAAACTTCAGCCTGAAATTCCAGGAACCGGTAGGGGCGACCAATGTCGCCATCCAGCCCAAGATGGATAACGTCGGCCCGCAGGAAGACGGCTTCATTTATCACACGACCACCATCGGCGAAACGACTGCCGGGCAAGAAATCACCTATCAGATTAGCTACGACAAAGACAACGACGACTTAAGCGCCGCCTCCCTGGGTGTGCAGCCCACTTCACCGCTCGACCAGCCCGTCAGCGGGCAGGCCTCTTTCATGTCCTTCCTGCCCTGGATTTTGGGCGGCCTGGGCGTAGCGCTGATTGTCGGCAGCGGCCTGTGGTACTGGCTTTCAGGGCGATCCTCGCGCAGCCCGCGTGTGCGCAAACGCCACGCCAGCGGAAAAGAAAGCAGCGAAGATGGCGAAGATGCAGAAGTCTTTTGTTCGCAATGCGGTAAACGCGCCCAATCCAACGACCGTTTCTGCCGGGCCTGCGGGTCGCGAATTCGCCGGGCAGAATCTTAAAACGGTTTCCCCGATAAACCCAGGCCAGCCCCGAGAAAATAATCATGTCTGAATTCTCATTCATCCTGACTTATTTTTTCTACGGGCTGGCTTTTTTTAGCATGGGCCTGCTGGTGGCGGTGGAAGGCGGCCAGGCCAGCGACCTGCGCCTGCGGCGGGGGCTGCGGCCCCTGGCCGGGTTTGGGCTGGTACATGCCACCCATGAATGGCTCGAAATGTTCGAGCGTATCGCCGGTTACATGGATTATCACATCGACACCCCGCTCTTCCAGGGGATACGCCTCGCTATTCTCGCCTTCTCCTTCTTATCTCTCAGCGCTTTTGGCGCTTACCTGCTGGCGCGTGACGATGTCGCCTTCCGCGTGATGCTGCTGGTTCCGCTCGGGTTGGTCACTGTTTGGGTTTTTGGCCTTTATAACCTGCGCAACGCCTATCCTTTCGACGACCTGCGCATCATGGCCGAAAGCTGGACACGTTACTCCCTGGCGATCCCCGGCTCGCTGCTGGCCGGGATCGGGTTGATCAACCAGCAACGCATCTTCCGAAAATCCGGGCTAGTGGCCTTCGGGCAGGATGCCCTGTGGGCCGCCATCGCTTTTGGATGGTATGGCATCATTGGGCAGTTATTTGTCACCCGTACCGCCTTGCCACCCTCCAGTTTTATCAACAATGAGGTTTTCGAGGCTTTTTTTGGCTTTCCGGTGCAAATCTTCCGCGCCGCGATGGCTATGCTGGCCTCGTTGTTCGTGGTGCGCTTCCTGCGCGCTTTCCAGGTAGAGATCCAGGAAAAGATCAACGCCCTGCAGGCGGCCCGCCTCGAAGAGGCCCAGCAGCGTGAAGCCTTGCGCGGGGAACTTTTCCGACAGGTGGTGGCCGCCCAGGAAGCCGAACGCCAACGTATGGCCCGCGACCTGCACGACGAGACCGGCCAGGCCCTAACCGCCATTGGGCTGGGATTGCGCGGCCTGTCCAACACCATCCGCCACGGCAACGCCGACCAGGCCACCAACACCCTGCGGCATCTCGAATCGATGGCGGCCAGTTCGCTCACCGAACTCCAGCGCCTGATCGCTGACCTGCGCCCCTCGCACCTCGATGACCTGGGGCTGCCCGCCGCCCTGCGCTGGTACGCGGGTGTGGTTCAAGAGCGCACCAACCTGAACATCAAGGTCGAAATTAATGGGCCAGAGCAAACCGTCGATGCGACGGTAAAAATCGCCTTATTCAGAGTCATGCAAGAGGCGCTCAACAACATCATCAAACACGCCAACGCCACCCAGATCAACATCCAGCTCACCTTTGAGCTGGAGGGGCTGCGCCTGCGCATCCGCGATGATGGGCGCGGGTTCGATGTCCAGGCTTCGCGCAAAAACCAGGGCCGCGTGTCGCTCGGCCTGATTGGCATGCAAGAACGCGCCAACCTGCTGGGCGGCACCTGTGTGGTAACTTCGGTTCCGGGGCGCGGCACTTTAGTGGAAATCAAAATCCCTTATCATCAGCAACAGGAAGCCGCCTTATGAAAACTCGCCTGCTCCTGGTCGATGACCATGCCGTGGTACGCATGGGGCTCAAAATGCTCTTCGAGAATGAACCCGACATCTTCATCCTGGGCGAGGCAGGGTCGGCGCATGAGGCCATTGAGGCAGTTGGCCTGCTAAAACCAGATGTGGTGCTGATGGATATTGGCCTGCCCGACCTTTCGGGCATCGATGCCACCCGCGAGATCAAAAAAGCTTATCCCACGGTGTACGTTGTAGCACTCACCATTCATGAAGACCAGGAATATTTCTTCAAAATGCTCGAAGCCGGTGCCAGCGGCTACGTTCCCAAACGCGCCGCCCCCGAAGAGCTGTTGACCGCCATCCGCACCGCTGCCAGTGGCGGCGTATACCTTTACCCAACCCTGGCGAAACTGCTGGTCAAGGATTATCTCAGCCAGGGCCGCAGCGGACCGGCCATGCCTGCAGGCGAACAACTCACCGAGCGCGAACAAGAAGTGCTCACCTACCTGGCGCAGGGCAACTCCAACTCTGAAATTGCCGAGGCGCTGGTCATCAGCCCCAAAACGGTGGAACGCCATCGCGAAAACATCATGCGCAAACTCAACCTGCACTCGCGTTCTGAACTGGTGCGTTACGCCATCCGCAAAGGCATCATCCAGGCCTGAGCCATAAAAAATCAAAAGCCTGCCCGCAAGAACGCGGACAGGCTTTTGATTTTAACCGTGTGAAAGAACTAAGCGCTGCCCTCTGGGCCGCGATGGTTACGCAAGACATTGAACCCAACCAACATCTTGCTTTTTTCATCCCACAGGCGATACCCTAGTGATTTCAGGCTGCGCAGCAGCGTCAGCGGCTGCACCTGCTGGAAGATAGGCAGCGAAAAATGCACCTTGGGCAGGTAATAATTGGGAATCTTGGGGCTAAGGTGATGGATATGGTGATAGCCAATGTTCCCGGTGAACCAGTTTAACACAGCCGGGAGCTTGTAAAACGAGCTGCCCAACAACCCGGCCTGGTAAAAATCCCAATTGGCCTGGCGTTCCCAGTAGGTTCCGTCAAAGTTGTGCTGCACATAAAACAGCCACAACCCGGCCGTAGACGAAATTGCCAGCACCGGCAGTTGGATGGCCAGGAAAGCCTTCCAGCCAACCAGCCAGATCACCAGCGCAATAACCACCGCCAGCGCCAGGTTAGAGTAGATCACGCTGGCGCGCTCACGTTTACCGGCATTGGGCAGCCAAAAACGATGCGAAATGGCAAAAACATAAAACGGCACAACCGTCAACAAAATCACCGGGTGACGCATCAGCCGGTAGCCCAGGCGGGCATACCAGGGTTTCGAGTTGTACTCTTCCACCGTCCAGGTCGGCACATCGCCCACCCCGCGCTTATCGAGATTGCCAGCCGTAGCATGGTGAACAGAATGGTCGTGTTTCCAATAGTCGTACGGGGTAAACACAATCACGCCCAAAATGCGTCCGACCCAATCGTTGAGGGTGCGAGACTCAAAAAACGAACCGTGGCAACAATCGTGGAACAGGATAAACGCGCGCACCATGAAACCCGCCGCCAGGACAATGGGGACCAGCGTAACCCAGTAAGAAAAGTGGTTATAGGTGTAAGCTGCCAGCGCCCACATGGCAAAAAAAGGCACCAAAGTATTGACCATTTGCCAGACACTGCGCGGGATGCTCGGGTGCGAATAGCGAGCCAACACCTCGCGAATATTGGCCCGCTGGGTTGCAATTTGTTGCGAAAAGTCTTGGTACGTAGGCAGATGCATCTGTTCCTCCTATTTTTTGGGGTTAAATCCATTGTACAGACAAATCGGACTCTGGGAGTCATGATTTTACACGCAAAATATCATTTCGCCTCAAAATAGTCCAATAAAGAAAGAAGGGGCATTTGCGCCAGGGATTCGAGCCGCAGGCTTTCGCCTTCAAACTTTAGCGCCGCTGTAACCGGATTTGGCACCAGCACAACCCGAATCCCGGCTCGCTGGGCTGCTCGCACCCCATTGGGCGAATCTTCAAAGACCAGGGCCTCGTGCGGTTCCAGTTGGAGCGCATTCAGGGCCGCCAGGAAAAGCTCAGGGTCGGGTTTGACCTTTGAGACATCCTCCTTGCAACAGACCGCATCGAATTCCTGGAACAGGCCAAAGCGCCGCAGGTATCCATCCACCCAACGATGCGGTGAACTGGAGGCGACCGCCAGTTTAAGACCGTGTTGTTTGGCATCCCGCACACAGGCTTCTACACCGGGTAGCAGCGGGCTGCTGTCGATAATCTCAAAGCGGCGACGGTTAACAAGATCCCAAAAACGTTCGGCATCCACCGGTGCGCCGGTCAGCGTTTGGAGGTGGGCGATGGGCTCAAAAGCCTGACCGTATTCGCTTCCTACCACACGGCCGTACATTTCAATCTCCAGGCTGTGCCCAAAATGGGCATATGCGTCGCGAATGGCGTTAAATTCGGGCGTTTCTGTATCCAACATCAGGCCATCGAAATCAAAAATTAAACCTTTTATCATGTGACATCCTTGGGTGAGATTTGCCCATTCTACCATCCAAAAATTGGCGCGGTTGGCAATTGTGCAGACTTTAAATTTCGTATATAGTAGAGATGTTACTCAACCCAGGAGACCCCAATATGATCGAAAGCGAACGCAAACAACGCAACCTGACCAAATTACAGGAACTGCATCCGGCTTTTCGGGTGCGCCTGGAGGCCGTCATCAAAGAATTGGAACGCTATGGGTATCGCCCACGCATTGAACAGGGCTGGCGCTCGCCGCAGGAGCAGTTAGAAGCCTACCGGCTAAAGCGCAGCCGGGTGACGTATGGTTTTCACAACGTAACTTCGCCCGAGGGCGTAAAAGAGTCGCTGGCCGCCGATGTTTGGGATGATAACGATTTTGCCCACCAGAAAACACACTTTATGCTGCACCTGTTAGCCGCCGCTGAAACCAATGGCCTGACCACCGGCATGCGCTGGGATTTAACCCCCGAAAAAATTGCCAAAATCGAGGCGGCGATTGCTTCAAAGACCTGGAACACCCCGGTTTATGCCGGTTGGGACCCCCTGCATGTGGAAATCACCGGGCTAACCATTCAGGAAGCCAAGGATGGCAAACGCCCCGCCATGCCAGGCTCAGAAGACACCGACCCCGCCCCAGTCGATGACACTGCCGGTGATGACACCGAAAACCCGGCCGATGACACCCCTCCGCAGCCAGAACCCAATCCTTTGCGGGGCAAATACAAGGTCGAAAGCCTGGAAACCGGTGCCATTACCGAATACACCTGGAGTACAGCCTTCAAACCGGTGGTATTGTTGCCGATCCCCTACGTTTCACAATTGGGCCAGGGTGCAGACGGCCATCGCAACGACTGCGGCGCAGCTTCGGCCATCATGCTGCTGAGGGCTTATCTTAATCTCCAGATAACGCCCGATGAGTTCTATACCCGCTTCGCCATCCCCGGCAGCGACCCGTACCTGAGTGTGGCCCAACTACGCAATGCCATGGGCAGCCTGGGGTTGTTGACCGATTTCAAGGCTAATCTCTCCATCCAGGACCTGTTTGCAGCGCTGGCAGCCGGGAAACCGCCGATTGTGCTGCTGCGCTACAAAGTGTTCGAAGACGCCGGACTGACCGAAAAAGCCTTCGAAGGACCGCATTTTGCCGTGGTGGTGGGTATGGACATTCGCAACATTTACATCCACGACCCGTTATATAGCAACCCCGCCAATGGGGATGCCCATCCGTACCCGCTGGACTTGTTTTGGCGCGCCTGGAAGGAAGTCGCCACCAACCCCAAATTCCCCAACCCCGAACGCTCTGCCATCCTGCCCACAGCCGGGATCGGGTTCAAGCTGACACGCCAGGTAAAAATCAACCTGAGCTCAGTCAGTGTGCGGGTTGGACCAGCAGTCAACACCCCGGCGGTAAAAACGCTCAAACGCGGCGATATCGTCGAAATCACTCGCGAAATGAGCGGCTGGGGTGAAATCGCCGGGGTCGGCTGGCTGTATCTCGGATACACCGTGGCAGCCTAAAAAACAAACACCCCGCCGAAAAACTGGCGGGGTGTTTTATCTGTGTCAGCGGGTTAGAGCAATTTCAGGATCGCCTGGCTGGCCCAGTCGAACAAAGCCGCCGGGACAAAACTGACCACTACCGTGGCAACGGCCGCAAAACCGATGGTGAAGTCGAGCCAGAATTCACGCGTAACCAGCGGTTCGCCATCTTTCATGTACATCGTCACCACCACGCGCAGGTAGTAAAAAGCTGAGATGAGCGAGGTCAGCACGCCAACGATTGCCAACCAGTAAAAACCGCCTTCGATGGCCGAGCGGAACAGATAGAACTTGCCAACCAGGCCCAGTGTGGGCGGCAGGCCCGTAAGGGAAAGCATGAAAACCGTCATCGCGGCGGCCAAGACGGGGTACTTCTTTCCAAGCCCGGCATAACTCGAAATCTCAAGGCCTTTGCCTTCCGATTTTTCGAGCGCAATCACGACACCCCACGCGCCAAAAGAGGTCAGGGTATAGGCGACAAGGTAAAAGAGCGCCGAGCCAATGGCCACGGCCTGGACCTTTTCATCGCCAAAGGGGACAAAAGCCATCAAGATGTATCCGGCCTGGGCAATACTGGAATACGCCAGCATGCGCTTGATGTCGGTTTGGGCAATCGCCACCACATTACCAAGCACCATCGAAAGCACCGCAATCATCCACAAAATGGGCCACAAATCGACAGCCAGGGTGGGGAAAGCCATGGCAAAGATACGCAACAAGGCCGCAAAACCAGCCGCTTTGGCGCCAGCCGCCATAAAAGCGGTCACCGAGGTGGGAGCGCCCTGGTAGACATCGGGCGTCCACATGTGAAAAGGCACAACCGCTACTTTGAAGCCGAGGCCAATCAAGATCAGGGCTGCGCCTACAGTTAACAGGGTGGTATTGGCCGACCCGGCCGCGACGATATCGACAATGGCTTTGATCGAAGTGGTGCCAGTTGCCCCAAAAGTTAGGGCAATACCATAGACCACAAACCCAGCCGCAAACGCGCCCAAAAGGAAATACTTGATGCCAGCTTCTTCCGATTCGGTACGGGGATAAGCCAGGGCCGCCATAATGTAGAGCGGGATGGAGAGCAATTCCAGCGCCAGGAAAACCACAATCAGGTCAGCTGCCTGGGCCATTAACATCATGCCAACAATGCTGAACATCATGATGGGGTAGTATTCCCCACGTTCGATGCCCATACGGCGGTTGTAGCCATAGGCCACTGCAATGCCCAGCAAGCCGGTGAGCAAGAACAGGATGTTCAAAAAGTTGGCAAAACCATCCAGTACAACCATGCCATTGAAACCAGGGACCGCCGGTGCGCCAATTCCGCGCAGGCTAAGGCCCATTGTCAGAGCCAGCCCCAGGGCAGCCAACAGCGCCGTGAGGCCTTTGCGTTCACGTGGAATAAACAAGTCCACGAGAAGAAGGACACAGGCCCAGGCGGTCAACAGGATGGCCGGGAGGATGGTGGAAAAATCGAGTTGGGTCATATCCACTCCAGAATTACTTCCTAGCCGCCAAAGGGTTTGAGCAGGTTGTTTACCGCAGGAGCGATCAGGTCAAAGAAGGGCTGAGGGTAGAGACCGATCCAGAAGATGAAAACCAGCAGGGGCAAAAGGGTCACAATTTCGCGCCAGTTAAGATCGCGTAGTTGGTGGTGGTGAGTAATCTCACCCGCCGGGCCGAGGAACATTTTCTGGAACATGTACAGGATGTAAACGGCAGCCAGGATTACGCCCACCGCCGACAGAATGGCATACCAGTTCGTTCCATAAGCCTTGGAGCCAAACGCACCCAACAGGATGGTAAATTCGCCCACGAAGCCGTTCAGGCCAGGCAGACCCATCGAGGAGAACGACACAATCAGCATCAGGGTGCCAAAGATCGGGGTGATTTTCCACAAACCACCATAGACTTTAATCTCGCGGGTGTGGGTTTGTTCGTAAATCATACCAACGAGCAAGAACAGCGCGCCGGTGCTGATACCATGGTTGATCATTTGCAGGATTGCGCCAGAGATGCCCTGGGGGTTGAGCGCGAACATACCGAGCATAACAAAACCGAGGTGGCTGACAGAGGAATAAGCCACCAGCTTTTTGACATCTTTCTGCGAGTACGAGACGGCTGCGCCATACAGGATGCCAATCACGGCCAGCACGGCAATCACCGGGGCGGCTCTAAGCGCCGCATCGGGGAACAGTTGCAGGTTGAAACGCAGGAAACCGTAGGTACCCATTTTGAGCAGCACGCCGGCCAGGATAACAGAACCAGCGGTAGGCGCTTCGACGTGAGCATCGGGCAGCCAGGAGTGCAGCGGCCACATCGGGACTTTGATGGCAAAGGCCGCAGTGAAGGCGATGAACAGCCACAGTTGGATATCGGCCGGGATGTTGCCCTGGGCCACCAGGTCGGGAACGGAGAAGGTGCCGCCGTTGATGCCCAGCCACAGGATGGCGAGTAACATCAGGATCGAACCAGCCATCGTATACAGGAAGAACTTGACCGCGGCATAAAGGCGGTTGGGGCCACCCCAGATACCAATCAGGAAGTACATTGGGACCAGGGTAAATTCCCAGAAGATGTAGAACAGGAACAGGTCCTGCGCCACAAACACTCCCAACATGCCCACTTCCAGCAGCAGGAAGAACATCATAAAATCTTTGACGCGTTCTTCAACCGCCGTCCAGGTGGACAGGATGGAGATGGGGGTCAGGAAGGTGGTCAGCAAAATGAGCAGGATGCTCAGGCCATCGGCTGCAATGTAATAGCGGATGTTCCAAAGCGGGATCCAGGCGTAGTTAGCCACCAACTGCAAGTCGCCACTGGTCGTGTTGTACTGTCCGCTGAAGAAAAAGGCCCACAGCGAGATGACGAAGGTGACCAGCGAGGCAGCCAGGGCTGTCCAGCGCAGGGTGTTTTTGGCATCCGATTTAATGAACAACAGGGCCAAAACACCCAGCAAGGGGGAGAAGGTCACCAAGGAAAGGGGTTGGAGAAGAAAATTCATGTGTCTACCTCGATTACAAGATCGGGGCAGGCCGCGAAATACCCTGCGGCCTACTTTCCAGTTATTTCAGCAGCAAATATCCCAAAATCGCCACCACGCCGACGACAACGGAAAGCGCGTAAGAGCGAACAAAACCATTTTGCAGTTTGCGCAACGATTCAGACGAGGCGCGGATGGCATCGCTGATGAGATGCGAAACCTTGTCAATAAGCCCCAGGTCCACCGGGTCTGCCAGGAAACGGGCCAAACCGACGAAACCCTTGGCAATGACCGAATTGTGGAACCACTCATGCCAGAAATCCCAATCCACTGTCTGGGCCAGGAAACGGGCCAGGTCGACATAACGGTCGACAAAGACGAGCCAGTAGGCTTCGTCGATAAACCATTTGTTTTCCATGCCTGTGTACACAAAACCGAGCGGTTTTTTAAGCGGGTCAGGTTGACCGGCTTTGAGCGGGTTACGCCCATACAGGAACCAGGAAAGTACAATGGCAACCAGCGCCAGGGCAGTGGAGATGCCCGCAACGCCCAGGTTCAGCCCAAGGGATTCGACTTCGCCGATGGTGTGTTCGAGCCAGTGCGCCAGGTTGTGGAAACCTTCAAAGGGCAGGTTCAGGCCGCCACCAAAGATGGACAGGGCTGCCAGGACCATCAGCGGGATGGTCATGACCAGCGGGCTTTCCTGGGCATGGGCGGCTGCCTCGTGGCGAGCTTCGCCAAAGAAGACCATCCAAATCTGGCGTCCCATATAGAAGGCAGTCAAGAAGGCCGCTGCGGTCAGGATCCAGTAGACGTGCGGGAAATGCAGGGAAGCATCGAGCAGGATTTCGTCCTTAGACCAGAACCCGGCAAACGGCGGGAGCCCAGCCAGGGCAATCGTACCGATGATGTAAAGCCAGAAAGTGACCGGCATCTGTTTGCGCAGACCGCCCATGTTGCGCATATCGCCGGGATCAAAGACTTCGCCATGTCCATGCGAGTCGTGGCCGCCGTGACCATGCGCAGCATTGTGGTGACCGCGTTCCATGCCCAAGATGACCGAACCCGCGGACAGGAAGAGCAAAGCCTTGAAAAAGGCGTGCGTAATCAGGTGGAACATCCCGGCGACAAAAGCGCCCATGCCAACACCTGCCACCATAAAGCCCAACTGGCTGATGGTAGAGTAAGCCAGCACCTTTTTAAGGTCATACTGACCCACCGCAATGGTGGCTGCAAACAAACCTGTTACGGCGCCAACCGTAGCGACAATGTACTGGGCATCGTGGCTAAGCATATAGATGGGTGCGGAACGAGTCACCAGGTACACACCCGCGGTCACCATTGTGGCGGCATGGATCAGGGCCGAAACCGGGGTAGGACCCGCCATCGCATCTGGAAGCCAGATGTAGAGCGGAATCTGCGCCGATTTACCGGCCACACCCACCAGCAGGAAGATGGTAATCCACAAAATCACCCACGGTTCGCTATGGGAGATTTCGGCCACTTTTTCAAAGACCAGGTTGAAATCGGTCGAGCCGAAATTCCAAAACATCATCATGGCGGCCAGCAAGAAACCAAAATCACCCACACGGTTGGTGATGAAGGCTTTTTTGGCCGCGTTGGAGTTGGCGAATGAAGGACGGCCGAGCGTGTCCATGTCGTACCAGAAACCAATCAGCAGGAAGGACGCCAAACCGACACCTTCCCAACCGACAAAAAGCATCATGTATGAGTTTCCGCTGACCAGGATCATCATGGCAGCGATAAACAGGTTTAAGAAGACAAAAAAGCGGTTGTAACGGCCAATATCATTCTTAAAGCGCACATCTTCATGCATGTACCCGATGGCGTAGATGTGGATGAGCGTGCCCACGCCGCTGACAACCATCATCATGGTAGCCGAGAGTGTGTCAACACGAAAAGTCCAATCGATCACCAGTGTGCCGATATGGATCCACGGCAAGAGCGGGACGGTAGCCCCCTCATGGTGCTGACCTAGCGAGATAACCTGCAATACCGCCACCACAAAAGCACTCCCGGCGGCCAGGCTGGCAACTGCGCCAACGCCCTTCTCCCCGAGGTATTTTCCAAACAGGATGTTGATTAGCAGGCCAACCACCGGCGCAAACACAATCCACGGCACGAGCCCAAAGAAACCAGCAGAGGTCGTTTCACTCAGCATCATAGATTTATCCCTTCAAGCTGCTCAGCTGGTCGATATCAATGGTCTGCCGGGTACGGAAGATTGTCACAATCAACGCCAGGCCCACCGCTACTTCAGCCGCAGCCACTGCCATCACGAAGAAGACAAAAATCTGCCCCGAAAAGACTTCGTATTGGCGAGCAAATGCCACAAAGGTCAGGTTGGCAGCGTTGAGCATCATCTCCACCGACATAAAGATGACCAACGGGTTGCGGCGCACTAAAACGCCCACGGCACCCAGGGTGAACAAAATAGCAGAAAGTACGAGGTAATAATTGACTGGTATCATGCGTATCCCTCAGGGAAAATTACCCCTGCGCTCCTTTCTTTCCTGCGCCAGCGCGTTCCTGCTTGGTCAGCACGATTGCGCCAATCATGGCAACCAGTAAAAGAATGGAAGTGACTTCGAACGGCAGCAGGTAATCGGTATAGAGCATTTTCGACATGGTTGTCGGGTCGCTCAAAGCCGTGCCGGTGGCCGTGCTAATCTCAACCATACCCATCTTCTGGACCAGCAAGTAGATGCTTTCGCCCAGCAAGATCACGCCCAACGCGATCGGCAGGTATAGTTTGTTCCATTCAATCTCTGCCGGCAATTGTTCAGCACCGAGCAGCATGATGACGAACAGGAACAACACCATGATTGCGCCCGCATACACCGTCACTTGCGAAAGGGCAATGAACGGTGAGTCGAGCAGCAGGTAAAAAACGGCCACGGTGGCAAAGTTCAGCACCAGGTACAGCGCCGCATACACGGCGTTGCGGCTGAACAACATGCCCACCGCAGTGCCCACGGCCATCAGGGCCAGGATAAAGAAGACGATTAATTCACCAGACATGGCTCACCTAATCCTGGGGGTCTTTCATCTCCGGAACGGAGCGGGTATATACCCCCGGAGGCGTCACCTGCGGGGTAGGAGCACCCCCCTGCGGAACAGGCACCAGGAGCATTTCCTTGGCATAAATTGCATCACGGCGGCTGGTGAAAGTCAATTCGTAGTTATCACCCAGGGTGATGGCCTCCGTCGGGCAGGCGTCTTCACAGAATCCACAGTAGATGCAGCGCAGCATATTGATTTCATAGGTGCTGGCGTAGCGCTCGCCGGGAGAGAAGCGCTGTTCGTCCGTGTTCTCTGCCGATTCAACGAAAATCGCGTCTGCCGGGCAAGCCGCGGCGCACAGCGAACAGCCAATACACTTTTCGAGACCGTTGTCATAACGATTGAGCACATGGCGACCCCGGAACCGGGCGGAGACCACCTTCTTCTCTTCCGGGTACTGAATCGTCACTTTCTTCTCAAACATCGTTTTGAACGTGGTAAACAGGCCACGACCCAATTCCTTAAGCATACATTTTCCTCCTCAGCGACCGGTCAATGGCCACTGTAAAGGCATACCCAACCAGTAAAGACAGGAAAAAGGTAAACGCCCACTGTACTGCCAACGAACTATAGGTAAAGCCGAGCACAATGCCCACGGCCGTAATCAACACGACCAGCAGCGACAACGGCAGCATCACCTTCCAGCCAAACGCCATCAGGCGGTCGTAGCGAATGCGCGGCAGGGTAGCGCGCACCCAGATCATAATGAAAAGCATCACGATAATCTTGGCAATCAGGTACACCGGGCCCAGCCACCAATTCTGGTCAACACTGAACCAGGTATCCTTCAGGAACCAGAATTCGCGGTAGCCGCCAAAGTACAGGGTGGCCGCAATCGACGCAATCGCAATCATCTTGGTGTATTCCGCCATAAAGAACAGCGCAAACTTCATGCCCGAATATTCGGTGTGATAACCGGCTGTCAATTCCTGCTCGGCCTCAGGCATATCAAACGGCGCGCGGTTCAACTCAGCCAGGGTAGCAATCAGGAAAACCAGCGCCCCCACCGGCTGGATGGCGGCAAACCACAGGTCTTTCTGCGCCGCAACAATATCCAGGATACGCATCGAACCCGCCATCAGCGTCACACTGACAAATGACAGGCCCAGCGCCAACTCATAACTCACCATCTGCGCTGTCGAGCGAATCCCACCCATGGTGGCGTACTTGTTATTGCTCGACCAACCCGCCAGGACAATCCCATACACGGCAATTGAAGCGATTGCCGTAATATACAGAATGCCCACATTAATATCGCCGATATACAGGTTAATCGTGCGTCCAAACAATTCTACCGACGGCCCCCACGGGATGGTGGCGGTAATAACCACAGCCGGAACCACGGTCAGGATCGGCGCAACGATGAACAGCAGCTTTTCCGCTGCGGTTGGGATGATTTCTTCTTTGAAAATCAACTTAACCGCATCCGCAATCGGCTGCAACAAACCAAACGGCCCGGCGCGGTTTGGCCCTACGCGCACCTGCATGAAGGCCAGGAAACGGCGCTCCATCAGGGTCAGGTAGGCAAAGCCGCCCAGCAGGCCAAAGATCAACACCAACGACTTGATGACCCATTCAAGGACCAACCACCAGTCCATGCGACTCCTCCTAGGCCTTTTCGGCAGCGGTTAACTTAACCGCCACAGGTTCAGTAATCTGGATGCCCATGCTACGCGGAAGGAGCATCACACCGGTCGAAATCGACTCGTCCACCATGACCTTGACCTCCGCCTCGACGCCGTTCAGGCTCACCTTCGCCTGTCCACCGTTTTCGAGACCGAGCTTCGCCGCTGTAGCCGGGTTCACAAACACGCCCTTGAAGCGTTCAATGTGACCCGCCAGCAACTTCGCCGGGGCAACAGTTGTGCCCAGGTCATAGAGCCGGGTCACCGGCACAGCAAACAATTCGTCTTCCCTGGGGCGCAAGGACGCAACAACCGCAGCCGGGGCCGCGACCGTTGCCGGGACCAGCGCCAGGGTCAAGCCCAGGCCCAGTTTATTCTCATAGCTGGTGCCGCCATAATACAGGTCGCCGCGCCCAACAATGGGCCACTGCTCTTCCACTTCAGCCAGTTTGGCATACGAAACCCCGCCAAAAGCGGCTTCACTGGCGGCAAGTTTGTTCATCACCAACAACGGAGAACGCCCTTCAAGTTCGACTTCACATTTGCGAGCCACATCCGCCACCAGGGCGAAATCTGCTTTGGTACCGGGGCGCGCCGGGACTGCCGGGTAAAAGCGCTGGACGCGTCGTTCAGCGCTGGTGTAGCTGCCTTCGCGTTCGGTGTAAGCCGCGGCGGGCAACACAATCTCAGCCAGTTTGGTGGTTGCGGTTACCAGGATATCCTGGGCAATGACGGTCTGGGCCGATTTCAGGGCCTCGGCCAGCCTGTCATCGTCACCGGCCGGGTCGGCGGCAACCACATAAACAGTCTTGCCCTTTAGTTCAGCCGCCAGGTCCGTCGCGGGGCGGAAACCCAGTTCCAGGGCGCCCTGCATATTGGGCGTCGACCAGACACCCACAAGACCGTTGTTGGCCTTGCCCGCGCGGTCTTTAACCAGTTCGGCACAGGCTGCGGCAAGCGCGCTTGTCCCGCTCTGGCCCAGGCCATCGGAACCGTAGAACACGACCAGGTTATTGGCGCTCTTGAGCGCATCGCCAATCTTCTCCTGGCCAGCCAGGCCCTTGATCGTTGCGACTTCGTCGCCGTAAGCGTAGCGCACAACAAAAGTAGCGAACTCATCCAGTTTGGTGGCATGCGCTGCGGCCAAAATCACCGTTGCGCCGCGTTCGGCGGCAGCTTTGATGCGCAAGTGCCAGATGGGAGCCTCGTTGTACAGGTCGGAAGCCACCACAACCACGGCATCGCCTTTGCCCAGGCTGCCCAGATTAGAGCCAGCACTCAGGCCATAAGCGGCGGTATATTCGCCGCCGCCCATGTGGGTGTAAAGATATGCCTTGGCGCCCAGGCCAGCGGCAAGTTGCTTGAGATTGTACAGGTCTTCATTGGCAAGGCGTCCGCCAGCCAGGATCACCGCGTTAGATTTGGCAGCCGACAATTTAGCGGCAGCGCGCCCCACAGCCGAGTCGAGTTCAGCGGGGTCCAGTTTCAAGCGGGTATCCGCTTCTGTGTACTGGTATCCGGCAAAACGGCCCTTGTCGCACATCCAAATTTCGTTGACCTGTTCATTCTGACGCGGCATGGCGCGTTTGATGGCGTAACCGCCGCCGCTTTTGGCCTCGCGGCGCACATTGAAGGTGACATTACAGCCCACCGGGCACTGCGAGCAGACCGAGGCGGCCTGTTTTAGTTCCCACGGCCGCGCGCCAAAGCGGAAATCAGCCGTGGTCAGCGCACCCACCGGGCAGATGTCGGTGGTATTGCCCGAGAAAGCCGAGTCGAAACCGGGGTCGGAGAAGGTGACAATATCGGTGGCGCGGCCGCGGCTGTAGAAACCCAGCACCGGTTCACCCGCAATCTTGTCTTGGAAACGGATGCAGCGCGCGCATTGGATGCAGCGTTCGCGGTCGAGGAAAATCAGGTCGCCGAGCGGAACGTGCTTTTCCTGGCGCTGCTTCTCATCGAAGATGAAGCGGCTTTCACCGGAACCGTAGCCCATCGTCAGGTTCTGCAACGGGCATTCGCCGCCTTTGTCGCAGATGGGGCAATCGAGCGGGTGCGAGGTGAGCAACAGCTCGATAATTTCCTTTTGCCCGTCCTTGGCTTTGGCGCTATCAGTGATGACCAGCATGCCTTCTGAGACCGGGTTGGTACAGGCAGTCTCCAGTTTGGGCCCAAACTGCATTTTGGGCTGGCCTTTTTCGTCAAGCACAGGCTGGCCGGTGGCCCGGTCGATCATGGGGCGACCAATTTCCACCAGGCATTGGCGGCACATCCCAACCGGTTCCATTTTGGGATGGTAGCAGAAAACCGGGATGTCGATTCCGGCCTTTTTAGCGGCATCGACCACCAGCGTCCCATCGGGGACGGTGACTTTTACATTATTGATGGTGAGGTTGACCATTTTTGCCATATCGTTAAGCCTTCACCTTCGCTTGGAAATCCTCGGGGAATCGCTCGATGGCCGTCGTGACAGCCATGGTCGAGAAATCACCGAGGGCGCACAGGCATTTGCCGAGCATTTGCGCGGCCACGCTCTTAAGCAAGACCACGTCTTTGTCGCTGGCACGCCCTTCGTGAATACGCTCTGTCAGGTGCAGCATCCAATAATTCCCGTCGCGGCAGGGGGTGCATTTGCCGCACGATTCATGTTTAAAGAAGTGGATGGTCTTGTTGATGACCCAATCCATTGTATGAGTATCGTCAATGATGATGACCGACGCCGACCCGAGCAGCGACCCCACATTCTGGACATTTTCATAGTCCATTGGGGTATCCATCACCTTCTCAAAGGTGCTCTCGTCCACACGAATGATGGAAGAAGAGGCCCCCG
>CAZLSP010000008.1:83686-140873 GCA_964562145.1 uncultured Anaerolinea sp. | reverse complement strand
GTTCCAACGGCGGGTCGGCCCAGATGAAGCATGGCGCAGTCGTCATCGCCGCCATTACTTCCTGCACCAATACCAGCAACCCGTCGGTGCTGATTGGCGCGGGGTTGGTGGCTAAAAAGGCGCTCGAAAAAGGCTTGCAGGTTAAGCCCTACGTTAAAACCAGCCTGGCTCCCGGTTCGCGTGTGGTGACCGAGTACCTGAAGTCGGCGCAATTGTTGGAGCCGCTGGCGCAGTTGGGCTTTAACGTGACCGGCTACGGCTGCACCACCTGCATTGGTAACAGCGGCCCGCTGCCGGGTGAAGTGGCCAAGGCTGTTACCGGCGGCGACCTGGTGGCGGCAGCGGTCATTTCGGGCAACCGCAACTTTGAAGGGCGCGTTCATCCGCTGGTGAAGGCCAATTTCCTGGCTTCGCCGCCGCTGGTGGTGGCTTATGCCCTAGCCGGGACGGTGGATATTGACCTGAACAACGAGCCGCTCGGCGAAGGCGCCGATGGCCCGGTTTACCTGCGCGATATTTGGCCGAGCAGCGCCGAAATTGCCGAGGCGGTGGCCGCGCATGTGCGCGTGGAAATGTTCAACGACAAATATGCGAGTGTTTTTGAAGGGACCGAGGCCTGGAAGGAGATTAAGATTTCGGGCGGTGACCTGTACCAGTGGGATGAAAGCTCCACTTACATCCATCACCCGCCATATTTCCAGCAATTGACGCTGGAAGTGGGTTCGGTTGCCGATATTCGCGGCGCGCGTGTGCTGGGGTTGTTCGGCGACTCGATCACCACCGACCACATCTCCCCGGCCGGTAACATTGCCGCCGATTCTCCGGCGGGTAAGTTCTTGCAAGAAAACGACGTGGCCCCGGCCTATTTCAATTCGTATGGCGCGCGGCGCGGCAACGACCTGGTGATGGCGCGTGGCACCTTTGCCAATATCCGCCTGAAGAACAACCTGGTAGCGCCAAAGGAAGGCAACTGGACCAAATGCTTCCTGAACGGGGAGACCATGTCGATTTTTGACGCTGCCATGAAGTACCAGGAAGCCGGGGTTCCGGCAGTGGTGCTGGCAGGCAAGGAATATGGCACCGGCTCCAGCCGCGACTGGGCCGCCAAAGGCCCGATGCTGCAAGGCGTGAAGGCGGTCATTGCCGAGTCGTTTGAGCGCATCCACCGCTCGAACCTGGTGGGGATGGGCGTCTTGCCCCTGCGTTTCCTCGACGGCCAGAACGCCGAATCGCTCGGGCTGGATGGCTCTGAGACCTTCGACATTACCGGTTTAAGCGACACAATGGCCCCGCAGAGCCTGGTGACGGTAAAAGCCACCAAAGCCGATGGCGCGCAGGTTGAGTTCCAGGCCAGGGCGCTGCTGAACACCAGCGTGGAAGTGAACTACTACCGCAACGGCGGCATCTTGCACACGGTGTTGCGGAATTTGGTGAAGTAAGCCCCCTCCGGCCTAACGGCCACCTTCGCCAAGAATGGGCGAAGTCGGTGGGGTAGAAACGAGACCGGTGATGAGCCGGTCTCGTTTTGTTTATGCCTGTTGCCCCAACGGATAAACTGATGTATATTTATCGCAAGGACAAGTTTATGAATTTTGAATGGGATCTGCGCAAAGCCGAAACCAACTTCCAAAAGCATCAAGTTTCATTTTCCGAAGCAGCAACGGTGTTTGGCGACGATTTGGCCATCACTGTTCCCGATCCTGATCATTCAGAAAGCGAAGATCGATATATCACGATTGGATGGTCGCATCGGCGTAGATTGTTGATGGTATCCCATACAGATCGAAATGACCGAATTCGAATTATCAGTGCCCGAGAGTTGACCAAAGCGGAAAAACAAGCCTATGAAGAAGAAAACTGAAAATAACGATGAACTCCGCCTGGAGTATGATATGAAAACCCTGCTGAAAGACGGGGCACGGGGCAAATATGCTGAACGCTATCGCGCGGGAACGAACCTGGTGCTTTTGGAGCCGGAAGTTGCCAAAGCCTTTCCAAACGAGAAGGCAGTCAACGATGCCCTGAAACTGGTGATGAAACTCAAGCAAGTTCAGGAAGAAGCTGCGCAATATGCAGTTGAAAAATAGTGAACAAGGCGACAAAAAACGAGACCGGTGATGAGCCGGTCTCGTTTTCGTTTTAGTACAGCACCAACAGCTTGCGGAGCGCCTTTTCGGCTACGCCGACATCGCCGGTAAGGGTCATCAGCGGGCGGGCCTGGTCGTAGGTGTAGCGCCCGGAGGCGAAGATGTTGAAGTCGAGCACATCCATGCGGATGGCGGCGAGCGCCTGGCCGCTGCCGGTTTGCCAGGTTCCGCCCGCGAGGCCGGTCAGTTCGAAGGTCAGGGCGGGGTTGCCAGCTTTGCGGGCCAGTACGGCGGCGGTGTCGCGCATCACCAGGGCGGCGATGCGGCCATCGTGTTCAGCCGTTTGCTCGAAGGGGCGGCCCGTGGCGCGGCAGATGTCGAGGCGGTGCATCCAGGTGTCGCGGCTGTGGGTGACCCACATCAGGTGGCGGAGATCCAGCCAGCCGCCGACCGGGTGCGGCATGGCGATCCACTTGACGGCGCGGAATCCATAGGCCCAGTTGTAAGCTGCTTTGCCGCCAATCTGACGCAGTTCGGCGATTAACTCTGCGGGTGATTTCCCGGCCCGCTCACCGACCTGTAGCTCATTGATGGCATCCTCGATGAGCTGTCCGGGGCCGGGGATGCGGGTGTACTGCCGGAGCATTTCCCCGTAACCGGTGCCGCTGGCGTAGCCCCCGGCCTGGTGCGCAACCATCGCGCGGACATCCCAGGCGGTGCAGGCGGTTGGCTTGCTCCAATCTTCAGGGGCGAGGGTCTCCAACAGGCGCAGGAGGCGCTCGAGGGCGGTGGTCATCAGGGTGTGGGCTTCATCCGCAGTGGGGTAAGGGACGGCGGAGGCGTTCAAAACTGTGGGGGATACCGATACAGCGACCATTTTTTACTCCTTTATGGGTAAAGTTCGAAAATTTGTAGGGGCGACCCGCCCTGCGCGAAAAAGCATCCATTTTCGCCCAGCTTCCTTGCAAAAATGCGCCGGGTAATGCCCTGACGGGTCGCCCTTACAGTGGATGTGCGTACCCTAACGGGCATAAAATCGCACCATGTTAAGCGGATGGATTCCACGCGAAAGCTGATGCCGTTTAAGCGGTTTTGTCCAAAAATATGGTGCGACGCACCCTCGCTCAGGGTGTAGACCAGGCCTGTTCGAGCATGGACATCGCGGCGGGGATCAGGCTGCCGAAGCGCCCCTGCCCGAGCGGGAGCTGCGGTTCGTTGGACATGTGCAGGGCGGTGAGACCGTGCATCAGGGCAATGACCAGGTCGCCGAGTTTGTCGGCGGGCAGGTCGGTGTTGAGCTGGCCTTTCAGGCGGGCGATGCGCTCGTAGCTTTCCTGCAAAATGCGCAGGCTGAGCTGCATGCTCTCGTCGGATGGCACAAAACCGGGGACAGGACGCTCGAAACACAGCTGGTACAGGTCCGGGTTCTGGATGGCGAAGCGCATGTAGGCTTCCATCGCCTGGCGGATTTCATCTTGCCAGGTGGCGGCTCTGCCCGGGGCGCGGAATTGCTCATCCCACAGGTTAAAACCGAGGCGGAAGAGCGCATCGTAGATGTCCATCAGGCCAGAAAAGTAGTTGTAGAGCGAGGGGGCGCGCATCTCCAGCCGCCGGGCCAGTTCTTGCATCGAGAGCGCCGCCACGCCCTGTTCGCGCATGATGGCGCGGGCCGTTTCCAGGATGGCCTGGAGCATGGCGTCGCGAGTGCGCTGTCGGCGGGGGGAAAGGGAAGGTTTGGGTGGGTTCATTTGAAAATCTAATATTATTAGTTTTATCTAATTATATTAGCATAATGAGAGTTGTCAAGGATTTTCTTTGGAAAAGGTGTGATGATTTGAATCAAAAACGAGACCGGCTCCAAACCGATCTCGTTTTTGATTACACAGACTTATTTCTGAAGAATAGACTTGTTCATGAATACTGCATTGGTGCTTTTGCTTGGTCACTGTTATTTCGGAACAGCCCTAATATCGAAAGCCACCCAACCACTCAATGCTATAGTTTCTACATCGTGAACAAAATGCTCAATTGAACGATTCAGCGTATCGGTCGGGGATTCATCGCACAACTCAACAGAGTCGAATTCGTGAAAACAATGATCATAGGGTGTTATTTTTGATGACTGGAATAAAAATACTTCCGGAATACTTATTTGACTCGCCACAAACTGATTATCAGGCAAAAACGCGTGGGATAATCTCGCGGCAATAATAGTTTTATCCACTTTTTCTGGATTCAAAAAAATCACTTCACCCCATGCCTTGAAATTGGCTCCATCACGATATAGATAATTAAAACGAATACATTTCATAGTTACGCTCTAAAAATGTTGGCATTGTGATAGCTCAAAAAAGCAGCATCAGGCCTAAACCTTGTTGGCAATCTAATCATAGCATTATCAAAACGCAAGAAAAATTCTTGGACGCCATTATCGGCTGAATTTTTTAGATAGGGCGAAATTTTAATTCGATACTCTGGGGTTACAGTAATCAAGCCACGATCAAAAGCCCGATCATGAAGCGTATTTAAGCATAAACCATTTCGTGGATTAACACGATTTGCTGCAGTTTCAGACCAAGGAACAATATGTCTTGCGTTCAAGAGCTCTGGAGTGTCTAGCCCCGTAATACAACAACGAAAATCATAGGCAGCCAAGACAGATTTTCTGAAAAAATTTTGATTTACTCTGGCTTTTACAACAGCTTCTCTTTCTTGGCCTTTTGGCAAATCTTCCATGAAGATTTCTGAAATGGATTCAACGGATTGACTCGCAATAGTTGCTAACAATTTCTCACTTTCAAACCCTAGTAGATCCCAATTATTGCTAAACTCTACCCATATCTCAGCATCACGATTGCTTGCATGAGATGCACCAACAATTTTTCTATCCTTTAATGCCGGATCAAGACTTGCAAAATTTGCGAGTTTCCAAGAAACTGCGGAAGGGGTTCTATCAATCAGTTTGGCTAGAGCAATAATATCTGGGTTATGCGTATGTATTCGCCCAAATGGTGTTTTGCAATACAAGTTAAACGCAAGAATTAGTTCATCACGAGACCAATTTCTTCTTTTCATTCTTTTGCCTTAAGTGATAGTTTAATAACGACATTATTATTAATTTATATCACGTTAGATGTATTTGTCATGGATTGCATAATTTCTCAACTTGTATATGAGTTCGCGGACTATGAGTCACAAAGATACGTTCTGATGGGCAATGTATTCAGATGCCAACTTTTTACCAGTCTTTTTCGCTTTTCTGTCTAAATCTCCCGCCATTTTTGCATTTTTCGGCATAGAATAGGGCAATAGTTATTCCTACGCGCAGCACGAGAGAGGATGCCCATCATGGATACCTACACCCTGCCCCTGGCCCTGCTCGACTTTGTCCCCAACCTGGCGTTTGCTTTTGGCGCCTGGTTCCTGGTGAAGCTGGCCGCCGCCGAACATCCCCGGTCCGGCCTGCCGCTCATGGTCGCTGGCAGCCTGTTCGTCTTCCTGGGCGGGACGCTGCGCGCCCTGTGGAAATTGCTCTTTACGCTGGGCGTCGGTGATTTTGTGTTGATCGGTAACCAGCAGTTTGTGATGAGCGGCATCGGCTTCCTGTTGATGATGCTGGCCATGCTCTTGCTGGTGCGCCGCGCCCGTCCTGTGCTGGCCCAACCGGTGCTGGCGTTGGCCGCGTGGAAAATCCCCTTCCTGGTCGTGATGATCCTTTCCAACCTGGTGGCGCAGGGTTTGCTGGTTTCGCTGGCCTTCCAGCGCAAAATCACTGCCAGCGGCGTCTTGTTTATCGTCAGCATCCTGTGTACCCTGGCTATGTCGGCCCTGGCGGGTGGCGAACAGACCATCCCGCGCCAGTGGGTGGCTGAAATCACCAACTCCTTCGGCCAGTCCAGTTTTGGGTTGGCTTCGTTCTGGCTGTACCGCAAATCACACCCCCGGCAGGGATAAAACGCCGCGCCTGCAACGAGACCGGCCGCGCACCGGTCTCGTTTTGTTTCGTTAATCTGTCAGGGGACTGAAAGCGCCGCCGCGGCTCAAGCTCGGTACAATGCTGGTAACAACAGGAGGCGATATGGTTGTTGCCGAAAACACTACAGCATCTTCCCTGGCCCCGCGCCGCGATATCCCCGAAGTGTGGGCCGTTAACGGGCATTGCCCGGCCTGCGGTGCAGCCCCGTTACAGGTGCGTCACCTGCCCGACGGCCCCGATTTCCTGTTGTGCCCCGGCTGTGAACTGTCCTTCGAAGTGGCAGCCAGCGGCGGGGCCATCCGCATCAAACACCTTTCCGAAAAACTGGAATTTGCCGAAAGCGAGCTACGCTACCGCTGGGTGCCACCGGCGGCCCTGCGAGACCTGCTCACCCATCGCGCGCGCCTCCTGCAAGAAAAAGCCACCGGCCCGGCTCCCAAACCGCTGGCCGATGACGAAGTTTGGAGCCGGATGGTTTCGCTGCACCAGTTGGGCAACAAACCCAAGATGATCCAATTCCTGTTGATGCAGGCGGGCGCGACCCAGGCCCAGACCGACTCTGCCCTCCAGCGCCTGTTGGCCCTCAAGGAACAGCAGGCCCGCCAGCAAACGCGCCGCCTGTGGTTGTTCACTTCCCTGGCCTTGTTGCTGGTTGTCGTGGCCCTGGGCGGTATTTGGGGCCTGGCTTTAAGCGGTGTCAACTCGCAGCTGGCGGCCGGGATGGCCGACCCCTCCATCCAGACCAACCAGCCGCTGCCGCTGCAAATTCTCAAAAACCTGCCCGACGATGTCAAACCGCCCTTCCTGAAATCGCCGCCCGCGCAGGCCGTGCCGGGTGGCCTGGCGGCCTCTAAGTGTCCGCGTTTCCCGCACGAAGCGGCGGCCCTGTTCGGCGGCAATGCCGACCACTGGCAAAAGGAAGACCGCTTCCAGGCCTGGCAAATGATCAACCCTGGCAACCCGGTCACCCTGCGCATCCCGGCGGGCATGTATGTTGGTTATATCGATAACGTCTCTTTTAACTTTTTGTCGGCCAGGGGGCCGGTTACGCTCTACAACGTCAACTTTGTGGCTGTTTCTTGCGAGTAAAGTTCCCTGGCAGGCCAGCACAGGCAGACCGGTTCAACACCGGTCTGCTTTTTGTGTATTGGTGGCCGATTGTTAGCCAGCGGTTAGGCGCGCTTAACCGCCAGCGGGTACCATGGAAGCACTGCAATGGAATGTTTTGAGAGAGGAACCCCGCTATGTTGTCTGGAATGCTGTACAAAGCCGGTGAAGCGCTGATTCGTTCGTATGCGCTGTTAATGCTCAAGATGGATGTTTACCGCCATACCGACCTGCCTCGTGGGCCTCTGCTGTTTGCCGCCAACCATCCCAGCACCACCGACCCCATTTTTATCCACCTGATTACGCCACAGCCCATCAGCGTGATGATTACCTCGAAGGTTTTCAGCATCCCGGTGTTGGGCGCTTATATGCGCAAAATGCAGCAAATTTGTGTCCTGCCCGGCCAGGGAGAGCAGGTTCTCGACGAAGCGCGCCGTACCCTTGCGCAGGGCCGTTCGGTGGCCATCTTCCCCGAGGGGGCCATTAGCCCGCCGGATGGTTTTCATGCCCCACGCAGCGGGGTGGCCCGCCTGGCGTTGCAAGCCGGGGTGCCGGTTGTCCCGCTTGGCATTTCCCTGGCTACTGAGAACTGCAAACGTGTCCCCACCACGCTGGAAGGCCAGCCCGATATCATCACCTGGTACTTGCGCGGGCCATATGCTGTCACCGTTGGCAAGCCGCTCTGGTTCAGCGGCGATGCCGGGGACCGGCCGCTGGTTCGCAGTGTGGCCGAAACCATCATGCAAAATATCCGCGCGCTGGCGCAAGAAAGTCGCCTGCGGATGGGCGCATAACTAAAAAGACCGGTGCAATGCCGGTCTTTTTAGTTGCCAGGTTTTAGCGGGCGATCAGGAAATACGCCACGGTCACACTGAGCAGGATCAGCAGCGCCAGCGCCACAATCCCGGGTAGCCAGGCTCCTTGCACCCCGGTCCACAGGGCCAGCAGGGTCACGACTGCCAGGGTGCGCACGGCGCGCCGTGCGTTGAGTGAGACGCCGTCGTTGCCGTTATGGCCGGCTTCCCACCGGACCAGGCCAAAGGCAATGCCTCCCAACCCGGCGACCAGCCAGATTGAAAAGAGCTGCAACCCGCTGACGAGCGGTACATCGAGCACCAGGATGCCGCAGGTGGCCTGGGCCATGCGCAACTGGTACGTGGGGTAGCGGTAAACGCGCGCAAAGACAAAACGCCCCAGGTCAACGTTTTCCTGCGAAATGCTCCATTCGACGGTTTCAGTTTGACCTACCGCGATGGGCAGGAGGGTCCGCTCGGAATGGGTTACGCTGCGGGTGCTGATATCGGCGCGCACCATCGGCTGGATGTCTTTGTCGGTGGGGTTGCGAAAAGAGGCCCGGATGGCAGCCGTCTCATGCAGGGTCATCAACGGCGGGCAAGACAAGTTTTCGATGCGGTCGTCGCCTAACTTATCGAAGCCGTAAAACTCAGCCTCTAAACCGGCCCAGACTAACCCGGCGGCCAGGGTGCCCGTCAGGATAATCCCCAGGGTAAAAATCAAAAGGCTGGTTCGGGGAGAAGAAAAGAAATTGTTTTTCATAAGTCCCGATTCTACTACGTCTGCGGGCAAGAAAAGGACTGGCCCAGGCCAGTCCTTTGGGGTTCAGGAATTTTTGATTTGCAACAGCAGGTTGCGATACTCATCCAGGTTGGGTGGGTTCATGGCGATGATCTGGTTAATGATCTCAGCCACCCCTTCTTTGTCGCCGGTTTCCATCAGCTTGTCCCCGGCTGCATCCAGTTGGGCAATGGCCTGGGCGGTTTGCCCGGCCTTGTAAAGTTGTTGCGCCAGGGTACGACGCAAAATGACGTGGTCGGGATGTTCTTCCATCAGGTGTTCAAGGAAGGTGATGCTTTCCTCGGCGCGGCTGTTGTTTTCCAGGTAGCCCACGAACGATTCGACTTCCGCTTTGGCCTGCTGGGTTTGGCCCATGCGCAAGTTCAGGGCAATCAGGTTTTCGCGTACCTGGGCATCATCGGGTTTCAGGGTGCGAATTTGTTCGTAAACGCGGATGGCCTGGCGCCAGTCGAGACGCTGCATATCGATATCGGCCATGCGGTGCAGGATTTGGACGCTCCAGCTGCGGTTGGCGTTGGGCTGCTGCGACAGGCGCAGGGCGGTGGTGTAGGCTTTGCGGGCCATATCCAGCTCGGCCAGCCGGTAGTAGATGTCGGCCAGGTCCATGTACTCGCTGATGGCTTCGTTGATCTGCCCACGGGCGGTTAGCTGGTCAATTAAGCGGGTGCGCGCCGCCAGGTCCATGGGAGAAATCTGGATGATGCGTTTGAGCAGGCTGGTGGCCTGTGATCCTTCCCCACGAATGCTGTAGGCGTTGGCGACCGTGGTGAACTTGGTGATGGCCTCCGGCGTGCGCCCCTCGCGGATGAGCAGGTCGCCGATCAGGATATGCAGTGGAAGATAGGTTGGCGCGTACGTCAGGGCGTGGAAGGCCTCGTCCATGGCTGAGCGCAGCCGGTTGGCGCGCGCCAGCTGATTGACATAGTTCATGGTCTCAATCACCTGGCTCGATTGAGCCTGGATGATGACATCTGCCAGCGGCAGCGCCTGATTGCCGTCTTCGGATTTTGGCAACTCATCGCGCATTTTGAGCAGGTGCTGTCGCCAGTTGACACGCATCAGCATTTTTTCGACGTTTTCGCACAGTTTGGCAAAGGCTTGCAAGTCGTTTTCACGTTGCAGCGACTCGATCAGCGGTTCGTACAACTGGCGGATGGCTTCAGCCTGTTCCGCCTGCACAACCTCAGCATCGGCTATTTTGAGCGCCTCCAGGTATTCAATGGCGGCCTCTTTCATTTTGTTACCGCTTCTGAGAATTTGCCCGCCCAGCAACCGCCCTGCCAGCGCGTAATCGGTGTGTTTGTAGCACTGCTGGATGTTGCGCATGGCGTTTTCTTTGTTGGGTGTTTTTGCGCGCAACAAACCCAGCGTAAAGTAAGCTGCCGGATGGTTGAATCCGTTTTCTACGGCGCGTTCAATTTCATCGGCGGCAAGCGCATCTTCATTGCGGGTCTGCGCGTCGATGGCCTGGCTGAGGTGCAGCAAAATTTTGGTCTGTTCGGCCTGCGGCGAAAGCTGGCCGGTGTTTTTCATGATGGCTGCCAGCCCGCGGCGCGCCTGTGCCTCGGAGCTTTCATCCGAAAGGTCGAACAACACCTCGGCCATGGTTTTTAGCGCCCGTTGGCGGCCTTCGTTTACAGGGTCGGGGCTTTCGCGCACCTGTTCTTTTGGCGCAGAAAGCTCCTTAACCGCGGCCATGCGCAGCGGACCGGTGCCGCCACGCGGGCGCATCGGTTTGGGGAGCATCTTCCCGGCTCCAATCAGGGCAATCGCCTGTTTGACTTCGGTGCTGTTGGGGTTGAGTTTTCCGGCGTGGCCCAGGATTTCGAGCGCTTTCTGGACGTTGCCGCCGTTTTGCAAAATACTGGCCAGGGCCAGGTATTCGGCCAGGGCCTGGTTGATCTGGCCCATCTTTTCGTGAATCAGCGCCAGCCGTGAGCGGGCGTTGACATTTTCGGGGTTAAGCTGCACCACCCGCAGCCAGTTCTCAATCGCTTTGTCCACTTCGCGGGTTTTAAGATACAGTTCTGCGGCCTGCATGGCGGCCAGGGTGGCATCTTTCAGGTTTCCTAAGCGTTCATTGAGCTGGGCAATCTTTTCAAACGGAATAGGGTCTTCAGGTGAGACACGCGCTACGCGAATGTAGGTTTTCAAGGCTTCGTCATAACGCGACAACTGATGCAGCGCCAGCGCATAAGCGTTAAGGGCCTTGGCATTTTCGGGGAACTCTGTCAGGGCGGTTTGATAGGCTTTTGCAGCCCGTTCCCAGTCCTGGTCCCAGGCCGCCGAATGGCCTTCATTCATCGAGCGCTGAAAGAAATCTTCACGTCCTGCCATAGATACACCACCGTGTTCTCGTAATCCGTTTTGTGTTCGTCGATTGCACCCGCGTATTCGCGCGTATCTGTTGTCTAATGCTGACCTGCGCCCGCATCCGTTTTTCCGCTGCAAAATCCGTTGCTGGTATCTGTTTTATTCGCCCAGAACCTTCATCTCGCCCCAACTGCGCCCGGAACGGGCTTCGGTCGAGAGCGGAATGCTCAGCGGGTAAGCTTCTTCCATCGTTTTTTGCACAACCTGTGCGGTCTTTTCTAATTCTTCCTGCGGGCATTCTAACACAATCTCATCGTGCACCTGCAAAAGCATCTGCCCCTTCAGTCCCGCGGCCTTAAGCGCGCCGGGAATTTTAAGCATGGCAATCTTCATAATGTCGGCGGCCGTGCCCTGGATGGGGGCATTGATGGCTTCACGCTCCTCGCGCTGGCGCATTTGCTGGTTGAGTGAGCCCATCAGCGCCGGGAAGTAGCGCCTGCGCCCCAGCAGGGTCTCTACATACCCTTGCTCGGCGGCCAGTTTGCGTGTTTGCTCCAAATAGCGTTTGACACCCGGGAAGCGTTCAAAATATGCCTTAACGAACTTTTCCGATTCCCCCAGGGTCAACTCCGTGGTGCGGGTTAGCCCAAAAGCCGACATGCCGTAGATTAGGCCAAAGTTGATGGCTTTGGCATGGCGGCGCATGTCCTTGGTCACTTCAGTGAGTGGCACACCGTAAATCGCCGCGGCGGTGGTGGCATGAATATCTTGCCCGCTGCGGAAGGCCTGCAACATAGTCTCGTCGTTAGCCATCACTGCCACCAGGCGCAGTTCCACCTGCGAGTAGTCTACCGAGAGCAGCACGTTGCCCTCCTCGGCGATGAACCCGTTACGCACCCGTCGCCCGGTCTCGGTGCGGGTAGGGATGTTTTGCAGGTTGGGATTGATCGAGGAGAGCCGCCCGGTAACGGCCCCGGTCTGGCTGTAGGAGGTGTGCACCCGCCCGGTGTTGGCATCCACCGCCGCGGGAAGCGCATCCACATAAGTCGATTTCAGCTTTGCCAGTTCACGGTGCTCCAGGATCAGGTCCAGCACCGGGTGTTGGCCGCGCATTTCTTCAAGTACGCTTGCCGCGGTTGAATAATGCCCGCTTTTGGTCTTGTCTTTTGGGTTGGGCGGCGTCAGCTTAAGCTGGGTAAAGAGCACATCCGAAAGCTGCTGGGTCGAATTCAGGTTGAACGGCTTGCCAACCTGAATAAAAACTTCTTTTTCAATTTCGGCCAGCCGCGAGGTTAATTCTTTCGAAAGCTGGTGGAAGAAATCCAGGTCGAGCCGCACCCCGGTCATTTCCATTTCAGCCAGGACCGGAATGAGCGGCATTTCGATATCGTTCATCAGCGGGGTCAGTTGGTCGCGTTTAAGCTCGGCCTGCAGCTGCGGCATCAGGCGCAGGCAGGTCTCGGCATCGGCGGCGGCATAACTTGCCACCGCTTCTACTGGAACCTGTGCCATCGAAAGCTGGTTCTTGCCCTTGCCAATCAGCTCTTCAATGTGGGTCATTTCTTCGTTCAAGCGCACAAAAACCAGGTTTTTTAGCCCCAGGTTGCGCGAGTTGGGGTCCACCAGCCATTCAGCAATCATCGTATCAAAGCTGAGCGGGGAAACTTTTAGGCCGTGTCGCATCAACACCAGGTAATCATACTTGGCATTGTGGGCAATCTTCTTAATCTCTGGATGGGTCAGTGGGCCTCTCAATGCGCCGAGAACCTGTTCCAATGGCAGGTTGCGGGCTTCAAGGTGGCCTACCGGAACATACCAGCCTTTGCCGGGTTCCGTTGCCAGTGAGATTCCCACAATTTCAGCCTGCATCTCCTGGGTGGAGGTGGTTTCGGTATCGAATGAGATGATCTCGGCCTGGTTCAGCGCTGCGACCAGTTGTTGAAGCTTTTCAGGGGTATCGACAATGGTCGTTTCGGGGCCGCCGCTGGGGGTAGGAACCTGGACGACCTGGGCGGGTGTTTCGCCAAACAGTGAAAGCTGGCCCGTACGGGCAGCAGTTTTAACGGATTGCGCCTGGGGTGCGGGCGCATCCCCTGTAAGGGTCGCCACTTTCGGGACCAGGGTCTTGAATTCCAGTTCCTTGAACAGACTCTCCACTTTGGCGGGCTCAAAATCCCCCGCTTTGGCCTGTTCCAGGTCGAGCCTGATGGGCAGGTCGGTGTGAATTTGGGCCAGGTCGCGGCTCAGGTAAGCCATCTCGCGATTGGTTTCCAGCTTTTCGCGCACCTTGGGCGGAATCTGGTCGAGATGGGCGTAAATATCGTCCAGCGAGGTAAAGGTCTGGTACAGCGCCTGGGCGGTTTTCTCGCCTACGCCCTTCACGCCGGGGATATTGTCGGATGTGTCGCCGATGAGGGCCTTGTAATCGACCACCAGCCGGGCCGGGACGCCAAACTTGGCAATCACATCTTCGTCGGTGATGTAATCTTTGGCATCGCCCATCTTGCCGCCCTCGGGCAGGTTGACGATGATGTGGTCGCCCACCAGTTGCAGCAGGTCGCGGTCGCCGGTGATGATTTTGACGCCAATGCCTTGCGCGGCAGCCTGTTTTGCCACCGAGCCAAGCACGTCGTCGGCTTCAAAGCCTTCCATCTCGAGCCGCGGCATGTTGAAGGCGTCTACCAACTGGCGGATGCGGTCCATTTGTGTCCGCAGGTCATCGGGCATTTTGGCGCGCGTGGCCTTGTATTCGGGAAACATCTCGTCGCGGAAGGTTTTTCCGGTATCAAACGCGACGGCGATGTAATCGGGCTTGTCGGTCTCGAGGATATTCATCAATACGCGGGCAAAACCAAATACCCCGGCGGTGGGTTCACCGGAGGCTGTTTGCCAGCGTCCGCCTGCCGCGCCGCTGGTGAGCGCAAAAAACATGCGGTAGGCCAATGCGTGTCCGTCAATCAGGTAAAGTTTGGGAGGCATGGTATTAATTTACCATAAAACGGGTCTTAAAAATCTTTCCTCTTTCATCTTTTGTGTTTGGGTGGAAAGATGAAAGAGGAAAGCTGGGTGCGTATCAGGCTCTCAACCCCCCGGTTTATTCTCCGCTGGGAGCGACTCCCTGCCTTTGGCGTGTCTGTTTGATAAAGTCGCGCACCAGTTTTTGTGGGTGTGGGTCGGGCGTACCCATAATCATGTAACCGGGTGCCCAAAAATCGCCGGAGGGGTTCTCTTTTTTGAATTTTGGAAACTCGTTAAACAGGCGTTCGGAGGTTTGCTGGCGGATGATGCGCATGATGTAGCTGGGAGTGGTGGACGGCGGAACGCGTACGACCCATTGCAAATATTCGGGCCGCACAGACATGTGTTCCAGCCGCCAGCCAAAGGCCACGCACAGCTGCGGAATCCATTCGGTCAGTCGTTCGGCGGCATCTCCAATCAGGTGGTGACTGTCGAAGCGCGGGATCAGTAAACAGGCATAGGCCAGGTTGGCCATGGCTGGGGAGGCCGGTTCGAGCAGGATGCGATGGGCGACCTGGGTCATCGATTCGGCAATGGTTTGCGGGCGAGTCTCCACGAGTGTTTCAGGGTCTTTCTGAACTTCGTGTTTTCGTGTGACCTGTAAATGGTCGGGCAGATTGGCGCTGCGTTGGGCGAGGTCGAGTTCGGTTTGCGGACCGGTCAGGCCGGTGGCAAGGGTTTCATCTACGGCCGGGATCGGGCGCTTGATGGCGTCGCGCCGAATAGCGGGGGAGCTTTCGCGGCTAAAGTGGTTGATGGCTTCGGGCGGCAGGTTGGCGGCCAGGGTGTGCGGAGGCTGCGTGGCAGGTTCATCAACGGCTAGGCGCGGCTCGGGGATGGCAGCGGGCATTTCGACCCTGGGCAGGGTTGGGGTCGGGCGCGGCGGGATGGGCGGCGGCACATCTCCAAGGAGTTGGGCAAACGGCGGAAGTTTTTCTTCTTCGTCGTGCTCTTCTTCTGGCGCGTAGTTTTTGGGCAATGGCAGCGGGGCAGGTTCTCCCGCATTGATTTTGGTGGCAGATGGTGCGGGGCCGAGGTCGCTGTTGAAGGAGCTTTCGGCCAGGTTTTTCACCAGGTTGCCCGCCTGGGCGCGGATGGTGCTAAAGGGAGTTTCGCCATCGAAGACCAGCGCCAGGATCATGTTGGCCGATAGTTTTCGGGCATACAACATGTGTTGGGCTTCGGTCGATTGCAGGCGGATAAAGCGCAACATGTCGCTGCCGCCATCACGGTCCCAGTACTTTTCGATCGAGCGCGCCAGTTCCATGGCAGCCTCACGCGAAAGTTGTCCGGCATAGGCCCACAATTCATTTTCGCGGGTAATCAGGGCTGCCTGGGCCGAGGATTCGAGCGTCAGGCGGGTGAGGTGCTGGGCGGCTTTGCTGACATCTTTCAGCCACATCAGGCGCGAGGTTTGCGCCAGCAGCCGGTCATCGCTGAAGGCCGAGGGGGAGGCTGTTTTGGCGGGCAGCGGCTGGGGGTTCGCCGACTGCAAGATCGAGTCGATGCTGTTTTGTAATTCGGGGAAGGGAACCGGTTTGGAGTAAATGGCCGCCGGGGAAAGCGGTGACATGTTTACGCCTTGTCCAGAGCGTTGGACCAGGATAAACTGCAAGTCGCTTTTGATCTGGTATAACGCGTAGCTGATGTCGGCGATGGCGACATCGATATCTTCCAGGTCGGCGTCCAGAATGGTGATGGGGCAATTCCTGTTGCGGACAAAGTGGATGGCTTCGGAAAAATCGGAAGTGGAAAACACTTCATAACGAGAAACATCCATCCCTTTGCGCAGGAGGGCTCCAAAGCTGTTCTCAGGGGTGACTATAAGGACGGGTATCGCCATATGTTAAAAGTTTATCATGTCGATAGTTGTAAGACAAGCGATTTACAGCCTTGAAACATAACAGTTAAGATACAAAAAACAGTGACCGTCAACATTTGTTGACCGTCACTGTTTTGTTAGCGGCAGGACTAGGAAGCAGGGGGCAGCGGGCCGCTTTCGATGGGGGCCACTCCGGCTTCGGCGGGTTTGCGGCGCAGGGTGACCACCCCCACCACAATGGGGATGATGATGAAGATTAGCCCGAAGCATAAGGCGCCAATGCCGGTCAGCATGGCGGTTTGCGGGTCGCTGCTGCCGTTGATGTCGATATCTGCGCCGGGAACCAGGCTTGCGAAAGCGGCAATGCCGCCCCAGCAAACGCTAAAACAGCCTGGCAGGCCACAGCACAGGGCTGTGATGACGGTTGCGATAATGCCAGTGTTGCGAGAATTCATAAGAGCCTCCTGGGAAGTTTTAATTAGTATACAGCCTATTCATAAAAAAAGAACGTTGTAAAAATCTTGCGAAGGAATTTTACGGATGTTAAAAAGGGACAGTCACCGAAAGGTGACTGTCTCGGGTGGTTTAGCTGCGCAGTTTTGCGCCCAGTTCGTTTTCGAGGCGTTTGATGATGCGGGTGCGGATGCCGGCCGCGTCTTTGTCGGTCAGGGTACCCTCAAAGGACTGGTAGGTGAGGGCGTAGGCCAGGCTCTTTTTACCGGCGCCGATTTGCTCGGAGCGGAAGACATCGAACAGGCGCACCGCAGCCAGGGTCTTTCCGCCGGTTTGCCGGATGAGCGCTTCAACGCGGTCAGCGGGCAGGGCTTCATCGACGATGACGGCGATATCTTCGAGCACGGGCGGGAATTCGCTAACGGCGCGAACGCTGTGACCGAGGGCTGGCATAAGCGGCAGGATGGATTCCAGGTCGAAGTCGGCGGCCAGGACGGGCGAGGTGAAGTTGTAGTTTTCTTGCACCAGCGGGTGGAGCTCGCCAAAAACGCCCAGGGCAGAACCGTTATAGACTACGGCGGCGCATTTCCCGGGGTGGAAGGAGGGGTGTTCGGCCGGGGCGTAGGTGACGCTCAGGTGCAGGGCTTCCATCAGGGCTTCGACCAGGCCCTTCAAATCATAGAAATCGACTTTGACGCCCAGTTTGGTATCCCAGGATGGGTCGTAGCGTTTACCGGTGAGGGCCAGCGCCAGGCGGCGAGGTTCACGCGGCAGGTCGTTGGCGACCGGCTCGAAGACTGAGCCAACCTCGAACAGGGCCAACGATTCGGCCAGGCGGGCGTTGCGCTCGACGACATTGAGCACCGAGGCCAGCAGGCTGCGACGCAGGACGCGTTTTTCGGGCGCGATGGCGTTGGCCAGTTTGACATAAGGCAGGTCGGGTTTTGAACCGCTCGCATTGGGCAGCAGCTTTTCTTCGATTTCTGGCGCGGTCATGCGGTGGGTGATGATTTCTTGCATCCCCAGGCTGGCCAGGATGTCACGAACGCGTTCTTCGCGCTCGAGCGAGGGGTTGCCGCGCTGGGGCGGGAGCGGGTCGGCCATGCGGGTCTCAGGGATGCGGTCGTAGCCATAAATGCGGGCCACTTCTTCCATGACATCGGCAATGCCAATCACGCCTTCGCCGATGTCCATCCGAATGGGCGGGGCTGTGACCTGTAAACAGGCCTCGGATTTTAGCACGCAAGCAAATTCGAGCCGTTCCAGCATGGCCTTGACTTCTTCCAGCGGGATTTCGATGCCGAGGGCGCGTTGGATGTCTTGTTCGGTGATCTCGACGGTTGGGTTTTTCGGCGGCAGTGGGTATTCGTCGATGATTCCGGGGGCGATAACGCCACCGCTCCAGGCAGCCATCCATTGCAGGCAGCGCTTGAGGCTGTCGAGGGCCAGCGCCGGGTGCACGCCGCGCGAGAAGCGATAGGAGGCTTCGGACGGCAGGGCGTGCTGCGTGGCGGTTTTGCGGATGTTGATGAAGTTCCAGGCCGCGGCTTCGAGCAGGATGTTGACGGTTTTGTCGGTTACTTCGCTTTCTGCGCCACCCATAATGCCCGCAATGGAGAGCGGTCCCCGGGTGTCGCAAACCAGCACGTTGGTTTCGGTCAGGGTGCGTTCCTGGCCGTCGAGGGTGGTCAGTTTTTCGCCGGGTTGGGCGGTGCGAGTGGAGATGACCACCGGGGCGTTGCCAGCACGTTGGGCCAGTACGTCGTAGTCGAAGGCGTGCAATGGCTCGCCAATCTCGAACATGGTGTAGTTGGTGGCATCGACGATGTTGCTGATGGGGCGCATCCCGCACAGGCGCAGGCGGCGCTGTACCCAGTACGGGCTGGGTTTGATGGCGACATCGCGGATGAGCGCCAGGGTGAAGCGGGGATTCAGCTCGGGGTTCGAAATCTCGATCTTGACTTTGCCGGGCAGCGCCTCACCCGCAGCCTGGATCTCAAGATTGGGCTTTTTCAGCGCCCGGCCGGTGAGCGCCGCCACTTCACGGGCAAGGCCCAAAATGCTGGTGTTGCGGGCATTGTTGGGCAAGATGCTGACCTCGAGGACCGCATCGCCCATGTAATCGACGAGCGGCGTCCCGGCAACAGCATCCTCATCGAGGAAGATGACGCCTTCGTGTTCTTCACTGATGCCCAGCTCTTTTTCGGAGCAGACCATGGAATAGGAATCTACACCACGGATTTTGGCGCGTTTAAGCGTGGTCAACACCAGGCCATCGGCGTGACCATCGTAGATGGTGGAGCCTTCTTTGGCGTAGGCGACCTTGATTGGTTTTTCGAGCGGGCCCTGTCCTTTGTACGGGTACAGGTTGGGCGCGCCGGTGAGTACAATGTGGCGTTCTTTGCCGTCATACAAGTCGCACAGCGTCAGCCGGTCGGCGTTGGGGTGCGGGTTGACAGCGTAGATTTCGGCCACGACCAGTTTTTCGGGGTCCCAGGCGATGCCATTGACTTTGAAGCCGTGGTCGTCACGAGATGGCAGCGGCAGCCCGGCGAAGCGGATATCGTCGATTTCGAGCCCGGCGGAAGTTAAGATGCGGGCAATGTCAATCACTTCCAGCCCGGAAATATCCACATATTCTTTAAGCCATGAGATAGGTAGTTTCATAGTGCCTCGTAATTGGTAATTGGCGATTGGTAATGACTATTTACAATTACCAGTCTAGAACTGCTCAAGGAAGCGGATGTCGTTGCCCCAGAAGTAGCGGATGTCCGTTATTTTGTGGCGGAGCAAAAGCTGGCGCTCGGGGCCCATGCCGAAGGCGAAGCCTGTATAGCGCTTGGGGTCGTAGCCGCCATTTTCCAGCACGGTAGGATGAACCATGCCACAGCCCAGGATTTCGAGCCAGCCAGAATTTTTGCAGATGCCGCAGCCCTTGCCGCCGCAAACGAAGCATTCCACATCCATTTCTGCGCTCGGTTCTGTAAATGGGAAATACGAGGCGCGGAAACGGGTTTTGGCGTTTTGCCCGAACATGCGCCGGACGAAATCGGAGAGGGTGCCTTTCAGGTCGCCGAAGGTGATGTTTTCGCCAACGACCAACCCTTCCACCTGGTTGAATTGCACTTCCGAGCGGGCGGTGATTTGCTCGAAGCGGTAAACCATGCCCGGCAACGCAATGCGAATGGGAGGCGGGTTTTGCGGGTTGCTGGCCGAGAATTCACGCATGGCGCGAATTTGCCCCGGCGAGGTGTGGGTTCGCAGCACCTGCTTGCGGGCGTCATCGGTTTCGCCGGTGTCGATGTAGAAGGTGTCTTGCATTTCGCGCGCCGGGTGATAGGGCGGGATGTTGAGCAACTGGAAGTTGTACTCGTCGCTTTCCACCTCGCGGGCAGTGTAGACCTGGAACCCCATCTCGGCCAGGATGCCCAGGATGCGGCGCAAGTTTTGGGTGGCCGGGTGCAGGCGCCCGCGGTGGGCGGGGCGGCCTGGCAGGGTCACATCGAGCCTTTCGGTGGCCAGCGAGCGGGCCAGGGCGGCCTGCTTGACGGCTTCGGCTTTTTCGGCAAAGGCTTTTTCCAGCGCCACCTTCACCTGATTGGCGCGCTGACCGACCAGCGGGCGTTCCTCTTTAGAGAGCGCCCCCATCTGGCTAAAGACGCCCATGACCGGCGAAGAACGTCCGAGATTGGCCACGCGCCAGGTTTCCAGCGCGGCTTCATCTTCCAACGCGGCCAGGCTGGCGAGGGACTCTTTTTCGATTTCATTCAGTTTTTCGAGCATAGTGCCTCCGTAATTCGTCTCTGTAGTAGGGGCGCAGCATTGCTGCGCCCCTACCCATTTACAAACAAAAACCTCCCGCCCAAATTGGGACGAGAGGGAGAGTCTCGCGGTACCACCCACATTAGCCATTGCTGGCTCACTTTGCGCCGACAATAATCGGCTTCCCCTGTAACGGAGGGACTACGGCTCAGACTACTGGGTATGTTCACCTGAGCGGCTCGCGAGAGAACTTCGATTTGGTTTCAGTTGAGCGCTGTCTCAGCAATCCAGCGCATCTCTGGCAACCTTTGCCAATCTACTTTTCTCGGTCATGGCTGTTAATTTGGCTCGCCTGTTAAATGCAATTATCGCCAAAAATGGATGCCTGTCAAGATAGAGTTTGCTGGCCGGGTTTCGGATGCTATAATCGCCCCCGTGTTCACCCCGGCCTCTATTCTTAAAGAAACCTTTGGCTACGACACTTTCCGCCCTTTCCAGCGTGAAGTGATCGAGAATGTCCTGGCGCGCAAAGACAGCCTGGCGGTTATGCCCACCGGCGGCGGCAAGTCGCTGTGTTACCAGATCCCGGCCTTGATGCTGCCCGGCCTGACGGTGGTGGTCTCCCCGCTGATTGCTCTGATGAAGGACCAGGTTGAGCAACTGCGCGCCTATGGCGTGCCAGCTTTGTATCTCAACAGCACGCTGTCCTCTGAAACGTATGCCGCCAATATGGAGCATGTGCGCAAAGGTGAAGTCAAACTGCTGTACGTTGCTCCCGAAACCCTACTTACGCCGCGTATTTTTGCATTGCTCGACTCGCTGCAAGTGGATTTGCTAACCATCGACGAGGCGCACTGCATCTCGGAGTGGGGACACGACTTCAGGCCTGAGTACCGCCAACTGGTGGATGTGCGCCGCCGCTACCCCAAAGCGGTTTGCCTGGCCCTGACAGCGACCGCCACCCCCAGGGTTCGCCAGGATATCGCCCGCAGCCTGGGCTTTTCACAGTCCAACGAGTTTGTAGCCAGCTTCAACCGGGAGAATCTCTACATCGAAGTCGCGCCGAAAACAGACCCGGTTCGACAGGCTGTCCGTTTCCTGGAACGTTTCAAAGACCAGTCGGGCATCATTTACTGCTTCTCGCGCAAACAGGTCGATGAACTGGCCGCCACCCTGGCCGCGCGTGGCTTCTCGGTGCGCCCCTACCATGCCGGGCTGGATGATGACGAGCGCCGCCGCAACCAGGAAGCCTTCATCCGCGACGATGTGCAAATCATCGTCGCCACCATTGCGTTTGGCATGGGGATTAATAAGCCAAACGTGCGTTTTGTGCTGCATTACGATTTGCCCAAAAGCATCGAAGGTTATTACCAGGAGATTGGCCGCGCCGGACGGGATGGTTTGCCCGCGCATTGCCTGTTACTCTACAGCTATAGCGATGTTGCCAAACTTAAATATTTTATTGACCAGAAACAGGGCGAGGAGCGCCGCGTGGCGGTTCAGCACCTGGATGCGATTGTGCGTTACGCCGAAGATGGGACCCACTGCCGCCGCCGGCCGCTCTTAACTTATTTTGGTGAGAATTATTCGGCGCCCAAGTGCCAGAATTGCGATAATTGCACGTCTGCGCCGCCAGTGCTGGCAGATGTGACCCTTCCGGCCCAAAAGTTCCTGTCGTGTGTCAAACGCACGGAGGAACGCTTTGGCGCGGGGCATGTCATCGATGTGTTGCGCGGCTCGAAGGGTGAAAAAGTCCTGCGCCTGGGGCACGATAAGCTCTCCACCTACGGTATTGGCGCAGACCTGACCGAAAAGCAGTGGATGCACCTGGCGCGTCAATTGGTGCAGATGGGTTACCTGAAACAGGAGAGCGAGTTCCGTACCCTGAGCCTGACCGAAAAGGCGATGGATGCCTTGCGCAAGCGTGCTCCCATTTACGGGCAGTTGCAGGAAGTGGAAGAACGCCCGAAAAACAAGGAAGCGCGCAAAACCGAGCTGGATTACAACCATGCCCTGTTTGCCTTGCTGCGCCAGAAGCGTAAAGAACTGGCCGATGCGGCCGGGGTGCCGCCTTATGTCATCTTTTCAGATAAGACCCTGGTAGAGATGGCGGCTTTTTACCCGCAGTCGCTGGAACGGTTGCTGGATATGTCGGGTGTGGGCCAGGTGAAGGCGCGTCAGTATGGTGAGGCATTTCTCGATGTGATTAAGGCTTTTTGTGACAAAAAAGGGCTCAAAGAGAAGCGCAAAGAAACAAAGCGTGAGAAAAGTGACGCGGCGCGGCGTTATGTGGCGGTGGGCGAAGCGTACAATGCCGGGGAGAGTGTCGAAGCCCTGATGGAACGGTATGCGGTGGCGGTGAGCACAATCCTGGATCATTTGGCGCGTTACGCCGCAGCGGGGAATACCCTACGAAACGGTGCAGGGTTGCGGGCGCTAACCTCCACCTCCCGCGAGGAACAGCAAACAGCTTTTGCTGCGTTTGATGAGTTGGGAACGGATTTCCTGAAACCGGTTTTTGACCGTCTGGGCGGGGCTGTAAATTATGATGAGCTGAAAATTTTGCGTTTGTTGTATTTAACCGCGCGAGATTAAGCGTGCGGATTTGGCAAAAAAAAACCGTTCCCAAAGGGGAACGGTTTTTTGTCTATTCCAGCGCGGCTTGCGCGGCGGCGATGACTTCGGCGTAGTCTGGCTCGAGGCCGAGGTGGGCCATGTAAGCCACATAGGTCAGGATGCCCTGGCGGTTGACCACAAAGACTGCGCGGCGCATAAAGCGGCGTTCTTTTATGAGCAGGCCGTATTTGATGGAGAAGTCGGCTTCGAGCACGTCGGAGACCACTTTTACCTTGTCCACACCGGTGGCGCCGCACCAGCGCTTTTGCGCCATGGGGAAATCGGTGCTGAGGGTGTAAATGACGATATCGTCGCTGAGTTTGGCGGCTTCTTCGTTGAAGCGGCGGGTTTCGCGGTCACAAACTTCGGTGTCGAGCGATGGAACGGCCGATAAAATGATGACTTTGCCTTGAGACTCTTGCAAGGGGTTGACCCGCGGCCAGCCGCTGGCGGTAACGATAAATTCAGGCGCTTTTTGTCCGACCTGCACATCGTCACCGATGACGGTGGCGAATTTGTCGCCTAGCTTGAGAATGTCGGTTCTTTCGGTTGGCATACGTGGAGTGTCTCCTGTTTGGCGGAATGGTTAGTCTTCGTCGGGATAGTTGCCCAGGATTTGTTCGATGCGTTCCAGTACGTCGTCGTGGAGTTTGTCGACGGCGTCTGCGGCCTCCAGGTTGTCCTGGAGTTGTTTGATGTTGGTTGCGCCGGTGATGACGCTGCTCACTTCTTTGCGGCGCAGCAGCCAGGCAATCGCCAGTTGGGCGGTGGTGATGTGCAATTCGTCGGCTACTTTGCTCAATTCGCGCACAATTTCTACGCGTTCGGCTGTGATGCGGTCACGGATCCAGGCCATGCTTTCCAGCGAGGCGCGGCTGCCTTCGGGGATGCCGTCGTTGTATTTGCCGGTCAAAATGCCGTAGTACAGCGGGCTCCAGGTGGTGAGACCCAAACCATACTCTTTGCAGAGCGAGGACAGTTCCATTTCCACCCGGCGGCGGTGGAACATGTTGTACTGCGGTTGTTCCATGGTGGGAGCAATCAGGTGATGTTCGGCTGCGGTGGCGAAAGCGGCCGTTACCTGCCAGGCGCGCCACTCTGAAGTTCCCCAGTACAAAATCTTGCCCTGGCGCACCAGGGTGTCCATGGTGAAGACCACTTCGTCGATGGGGGTGTCGGGGTCGAAGCGGTGGCAGAAGTACAGGTCAAGATAATCGGTGCCCAGCCGCCTGAGCGAGGCGTTCACCGATTCGGTGATGTGCTTGCGCGAAAGCCCGCGCCCGTTGGGGCCGGGGGTGGTCGGCCAAAATACCTTCGACGAGATGACCAGCGCCTCGCGCGGCAGGGATCGAATGGCTTTACCCATCACCACTTCGGCCTGGCCGTTGGCGTAGATATCGGCATTGTCGAAAAAGTTCACACCGCTATCATACGCTGCCTGAATCAGGTCAATCGAAGCATCTTCCTCCACTTGTGATCCAAACGTCACCCAAGCGCCAAGCGAAATTTCACTCACTTTCAGGCCCGAACGGCCCAAACGACGATAGTGCATACAGCCTCCTATGGCGAAACATCCACGATTTGGCCGAAAGAGTTGACCGACAGCATCCATTCCGTTCCCGGTTGGAGCTGGGCGTACAATGTGGCGTTATCGGTTGTGAATTCTTTAATACCGTCTTTGGTCTCAAAATAAATAATGTAGCTTTCAGTGCGCGCGCCCTCGCGCTCGCCGTTCGACAAGTCTACCTGCGGCCAGTAGGGTTGCAGGTCAGTGCCCTGGGCCACCGCCTGGTCTACAGATTGCCATTCCTGGGCGGTATAGCGACAATAGTCATCATAAACTTCATAATAGCAGGTTTCGACCACCTCGGCTACACCATTGCCCTTATCCACCAGCTCTGTTGAACAAACTTCTTTCGAGTTGGGCGCCGGGTTATCCTGGCGGCTGCGATACTCCTGAGAACAGGAAAGCACCGGCGCACCGGCCGGAACCTGGTCCCGCCAGGCCTCACGTGTCACATCGCGCAGCGCTTCAATGCTCACCACGCGCTGCCACTGAGCCTGCTGCACCACCCCCGAAACGGTTTCGGTGCGAAAAACGAAAAAGCCGATGACCACACAGCACAAGAGCAGGATGGCAATGAGCGGCAGCGCCATCCACGGGCGGAAAGGCGAGGGCTTTGCCGGGGCCTTTGTTGCCGTTTGCGGGGCATTGCCCGGCCCGGCAGGTGAAGCCGTTAAAAGTGCGCCGCACGTCGAGCATTTATCCTTCCCGGCCGGGTTGGATGTCCCACAATTTGGGCATTTTTGCGGCGATGAAGCCGGGAGCGGGGCTGCGCTTAAAACGCGACCGCTTTCACGACGGACACCATCCGTCAGGTCGCCGCCGCACTGTGAACAACTGGCAGCATCTGCGGCGTTGCGTGTTCCGCAATACGGGCAGTGGATGTCTGCGCCTTTGGCGGCTGCGGCCACCTTTTGGGCATCTGTGATGACCTCGCGATTGTTCCCCAATTCAAACTGGACCTTATCGGGTTGGGGGGCGCCACAGGTTGTGCAGCTTTTTTGTGTTCCGGGGTTTTTGCTGCCACAATTGGGGCAGCCCCATTCCAATTCAACATATCCAATGGTCTTTTTGGCCATAGGTATCCTTCGTTAGGGTCTTACCAGTATTTTGACGGTAAATTGGCAAAAGACCTGGTCGAGCCGATTCATTTTCAGGCCCCAGGTAGCGGCATGTGCCCCTTCATCTTTGGGGGCAATCAAGTCGATTGCCAATACAATTTGTTCGCCAGGTTTTACATCTTTGGGGAGTTCATATTGCTTATCGCCGCTCATTTTTGAGCCGCTCACATGCACCAGGCTGACAATTCCCTCCGGCCACGGTCGCAGGCCATCGTTTTTAAGCGTCCAGCGGGCATCGAAGGAGGCTCTTGGCTTGACCACTTCCCAGTTATCTGGAGATTTAGAAATGAATTCACACGAAAAATCGGACGGTTGTGGTGTGGTAGCCAGTTCGGTCAGGTCCAACCCCGGCGTGGGTGAAGGTTTAAACCCAAAGGGCGTCTCGGTGGCGGTCGGTGTGGCAGTTGGCCAGGGCGTGATGGTGGGGAAAAAGGTCAGTGTAATGGTGGGGGTAAAAGTCGGCGGGAGCGGGGAGGCTGTAAAAGTTGCCAGCGGGATTGCCGCCTGGGTCTGCGCGATACCAGTCTGGGCCAGGTCGGGTGTGGCCGATGGCACAGATGGAGCAGCTGCTGGCAGCATCGAACAACCTGATGCTGCCAGCAGGACGATTAAAGCCGCGAAGAGAAAAACGTTATTCCTGTTCATAACCCATCTGGGGTGAACAGCGATCCATTAGCGGTTGACGTTGATGGTGACGCTGAGCTTGCAGAATGTGGTGCTTCCGTTAGAAAGACCCCACACTGCGGTGTAATAGCCCTTGGCCTTGGGCGCGATCATATCTACGACCAGGGTGATTTTCTTGCCCGCGCCGGTGGAGGCAGAAAGGTCGTAGGCATCGCTATACGTGTGCATTTTGGTGCCGCTGATGTATTTGAAGTCGGTGCCGGTGGTGCTCCAGGCCTTGGTGCCGCTGTTTTTCACGGTCCAGGTGGCATCGAAGATCTGGCGACCCTTCATCTTGGTCCAGTCCTTTGGCTTTTGCGAAACCAGCGAACAGGCATACTGGCTGCCAGCGGCACTTTCCATGCGCAGGCTGATGACGGGCAGGGCGGCGCTCATCGGAGAGAGCAGCGGCAGTCCGCGGGCAGCTTCCACAAAGGATTGCGCCGGGGTGTTCAGGGCAAAGTTCGGCAGGGATACCGATGTGGTCGCAAGGGGAAGGACAGCGGTCACGAACAGGGCCACCGCCAGGGTAAAAACTGCAACGAAACGAACGGTTTTCATATTTTCTCCTTTTCTTTTTTTCGGCAGAACGCGGACGAGCCTCGGCAGACAGCCGTTTCTCGTCCGCGTTGGTTTGCTGCCGGAATCCACTAATCAGTTGATTCGTCTGAACCAATCCCCAGGGGTTTCCACTTGTTTTCATCTTTCAAGCGGTGCTGGATGCCATCTCGATTGTGGATGTTATCGAATCCTTCGGGTTTGATAAACATCTCATCGCCATCCAGCAAGCGGGTCAGACCGCCCTGGCCGGGTTCGGGGCGTTTGAGCCCCTTGTATTTTGCGGCCATGGCCGGGGTGTAGTCAGTCGGTTCTTCGTACGTGGTGACATAGCCTTCGAAGTTGCGCAGGATAATCTTGTGGTCAGACATGGAAAGCAGGTAGTTTGGCATGAGCGGGATTTTGCCGCCGCCGCCAGGGGCGTCGACAACGAAGGTGGGCACGGCATACCCTGAGGTGTGCCCACGCAGGCCTTCCATGATTTCGATGCCTTTGGCCACCGGGGTGCGGAAATGCCCCGCACCTTCCACCAGGTCACACTGATACAGGTAGTAAGGCCGCACGCGAACACGCACCAACTTCTGTACCAACTCACGCTGGATGTGGACATTGTCATTGACACCCGCCAGTAAAACCGATTGGTTGCCGAGTTGGATGCCTGCCCTTGTAAGACGATCGGCAGCCTGCTCTAGTTCCCGGCTGATTTCGTTAGGGTGGTTGACATGAATGTTCAACCACAACGGGTGGAACTTCTGAAGCATATCACATAATTCTTGCGTCACGCGCATTGGCATGAAGACGGGAACACGTGAACCAATGCGGATGATTTCGATATGCGGGATCTCGCGCAGGCGGGTGAGCAGCTCCTCCAGGATTTTAGGAGCCAACACTAACGGGTCGCCGCCCGAAAGCAGCACATCGCGCACTTGCGGTGTGCGTTTGAGATAGTCGATCTGCATCTCAAATTCCTGGCGGTTGAAGGTCGCCGCCGGATTGCCAACGATGCGGGAGCGGGTGCAATAACGGCAATACGAGGCGCACTGGGTCGTGACCAGCATCAGCACCCGGTCAGGGTAACGGTGGACCAGCCCTGGGACGGGGGAGTGTTTATCTTCTGCCAGCGAATCTTCCATCATGGCGGTAAAAGCTTGCATCTCTTCCGAGCGCGGGATGATTTGCAGGCGTACCGGGTCGTTGACATCTTCCGGGTCAATCAGCGAGATGAAGTAGGGGGTGACATCTACCCGGAACAACCCCTGGGTTTGCAGGGCTTTGCGTTCGCTTTCGGTCAGCGGCAGGACTTTTTCAATGTCTTCAACGCTGTTAAGGCGGTTGCTGAGTTGCCACCGCCAGTCATTCCACTTTTCGTCGGGAACATCCTTGTAAATGGGTGCGCGTTTTGAAACAAAAGGTGCAGGCATAGCAGAATCCTCCAGAGTCAAATAGGCGAATTGTTCTAAAGTTGTGAGCGGATACGGGGTAAAGGGGTCGTTGGAGGGTCGTGATCCGGCCGGAAAAATCCTCCAAAATAGGGGGATGTGCCGGTAAAAAGGGTGTACACATATGCCATAAAGGTATTGTAAGAGGAAACAGGATGAGGGTCAATAACGAAACATTCAGAAAAAGTGTACAATGATAGTGCATCAGTCCCAAACCAAGGAGCTTTTATGCCACAAGTAGCCGTCGTTACAGATAGCTGCGCCAGCATCCCCGAGGCCCTTCTGCGGGAATTGAATATTTACACCGTTGCTTATTACATCCACCGGGGACGCGAAGTGTTGCGCGACCTGGTTACCATCCAGCGTGACGAATTTTTGCGTTGGCTGCCCACCGCCAGCCAATTGCCGACCACTGCCAGCCCCGGCCCTGGCGATTACATCGAAACATACCGCTCGCTGTTGGCCAAAGGTTTTCGCCAGATTGTCAGTTTGCACATGACCTCGCGTGGTTCTGGTGCATACCAGGCGGCCAGCGTAGCCCGCTCGCTGCTGGCAGAACAAACTCCCGAACTGCAACTGGAAGTCATTGATACCCGCAATGTTTCGCTTTGCCAGGGTTGGATGGTGATTGAATCGGCTCGCGCGGCCCTGGCGGGCGCGTCACTGGCCGAGATCACAACCCGCGTCCAGGCCATGATCCCTGTCACGCAAATGATCCAGACTGCCGACACGCTCAAATACCTGTATATGGGCGGGCGCATTGGCCTGGCACAAAACCTGATGGGGACTTTGCTCAACATCAAACCCCTGATAGGCATGCGCGACGGGGTGATTGTGGCGCTTGGAAAGGCTCGCTCGCACATGCAAGCCTACATCGAAATGGCCGATTATGTCGCCGAGGCCGTCGGGCAGGGCAAGGCCAAGGTTGCCTATGTTCACGCCGGGGCCCTGGATGAAGTAGAAAAGATCAAAAAACGGGTTGAAGCACAGGTTGAAGTGGTTGAAACCCTGGTTGCCGAGCTTTCCCCGGCCCTGGCTGTTCATACCGGGCCAGGGACCGCAGGTCTGTGCTTTTATCCGGTGCTTAATCCCAATCCCTGAGAAGGAGAAAAGTCGTGAGCGAAACACAAACCTACCAGGTTGAACACAACCCATCCGCCAGCCGCTTCGAAGTGCGGCTCGAAAACCACCTGGCCGTCCTCGATTATCGTCAACAGGCCGACACTATCCTGTTTACCCACACGGGTGTTCCTTCTGCGCTGGAAGGGCGCGGCATTGGCAGCGCCCTGGTGCGTACCGGGCTAGATTATGCTCGCCAGCAGTCGCTCAAAGTAGCCTCCCTGTGCTCTTTTGTCGATGCCTTTATCCGCCGCAAGCCAGAATACCAGGACTTGCTTAAATAAACCCCATAAGGAGAAGAAACGATGTTAACGATTGAGATTAAAGAAGATGGCAAAGTCGTAGGCATGCTCGTGGCCGAGCCCAAAAACTTTAAAACAGGCTCGCGCGGCTTTTTTGGGATGGGCAAAATCGCCATCGAAGAGAAGCGTTACCAGGTGCAGGTTCAGTTGGTAGAAATCGGCTCAAAACCCAAAGCGGAGGGCGAGGCCTGAGCCTCCTTCAAGCAACATGCCTCGTTTTCGATGGATTCTGCCGCTCATCCTGATCCTGTCGGCGGCCTGTTCCCCGCAGGGAACTGCTACCCTGCCCCCGGCAACCAGCCTCCCCACTGCCACCGTTCCGCCTGAACCCACCCGCGTGCCCACCCCTGTGGCCGGGGTGCTGACTGTTGACCCGGAGGCTGCCCTTGGGCCGATCAGCCCCTATATCTTTGGCTCCAACTACGGCCCGTGGACAGCCGTTCCGGCTGATATGCTGCCGGTTGCGCTCGATTCAGGCATTACTGCCCTGCGCTGGCCGGGCGGGGCCTGGGGGGATCGCAACGATGTCAAACCTTACCAGCTCGACCAGTTTATTGCCTTCTGCAAGCAGATGAATGCCATCCCTACCATTAGCGTGCGTTTGCGCCAGGGCAGCCCGGCCGCCGCCGCCGAACTGGTGCGCTATGCCAACCTTGAGAAGAAATACGGCATCGTTTATTGGAGTATTGGCAACGAACCAACCCTGTATGAGGCCGAACTGGGCGAAAGCTACGACACTGTCCGCTTTAACCGTGAATGGCGTGCCATGGCCGAGGCCATGAAAGCTGTTGACCCTGAGATCCAATTGATGGGCCCCGAATTGCACCAATGGGGTGTCGATGCAGCCTCGACACTAAAAGATTCCGCCGGGCGTGATTGGATGACCGAGTTCCTTAAGTCCAATGGCGACCTGGTAGATGTGGTGACGGTTCACCGCTATCCGTTATGGACCAGTGGACGGGATGTTACCATTGATGAAATGCGCGCCAACACCCGCGAGTGGACCCAGATGGTGGTTTACATGCGCCAGTTAATCCGTGAGCATACCGGGCGCGACCTGCCAATCGCTTTTACCGAGGTCAACTCGACCCCCACAGACGCTTTTGGCGCACCAGCCAGCCCCGATTCGTTCTACAATGCCATCTGGTATGCTGATGTGCTCGGGCAGATGGCCCAACAGCGCGTATTTATGATTAATAACTGGGTTTTGAGCGCGCGGCGTGGCGGGCTGGGGCTGATTGCAGGGAGTGAGATTCGCCCGACCTATTACGTTTTCCAACTGTACAAGCCTTTTGGCAGCGAGTTGGTTTACTCGGCTTCAGGCCTTACGGATGTGAGCATTTATGCCGCCAAACGCGCCGATGGTGCGCTGACATTAATGGTCATCAACCTGTCAGATCGCGCACAGCAGGCTCCGTTACAGGTGCAAGGGCTCAAGCTTTCATCGGCGGAGCTGTGGCGGCTGGATGCGGATCATCAGGCGGCTAACCTTGGGGTTCAAGATTTCCCGGCAGATGGCATTTTAACCCTCCCGGCCCAGTCTGCAACCCTGTATGTGTTCCCGAACCCATAGCCCGCGCAGCCCTGTTGTTTGCTCTAAAAGCCCGGCGCCCCTTGTTTCAAGGGGCGCCGGTTGTTTCTGTGGAGCATCTCAGGGGCCAGGATGCTTTTGACCTAGTGAATGGTGTTGGCCGCGCCAGCCGTGGGTGTAAACCAGGTATCCCCGGTTCCGTCGTTGAAGCGGAACAGGATGCTGGCGGGCAAAAGCTCCATGCCGTTGGTGAAGGGGTGCCAGCTCCCGGTGTAGTACTGGGTGCAGTTCCCCGAAGTGGAATTCACTTGCCCGGTCTTGAACGAGACCAGCGGATTCCCGGAGGTCATCTGCCATTTTTCGGCATAGACAAACTGGTGGGTGATGCCAAACAGGATGTTGGCGGGCAGCAATTCCTTGTTGACCTGCCCATCGACCGTGGTGCCAAACTCGTGCCAGGCCCCGGTATAGTAGCGAACGGTTGCTGTGCCGCCGCTATCGGGAATCAGGGCGCCGGTATGGTCGCGCAACTCCACGACCACGTTTTTGGTTTGGAACAGCACATTGGCATCGCCGCTGGTGTTTTGCCATTTTTCGTTGTAGACAAACTGGTGGGTGATGCCGAACAGGATGTTGGCGGGCAGTAATTCCTTGTTGACCTGCCCATCGACCGTGGTGCCAAGCTCGTGCCAGGCGCCGGTATAGTAGCGCACCACGCCCGTGCCGCCGCTATCCAAAATCGGGTTGCCGCTGCTGTCCTTCAGGTCGATGACCACGTTTTTGGTCTGGAACAGCACATTGGCGTTAGCGGTTGTATCTTGCCACTTTTCGGTGTAGACAAACTGGTGGGTAATGCCAAACAGGATGTTGGAAGGCAGCAATTCCATGCTGGCGCTGCCTTCGGATGTAATCCCACCGGCAAAGGGGTGCCATGCGCCGGTGTAGTAACGCACCGCGCCGGTACCGCCGCTATCGGGAATCGGGTTGCCACTGCTGTCTTTTAGGTCGATGACCACGTTTTTGGTCTGGAAGCTGACCAGCGGGGCAGTGGTGATGTTTTGCCACTTTTCGTTGCGGGTGAAGTTGTATTCGATGGCAAAAAGGAGGTTACGGGGCGCGCCCACCACGCCAGTGCGGATCAGCCCGTTGGCGTCGGTGCTGCCCAGGGGGTGCCAGCTTCCGTCATAGTAGTTCACAACACCCCCGGCCAGTCCGGTTCCCAGGCTGTTGGTCAGCTTGACGGCCGCGAGGCTCATTTCACAGGTGTTCCCGTAACAATTGACGGCATCCAGGATGGTTGTGGTGGTGCCAGCGACCACCACAACATCGTAAGTGTTTTTCAAGACCACCAGGGTTGTCTTGTTGGTCTTCCAGGTTTGCTGGTCAACCGCTCCGCCTGTGGCCGAATTGGCAAGGCCATCATCCGTTTTGACATAGGTGTGAACGCTGCTCAGGCCGGGGAAGTTGATCGTCATGGTCGCGACGATGTTTTCCACTGTGCAGGTATTGGTTGTGCAATCGACCTTGTCGATGACTTTGGTTTTTGCGCCCTTGACCACCGCGACATCGTAGAGGCCCTTTAGCACTGCCAGCGAGGTCTCGTTGGTTTTCCAGGTGCGCTCGTCCACCGCTCCGCCGCTGGCGGTTGCCACGATGTTATCGTCCAGCTTGACATAGGTGTGAACACTGCTGATGCCGGGGAATTTGACGGTCAGGGTTGCGACGATATCTTGCACGAGGCAGGTGTCGCCGCTGCAGTCGACGTCATCGACCACATTAACCTTTGCGCCTTTGACCACGCGCACATCGTAGAAGCCCTTGAGCACCGCCATCGAGGTGGTGTCAGTTTTCCAGGTGCGTTCTTCCACGGCGCCGCCGTTGGCGGTATTGGCTGTGTCGTCTGGCATTTTGACATAGGTGTGGACGCTGCTAATGCCAGGGAAGTTGACCGTCAGGGTCGCAACAATGTCATCCACACTGCAGGGTCCGACGGTGCAATCGACATCATCCACAACCAGGCTTTTGGCGCCCTTGATGACAACCACGTCGTAGTTGGCTTTGAGTACCGCCATCGAGGTGCTGTCGGTCTTCCAGGTGCGCTCATCGACTGCACCGCCGCCAGCCAACCCTGCGGTTCCATCGGCTACTTTTACGTAACTGTGGACGCTGCTGATGCCGGGGAAGTTGACCGTCAGGGTTGTGACGATATCGTTAACGCTGCAAGTGTTGCCGGTGCAATCCACCGCGTCGATGATTTTGCTTTGCGCGCCTTTGATGACAACGATGTCATAGCTGGCTTTGAGCACCGCCATCGAGGTGCTGTCGGTTTTCCAGGTACGCTCATCGACTGCGCCGCCTGTGGCTGTGCCTGCAAGACCGTTATCGGTCTTGACATAGGTATGGACGCTGGCGATGCCCGGGAAATTAACCGTCAACACCGCCACGATGTCACTTACCAGGCAGGTATCGCTGTTGCAGTCGACATTGTCGATGATTTTGGTCTGGGCGCCCTTGATAATCGCTACGTCGTAGGTGCCCTTGAGCACCGCCATCGAGGCGCTATCGGTTTTCCAGGTGCGCTCTTCCACCGCCCCGCCCGTGGCAGTGCCGGTGATGGCATCGGGCATTTTGACATAGGAGTGAACGCTGGCGATGCCGGGGAAGTCGATCGTCAGGGTGGCGACGATCTTGTCGATGGTCACTGTGCCGCCCAGGATCGTGACGTTGTCGATAATCTTGGTTCGGGCGCCTTTGATGACTACGATGTCGTACAGGCCATTGGCCAGGCCGGGGAAGAAGGCCTGGTCGGTCTTCCAGGTTTGGGAGGCAACCTGCAAACCGGTGGCCGACCCGGCGATGCCATCGCTTTTGCGCACTACGGTGTGGACGCTGGCGATGCCTGGGAATTTGACGGTGAGATTGGCTTTATCCAGGGTGCAGGTGATACCGGTGCAATCCACATTGTCGTAGATGAAGGTTTCGGTGCCTTTGACGATGGAGACATCGTAAAAGCCTTTCAGCACGGCCAGCGAGGTTTCGTTGTTTTGCCAGGTGCGTTCATCCACTGCCCCGCCGCTGGCCGAATTGTCGATTCCATCGGGGACTTTGACATAGTTGTGAACCGCGGTCAGGCCGGGGTATTTAATCGTCAGGGTCGCGACGATGTCTTCCACCAGGCAGGTGTCGCCGCTGCAATCCACCGCGTCGATAATGTTGATCTTTGCGCCCTTGACCACGACCACGTCGTAGCTGCCCTTGAGCACGGTCATCACCGACTGGTTGTTTTTCCAGGTGCGCTCTTCCACCGCGCCGCCGGTGGCAGTCTCCGCTGCCCCATCTGGCATCCGGGCATAGGTGTGAACTGCGGCGATGCCGGGGAAGTTAATCGTCAGGGTGGCGACGATGTCTTCCACCAGGCAGGTGTCACCACTGCAATCGACCGCGTCGATGATGTTGGTTTTCGCGCCCTTGACCACGACCACGTCGTAGCTGCCCTTGAGCACGGTCATCACCGATTGGTCAGTCTTCCAGGTGCGCTCTTCCACCCCGCCGCCGGTGGCAGTCTCTGCCGTTCCGTCCGGGATTCGGGCGTAGGTGTGGACTGCGGCAATGCCGGGGAAGTTAATCGTCAGGGTGGCAACGAGATTATCCACCAGGCAGGTGTCGCCGCTGCAATCCACCGCGTCGATAATGTTGATCTTTGCGCCCTTGACCACGACCACGTCGTAGCTGCCCTTGAGCACGGTCATCACCGACTGGTTGTTTTTCCAGGTGCGCTCTTCCACCGCGCCGCCGGTGGCAGTCTCCGCTGCCCCATCTGGCATCCGGGCATAGGTGTGAACTGCGGCGATGCCGGGGAAGTTAATCGTCAGGGTGGCGACGATGTCTTCCACCAGGCAGGTGTCACCACTGCAATCGACCGCGTCGATGATGTTGGTTTTCGCGCCCTTGACCACGACCACGTCGTAGCTGCCCTTGAGCACGGTCATCACCGATTGGTCAGTCTTCCAGGTGCGCTCTTCCACCCCGCCGCCGGTGGCAGTCTCTGCCGTTCCGTCCGGGATTCGGGCGTAGGTGTGGACTGCGGCAATGCCGGGGAAGTTAATCGTCAGGGTGGCAACAATGTTTTCAACGGTCTTGTCGCCAATCACAACAACGTCATCGATAATCTTTGTTTTTGCGCCCTTTACCACCACAACATCATAGACATTGTTGGGTAGGTTAAGAAAAACAGCCTGGTCGGTTTTGTAGGTTTGCTCACCTACTTGCAGGCCAGAAGCCGTCCCCATAACGCCATCGCTCTTTTTGACATAGACATGGGCGCTGGCAATGCCGGGGAATTTAACCGTTAAGTTGCCGGTGCTCAACGAACAACCGCTGACTTGCACCGGAACCTGGATCCCGTTTACCAGGAAGGTGCGCAGCCCGGCAAACATTTCCATAGACGGTTTTGTGAAGGGATACCAGCCGCCGTTGGCGCTGCCGTGATTGATCGAACCGCCATAGTTGATGGTCACATTCGTCGTCTGGAAGGTGACCAGCGGGTCGGTTTGTTCTGTCACGGTAAAGGTTTGCAGCGCCGACGAGGTGGCATTGATTCCGGCGTAGAAACTGCGCTCGTAGCCGGGGAACAGTTCCCGCCAGGCTAAACCATCTGCATCGGTGGTTCCAAAGGGCACGAACCCGCCATTGACGCTGCCATAGGTGACACTCGCGCCTGCCAGCGGGACACCGGGGCAGGTTTCCACCTTTGCTTTGACCAGGACAGTCTCAAAGGTCAGCGTATCGTCGCCGTCAAAGGTCACCATTTGCGCCAGCGAGGTCGAAGCGTTGTACCGGGCGTAAAAGTGATAGGTTGTGCCAACCGCCAGGTCTGTACGGCTGAAGGTGCCATCCGGGCCGGTCAGGCCAAAGGTTTGCCAGCCCGCGTTGGGGCTGCCAACGGCATAGGTGATGGTAGCGCCCTCAATGGGGTTGCCCTGGCTGTCTTTGACTTCGATGGTCAGGGTGGGCGGAGGGGCCGCTTCAACGTCAAAGCGGATGGCAGGCACATAGCCTGTCCAGCCTGTGTCACGCCTGAAGGTGCCAACCCCGCCTGCGCCAGCATCCGAATAAAAACCGGCATAGCTGGTGTTCCAGAAAATGGCATCCGGGTCGAGATCGGTCCCGACGCTGGGGGCTGGAGCCACTAACCCAAAGTTGAGCGAGTTGTATGGCCCGGCTTGGTGAATGGGCTCGACACCGTAATCTGCCGTATTGTAGGCCAGCCCGTAAATGATTTCATCGGGCAGGATCAGGTTCTGCCCCGCGAAGTCAAAAACGATGTTAAAGGCGTAGCCGTTGTAACAGCCCCCATCACTGGCTTTCCAGGCTGTGCCGCAAGCCGGGTCTGCTTCTGGCCGCCAGGGAATCAGGAAATCCTGGGTAACGCTGGCAATCAGGGTTCCAGGGATTGGGGTCCCGTTGTCGTCGCCTACATTATAGAGATTGAGTGTAATCGGGTGGGTGTACCCGCTTGCATCCATCTCAGGGTAGGTGGAATGCAACGCCCAGTTAACCATCGTCACTGTGGCACTGGTGACGTTGCGCGCCGTACCGGCAAAGGCAATCTGGTCGCCAAATTCGGTGGTCGATGTGGCTTCGTATCCCAGGCTTGGCAGGCTGGGGGGCAGCGAGTCGGGCAGGTTGTTGTAGATGGATTCGCTGGCTGCCGTCACCGGGCTTGTAAAAATTAGGGGGAGTGCAACGCCTAAAATTAGCAGTAGGGTTGAAAAGTTTCGCAAGATTTTCATGTCAGGTTTTCTCCTTCTTGAACGCAAGACCCATCATCAGGCCATGAGATGACCTGTCTGGAAGAGAGTCGTAAAATTCGCTCCTTGATAGACCTCCTTTCAAGTACGAATAGTCGATTATTCAAGATGGGGAATTTCTAAAGTTGGGAACGAACCCTGACGATTAAATTAAAGAAACCGACCCTTGGCCGGTTTCGCTATTTGCTCCCCAAAAGCCTTCCCCCACAGGGTAAAGCGACCACTACAGCTTTTGGTTCATCGCATCCACACTTCATTATTCGGAGTCTGGTGTCCGAATTCAAGTGACAAATGTCACATTTGGGGCAACTTGCCTGGGTTGATGCGTCGGGCGGCCCTTAGGGGCTTTTGCCCCACAGCCGAAGGGTGTAATCGCCTGCGCCGGAAGCAATCCACTGCCCATCTGCCGAAAAGGCGACACTGTAAACAGGGCCGGTGTGCCCGCCCAGGGTGGCGAGTTCTAACCCGCTCGCCGCATCCCAAATTTTTAGTGTCTGGTCCCACGCAGCCGAGACTAGCAGCTTGCCATCGGGAGAAAATGCCAGGCTGCTGACCCGTCCCTGGTGGGCCTGGAGGCTGAAAAGCTCTACGCCGCTGGCTGCATCCCAGATTTTGATGACCCCGCTTTCATCACCAGACGCCAGGATTTTGCCATTGGGGGCATAAGCCACCGCAAAGACGGGCGCTACGTGCCCGCCAAAAGAGCGTAGTACCTGTCCACTCGCCACATCCCACAGTTCCATCGCCGCAGAAAACAGGGTGGCGCCGTCTGGGGAGAAGGCGATTCCGTTAATCTGGAAAGGAGTCTGGCTCTGGAGAAGCTGTCGCTCGGCGCCGCTGCCCACATCCCACAACCGGATGCCGGCATCCCAGGAGCCGGAAGCCAGGGTCTGGCCATCGGGAGAAAAAGCCAGGCTGGCAACCGTATTTGTGTCTTTGAGCGTGAGCAGTTCCTTCCCGGTTTCAAGCTCCCACAATTTGATGACCGCATCCGTGTCGGCGGAAGCCAGTTTTTTGCCATCTGGTGAAAATGCAACAGCCAAAACCTGTTGTTGGTGACCCCCCAGCACACGCCACTGCGTCGCGCTGTTTAGGTCCCAGAGTTTTACGGTGTGATCGGCTGCCCCGGCGGCCAGTATCTTGGAATTGGGGGAAAATGCCAGGCTATTGACTAAGCCGGAGTAGTCTCCCTGGGTGGGTGAAAGTTCTTCGCCGCTGGCAACCTCCCAGCGTTTCACCCTGTTATCGAGCCCGGCAGAAACCAGGCTCCCGCCATCGGGCGCAAAGACCACGCTTTTCACGCCATCCAGGTGACCCGACAGGGTGCGTACCTCGTTGCCGGTTGCCGACTCCCACAGTTTGATGGTTGCATCCCGCGAGCCGGAGGCAATTATCTGTCCATTGGGCGAGAAAACAACCTGGTTGACGGCCCGGCTATGACCGGTGAGGGTGCGCAACTCATTGCCGCTGGCGACCTCCCAGATTTTTATGCCCCGGTCACGGTCTCCCGCGCCGGAAACAAGCAGGCGGCTGTCGGGTGAAAAAGCCACGCTGAAAACGACGTCCGTATGTGCCCCGTTTAGGGTGCGCTGTTCGCTGCCGTTGGATGCAGACCACAGTTTTAGGGTTCCGTCTTTCCCACCGGAGGCCAGCCACTGCCCATCGGGAGAAAACGCCAGGCTGGTAATTCCCTCCAGCCGATAAAGTTCCGCGCCGCTGGTCATGTCCCAAAAGGTTGCCGAGTTATTGCCAAACAGGGCCGCGGCAGTTTTGCCATCGGGTGAGACAAAGACTCTCTTTACGGGGGTGTTGGGCCCGCCCTGGGTGCGCAATTCGCTGCCGCTGGGCAGGTCCCAAAGCTTAACCGACCCATCTTCTAGCCCTGAAAGCAGGTTGGCATTGGAGAATGCCAGGCTGGTGACGGCTGACTGCGTGTCAAGATGGAGGCCCAGGGTCAAAGCGCCGGTCTCGTACAGGTCGATGCCGTGCGTGGTGGCGATTGCCAGCCAACGGCCGTCTGGCGCATAAGCCACATCGTTCAGTTGGCCTTTGCCAAGCTGCGCAACCTCGACAAACCTGGCGGTGTTGGCGGTTGGGGTTTCTGGCGTGGGGGTATTGGCAACCGGGGCCGGGGCGGTGCTGCTGGGGATGGGAGGGCGTTGTGCGCACCCGAACAGGAACAGGCTCACACACAAAGAGTATATGAGGGCGAGGCGATGTTGAGCGGTCATGTTTCTCCTTCTGTGTGGCGAACCTTGCAAGGTTGCTAAATCCAGCCCAGGAAACCAGCGAAAACAACCAGCATGAGGACATCCAGCCCGGCAAAGAGGCCGATAAAGGTCAGCTGTTTTTTGGGCTCCCAGTCATAACAATAAAATGCTGCCAGGAAAAAAGGAATGTAGACGGTGATAAATACAGGCAACGCGCCCCACCACGGATAAACCCATACAAAGGCCGGGCTTTGAGCCAGGAAGATTTCAACAAACGAGAAAAAGGCCGCATTTCCAACGGCGAACAGCAAACGATTGTTGACTCCCATCAGTTTGAGCCTGGGGTCGGCGGGCAACAATTTGCTCATCACCAATCCTGCAATGGAGAACATGAAACTCAGTTCGATGCCCACTCCAACCAGGAGCAGCAATGCGGTGCCAGTGGGGACGGTCCACAGCGCGTGGCCGCTGAAGTGCTGGATGAGTGCATTTATGATTTCATAAAACCAGTGTACCGAATAGAGCGCCAAACCAGCGGCGATCCCTTTCCAGTTTTTCTTGGCGATTTCATTCAGGTAGATATACACCACTAGCGCCAGGAAAGTGATGACATACCACTGGAAATTGTCGCCTTTGCGCAAGATGCTCAGGGCCATTTGGGTTGCTTCGGGATGGTTCACGGGGCCTCCTTGGGACGCTCGGGGATGGGAAAAAGGCGGTTGATTAATCTGTGCTTGCGGGGATTGCTTAAGATAGTTTATGAGAATTCACGGTGCGCGTCAAATGATATTGATTCCTGGTGTTTTTCGTCCGGTTGTCACGCAAACTGTTTTGGGCTACACTGGTAGGAACAATAAAAACGGGACAGGGACAAATGGCCAAGATTGAATTCATTTCGGAAGCATCTGAAAATGCTCAGGGCAGCCTTGAATGTCTGGAAGTATTGGTTTGGGGAGCCGGTGGCCAAGCAGGCCAGGAGTTTGTGATTGGAGGCGGGAGTAATTTTAATGCCAGCACCAACTATTGGCTTGAAATCCGCTATAGTGTTCAGGGCTTGCCGGTTTTTTACACGCGTAATATCGTTTCACATGCCTGGGACGATGTCTGTTCGGGCCAACTGGAACGCCTGGCGCGCTTTGAAAACGATGAATTCCCGGGTTTTGGGTTTGGTGATATGCTGCCTGAAACAGGCCTGCATCTCAAGCGTAACAAGGTGACGCACACCAACGGGAACGGCGGTGAAGACATCTATATTAGTTATAGCCTGGTGGTCTCTGTCGATATGGGCGCTGTGTTTGGTCAGACCGCCCCCGGGGTGCGTATGTTTGATTTACGCATCGAGGACATTGAGTTGGAAGACGGCCTGCGTTTTATGCGTGATCTGATTGGGGACTTGGAAGCTGCCTGCCAGGGCCGCCACCCAGACCCCGGCCTGCTCCCGCCCGGGTTTAGCGACTGGCCCTTTGCCCGCGACCTTAACCGCAAGGCGTACGACCAGGTGGCGGTTGAATATCAGGAAGATTATTTCGAAAACCCGTTGCTGGCGGAGGCTTTTGATGCCTGGCTGGGGCAGCTTCCGGTCGGTGGGAGTTTATTGGATGCCGGCTGTGGTCACGGCGACCCGGTCATTTCTCGTTTGCTCGAGCGTGGTTTCCAGGTCACGGGTAGTGATATTTCCCCTGTCATGTTGGCCCGTGCGCGAGCGCAGTTCCCACAGGTGGAATTTTGGCCCCTGGCGATGACTGAAATCAGCGCCGAAGCTACGTTTGATGGGATTTGTTCTTTCTCGTCGATGTTGTACCTCGACCCAATCGACTTTTTCCACGCCCTTTACCGGCTGTATCGGGCCTTGAAGCCGGGTGCAACCCTGTTCTTGTATGGCTTCGACCTGCACCCTGGTTGGCGCGGGCAGCCCTATGACATGACTCTCAATCAATGGATGTGGGGTGGCAATCGCGGCCTCGATGAGACCCTTCGGGCGCTGGAAGAGCACGGTTATTTCCGGGTTACTCACACACAGGTCGCCCTTTCTGAGGCTGAACAGCAAGAGCGGATTACAGCATGGCGTGCGCGCGCTCAAAAACAACATGATGAGTGGCTGGCCAGCTTGCCGCCTAACGCAAACATCACCCGCACCGACTACTCTACAGTCCTCCCCTCATTATCGTATCCCTATGTGGTGATTGCACAAAAACAGAGCCGGTGATTTCGCCTGTCTGTATTTTTAGACGATATCTGCCAATGACGTTTGTTCCAGCGCATCAGAGATGTAGTTACGAATCCCTGTGAAGACTGCCACCAATTTTGCTTCCTTTTCGAGGGGCGTAGGTTTGTAAAAATATTTGCTGACAGAAGCTGTTGGTGCCAGCGGGCCATCCAGCAGGCGGATGACTTCGGCCAGGCTAATCTGGTCGGGTGTTTTTGCGAGAGCGTATCCGCCATACTTGCCCTGTGAGCTTTTCAGGAATTGCGCGCGCCTGAGAGCATTCAGGATATGTACCAGGAAGCTGCGGGGAATATTTTGGGCTTTGGAAATAACTTCTATTGAACAATATTGATTGGGTTGTTGCCGTGCTAAATAGACCAAGGCTAAAAGGGCGTACTCGCTTTGAGTTGTCAGCTTCATTGTTTTTCACCGTTCCAAATACTCAAGATAAATTGTGATTTGCCCGGGGCCCGCGGGGTGACGATTTATTTTCTAAAAAAGGCTTTAATCTTGGCCCAAAGTACAGAAAACTGGATCTTCCCGAAAAAATAGGTGTTCCCTTTTGTTCTTAACTCAAAAGGGAAGGGTTCCTCCGCGGGTTTTGCTATCACCGGGCAGGTTGGGTAAGCCCTGGATAAGCAGTAGCTGATTTGGTGGCTGGCAAGCGGAGACACTGGTGTTGAGCTACGATGGCAATAATTCCGGCCAGAAGGGAATTCGGTGAAGGTTTCGGGATCATCCTTCCGGCCAATATGTGGGCAAACCCTGTTTTTCATGGAACTAAATCCTATAGATGGTTTTGTTCAAATAAACTCGAGAATATGGGCAACACGAAAACCGGGATGCGCAGTATCAAAACAGCCCGATACGTGCGCCCCGAACAAAATATCTGTATATAGGCTCATGATTGAGACCATAGACGACTAATTTTGTATTAATTGTCTGCGTTGCTAGGATAACGGAAGATAAACATATCGGGGAAGTGATAAAAGTCATTGATGGGGCGGTGTGGGGCTTGGAATAATCACCACGAAAAGTGACAAAATAGAGTTACTTTTGAAGCATCCTGGGCACAGATGGGTAGTCCAGGCCTTGTGACAGGGTTAACCCTTTTGGGTAGCTCTTCGCTAAACGGGGGAATGTGGGCGCTGCTCTCGAACCCAGCATCCACCGTAAAGAGCGGTAGGTTTATGCGGTGGGTTTTTGTTTCCCCAACGGCGCTTTGGTGGCAAACAAAAACACGCCCTTGCGGACGTGTCTGAGCGGGAAGGGCGGGATTCGAACCCGCGGCCGAGGTTTAAGCCCCGGCACTCACTTAGCAGGCGAGCCCAATCGGCCTCTCTGGCACCTTCCCAATATGCTGTTTGCGGGATGACTTGGCGGAGGGAGTGGGATTCGAACCCACGTAGGTGTTACCCTAACATGTTTTCAAGACATGCGCCTTAAGCCGCTCGGCCATCCCTCCGAGCGCATGCGATTTTACCATAGTTTGCCGGGTCTACAACGGTTTCTTTGACGGGATACCCGCTTTGCGTGGGTAGGTGGATGGGGTTGCTGCCGACTTGTCCATCACAATCAGGTACCGCTGATCGGCTACACCGGGCAGTTCTACCGGGATGATGTGGCGCAGGCGGCCGCCAAGCAGTTTCAACGCTTTTTCGGCCGAATTGGCTTCGGCCGGGCCGCTTTCCCCTTTTTGGGCTAGCACGGCTCCGCCCATTTTAACCAGCGGCAGCAGGTATTCAACCAGGATCGGCAGGTTTGCGACAGCACGCGCTACGGCCCAGTCATATTTTTCACGATGGGTCGGGAGATGCCCGGCGTCTTCGGCGCGGGCCGTTAGCACGTCGACACCGTCCAGTTCCAGGGTTTGGACGATGTGCTGGCAGAAGCCAGCTTTTTTGCCCACCGATTCGACCAGGGTCAGTTTCATGCCAGGGTACAGGATTTTGAGCACAATTCCTGGAAAGCCCGCGCCGGTTCCCACGTCGATCAGGCGGCGAGGAGGCTGGTCTTTCCAGGCCAGGGTACACGAGATTGAATCGAGAAAATGCTTGGCCCGAATGCCATCCACATCCCGAATGGCGGTTAAATTGATCTTTTCGTTCCACTCCAGTAACTCGCGCTCATACGAAGCGAGCTGGGAAACCTGTTTGGCTGTAAGGGCAACCCCAAAGTGTTGCTGTGCGTCGCGAGTGAGTTTTTCCATTGCGCAAATTATAGCCCCTCTCCCGGTTGCGGAGAGGGGCTTCTGGTTGGTTAGGCCGTTGGGGTGGCAGGCGGGGTTTTCTTGGGGAAGACTTTGCGCCAGAACCAGCGTAGTAGCCGCCATAGCAGGGCCAGCATCAAGATGATGACAGCCATCACCGGGATCCCGAAAATGCCGAGCCAGATGATGAAGTTGACAAAACCCTGGAAGAAGTTGACCAGCGCCTGGACGGCGTCGCGGGCCACGCCCTGGGGTTTCCACCCGGCGACTTCAATGGGCTGGATGGTTTCTTCGGCCACCAGGCGCACGCTGATGGAAGACAACGCTGCGGCCTGTTCAAAGTATTTCATTTGCCCTTTGAGCACTTCGATTTCGCTCTGGATCTGGGTGAGCTGGTTGAAAATAGCCAGTGTTTCTTCGGCGTTTTGGGCCTGGTCCATCATTTCGAGCAGTTGTTTTTCGGCAGCTTCGCGCGCCCGCAGCCGCGACTCAAGGTCGACATACTGGTCGGTGACATCCTGGCCGGAGATGGTCTCGTTTTGGGTTTCGATGGCGTCAGCTTTGATCTCTTCCAGGGCTTTTTCTAGGTCGCTGGCGGGGACACGCACGGTGATAGTCCCCTCGGGAACCTGGAGACCTCCGGATGTGTAACTTTCATACAGGCTGGAGGTAACGACATAGCCTCCCAGGCGGGTTGCCATGGCGCCGATGGCGTTCAACTTGGCCTGCGGGTCTTTAATCACAATGGTCAGGTCGGCATTTTTGATGACCAGGCGTTGTTGCTGGCCTGCCTGGTTGGCTACCAGGTCTGCGCTGGGGGCCGCGTCATACGCTTCCATGGCGACCGGGGCCTCGGCGGGCAGGCTGCGAGATTCGGGGGCGCCGCCGCCTACGCCAGGGGAATAATATTCGGGTTGAGCAGATTGTGCGGCAGAAGCGCAACCCGCCAGCAGGCTGACAGACAGGAAAAACGAGATCAGGGTAAGGCGTTTCATAATCTCCTCCAAGGGATGAATGAATGGCTTTTACATTCATCAGACGCCAGTTTGCGGTGTTTAGTTCCGCAAATAAAAAAGGGCAAACATCGGTTTGCCCCTCACAATCTTACCAGCCTTCCGCCAGTCGCAAGGCATGTTTTTCAGGCAACCCTGCCGCGCGGATGCGTTCCTGAACCGACTTGACATCGTACAATACCCGTCGGGTTTCCCAGGTCTCCGCTTCGGTGTCGAAGATGCCATAGGCCGAGCGCGGGTCGCGGTCGCGGGGCTGGCCTACCGAGCCGGGGTTGAGGATGACCCGGGGAGTCAACTGGAGAATTTCACCCACACGCGGCACATCCAGCGATACACGGTCTTTGGTCATATCAAGGTGGAACATGCATTGGATGTGGGAATGGCCCACAAAACAATAGGGGGTGGTGAAGCTTTCAAAATTCAGGCGCGCTACCAGGGTATTCAAAATATATTCCCATACCGGGTCGCGCGGGCTGCCATGCGCCAGGGAAACCTTGTCCATGACAACCGTTTCACGCGCCAGGCTGTCCAGGAAGTTCAGGTTCGACTCGGTGACGGCTTTTTTCTGCCACAACAATGAGCGGCGCGCCTCGGTGTTGAAGACGGCAAAATCCATCTGCCCTAGCACGGCGACATCATGATTCCCGAGCATACAGGTCAGATTGGGGATGGTGCGGATGCGTTCTACGACCTCGTTGGGGTCGGGGCCATAACCGACGATATCCCCAAGGCACCAAGTGGCATCGACTGGCCCGGCATCGGTCAGGACAGCTTCGAGGGCGGTCAGGTTGGCATGAACATCAGAAATGACTAAAACGCGCATATTACTCCAGGAGGGCCGCCACCCGCTCAACAATCGCTTCAGCCGTTTCGCCCTTGCTCATCAGTGGCAGCGCCTCGCGCCGTCCATCTGGGTAAAGAAGGGTGACGCGGTTCGTCTCAACGGCGAACCCGGCGTCAGATGCGGAAATATCGTTTGCGGCAATAAAATCAAGCTTTTTGGACGTTAATTTTTGAATTGCATTGTCTACCAAATCGCGACTTTCGGCCGCGAATCCGACTACGACTTTGAGTTGTTTTAACCGCTCTCGCGTCTGTGCCACTGTACCCAGAACATCTGGCGCGGTGGTGAGTTCAATCTGCGGAATCCCGTCCCGCTTTTTTAGCTTGTGGTCGGCGACGTGCTTGACCTGAAAATCGGCCACGGCCGCGGCCATTACCAGGGCATGCGCCTGTTCGCAGGCCGTCAGCACGGCTTCCAGCATTTCCTGGGCGGTACGGACCTCCACTACCTGTGCTCCAACGGGTGGGGTCAGGCCAGTGGGGTGGGTAATGAGGGTTACTTGCGCCCCGGCATCGAGCGCAGCTTGCGCCAGGGCATAGCCCTGCTTGCCCGACGAGCGGTTGGTAATAAAACGTACCGGGTCAATGGGCTCCTGTGTGCCACCGGCGGTGACGACAATGCGCGCCCCGCTCAGTTTACCATTGAGCGCCAGGGCCAGGCGGGCGTGACCTAAAATTTCGGCGGGTTCGAGCATACGCCCGAGTCCTGCCAGCCCGGAGGCCATACGGCCCTCGGCGGGTCCGGCAAACAGCAGGCCGCGTTCTTTTAAGATGCGCACATTGGCCTGTGTGGCCGGGTGCTCATACATTCCGGCATCCATGGCGGGGGCTACCAATAGCGGGCTGCGTGTGGCCAGGGCGGTGATGCAGAGCAGGTTTTCGGCCAGGCCGTGCGCCAGGCGCGCCAGCGTATTGGCCGTACAGGGAGCAATGATCATCAAATCTGCGTTGTGACCCAGCCCGACATGCAAGACATGCGCTTCTCCCCCCCACAAGTGGGCATCTGTAAAGGCGCGGCGGCCGGTTACAGATTGGAAAGTGAGCGGGGTAACAAATTTTTCTGCACCGGGCGTCAGGATAACATCTACCAGCGCCCCCTGTTGGGTGAGTTTAGAGGCCAGGTCGGCGGCTTTGTAAGCCGCGATTGAGCCGGTGACGCCAAGCAGGATGTGTTTTCCGGTGAAAACGGGCATATTATTTGATTATATCGCTAACCATAAATGAACAGGGTTCCAAACAGAACCGTTAATAAAAAGCGACCTCGTGCCCGAGCATCTGCTCGCCCTGGTATTGGAAGCGCGCCGAGAAAACCCGGTCACTTGCCAGCCAGGGCAAGAAGACCAGGTCTGAGGGCCACAGGCGGAGCGAGGCCACTTCCTCATCTGGAATCCAGCGCAGGTGGCCTTCGTTTGAATCGATCAGGTCGCCGCTAAAGTCTGTGGCAGTGAAGACCCACACATACCAATCTTCAGACTTGAAATCGGCAAAGACCAGCAGCCCGTGATACCTGGGGTTGGTGATCTCTAACCCGGCTTCTTCGCGCACCTCGCGAATTACGCACTGTTCGGGCGATTCGCCCGCTTCGAGCTTGCCGCCCAGCCCGTTCCACTTGCCTTCATGGATGTCGTTGGCCTTTTTGGTGCGATGAATCATCAGGGTTTGGCGGTTATGTTTAACGTAGCAAAGAGTGGCAAGTTTCATGGCAGAAAAATATCCCTGCGGAGTAGAATTTTCACCGGGTATCCCGGTCTCAGGCCTTTTTGAGCCACCAGACCCCGGTGCATTCGGGCAACACAGGCTGGTTCTGCGCCTGGACCGTATGCGCCAGTTCATCCCCGAAGAAGAAACCGGTTAGTTCGGCTGCTTCTTCGGGTGATTCAAAACGATAATCAGTGCGAATCCAGGTCGATTGGAAGCCTTTTTCTGCGAGCCAGGCATAGTAATTCGCCAGGTGCTGTGGCGGATGGGGGGATTCGTGACCGGTGCCGAGTGTTTCAAACAGGAGGCTGACCCCACCCGGGCGCAGGATGCGTAGCATCTCCCCCAGGCCTTTTTCCAGTTCCTGACGCCAATTCTCCTCCCCGGCCCAGACCGCCAGGTAACAGAAGCTCCAGCCGGAGGTCACCAGGTCTACGCTGGCATCGGGCAGCGGAATCTGGCGATGATCTCCAACTTCGCAGCTCCAGTTGGTGAGGCCCAGGGTGCATAATGTTTCAGAAGCGGTAGCCAGCATGTGAGCGGATGTGTCGAAAGCCCAAACCCGGCGCGCGCGCGGGGCCAGCAGGCGCGCCAGGCGACCGGTTCCGGCTCCCAGGTCTGCGACCTCCAGCCCATCGGGCATACAAACGGCTTCGATGGCGCGCAGGAGGTTGCCCTGGTGATCTTCACGGCAGATGAGCCGCTCGTATTGTGGCGCGTGAGCCTGGTAGACTTCTTTTTCGGTGGGCATGGTTTAGCTTTCCACACTCAAAGACACGATGCGGTCGAGCCGGAAGGTGCGCTCACCCTCGCGCAGATGGCAAAAGGCGCGCATGTACAGGTAATCGGCCAGCCCAATGACCTGTAGCGGGGTGACCCAACGCGCGGTTTTGTCGCCATCTTTGTCGATGTAGGTGATGAACAGGCGTTTGCCGCTGTAGATGGCTTCTCCCAAACCCGTGGGGAGTTGGATGCCGTCGCGCGGCCAGGCCGGGGAGTTGTACAGGCCGATAAATTCTTCAAAATGTTTGCCCCTGGGCTTGAGCGCGTCGAGCATGGCAAAGAAGACGGCTTTGTCGGTCAGGGCATCGGCCAGGGCGCGGTGCGCCTCGGGGTTCTGAATGCTGAATTCGGCGGCGATGTTGGTCAGGCTGTACGAGCGGAACTCGAAACTCTCGCGGGCAATGTGCAGGGTGTCGATGACGTTGGGAATCTGGAGTTCTTGCCCTACACGGCGAAATTCGCTGTCGAGAAATTGCAGGTCAAACTGGGCATTATGGCATACCACCACTGAATTTTCGATCAACGAGCGGACCTTCCCGATGAGTCCGGGAAAGCGCGGCGCGCCGGTGAGCATTTCGTCTTTCAGCCCGCTGGTGCTGGCCGCCCCCAGCGATAACGGGCGTTCCGGGTTGACCAGCGATTGAAAGGTTTCTTTAATACGTTTCCCTTCGGTCAGCACGATGCCAACTTCGCATATGCGATCGCCAAACCACGGTGAGAGACCGGTGGTCTCCAGGTCAAGAAAAGCAAAACGGCAATTGGTCAAATCAAGCATGGGGTCATATTACCCTGAAAGTTTTTCGAAAGCAACCGATTGGAGCAACCCTGTTTGTAACGAAAACCGCCCGCCCTGGGGAGGGTGGGCGGTTGGAAAGATTCTATTCGTACCCGTTGGGGTGGTTTTTGTGCCAGTCCCAGGCGCTGCCAATAATGTCTTTCAGGTTTTCGTGCTGCGGACGCCAGCCCAACTCACGGCGGATTTTTTCGGATGAGGCCACCAGCCGCGCAGAATCGCCGGGGCGGCGCGGGCCTTCTATCGCCGGGATGGGGTGCCCGGTCACTGCCCGGGCGGTATCGACCACCTCGCGCACCGAATAGCCGTTGCCTGAACCCAGGTTGTAGGTCATCTTATCGCGTTCACCCAGCCCTTCTACCGCCAGCATGTGTGCGGCTGCCAGGTCGGCAATGTGGATGTAGTCGCGGATGCAGGTGCCGTCGGGGGTGGGGTAATCTGTTCCAAAAATGTGGGTATGCTTGGCCTGTCCGAGCGCCACGCGCAAGATGCGCGGAATCAGGTGCGATTCGGGCTTGTGCGCTTCGCCGCGCCCGGGCAGTGCGCCACAGGCATTGAAGTAGCGCAGGGCGGCAAATCGCAGCCCGTGAATCTGGTTGTACCATTCCAGCGATTGCTCGACGGCCAGTTTGGTGTACCCGTAGGTGTTGGTTGGCCCCAGCGGTGACTCTTCCGTCAGCGGCTCCTCGCTCGACTGGTAGACAGCCGCGGTCGAGGAAAGCACAAAGCGCCTGACCCCGGCCTTAACCGTCGCTTCGATCAGCGTCAGCGAATTGATCAGGTTGTTGCGGAAAAATTTGGCCGGGTCTTTCATGCTTTCCCCGGCTTCAATGAAGGCCGCAAAGTGCATCACGGCATCATATTTTTCTTCTTTAAGGGCAATTGCCAGCGCCAGTGTATCGGACAGCTCGGCGTGGATGAACTTCGCGCCTTCGGGGACTGCCTCGTGATGCCCGGTGACCAGCGAATCGTAAACTGTCACGTTGTGCCCGGCCTTGAGAAGCGCATCCGCCGTTGCCGAACCGATATAACCTGCGCCGCCAGTAATAAAAATGTTCATTAGTTTCTCCTGTTTTCGATTCAAACGGTGATCTTACCGAATGAGTGCAGAATATTTTGCCTCAACGTCAGGTGCACGCTGTGTTATCCTGCTCTTGACCTTAATTCGAATTACTTTGATTGAGCAAGCGCAGAACAACATCTTTGGCAACCATCATGCTGACATGATCTAATCCTGTTCCAAAACCATCTCTTTCACGCGCTACAATCGAGAATCCAAACTTGCTAAAGAACCCTTCCGTCTTTTGAGTGGTATGAACGAGAATGCGTTCCACTTGAGGTGCGAGAGGCAGAAAATAATCTAGGCGCTTCTTCAATAACTGCAAACCGATTCCCTGATGGAGATGAGTGTGCGCTACCATGCCGTAGCACAAAATCGCTTCGGTTGCTGTGGTCATCCCGAAAGCAATCCCACCACAAGCAATCACATCATTATGAGAGTCTGTCACAACAAAAAAAGGACCTGGCAAGTTTTTAAGAAACGCTGAAAAATCCGTTAGATCGTTTTCACGGAAATACTCGGGAATATTACCTTGCATAATCAGCATACAAGCATTTTCATCGTTGGGGTGATAGTCTCGAATTTCCAAACATGTTTCTCCTCAAACCTGATAATGAAAACTAAACACACTGTAAGACGGTAGCAGGCTAACGGTGTGCGTTACCTGCGTGTGGGCGGGCGTGGATTCTGCTTGGGAGCAGAAAAAACTTGAAGCGAGAAAAATGCTCGAAAATGCCGCAGAATCCCACACGTCAGGTGCACGCTTTGTTAGCCCGTTTTTGTTTTGCAAACCTACCCGCCGAAAATATTGCGCCATAAACTAAATGCGCCAGCCCATGTAACAAATAAGCCAACTATAAAGCCGACAATTGATAATATTCTATCGTTCCAGAGGGAATATTTTCTTGAGATATTAAAGAAAGTGTTTTCTGTTTTGATTCTGTTGCGCCATCGAATCCACTTTCTGTACTCAATCTCATCTTTTGTCCAAGCATTTTTTCCAATATCTACGGCGTTTACTGCGAAGAAAATTCCAAATGCCATGAACAACAATGAAACAGGAACGGTTTGTTTTACCCAACCACCTTTTACTTCTGTTTGGCAATCACCCAATCCCCAACTGACACTAAAAGCATAAGTCCAACCATAGTTTGCTTGTTGACCTGCATATTGAAGTTGAGCCGAGTACTCACCCTTACAATAATAGGCAGACTTTCCACCTAAATCTCTACCCCAATCTGTCATTCCACTTGTGCCAAACGACTGCCATCCATGTTGCTTTAATTGCTCGTCATAGTGAATAAAAATATCAGCGGGATTGGCTTCAGTTAAATATGTGGCGTCTACAAGAGCGTTGCTCGTTTTGCGTGATGAGTTATACCGCACAAGGGTTGCAGTTGGTAAAGATTCGATTGACTTAAATTCAATCTCCAATTCGTTTTGCGCCACTTTTGCTTTAGGCGATTGAACAATAAAATCATATCCCATAAATACTGCAAAGATTATTAGAAGGATTAAACCAGAAATAGTCCGCCAATTAAGAAATGGCAGAAATTCTTGCGTTTTAGGTTCGTAGGGATGACGATTTGTATTTGACATACTTTTTTATTTTGCAAGGAACGGGCTAACTATGATTTATACAGCCAACGGCTTGCTAAAACGCCAAAATGGCGATTGATAAAGCCTGCACCCTTTTGTGCACTTGAAATTTTTCAAACCTGAAAAGACGATCGCAAAATTTCACCCTGCCGGTCAGGTGTTATTTTCACAAGGCTGGTTTTTGTTTGTGCCAATCCGTCGCCTGCTGGTAGGCGTGCGCCAGTTTGAACAGCATCGCCTCGTTGAAGTGCTTGCCCATCAACTGCATCCCCACCGGCAGCCCGGCGGCATCGAACCCGACCGGGAACGCCAGCCCCGGCACCCCCGCCAGGTTGGCAGGCAGGGTAAAGACATCTTCCAGGTACATCGCCAGCGGGTCGAAGTGCTGTGCATCGCCGTGCGCGCCAATTTTGAAGGCCGTCGTCGGCGCCACCGGGCAGGCCACCGCATCCACCTCGCGGAAAACCTGCTCAAAATCGCGCTTAATCAAGGTGCGCACCTTTTGCGCCTGTCCGTAAAATGCATCGTAATACCCGGCCGAGAGCGCATACGTCCCGAGCATGATGCGCCGCGTCACCTCGTCGCCAAAGCGCGCGCCGCGCGTTTTGGTAAACACGTCCCACAAATTTTCTGCGCCCTCGCGCGGCCCGTAACGCACCCCGTCGAAGCGCGCCAGGTTGGCCGAAGCCTCCGCCGGGGCGATCAGGTAATAGACCGGCAGGGCATACGCGGTGTGCGGCAGGCTGACCTCGCGAATCTCCGCGCCCAATTCTTCCATTTTTTGGATCGCCGCGCGGACTTTTGCCTCCACCTCGGGCTGGATCCCCGCGATAAAGTATTCTTTCGGCACCCCAATGCGGATGCCTTTCAGGCTGGCAACGCCTTCCGTTGCAAGGTCAATGTTTGCCGCTGGAACATCCTGCGTGGTTGCATCCAGCGGGTCGCGCCCGTTATAAACCGAGAAAACCGCCGCCACATCCGCTGCGCTGCGTCCAAACGCCCCAACCACATCCAGCGACGAGCCATACGCCACCAAACCATAGCGTGACGAGCGTCCGTAGGTGGGTTTAAGGCCAGTTACGCCGCAGAACGAGGCTGGTTGGCGCACCGAACCGCCCGTATCTGTGCCCAGCGCCGCCGGGACAAAATCTGCTGCCACTGCCGCCGCGCTGCCTCCCGATGAACCGCCCGGCACCCGGCTGGTATCCCACGGGTTGTGGGTGACACCGTAGGCCGAGTTTTCGGTGCTCGAGCCCATCGCGAATTCATCCGTATTCGTCTTGCCAATCACAATAACGCCCGCCGCCTGCAATTTCTTCACCACGGTCGCCGTAAAAGGTGGAATATAGCTTTCGAGGATCTTCGAACCGCAGGTACAGGGCATCCCCTCCACGGTTAAGACATCCTTGACCCCAATCGGGATGCCCAGCAGCGCAGGCAATGCCTCGCCGCTGCGGCGTCTTTGGTCGGCCAGGTCGGCCTGTTGCAGCGCCGACTCGGCGTCAAGATGCAGGAAGGCATGGATCGCGCCATCTTGCGCGGCGATCCGGTCGAGGCAAGCCTGCACCAGTTCGCGGCTCGAGATTTCTCCGCTTTGGAGCAGTTTTTTAGCTTCTGAAAGTGTCAGGGAGGTGAGAGAAGGCATGGGCGTGTCACAAGCCAGGTATCGGGAGGGGGTGCCCCCGCTGCCTGGGATTTATTCGAAAACCGGCGGGATCTTGAACTGGCCCTGTTCTTTATCGGGCGCGTTCTTAAACAGTTGCTCGGGCGTCAGGCCCGGGCGCGGCTGATCGGGGCGCAGGTGTGAGTCACCGCTGAAAACGCTGGCGGTGGGGGGAATGCTGGCTGTATCCAGCTTTTGTAACTGGGCCACATGGTCGAGGATGGCCGAAAGTTGCTCGCGGTAGCGATTCTTTTCGTCCTCAGTCAGCTCAAGGCGGGCCAGTTTGGCAATATGTTCAACTTCCTGGTGGGTAAGCGGCATGGGCGCGATTATAACGCATGGCAGCAGCGCGCCGCGCGCTTTATAATGAGTATAATGATTGAAGCTTCGTAAGTTTTTGCCTTTCACGGCCCAAGGAGGGAGACAGACCATGACCCTGCGCCCATTTTCCATGCCAAACGCTGTTTTTGCCTTGCTCTTGCTGTCCCTGGCTGCCTGCCAGCCTCCGTCAGGAACCGCGCCGACTGTTGCGCCGATTCCGACCGCCACCTGGACGGCTGGACCCACCATCACACCGGCGTTACCCCCGACGTCTGTTCCCACTGAAACCCCAACGCCGACCTCGACGCCGGTCGTGGTGAAGGAGTGGCAGTATGAGGCTATTAAGCCAGGAGAATGGGGCTTGTTAAGAGATGAGAATGGGAATGACTTGCTGACAATGGAGAGTGAAGCGGCGGCGGAGAAGCTGCGTGACGATATGATCAGGACAGTTCTCTCGTTCAACACACACTATGTGGCAAAAGCGAGAGAAAAGGGAGTGCCCGGATATGGAAACACCGAGGCGGCAAAATGGCTAGAGAAAGCTGATTGGGACCCCGATAAGGCGCTTGAATTGTGGATGGTGTATGCCAAGGACGCGCAAAGCAGGGGAGAAAAGATCGAGATGAATCTGCCTGAGCGGGCGATGGATATGCTGATTAAGAGTGAAGGAATTGACGGTAAACCGCCGATTGATGGGGCTAAATTGTCGGATGAGGTCTATAAGGTGGATTTGCGCTCGATTGGCTTGTCGCTGATAACTACCGATAAAGCGAAAGGAATTTTTCAACCGATAAAGTTGGGGCAACTACCAAAGGATGGTCTGGTTAATAGTACTATGTCTGTTGCTTCGACCGAAAATGGCGTCGCATTGGCGGCCGGCGTGATAGTGAGTGATGATGGTGTTTTGCAGTTTTACGCATATAATCAGAATTTTATTAATGGTTTTAATTTAAGAATGGAATCTTCGCAGTCTTTAGGGAGTATGGATGGTAAAAATTTGGAAGAGATGGTGAACGACATTGTTCAGGCAATGAAGGCTACTATTGGTATTGATAATACCTTTGAACCTTCTAAGGCTACTTTGGCTAATGGGGAAAAGGTACTGATTGTATATCCTAGCAGTGAGCTGTATAAATCAAGCATTTACGATGGTTCTATTGGAATTATCATGAATAAATAATAAATTTATTTGATGATTGTAAAAGTTTCTTTGAGTTAGTAGTATGAGAATATGGTGAGAAGGTTTTTGTTGGGTTTCGTTTTTGTGTTTCTATTTGTTAGTGTCGTGCATGCAGGATGTGTGGGAGATACTCGGTGCGGCAAAAAAGACAAAGTAAATAATTTAGAAGTCTGTGATTGTGGAAACGCTAATCTGTCGACCCATAGTTGTTCGGCATATCCGAGTTGTAGTGATTTTGATTGTAGATTGATAGGGAAGTGCGAGTGTTCATCGTCGTGTTATGCCGATATCGTCCCTAACCCAACGAATCCTTTGTGCGGGGATAGCGCTCCGGCTTGTGACGGGGGTGGGTGTAGTAGCGGTTTTTATTGCCAGCCATCGGCATACCAGCGCAAATACTCTTCGACATGCGCAGACCAGTATTTCTCGTCGTGAAAGCCGAGGTAGGAATGCCATTCGTGCGGGATGTTCATCTGGTTGAGGAAGGCTTCAAACTGGACGATGTTGGCGTATTCCACATCTTTGTCCCCGGCGTCGAGGAAAATGCGCGGGAAGTTGTCTTTGTCGGCGTCACGCAGGCGCACTGGCAGCGTGTCCATATCGCTGTAGAAGATGGCCGGGGAGTGCCCGCCGATAGCCCCGAAAACATCGGGGTGGCGGGTGCCGAGGCGAATGGCCCAGGCGCCGCCGCGTGAGAGCCCGCCGATGGCGCGCTGGCTGGCCTCGGGCCGGGTGCGGTAGTTCGCGTCGATTTGCGGGATGAGCAGGGTTAGCAGGGCTTCTTCGAAGCGGTATTCGGTGGGTTGTTTAAAAGAATGATCGTATGGAAAGACGATAATAAAAGCGGGCATTTCCCGGCGCTGGATGAGTTCATCGGCGGCGCTGGCGGCCCCAATGCGCAACCATTGCTGCTCGTCGAAGTTTTGGCCGTGCAGCAGGTAGAGCACCGGGTAGCGCCGACCGGTTTCAGCCGAATAGCAGGGGGGCAGGTAAACGTTGTAGCGCAGCGGTTTGGTGAGCAGGTCGGTTTCGATGACATCTTTTTCGACCTGCCCGGCGGTTTCGGTACAACCTGGCGGTGTTGGCGTTGACGGGGCGGGCGTGTTTGGGGCGGGCTGATGGGTGTCAGTGGCGCTAGCGGCTGCCGTTGGGGTTGGCCCGCTACGGGCTGTTGGGGTGGGAGATGGCTCCCTGTACGGCTGGCAGGCCCACAGGACCAGGGCGGTCAGCAAGAAAAGCCCCGGGACCCAGGGCCGTTTTGGAAGGGGGTGACGCGCTTGGAGGGTAGGGTTCATCCAAATCTGATCCATTTGACGTGAAAGCCGCTTGGCATTATACTCTGCGCACGTTTCGGGGTGTAGCGCAGCTGGCTAGCGCGCTTGCTTTGGGAGCAAGAGGCCGTCGGTTCGAATCCGTCCACCCCGACACGAAAATCGGTGACTTATGTCGCCGATTTTTCCGTTAAGGGGCTGGCGGCTCAAAAGCGGGGCGATTGGTGATTTGCGATAAAATAGAAGTACAATTGGAGTTTATGGCCCGGAAAAATAAAAAACAGGCGCGCCGCGAGTTTGACCCGGAGCTGGACGGGGTGGAACAGGAAGTTTCTACCGTGCCGTTGGAGAAAATCATCCTGCCCCTTTTTGCAGGGATTGCGTTGATTTTGTTTCTGGTGGCGGGGTTCCTGGCGTATACCATCCGTCAGACGCTGGCGCGAGAAATTATCACCAGTGGGCGTGTGGTGGATGTGGTTGCAGAGCCATACGGGGAAGATGGCGGCCTGTTGTATTACCCGGTGATTGAGTTTGCCCTGCCGGATGAGACCCTGGTGACGTTCCAACTCAACGAGGGGCGCTGGCCCTCGGTCTATGCGCCGGGTGACCGGGTAAAGGTGCGTTATGACCCGCAGCAGCCCGAACAGGCGCGCATTGAAACGCCCGAGGGCGATTCGACGCAATGGCTGGGGGTAACAATAACCGCCGGAATGGGTTTTGTATTTTTATCGGTCATCCCTTTTGTGCGTTGGGTGGTGGCTGGTGAGTAGAACCAAAGGAGATGAGCAATGGCAGTCAAAAAATTTGATGGTTTGATTGAAGCGGTTCGTTTTGGAGCGGATGGAAAGATTTTGATGGTGCGGGCTTACGAGCGTCGCGGCGCGACGTTTTCGGACCACGTGCTTATCGACCGGCTGGCGCTGGTGGAACGCCTGAAAAAAGGCCAGAAGTTTGTGACCGGTCAGCGCAAACCCCTGTTGGGCAGCACGTTCGATGTGGCGAAGGATGTTAGCCTGGCGGGCGATTTTGTCTCTACCCGGGGCAGCGCCGACCGGGATGTGCTCGAAGACGTACCGGTTTTTTAGACGGTTTCAATCCCTGGCGGGAGGCAGGCCATGCGTATTATAGATAAAACCCCTTATCGTTCCGAATCTGGTGAGATTGATATCCTTGGCCGGGTGCAGGGCACGCTTAAATATGGCCTGACCTGGTACAACCGCATACAGGCCCAGGATGTTGTGATTGCCATGCTCGAAAAGCAATTGGGCAACAATTACACCCTGTTGCGCAACATCGTCCTGCCCGAAACCGAGATTGACCTGCCACTCATCCTGGTGGGGCCGCCCGGTATTTTCCTCATCAACGTCACCCACGAGCGTGGGGTTTATCGCGCCCGCGACGAAGAATGGGGCACCATTTCGGGCGAGCAGTTTGTCCCGGCGCGCATTAACCAGGTCAAGCGTACCCAGGCCATGGGCCGC
>CAZLSP010000008.1:23312-83676 GCA_964562145.1 uncultured Anaerolinea sp. | reverse complement strand
CGAAAAACGGACTGGACAACAGAGAAGACAAGCACCCCCAGGCCATGGGCCGCGTGTTGCAGGTCTACCTCGATCGCCAGGGTTACAAGGGCGTGCTGATGGTTGACCCGATTTTGATGGCCGCCGATCCTGGAATGCACATCGATTCCACCCGCCCGGCAGTGCGGATTGTTTTGAGCGACGCGCTTGAACGCTTTGCCGCCTCGCTCAACCAGTCGCGGGTGGTCCTGACCCCCGAAGCGGTTTCGACCCTGGCCCAAACCATCCTGGTCGGGCGTAAAACAGCCGCCGCCCAACAGTCTGCGCCGCTGCCCGAGGTGACTTCACAACAGCCCGCAGCCAACAGCGCTTTCTTTACCCCAGAATCTGATTCTGAAGGGTTTTCATCGGGCGCTTTCGACTTTTCCTTTGACGAATCGGCCTCCGGGCAGGATGAATCTGCCCCCGAAGCGTCGCAGCCGGACCAGCCTGAGCGAAAACCGGCGCGCGCCGCGGCCCCGGCCGCAAAACCTGCGCCTAAATCCAAAGGCCCAATGGGAATTACTCCCCGGCAATGGTTGATCCTGGGAATCATCCTGGCGGCCTGGTTGTGTTTAATGGGAGTCTTTGCAGCCTATGTGTATTACCAACTCTACATCGTACCTTTCGCTGTCTAATGACTGACCCCTTCCTCAGTATTATCATCCCCGCTCGCAATGAAGAGCGCCGCCTGCCTCAGACCCTGGAGCAGGTGGTGCGTTTTGTTAATCAACAATCATTTATCACCGAAGTGCTGGTGGTTGTGAATGCCAGCACTGACCGCACCCTGGAAGTGGCCCGTAGTTATGCTGCCAGCCACCCTGGCATCACCGTATTCGACGAAAACCTGCCCGGCAAAGGCCGCGCTGTGCGGCACGGCATGCTGGCCGCCCGCGGGCATTATCGCTTTTTTGCCGACGCCGATTTCTCCATGCCGATCGAAGAAGTGGTGCGCTTCCTGCCCCCGGCCGTCGATGTGCCCATCGCCATCGCCTCGCGTGAAGCCCCCGGCGCGGTTCGTTACGATGAACCTTTTTACCGCCACATTACCGGGCGGGTCTTCAATACCTTTATTCGCACCCTGGTGCTCCCGGCCTTGCATGACACCCAGTGCGGTTTCAAAATGTTCCGCGCCGATGTGGCCGAAGACCTGTTCAAGCGCCAGACCCTGATGGGCTGGTCCTTCGATGTAGAACTGCTTTACATCGCCAGCCGCCGCGGCCTGCCCATCCTTGAGGTGCCCATTCCCTGGTACTTCAACCCCGAGAGCAAAATCAGCGTTGTGCGTGACTCATGGCGCATGTTTATCGACCTGCTCACCATCCGCCGCAACGGGCGCAAGGGATTGTATGGCTAGGCAGCAACCCGGCCTGCATCTCGAGCAGCAACTGTGGGCCAGCGGCATCAAATTCATTGGGGGAATTGACGAGGCGGGGCGCGGAGCCTGGGCGGGTCCCGTTGTGGCGGCCGTGGTGCTGCTCCCCAACGATCCCCAAATCCGACTCACCTTATCCGGTGTCCGTGACTCAAAGCAAATGACCCCGCGGCAGCGTGAGCGCTGGGCGCTGGAGATTCAATCGGTTTCCCAGGCCTGGTCGGTGGGCATGGCTTCTGCCGCCGAAATTGATGCGCTTGGCATCCTCCCGGCCACCCGCACGGCGGTATTGCGAGCCATCCAATCCCTGGCGTTGATGCCCGAATACCTGCTAATGGACTACATCCACTGGCCCGGTTTGCAAAACCCGCATCGCATGATGCCCAAAGGGGAGAGTGAGTCTTTAAGCGTGGCGGCAGCCTCGGTGCTTGCCAAAACCACCCGCGACCGGTGGATGGTCAGCCTCGAGGCGCAGTATCCGGGCTACGGGTTTGCCCGTCATAAAGGCTACGGCACCGCGTTTCACCAGCAAGCCATCCGCAGCCAGGGGTTGTGCGAAATTCATCGAAAATCTTATTCCATCGGCTAAATAAAAAATCCCCGCCATGTGGCGGGGATTTTTGTATCTCAGGCTTTTTGCTTGCGCAGGAAGAACTTGGTGATTTCTTCTGCAATCGCCGGGAGGATGGCCAGGCCCAGCACCGTCAACCACTCGGTCAGGTTGAGCGGGTGGGTATTGAAGATGGGCTGCAAGAACGGCACCGTCATCACCAGGATCAGCAGGGTGATCGAGACGCCCACGGCATACTGCATGTACTTGTTAGAGAAGACACCAATCTGGAACAGTGAAACGCGCTCGGACCGCACGGTGTAGGCGCGGAACAGTTCGGCCAGCGAGAGGGTGGCAAAAGCCATCGTCTCAGCGGTCATCACGTCGATACCGCGCCAGTTGTGCTGCAAAACATACCAGAAGCTGTTGACGCCCTCGGGCACAGCGGCCCCGGCTTCGAGATGCCACATCAGGCCGAACATGAAGGCCATCAAGACCGAGCCAGACTGGGCGATGGTTTGCACAACGATCCCGGTTTGCATGGTTTTGTTGATAATCGGCTCGTTTTTGGGTCGCGGGCTGCGCTCCATGATGTCGGGGTCGCCTTTTTCCATCGCCAGGGCCAGCGCAGGCGCACCATCGGTGATCAGGTTGAGCCATAGCAGTTGGATGGCGGTGAGCGGGGCGGGCAACCCGGCCAGTGTAGCCAGGAAGATGATCATAATCTCGGCCACATTGCTCGAGAGCAGGAAGAAGACAAACTTACGGATGTTGCCGTAAATGATGCGGCCCTGCTCCACGGCCGAGACGATGCTGGCATAGTTGTCATCTGTCAACACCATGTCGGCGGTTTCTTTGGCTACATCGGTGCCGGTGATGCCCATCGCCACGCCGATGTCGGCGCGTTTGATGGCCGGGGCGTCGTTGACGCCATCGCCGGTCATGGCTACTACTTCGTCGTGGGCTTGCAGCGCATCGACGATACGCATTTTGTGCTCGGGGGAGACGCGCGCAAAGACATCGGTGTCTTCAATAACCGCTTTAAGGTTATCGTCGCTGATGTCATCCAACTCTGCGCCGGTCATCACTTTTTTGCCGGGGCGCAGCAGGCCAATGGTTTCGGCAATGGCGCGGGCCGTGTTGGGAAAGTCACCGGTGATCATGACGGTGCGGATGCCTGCCTTGCGGGCCAGGGCCAGCGCGGTTTTCACTTCTTCGCGGGCCGGGTCGATCATGCCAATTAAACCGGCAAAGACCAGGTCGTGTTCCACGTCTTCGGGCGCAATTTCGCCATCGGGAACATCTTTTTCGATGCGGTACGCGACGCCCAATACGCGCAGGGCATCTTTGGTCATGGTGTCATTGGCCGCCAGGATGCGCGCGCGTGCAGCGTCATCCATTTTGGCGGGTTTGTCGTCCATGGCCAGGTATTCGCTGCACAGGCGCAGGACCACATCGGGTGCGCCTTTGACGATGATGACATCCCAATCTTTATGCTTGCTGTCGTAGAAAGGCGAGAAGTCTTCGGGGCTGGGGGCCACAATGCTGTGGACTGTGACCATGCGTTTGCGTTCCGAGTCGAAGGGGATTTCGCCTTCGCGCGGGTAGGCTTCGTCCAGGCGGCTGTGGATACCGCCAGCTTTTTCGGCGGCGACCAGCAGCGCGGCCTCGGTGGGGTCGCCCACTACGCGGTAAGAGGTCACATCCTCCCCGGCGGAGACTTCGGCATCGTTGTTCAGCACCCCCAGCCACAGCGTGGTCAGGATGGCAGGATAGGTTTTCAGGTCGGTCGCCTGCCCCTTGACCTGGAACTCGCCTCGCGGGGCATAGCCGGTCCCGGTCACATCTACAAACTGGCCGTCGGCCCACAGGCGGGTGACGGTCATCTCATTTTGGGTCAGTGTGCCGGTCTTGTCGGAGCAGATGGTAGTGGCCGAACCCAGCGTTTCCACCGAGGATAGTTTGCGGATGAGCGCGTGGCGTTTGATCATTTCTTGCATGCCAAGCGCCAGCGAGATGGTGACGACGGCGGGCAAGCCCTCGGGCACGGCGGCAATGGCCAGGCTGATGGCGATCATGAACACTTCGGTGATTTCTTTAACCGAGGTGCTAAAGTACTCACCCGGCGCGCTGAACAGCATCCCGATTTCGGTGTTGTTGATTAGCGCGACGACAAAAACAACGGCCACCAGCAGCAGCGCGCCAATACTCAGGGTCTTGCCTAATTCGTCGAGGCGTTTTTGCAGCGGGGTTTCTTCGCTTTCGACGCTCTGCAACATGGTGGCAATCATGCCCAGCTGGGTTTTCATGCCGGTATTGGTGACAACACCCTTACCGCGCCCGTAGGATACTGTGGTGCCCATAAAGGCCGTGTTTTTGCGGTCTCCAAGCGGGGCCGCGCCTTCGAGTTGGAGCAGGGCGTTTTTCTGCACCGGCAGCGATTCGCCGGTTAACGAGGCTTCTTCTACTCGCAGGTTGACCGTTTCTAGCAGGCGCACATCCGCCGGAACGAAGTTTCCCGCTTCGAGGAAGACGATATCCCCGGGGACCAGTTCGCGGGCCGGTACGGTGATGCGCTGCCCATCTCGCGCAATGTGCGCTTCGGGAGCGGCCAGTTTTTTCAGCGCGGCCAGGGCTTCTTCTGCGCGCCGTTCCTGAACAATTCCCAGCGTGGCATTGAGCACCACAATGGCGATGATGGCTCCGGCGTCGATGAATTCAGCCGTGGAACCGGTCTTAACGTATTCGCTCCAGCCGATGATGCCCGAGATGATGGCTGAGATAATCAGCAGCATCACGACAAAATCGCTGATCTGTTCCCATAGCAGGGCCAGGAACCCGGGGCGGGGCGCTTCGGTCAGCTGGTTGGGGCCGACTTCGGCCAGGCGTTTCTGTGCTTCGGCGGAGGTCAGGCCGTTTTCGGCTACGCCCAGGCGCTTAAGCACCTCTTGCGGGGAGAGGGTATGCCAGGTTTGGGCATCCTCTTTGCTCATGGATTGCTGATTCGACATTGATACTTTCTCCATCCAAAAAGATGTCTTGCAATTAATAGGTCGGATTTCTCCGACCTATTGTTTTACTCAGGGGCTATTCTTGTGTTGGGCAGGATTGTGGTGTCTTTGGGAATGACGACGATACCGTCCTGAACCACCCAGGTTCCGGCATCAATCTCGGTTCCGCGCGGGAAGGGCATAATGACCGTGCCCTCGCCAATGCGGACGTTTTTGTCGAGGATGGCGCCTTCGATGTGGCATTTGCTGCCCACCCCCAATGGGATTTCGCCCTTCTTGAGCGTTGGGCCATCGTAGAAGTCGGCGCCCATGATGATGCTGTCTTTCACTTTGGCGTCGGGGCCAATGTGGCTGCGCAGGCCAACCACGCAGTTTTGGACTTCCGATTTGATGATGCGGCAGCCTTCAGACATGAGTACGTCTTTTAGTTTGCTATCAGCTACCGATGAGCCGGGCAAGATGCGCGGGTTGGTGTAAATGGGGCGCTCGGGGTCGAAGAAGTTGAACTCGGCGTCGGAGGAGGCCATCTCGAGATTGGTTTCGTAAAAGGAGCGAATCGTCCCGATATCGCGCCAGTAGCCGTCGAAGTTGTAGCCATAAACCACATGCGACCGAATGGCGTTGGGGATGACATCTTTGCCAAAATCATCGTGATCGGGGAAGTTGGTCAGCAGGTCGATGAGCACGGAGGTCTTGAAAATGTAAATGCCCATTGAGCCCAAGAAGGGGCGCACGGCATCGTCGGGGCGGCTGACAAACTGGGCCTGGACGGCCGGGTCTTTGGGTTTTTCAACAAAAGCGGTGATGCGGCCATCTTCTGCTACCTTTAGGATGCCCAGGCGTGAGGCTTCATGCTTGGGCACGGGCTGGACGGCGACAACAATATCGGCTTCCTTGTCCCACTGATACTGGGCCATGGCGGCATAATCCATGCGATAGAGGTGGTCGCCTGCCAGGATGATGACGTATTGCGCATCAGAAGCGATAATCTCGCGGATTTGTTTGCGCACGGCATCGGCTGTGCCCTGGTACCAGTCTTCACTTTGCAGGGTTTGTTCAGCGGCCAGCACCTGTACCCAGCCGGTATGGAAGTTATCGAAGTGATAGGTGCGGGTGATGTGCCGGTTGAGTGAAACGGAGTGAAATTGTGTTAATACAGCGACGTGATAAATGCGGGAGTTAATACAATTGCTAATGGGAATGTCAATCAGGCGGTACTTTCCCGCAATCGGCACGGCCGGTTTGGCGCGCAGTTTGGTAAGCGGATGCAAGCGTGTTCCTCGCCCACCACCTAAAATAATGGCAAGAACGTCATCTAAATTTGGCATTGGCTCCTCCGTACACTTTATAGGATGATAATCCCGGTGGGCAGGTCGTGCCAGTGATGAAATACATGCAAACGACCTGCCAAGTTACGGTTTCCGGGGATGGAACAAATTAAGGATGCCTTTATTATATAGGCAAGTTAAGAAGTTACAACCCGAAACCCGGGCGTATCTTTTATGAAAATTGGATTTTTTGAGGATTGAGGCGGGTTTAAAACAAAAGGGACCGGGGTGGTCCCTTGGACAGGCTTGATTTACCTGGAGTTGGGTGGCAGGTTGCTGGCCAAATAGGCCTGGTTGCGGCCTCGCGATTTGGCGAGGTACATGGCTTTGTCGGCCAGGCGCAGCATTTGTTGAACGTTTTGGCCGTCATCGGGGTATTGCGCCACGCCAATCGAAACGGAGATGGGACCGACTTCGCGGCCTTCGTATTGAAACACCAGCCGTTTGACTTGTTTGCACAGGTCGCCTGCCCGGCGGAACGAATCGTCTTTGCCTGAGTTGGGCAGCACCAGCACAAATTCCTCGCCGCCATAACGACAGGCGATGTCTCCCAGGCGCAGGTTGTCGCGCAGGTAGTTTCCCAGGTGACGCAGCAGTTCATCGCCAGCGCCATGACCATGCTCGTCGTTGAAGGCTTTGAAATAATCCAGGTCGAGCAGCATGACTGCCACGGGGGTTTTATCGCGGGCGGCCTGGGCCAGCTCGCGCGCCAGCGATTCTTCCATGTAGCGGCGGTTGTACAGCCCGGTGAGCGGGTCGTGCAGGGCTTGTTCGCTCAAGGTTTCGCGCAGGCGCATGTTGGCCAGGGCCAGTTCGATGGTTTCGGCGACCGTTTGGAGCAGGTCGGGGATGGATTCGGGAAATTCGGATGCGTTGGTGGTTTCGAGGTGTAACAGGCCCATTGTTTTTCCCTGGGCGATGAGCGGCAGGCACAGCGAGGTTCCAGATGCGTTAACGCCCATATGAGCGCAATACGGATCGTGCCGCGATTGATCTACACGGTGGATGCGCCCCCGGCGCAGGGCCCAGCAGTCATCGACGTGGAAAAGTTTCGGCGCTTTGCCGATACCCCAGGCCTGGACAACGGATAATTCCTGTTTTTTATCGTCCATGATGGCCAGGAACCCGCCCATGCCGGGGAACAGGTCTTGCATTGCCAGCGAGATCAGGTGATGCGCCTCGTAGGGGGTCTGGCAAATTTGCAGCATGTCGCCCATTTCGTTAATGCGCAAGATTTCGCGGCGTTGTCTTTGGAGTGTTTCGACGGATTCGAGCAGGCGTTCGTTGGCGGTGTGCAGGTCGGCGGCAGCCTGTTTGCTGGTGGTAATGTCGCGGCCAAAAACGGTTACGCCGGTGATGGCGCCGTCGATGGAGTGGATGGGGTTGAAGCGATATTCGAAGTAGCGAGTGGGCTGGGTTTGGAAGCTTTTGAGCTCTAAATCGAAGGTTTCCCCTTGCAGGGCCCGGTCAAAATAGGCTTTCCATTCGGTATCGTATTGGGGATCGATTCCCAACCCGAGCACCGATTCGCCGGGAAGGAGTTTGCGCCCGAGCATTTTTTCGGTCGACTGGAGATAGGCCGAGTTTCCCACAATGAGGCGGTATTCGTGATCTACGGCCCAGATCAGCCCATCAAAGTTTTCGATTAACGATTGCAGGTTGGTTTCGCTGGTTTTGAGTTCTTGTTCGGCCCGTTTTCGTTCGGTAATATCCCACGATAAGTCGGCCAGCAGTGTGATGATTTCGAGGTCTTTCGGGCCGTAATCGCTGGGTTTGTTGCCGGTTCCGATGATGGCCATGATGCGGTTGCCACGAAAGACAGGAACAACCATTTCACGCTGCACCGGGGCATGACCCTCAGGCAGCCCGCGGCGGTGCGGCAGCGACATGTAGTCATTGTGGATAATCGATTTTCGCTCACGCACACAATCGACCCAGACCCCGGCATCTTTGATGTCATAATGCCGGTATTTCCCATCGGCGGTGCACATGTTTTTTAGGGTGTTGGTAGACCAGTTTTGGAGTGTTAAGGCTTTTTGGTTCGGGTCTACAAAATGGTAAAAGCCGATTGTGCTGCCTGTCAGGGTTTCGATTTCGTCCAGGGTGGCCTGGAGCAGTTCGTCGAGGGAATGGGTGGCTGCAAATTCAACCAGGCGGTAGCGGGCGCGCAGGATATTTTCGGCGCGTTTTTTATCGGTGATGTCTTCGCCGATGCTGGCGGTTCCAATGATGGCTCCATCCCGGTCGCGGATCAGGGTGCTGCTCCACAGCATGATGCGGGTTTCGCCGCTGCGGGTGCGGACACTGCGCTCGGCGTTGTTGGTGGGGTGCTCGCCGCGCAACATTTTTGAAAAATTCTGGCGGCAGGCCTGTTGTTCAGCTTCCACAACGATGGCGTCAAACCAGACTTTGCCGATCAGTTCATCCAGCCGCAAGCCCAGCAGGTTTTGAAGGAATTTGTTGCAGTAGGTGATGCGGCCCTGTAAATCCAGCTCCAGGGCCGCGAGCTGGATATTTTCGAGCATTTCGCGGTGCTGGCGGATGGCATCTTCCAGGTCGGCTTCAACCTGGATGCGTTGTGAGATGTCGATCATGATGCCCCGTAGCTTGACAGGCTGGTTATTTTCCACCACAACCGAAACAATGTCGCGCAGCCAGACGGTACGCCCGTCCCTGGCGATCATGCGGTATTCAAATTCATGATCCTGTCCGGAGAGGGTGGCTTCGCGGCAGTAGTTAATGGCCCATTCACGATCATCGGGGTGCATGTGCTCGGGCCAAAAACGCTCATCTTTTAGCCAGGCTTCGCGTGGGTACCCTAACAGCCGCTCGGCTTGTTCGCTGACAAAGGAGAATTTTGAACAACGCGCATCTGCCTCCCAAACAATGGCGTCGAGGGAGTTGAACAGGTCGGCGTAACGGTTTTCGGGGGAGGGAATGGTTTCACGGAGAGTCACCAGCCCGAAGTCGTTGAGTAATGGCGTGGGGCTGGTTTCAAGGGTGAGGGTCCGGCCCTCTTGGGTGCGGAAGGTACGCGTTCCGGGCGGAATCAAATCGCGAAGTTTTGCCTGGAGGATGTTTTCACGGGTAAGGCCCAGCAATTCACAACCGCGCGGGTTGACATCGTATACCTGCCCGGTTGAATCGAGAATGAACAGGCCGTCGGTGGCTTGTTCGTAGATGCCACGATAGATTGAGTTGGGAAACCCTGGAGGGGCGAGAGGATCTTCAGGGCGACCTGTCATTTTTGCACCCATTCCTGAAGGATCTTGTCTGATTCGTGCACAACGATCATCTTAATCATTGTGTTGAGTTAATAAAATAGGCGGCGAGTGATTTCTTAAAAGTATAGCATAGGCCAGGATGGGTAATTCCTTATGGATTAATATCAAACTGACTGGAGGCGGTCGACATTTATGTGAAGCGGGTGTTTGTGGGTGACGACCATACCCGCCTTTGATGACATCCGCCAGATGTAAACAGGCTCTTAACGGGAGTACAATAACTTGACGACGAGTGCCCATCGTCAAAAAATCTCCAAGGAGCTGCAAATGACCATTGTTCTCGACGGTTCTTCCCTGACCCTCGAAAAAATCGTTGCCGTCGCCCGCCACGGCGAAAAAGTGGCGCTTGACCCGGCCGCATTGGAGCGCATTAAAGTCTGCCGCGCCATGCTGGAAGATAAACTCGCCAAGCGAGAGATTATGTACGGAACCAATACCGGCATTGGTGAGTTTTCGGAACACCTGCTCTCAGATGAAGAGGTGACACAGTTTCAGCGTTACCTTGTTTATAACCATGCCGCCGGAATTGGCGATCCTGCGCCGATTGAATACGTCCGCGCGGCGTTGGCGGGGCGTATCAATGTTCATGCGCACGGTAACTCGGGGTGCCGGCCAGAAATTACACTAACGCTGGTGGAGATGCTCAATCGGGGCGTCACACCAGTTGTTTGTCAAAAAGGCTCTGTGGGCGCCTGTGGGGACCTGGCCCCCATGGCGCAGGCCGCTTTGCTGCTGATGGGTGAGGGCGAGGCCTGGTTTAACGGGGAGCGGCTGCCGGGCCAGCAGGCTATGGAGAAGGCCGGAATCCCGGTTCCGGGGCTGCAGGCTCGTGATGGGCTGGCGACCATTAACGGTTCCAACCTGCTCACCGCGATGAGTGCGCTGCACCTGTATGATATGGAGCGCTTCCTGAAACAGGCCGAAATTGCCGCAGCAATGAGTATCGAAGCCCTGCTGGGTAATATGAAGCCATATAACACCAAACTGCACGAGCTGCGTGGCTTTAAAGGCGCAATTACTTCGGCCGGGAATATCCGCAAGGTCTTCGAAGGCTCTGACCTGACAACAGGGAAGATGAAGACCAAGGTTCAGGATGCCTACTCGATGCGTTCTACCCCGCAGGTTATTGGCGCGGCGCGTGATGCGATTGCCTACGCCCGTGAGCAGGTGGAAATTGAGCTGAACGGGGTGGGTGACAACCCGATTTTTGTCCCCGAACAGAACTTGACCCTGACCGGTGCAAATTTCCAGGGTTCACCCGTGGCGCTGCCGATGGATATGGCTGGCGCGGCCATCACAATGGTGTGTGTACTCTCCGAGCGTCGCCTGAACCGCCTGACCAATCCGGCCTTAAGCGTGGGCTTGCCCGATTTCCTGGCTCATAATCCCGGCTTTTATTCCGGGCTGATGCTGAGCCAGTACACCGCCGACCACCTGATTGTGGAGCAGCGCATCCTCTCGGCCCCGGCCTCGATCCAGTCGATCCCTGCCGCCGCCGACCAGGAAGATTTTGTCTCGATGGGTATGAATACCGCCATCAAGAACGGCCAGATTCTGGAGAACGCCTATGGCGTGCTCGGGATCGAGTTTATGGCGGCGGCCCAGGCGCTCGATTTCCGTGAGTTTACACCGGGCAAAGGCTCGCAAAAGGCCCGTGAAGTGATTCGCCGTCATGTCGCTCATCTCGAAATCGACCGCCCTCTCTATAATGACCATAATGCAATGAAGGCTTTGGTCAAAAGCGGGGAGATCCTGACCGAGGTGGAGGCCGTGATCGGCGCACTCGGATAGTTCTTTTGCGCAGGGAGCGGGTAACTTTTCCCGCTCCCTGCGCGTGTATTCTCATTCTTTCGCAGTTGGGGGATGGCGAGTATAATTGGTCTATTGGGATAATATAAATCAAATACGGTTATTGCTATTTTTAGAGGGTTATAGAACATGCTTCGCCGTAGCATTTTTTTGCTTATCTTGATTGTATTTTTGCTTGCTTGCAACCTCCCGCTGGGGACAGCCGTCCCGCAGCCTGTTTCAGCTACCCCAATCCCACCCACCCCAAAACGAGCTACCCCAACCCCACGACCGGTGCGGCCCACGCCTACGCCTACCCCCATCTTTCCCGATGCGTTCGATGCTGTCAAAATGTTGGGGCGCGGTGTCAATATGGGCAACTCGCTCGAGGCCCCGGTGGAGGGGCGCGATGGTTTTATTATTAAACCGGAACATTTCGATGCAATTCGTGCGGCCGGTTTTGACTCGGTGCGCATCCCGGTGCGTTGGACTGTGCATGCCCTGGAAAGCGCCCCGTACACCATTGACCCGGACTTTTTAGCGCGCGTCGATGAAGTAGTGGGTTGGGCCCTGGAGCGTGACCTGGCAGTGGTGCTCAACATGCATCACTATGAAGAAATGGCCAGTGACCCCGAGGCTCACCAGGAGCGTTTTTATGCCCTGTGGGCCCAGCTGGCCGAACATTACAAAGATTACCCGCCCGAACTGGTTTTTGAGCTGATGAATGAGCCCAACCTGGCGTTGCAGGCTGACCTGTGGAATGAGATGGTGGTCAAGGGCTTAGATGTGATTCGTGAAAGCAACCGGAAACGCTGCGTCATCATCGGTGGGGTGAGCTGGAATGCTTACCACAGCCTGAAGGATTTGAATCTTCCCGTCAGCGACCGCTACCTGATTGCCACTTTCCACTATTACTACCCATTCAAGTTTACTCACCAGGGCGCCGATTGGGCCGGGGATGAGCCGCTGACCTGGCTTGGCACGACCTGGGACGCAACAGATGCAGAAAAAGAGGCCATTGCCCAGCAGTTTGACGAAGTGGTGAGCTTCTCAAAACGTTACCGGGTTCCAATTTACCTGGGCGAGTTTGGAACGTATTACAAGGCCCCGCAAGATTCGCGGGTGCGTTGGATGAGTTACATCCGTGAGCAGGCCGAAGCGCGTGGTTTTGCATGGGCCTACTGGGAATTTAGTGCCGGTTTTGGCCTGTATGACCTGGAAGCAGGTCAATGGCGCACTGATATGCTCGAGGCCCTCACCCCCTGAGCCCGTTGATTAAGAAAAAACAGCGCGAGACTTCAAATCTCGCGCTGTTTTTATTGTTTAACCGCTGGTGGTGGGGCTGGGTTCCAGGGTGGGTGTTTCGGTAGGTGGAACGGGAACCTGGGTCTCAGTGGGCGGAACCGGTGTTTCGGTGGGGGTTGGCGGCGCCAGGGTGGGTGTTTCGGTTGGCGGGACGGGAATGGGGGTCGGCGGAGTGTAATCGATCTTGATATGGATGACTTTTTCGGCATATCCGCCGTTTTTGCTGGTCATGCGCAGTCGCACCGTCCAGCGGCCATTGCCGGTTTTGTTCAGGTTCCAGTTGATGACCGGCATTGGGCTGGGTACTCGCTGGTCGCTTTCGATCAGTACTTGCCAGTCGCTTTCGCCGGGAGCATCACCGGGGGCAAATTCCAGCTTCCAGGTTTCGAAGCCGTTGGTGGCATCGGCAATCACTTCCACATCGATTTTTTCGGCGGTCAGGACTGCCCCTTCCTGGATGTTGACAATCGATAAAGATGCATGCGGGGAATTGGCGCCGCATTCTTCATCGGGGACAAAGAAGATTGGGCGGTCGAAGCCCATTTCTTTGGCCCAGGCGCGGCCCTCGTCCAGTTTGCGCAGCCAGAAACGCGCGTCGCGGTCGGTGACATTGAGGGTCATTTTCTTGTCAACAAAGTCTTTGCAGGCATCGGTGGCGTACGCACCGCTCCAGGTGTCAACGACGGCCTCTTTCCATAAGTCTTCACTGGCGGGCAGTGGTGGCTGGTCGAAGGCAAAAACCTCCGCTCGTTGCTGCGGGCACCACTGCGAGGGCTCTGCCCCGGAGATGGCGCAGATGACTTTGTCGGTAATGCCGTCGGGGCGGGTAAAACCAGATGGATTGCCATTGGTCAGGCGCGGGGCCGCCTCTTGCATAAACTGTGACCAGATGGGTGCGGCCCCGGTGAGGCCGGTGGTGTTCTGCATGGGGGTGTAATCGGCGTTGCCAACCCACACGCCCACAGCCAGGTCGGGGGTGTAGCCCATAGTCCAATTATCGCGGAAGTCGTTGGTGGTGCCGGTTTTGGCGGCGGCAGGGAAAGGCAGGGCCAGCACCGAGCGCGAGCCGAACATGGGGCGGCGGGCATCGTTATCGGAGAGGATGGACGAGAGCAGGAAGGCGTGTTCTGCGCGGATAACCTGCTCCCCTTCGGGCGGCTGGTACTCGTAGACGGTGTTGCCAGCGTTATCGACAATTTTTAGGATGGCTACCGGCGGGACGCGTTTACCGTTGTTGGCAAAAACCGCAAAAGCGCCGGTCATTTCCAATACACTGACCTCGCCGCCGCCCAGGGTGAGCGCCAGCCCGTAGTCGTCGCGGGTCAGGCTGGTGATACCCAGTTTGGTAGCCATCCCAATCAACCCTTCGTTGGTTGGGGTGTTGGGGTCATCGTAAATGCCTACAAATTCGAGCGTTTTGACGGCCGGAATATTGTAGGAGTTGGAAAGGGCGGTACGCACCGTCACCGGGCCGTGGAATTTACCATCGTAGTTGACCGGTTCGTAGGGCGGGCGCGGGTCATTGGGGTCGCCAGAGGGTGAAAAGGCCGACGGCACATCCCAGATCAGGGTAGAAGGAGTCCAGCCTTTTTCAAAAGCGGCCACATAGGTCAGGGGTTTGATGGACGAACCTGGCTGGCGCGTGGGGCTGGTGGCCATGTTGACTTGCCCGTCGATTTCATCGTTGTAAAAATCGGGCGAGCCCACCATGGTCAAAATTTGGCCGGTTTGCGGCTGGATGGCGACCAGCGCGCCGTTTTTGACGTTTTTCCCTTCGGCGTATAGCGCGGTTACCTGGCTGGTGACAAGCTGCTGGGCGATATCTTGCAGGGCCGGGTCGAGCGTGGTATAGACCGTGAACCCCGAGCGGTAGATGGTTTGGGCATCGAATTGCGCTTCCAGTTGCCCGCGAATGAACTGCACCCAGTGCGGGTAGCGCATTTGGATGTTGGGGGTTGGGAAGCTGAATTCTTCGATCTGTTTCGACGCATCGAGCGCCTCCGGGATGCCAACGCACACCGGCTGCGGGCTGTTACTGACCACAATGCAGTTTTTCTCGGCGCTGAGTTCGTACATCAGCGAGAGCACATCGCGGTGGCGGTTGAGGGTGGTTTCGCGGTTGGTGTGGATATCATACACCGAAGGCGATTGTGGCAGACCGGCCAGGAAGGAAGCCTGGGACAGGTTCAGGTCGTCGGCCAGGCGGCCGTTGGCTGCGCCGGTGAGCTGACCATCGATGCCGGGGCCAAAATAGGTCTCAGCGGCGGCTTCAATCCCATAGGCCAGGTTGCCGTAGTAAATCTCATTCAGGTACAGTTCAAGGATTTCATCTTTGCCATAACGCCGCGTGATTTCGGCAGCGAGGATGATTTCGCGGATCTTGCGCATGTACGAGCGCTGTACCCGTTCTTCGGGTGAGAGCAATAGTGCGCGGGCCAACTGTTGGGTGATGGTCGATGCGCCGGGGCCAGTGCCGCCGGTGGTGACGTTTAGCCAGATGGCGCGGATGATGGCGATGGGGTCGAAGCCAGGGTGGCTATAAAATTCCTTATCCTCGGTGGCGATGGTGGCGGCGACCAGGTAGGGCGAAATCTGGTTCAGTTTGACGGTGGTGCGCCGCCCGGCGCTGGGGTCGAGGATTTCGTAGAGTACGCTGCCGTTGCGGTCGAGGATGCGCGTGGTTTCAAATTGGGCGGAGCGCTGGCGCAGGTCATCGACGGCTGGCAGGGTGGAAGCGATTGAAAAATAGGCAAATACAGCCCCGACAGCCCCAATAATGCCTGCCGAAACCATCACGAACAGGGTGATGACCAGGCCTCGCGCCAGGCAGCCCCAGGCTGTGCCAGGGTCGATGCGCGGCGGGCGATTGGCAGGCGGTTTCTGCCGCCGGGTGGTGGTGTAGACGGCCGCCGGGGTCACGCTGGTGGCATTGGTATCCACCTCGTCCACGGGGGTGGGCAGGGGCAGGACCGGGTCTGGGTAAAGCGGCGGCGGTGTGGCCCGGTTGGAGCGTTGTCCATCGGGCAGGATGGTCTGCGAGTGTGCCGGGGTGGCGATGCGGGTGGCCCCAAACTGAGAAAGCGAATCCAACTCCTCGGGATTGGGTTCGGGTTCGTTGTTCTCAGGCGCGGGCTTGTTGCGTCCGGTGAAGTAGTCGTCGGGGTTGTATTTGGAATCAGGCATAGCGTTGTTGGCTGTTTCAGGAAGGTCTGGATTTCACCAGAACCGTCCAGGTGCCGCGGGCGGTGGTGTCGTTGGCCTGGTTGTTGAGCCGTACGGCCAGGGTCACGTTACCACCCCCCAGGCGGGGGAGGGGTTTGGTTTCGGTGACTTCCATTTCGACATGCACCGTGTCACCGAAAAAGACCGGTTTGACAAACTTCCACTCGTTAATCTCGCGGAAGGCCATCACATTGGCACCCAGGATGCCGGTTTGGACGGCCAGCCCGGAGGCGATGGACAGCCCCAGGATGCCGTGGGCCACACGCTGCCCGAACATAGTGGCTTTTGCGAATTCGGCGTCGGTGTGGATCTGGTTGAAGTCGCCGGAAAGCCCGGCGAAGGTGACCACGTCATGTTCGGTTACGGTGCGGGCCGCCGAGGCCAGTTTTTGGCCAGGCTGGAAATCTTCGAAGAAAAGGCCTTTGTTGAGCGAAAGTTCAGTCATAGTCTCCTCACAGGTACGTTTACTAATTATAAACGGCGAAAGGGGGTAAAAAGTTTCGTTTGAACGCCATCAAAAAAGCCGCCCGGTAGGGCGGCCTGTTCTTTAGGGCAGTCTTTCGAGCCGGTAGATGCCGCCGGTGTTTTGGTCAGCGACGTATAGCTCCCCGGCATCATCCTCACCAAAGGTGGTGATGCGGAATCCGGTCTGGAAGAGGGGCGCGTTTTCAGCCGGGTTGGCGGCATCCAGGCCCCAGATTGCGCCGGAGCAGTAGTCGCCGTAGAAGTAGGTGCCTTGCCACTCGGGCAGGGCCGGGCCACGGTAAACGAAGCCTCCCGTGACCGAGCAGCCGAAGGAGTGCGAGTATTCGGTCACCGGGGCGACGTATTCGGGCTGGTTGTTGCCTTCAAAGGGGTGGGTGCCTTCCATTTCGTTCCAACCAAAGTTGGCCCCGCCCAGGTTGCCGGGAATTCGGTCGATTTCCTCCCATTCGCCCTGGCCAACATCGCCCATCCACAGGTCGGCGGTGGCGCGGTCGAAGGAGATGCGCCACGGGTTGCGCAGGCCATAAGCCCAGATTTCAGGCAGGCCGCCACCGCTGGCAAAGGGGTTGTCGGTTGGGATGGCGTAGGGATCGCCGTTATCGACATCGATGCGCAGGATTTTGCCCAGCAAGGTGTTGAGCGACTGGCCGTTGTCATAGGGGTCGCCGCCGGAGCCGCCATCGCCCAGTCCGATGTACAGATAGCCATCCGGGCCAAATTTCATGGCGCCGCCGTTGTGGTTGGCGAAGGGTTGTTCGACGAAGAGCAGGCGTTGTTCGCTGTTTGGGTCTGCAAAATCGCCGCTGGCGGTAAAGCGTGAAATACGCGTATGGCCGCTCTGGTCGGTGTAATTGACGTAGAAGTAGCCATTTTCGGTGAAGCGTGGGTGGAAGGCCAGCCCTAAAAGGCCCTGTTCGAAGCCGCTGCTGCCAACCCGCCCGCTGATATCGAGGAAGGATTGCGGCTGGATCTGGCCGTCTTTTAAGATGCGGATGCGGCCCGGTTGTTCAACCAGGAAAAGCCGTCCGGAGCCGTCGCCTGCGCCGGTGATGTCGGTGGGTTTTTCCAGCCCGCCAGCGACCTGAACCCAGGTGTAGCGGGCGGGGTCAGGGGTTTCTGTGGGGGCCGGGGCGGCTGTTTCGGTGGGCGGCAGTGTTGGCGGGATTTCGGTTGTAGTGGGCGGAACGGGTGTTCCTGTCGGCGGGATGGGGGGTGGGGTTGTGGTGGACGGCGGCAACGTAGGCGTGGGCGTAGCGCAGCCAGCCAGGAGGATGCCCAGGGCCAGGATACCGGTAAATAGGCGGCGAAGAGTCATCGTTTTTCCTTTTATTTATTTCACGTCGGTGGCTTCGCCATCCACAACGTCATCTTCTTTGGGGGCCGCGGTTGTGTTCATCACTTCCTCCACGGCTTCGTTGGTGCTGATGAGCTGTTTGACGTGTTCTTTGACTACATCGACCGGGCACATCTCAAGGAAGAAGTAGGATGCCATCCATAATACGGCAATGTCATCGACTGCGCCAATGATGGGCAGTGAGACGGCATCGATGGGGGAAATCAGGTAGGCCAGCGAGGCTACGGGCAGCACTTTGGCCAGGAAACTGACGCGCCGATCGCCCATCAGGCGGGCGATTAGTTTCAGGCGCAGGGTGAGTTCGCGCAGCATGCCCCCTTGCGAGGGGATGATACTTCCGGAAGGTCGTTTGTCCATAGGTTCCTCCAATGGTTGGGTCGGTTTTACAAAACCAGGTCGAGCGCGGTGTAGGCCTCTCCGGCGGGGAGGCCGCGTTGGAATGCGCTATGAGTGAAATAGAGTCGGTCGGCGGCCTCTTGTACGAAGGCCTCCATTTCGACCTGCGTGAGATATACGTAAGGATACTCAATCAGTTCCGTAATTTCGGGGTCGTCACGGCGATAGTAGTCTTTGATGTATTGCACCCGTTCGCGCACGGCTTCGGCGGGCAGGAAGGGCAGGTCGTTACGGGTATAGTGGCTGTGGAGAAAAACGCGCCAGAATAGCGACTGCGGGTGGCTGCGGACGTGCAGGAAATCTAGCCCGTACCAGTTTTTCTTAACGGTCCAGATGAAATCTTTGTTGGCAGCGAACTCGTCTTTGAATTTTTCGTGGGTTGGGTGGCCGATGCGGCGGCTCCACAGGTTGTCGGTGACCAGGTGGGCGAAGTAACCCAGGCGAAAGGAATATCCTTCATGGTCGAGCGGGTTAAAACCCTGCAGGTATTCCCGGTAGAAGCGCAGGTCTTCGCAGGCGCGGTGATTGCGCTGCGGGTTCTGGAAGTGGGTGATTTCAGGGGGCGGGGTGAATTTTTCCCACTTTTCATCGGGGATTCCCGAGTCAGGGGCGATGTTGCCAATGGCAAACAGGGGCGCATCCAGGTTCGGGATGCGGTTTAGCAGGTCTTCGGCAATGCGCAGGTGAACAATCCAGGAAGCCATGCGTTCATTGTAAACGAAAACGAGGCCCGTAAAACGGTTTTCTTCGCGGCCTGGTCGCATTGGGGGATGGGGAGGCTGTGAAAAAACAGCGCGGAGCAAGCCTCCGCGCTGTTGCCATAAAGCGCCGGGCTATTTAAATTGCTCCAGGAGCGCCGGAATGTCGACGGCGATGGCGTCGCGCACTTCGCGAAAGGCGCGCTGGACTTCGGCCTCTGTTCCGCTGGCGCGCGCCGGGTCTGGGAAGGAATTGTGGATGCGTTTCCCCGGCCCCAGCCAGAGCGGACAATCTTCGGCGGCTGAGTCGCAGACGGTTACCACCACATCGAAAGCCACCTCCCGAAATTCATCGGCCAATTTTGAACGCCCGGAATGCTGGATGCCGATTTCGGAGAGCGCCGCCAGCGCCCTGGGGTGGATATAGCCGGTGGGCCGGGTTCCGGCGCTGTAGGCTTCCCAGCGCTCCGACAGTCGGGCATTGACAATCGCTTCGGCCATTTGAGAGCGGCATGAATTCCCGGTACACAGGAAGAGGACTTTGCGCTTATTCATGACTTAAATTATAGCCAGGCAGGTTAAGACGGGGGTTAACGAGCCGTTAAACAGGTGCGAGCGCAACCAACGATCTTGTTATTTTTATATGACATTCTGCGGCTTGACCGGGCCTGGTAGTTAGACTATTATCTAATATATTAGGCAATTGTCTAAGAAAGAGACCCTATGACCCAAATTTTGCAAACTTATGCTCGCCGGGTGGGCGCATTTAGCCGCAATGCCCGGCGTTACCTTGCCAGCGCCGTGTTAACCGGCGCAGCCCTGGGCGTGTATCGCCTGCTGGCTAATTTTTATGTTCTCAGCGCGGGGTATGACCAGGCCCTGCTCGGCCAGCTCATCACGATTAGCAGCATGAGCGCCTTGCTGACGGCTGTTCCCATGGGCTACCTGGCCGACCGCCTGGGGCGCAAAAATTCGCTGCTGCTGGGCGGATTTGTCGTCAGCCTGGCGATTGTGGGAATGGTGGTTCTCCCCGGACGCTGGATGTTCTATGCCATGAATACCCTGATCGGTGTGGCACAAAGCCTTTCGGCGGTGACGATGGCGCCCTTTTTGCTCGAAAACTCCGGCGAGGAGGAGCGCACTTACCTGTTCAGCCTGAGCTCGGGCTTGCAGATGGCCGCCGCGTTTGTGGGCAATGCCATCGGCGGGTACCTGCCGACCTGGATGGGAGCCTGGTTCAGCGTTGCGGCAACCAGCAGCAGCGCCTATGCCGGGGCCCTGGGGGTGATTGCTGCGCTTTCGGCTTTTGGGCTGCTGCCGTTATTCTGGCTCCGCACCCCGCGGCTGGCGAAAAGCGACCGCACCTTCTTTGACCCATTTTCATATGCCCGCCAGCATCCGGCCACCCTGGGCAAGTTGATCGCTCCCATGCTGGTGACTTCGATTGGCGCGGGCTTGTTCATGCCCTTTATGAACGTTTTTTTCCGCGTGGTGCACAAACAACCCGACCCGGTGATTGGCAATGTATTGGCCTGGGGTGCGCTGGCCATGGGCATTGGGCTGATGATTGCCCCACCGCTGGCCGATAAACTGGGCAAGGCGCGCCTGGTGGTTATTACCCAGGGTTTGTCGATTCCCTTCCTGATGTTGCTGGGCTTTGCGCCGTACTTCTGGCTTTCGGCGCTGGCGCATTATGCGCGCCTGTCGCTGATGAATATGAGCGGGCCGGTCTACCAGACTTTTGTGATGGAGCACGTCGAACCCGAGTCGCGTGCCACGGTGGCCAGCCTGGTAAACATGGCCGGGAATTTTGGCTGGGCCTTTAGCCCCTCCATCAGCGGCTGGTTGCAAGTGACCTATGGGTTTGGGCCAGTGTATGCCTGTGTCATTGCGCTGTATTCCCTGACCGTTTTTATGTATTGGAAGTTTTTCTGGAAGGCCGACCCACAGCCAGGCTGGCAGCCTTCGCTGGCGCATGGCGATTAGGCCCGGAGGACCCGCAACAGGTAGAATTGGCCGCTTAAACGGCCAAAACGGCTCCGGGTTTCCCGAATCGGCCCGAAAAAGGCTCGAGACAGGATAAAATCAAACCCCGGAGTAAAATCCTAGCGTTCATAAGGGTCCCAATGTCCAAAAAAGTCTTTATCTCCGCCGATCACGGTATGGCGGTTATCTATTTCCTGCAGTCTGACCTCGTCCCGGCCTTGCTGGCGGCGGGGGTTGAAGTGATTTTGTTGACCGATGATGAAATCAAAACCCAGCTGGAGGCTCGTTTTGGCCGCCCCGGCCTGACTTTTGAAGGGCTGCGTATTAAAGAAGCCAACCGTTACGCCAATACTGTCCAGCCGCGCTGGCAATGGCTGCTGGCTTACCTGCGGCGTGTGGGCGGCTCGTGGCGCATTAACACCGAGGCAATGGATAGCCATCTTTGGGAAGTGTGGGCCGAAAACACGTGGAAATTTCGCCTGGGGATTTGGCTCCCGTCTGCGCTGGCGACCCTGGTCCTGCGCTCGAGCCGCGCCGCCCGCAAGGCCCTGGTCAACACCCAGACGCGCTTCACGCCGCACCTGTATACCGATTTATTCGAGAAATACCAGCCCGACCTGGTTATCGCTTCGACCCCCGGCTGGAGGATTGACCGTTATCTCCTGCGTGAAGCCGCCGAAAAGAATATCCCGACCCTGACGGTTATCGTCGGCTGGGATAACTCCTCCAGTTACAACATCCCCGGCGCGCCGGTGGAGTGGGCCACCTGCTGGTCGCAACTTCAAAAAGATGAACTGGTCAACGGCTCCGACTGGCAACCCGAAAAAGTCCACATTGGCGGTATTCCGTCTTACGATGGTTACCTGCGCCGCGAATGGCTGATGCCGCGTGACGAGTATTTCAAGCTCCACAACCTTGACCCCCAGCGCAAGCTGATTTCGTACGCCAGTAGTTTTGTGCACTTTGCCCCCAATTTTCCCAATATCGAGGCGCTGGCGAAGCTGGTTTCGTCCGATTCCCTGGCCGAGCCTTCGCAACTGTTGATTCGCCTGCACCCCAGCCATTTCCAGGACAAACCCAAAATCTTTGCCGACGAGCGCAAGCGTGTTTTCGAGCTGGAAAAACAGTACCCGCATGTGCATGTGGTCCAGCCGGTTCCGCTGGGCGGCTCGCTGGGTTACTACGGCGGCGAAGATATGCCCGAAAAGACCTCCATGCTGGCTTATTCTGACATTATGGTGACGGTTTACTCGACCATGCTGGTCGAATGTGCCGTTCACGATACACCGATGGTCGCCGCGGTGCTCGACACCCCTGGCGGCTGGAACAAGCCCGGCAAGTTCTCGCTGGCGCTCAAAGATATTGGCAACTGGCCCACGCACCTGCGTTTTCGGCAGGCCAGGGCGGGCAAAGTTGCCTCGGATGAGTCTCAGCTGCGCGAGGCGCTTAACGCTTACCTGCAAAATCCGAAACTGGATTCCGCCGAACGCCGCCAGTTTATCGAAAATGAAATTACTTATACGGACGGCACCAGCGGCCAACGCACCGCCGGGTTTATTTTGAAAGTGCTGGGAAAACAGCACACGGATTAGACGGAAAACATGGACGAACACGGATAAAGCAAAATTAAAATCCGTGTTTTTTCCATGTAATCCGTGTCTTCCGTGTCCAGAAGGGATTTGAATCTTGCCCGGAAAATCTCCTATGCCCCTCTTTTACTTCTCCATCTCACTGGCGATCATCTCCAGCGCGTTGTACCATTTCAGCGCCAAGAGCGCCCCTGCGAACATCAACTTCGCCATCTCGCTCATTGTTACTTACGCCGTTGCCTTGGGCATCACCATTCTTTCAGCTTTCATTTTCCCCGCCCCCAATGGCATCCTGGTCGAACTCAAACAGCTCAACTGGGCCAGTATCCTGATGGCGGTTGCCATCGTCGGCATCGAATTTGGCTTCTTGCTGGTCTACCGCTCCGGCTGGAACCTGGGCATCGCCGCGGTGCTGGTCAACGTCGTTGCCTCGCTCATCCTGCTGCCTGTGGCGATTTTCCTGCTCAAAGATAAAATCTCATGGATCAACATTCTCGGCATTTTCGTTTGCCTGGCCGGGTTGGTGATGCTGAATTGGAAACGGTAAAATGCATCTAGAAAGGATGCGAATATGCTTGAAGTCCAGCTTTCCACCCAAAGTTTACAAAAACAGATCGTTGCTTTTCATGATAATACACTCGTGTTTTATTTCGCTACCGGCAACCAGCCATATACCTACCATGTTGGGCACATCAAATCGATTGAAATCCGGGAGCAGGGCGGCCGGGCCTACCTGGTAGTCAGCACCGGTCTAAAAGACACCAAAGAAGAAGTCAGCCCGCAGGCCCTGCCCGGGGTTCGGGAACTGGTCGCTGCTGTCCAGGCAGCCATGCAGGCATACTCTGCGTGGCAATGAGGTTCAATGGAAATCATTCAACGGTTCAAATCCGCCGTCCGCGTCTTGCTTAAAGGCGAAGCCCAAACCAAAAAACGCGCCGAAATCCCGGCCATCACCGCCGAGGAAGTAGCCGAGATTCGGCAATTCTTCCCGCGTGAGAAGTTTTTCATCATGGGACATGCCCGCTCGGGCACGACCATCCTCATGCGCCTGGCGCGCCTGCATCCCGAAGTGCACTGCAATTACCAGGCGCACTTCTTCACCCGCGCGCCGATGCTCAAATCGCTGGTCGATACCCCCGAAGCCGCCGACTGGCTTTCGCGCAAATCCAACCGCTGGAACCAGGGCCGCGACCTGTCACCGCTGGTGATGCGCGCCGCCGCCGATTTCATCATGGAGCGCGATGCCGCCCGTGAAGGGAAACGCATCGTGGGCGACAAAAGCCCCTCGTCCACCATCCACGGGCAGGTGGTGCGTGACACCCACGCCGTTTATCCCGACGCCAAAATCATCTACATTGTCCGTGACGGGCGCGACGTGCTCATCTCTGAGCGTTTTCGCAACTTCGTCGAAGACTCCAAATTCCTGACCGCGGAGGACCGCCGCATTATTGAAGCGCTCAAAGTAGACCAGGCCCCTTTCACCGATGGCCGCCGCTCTATCTTCACCGAGGATTTTATCCGCCGGGTGGGGCAGCGCTGGGTGGATGACCTGACCGAGGTCGACGGCGAGGCCCGGCGGCTGTACCCTGGCTCGTACTTTTCCCTGCGCTATGAAGACTTATTGTCTGCGCCCTTTGCCGAAATGCAAAAACTATGGGCTTTTCTCGGGGTGCAGGCGGATGCGGCGCTGGAAACGGATGTCAAAAGCGAGATGGGTCAGAATCTCGACGAGGTCTGGCAGGCCAAGCGCAACGATTCGATTGCCAGCTTCTTGCCCAAAGGCAAAGCTGGTAACTGGCGCAACATGTTTACGGCCCAAGACCGGCAGATCTTCAAAGAAGTTGCCGGGGATGTGCTGGTGAAATGGAATTACGAGAAAGATGGGAATTGGTAGTCTGGAGATTAGTTTATGAAAATACTCATTGCTGGCCTCGGCTCAATTGGCCGCCGCCATTTCCGTAATCTACTTGCGTTGGGTGAAAAGGACCTGGTCCTTTATCGCACCCACAAAGCGACCCTTTCGGATGACGAATTGGCTGGTTACCCCGTCGAAACCAATCTGGCTGAAGCGCTTGAAAAACACCAACCGCGAGCCGTGATTGTTGCCAACCCTACAGCCCTGCACCTGGAGGTTGCCATTCCCGCCGCTGAAGCGGGCTGCGCCATCCTGTTAGAAAAACCCATCGCCGAAGACCTGTCTCGTGTCGATGAGCTTCGTCGCGCCGCAACACTGAACGGCAACCGCATCCTGGTCGGTTTCCAGTTCCGTTACCACCCCACACTCAACAAAGCCCGCGACCTGATCAAAAGCGGGGCGCTCGGGCAGGTGTTGACCGCGCATGTTCACTGGGGTGAATACCTGCCAAACTGGCACCCGTGGGAGGATTATCGCCAGAGTTATGCGGCGCGTGAAGACCTGGGCGGCGGCGTTATTCGCACCCTGACGCATCCACTCGATTATTTGCGCTTCCTGCTGGGAGAAGTCGAATCGTTGCAGGCCATACAGGGTCACATCTCCCCGCTGGAGTTGACCGGCGTGGAAGACGTGGCCGAAATTGGGCTGAAATTTACCAGCGGGGCAGTGGGCGGGGTGCATGTCAACTATTTCCAGCGCCCGCCCGTGCATCGGCTTGAGATTGTGGGCACGGCGGGGACCCTGCGCTGGGACAACGCGGACGGCATCCTGAATTTTTTCCGTGTCCCCGACGTTTTTGGAACCTGGAGCGCCGAACCAGGCGCAACTGTTCAGGAACAATACCATCCCTTTGAAGGGTTCGATCGCAACCAGCTTTTCCTGGCGCAAACCTCGCACTTCCTGGCCGTGGCCGAGGGCAAGGCGCGCCCGCGTTGCTCGCTTGAAGACGGGATTCGCGCTCTGGAAATGGCACTCGCGGCGCGTAAAGCGTAAGTTTTCAGTCAATATTAAACGGGAGGGTCCCCACCGGGGAAACCTCCCGTTTTGTTGTTAAGCGCAGGCCCGGCGTTGCCGTTATTGCACCTGGTCCCATAAGACCAGCGGCGAATCTTTGCGCAGGTAGAGTGGCAGCCCATCGACGGTCACCGACAGGTAGTTGACCAGGTATTTTTCGGCGCTCTGGTAATCTTCTTCCCATAACTGCACAATCACATCGGGCTTAAGCTCGCCCAGCGAGTAGGCATAATCCCACTTCATGTGGCCGGGTCGTAGGTCGGCTATCCCGGCCAGGCTGACCGGCGATTTGATGGGTTCGTGGGCAATAACTTTGTCTGCTTTGCCAAGCAGGTCAATAAAAACCCGGTCGGGCAGGTAGTAAGGTGCGGTCCCGGCGGCCACCACCGCAATTTTTGCGCCCGGCAGGGTGATTTTTTCGAGGGCCAGGGCTGTGCGGACATATTTCTCGTGTGACTCGATGTAGGTGGGTTTGCGCTGCAAAAGCCACCTTTCGATTGAGCGATAGTCGGCCAGCAGGAAATTGGCATTCCACAGGCTGAACACGACCAGCAGCAACGCGACGGCATGGGAGGCGGCGACCGCCCAACCCTTGAGCTTTAATCCGCTTTCGATGGTTTTTCTCAGGCTGGCAACGGTGACGCCAAACAACGCGAACCAGAGCGGCAGCGCCGTGGAGATGAAGCGATTGGCCCCGCCACGATGTTCCCAGGCATCCCCGCCGACATAGGTGCTGTAAGCGACCTGCCCGGCAAACAACAGCGCCAGCAGGGTGACACTTTTGTCGCGCCGGAAGAGGAAAACCGCCAGCGGCAACAGGAATAGGACCCAGTTCATCTGCCAGGCCAGCTCGAACAGCACCCACAGCCCGCGCGCAATGCGAATGACCGGCGAAAGTCCGACCATTTTGAGGGTGTAGGTGTTGGGCAGCCATTCGCCGTAATATGCGTAGCGCAGCAGGCTCTGGCCGAGCAGGAAAACCGCCAGCGTTCCCAGCCCGAGGGCGAGGTGCCGTTTCCAGTTGGGACGATCTGTAAAGGCGACAAACCCAATCAGCAGGATGGCCGGGGCGGCTATGTCGATGCGGACGAGGGTCGAGAGGCCCAGGAGGAGATAAAGCCATGGGCTCCAGCGAGACAGGTCACGGGTCAGCACGATCCAGGCGGAGAGGCTCAAAATCAACGTCAACAGGCTGACTTCCATCCCCAGCAGCCCCCACACATCCAGCGGCCCATAAAAAGCGACCATTGCCAGTGTGGCTGCCAGCGCCAACAGGTCATCGGTCAGGTGACGGACCAGCAGATAGATAAAAACGAGGTTGAGCGCCAGGAAAACCCCGCCCGAAACCTGGATTGCCAGGCTAATTTGGGACGCAGAGAGCGGCAGCAGGTGCCATAAAGCCATAAAGGCCACCCAAAGCGGGTTGGTGAAGCCCTCTACGCGCTCGCCAGGGTTCCAGACCGGGCCAAAGCCATGCGCCAGGTTCCAGGCGTAGCGCATCGAGACCATCGCATCGTCGAAAAGGTTGTAGTAGCGTTGGCCTTCGATGAGGAAACTGGTGGCCTGGATGTAGCGGGCCGCATACAGGCCAAAACCGAGCAGGGATAAGGCCAGGAAGAGCAGGGGAAGGGTGCGGGATGGGTTTTTCATGCCGTGTGATTATAAGCGGGCTGTCAAAAAAGTAGTTAAATCGTTGAGACATGTTTTCATAACCCTGTTATAATACCGACTTGTCAAAATTCAGTTGCTGAATATAGGAGAACGTTCATGTCGAAAGCCAATCTCATCGCCCCATATGGCGGTAAACTGGTCAATTTGGTGGTTGAAGGGAAAGAGCGTGAAGAACTGCTCGCCCGGGCTGCCAAGCTGCCCTCCATCAAAATTTCAATGCGCGCCCTGTGCGACCTGGAACTGCTGGCCTCCGGTGGTTTCTCGCCCCTGACCACGTTCATGGGCAAAGCCGATTATGAGCGCGTGTTGCGCGAAATGCGCCTGGCCGATGGCACGCTTTGGCCGCTGCCCATTACGCTGACCGTGGACCCGAAAGAATTGCCGACGGTGGGTGAAGACCTGGTGCTGCGCAATGCCAACAATGACGTGATTGCCATCATGAACCTCGATGAGGTTTATCACTGGGATGCCCAGACTGAGGCCGCGCTGGCCTACGGCACCACCGATTCCAAGCACCCGATGGTTTCTGAAATGACCCGCTGGGGCAAGGTGTGCATTAGCGGCCCGCTTCAGGTGCTGAACATGCCCAAGTATCACGATTTTGTGGACATGCGCCGCACCCCTGCCCAGGTGCGCGCCAGCCTGGAAGCGATGGGCCACGATAATGTCGTCGCTTTCCAGACCCGCAACCCCCTGCACCGTATTCACGAAGAATTGACCAAGCGCGCTGCGGCGGCTGTCAACGGCTCGCTGCTGATCCATCCGGTGGTGGGCATGACCAAGCCGGGCGATGTGGATCACTATACCCGCACCCGCACGTATAAAGCCCTGGTAGATCATTACTATGACAAGAGCACCACGCTGCTCAGCCTGCTGCCGCTGGCGATGCGCATGGCTGGCCCCAAGGAAGCCCTGTTGCACGCTATTGTGCGTCGCAATCATGGCGTCAACCACTTTATCGTCGGCCGCGATCATGCCGGCCCTGGCAACGACAGCACCGGAAAACCCTTCTACGGGCCGTATGATGCTCAGATTGTCATGAAGGAACACGAAGCGGAATTGGGCGTAAAGATGGTGCCGTTCGAAATGCTGGTCTACCTGCCCGATGAAGACCGCTATGTGGAAGAAAAGGATGTCCCGAAGGGCGCCCGGACCCTGAACATCTCTGGCACCCAGGTGCGCGATGATTACCTGGCGAAGGGCAAGCTGCTCCCCGAATGGTTCACACGCCCCGAAACCGCCGAAATCCTGCGCCAGAGCTACCCCCCGCGCCACAAACAGGGTTTCTGCCTGTGGTTCACCGGTCTCTCCGGCTCGGGCAAAAGCGCCACCACCCAGGTCCTGACCGAGCTGCTGCTCGAATATGGCCGCGAAGCCACCGTTCTCGATGGCGATGTCGTCCGCACGCACCTGAGCAAGGGCCTCGGCTTTAGCAAGGAAGACCGCGACACCAACATCCTGCGCATCGGTTTTGTGGCTGGCGAAATTGCCCGGCACGGCGGCGCGGTTGTTTGCGCGGCCATCAGCCCGTACCGCGCGGCGCGCGAAGAAGCCCGCAAGTTTGTGGGCGAAAACTTCATCGAAGTCTACATGGATACCCCCGTCGAAGTTTGCGAACAGCGCGACGTAAAGGGCCTGTATGCCAAAGCCCGCCAGGCCATGGCCGATGGCAAACCGATGGGCTTCACCGGCATCGATGACCCCTACGAACCGCCGGTCTCGCCCGAGATCAGCCTGCAAGGCTATGGCGCAACTCCCGAAGAGAACGCGCACAGAATCGTAGCCTACCTGACCGAAAAGGGTTACCTGCTGAAGGCCTAGTCTTTCTACAACCAGCCCCTCTCCCGGTTTCGGGAGAGGGGCATTGACCTCTTATCCAACCGTGGCTGCGTTTGTTCCCGGCTGCCTCATTTGGCCCGCTTAAGCGGGCTGGCAAATACCTTTGTCCCGCTTTACTTACTCTTTATTGCTGACAATTTCCCTCGCGGCCGGATTGACGCTTTGGTACGTCACCCCGGCTGGCCTCGGATTAACCAACGACTCGGCTGCTTATATTGGGGGAGCGCGTTCCATCCTGGCCGGGAGCGGTTATAGCGACATCTGGCTGGATAGCAGCCTCGAACCGGTCACCCACTACCCACCCCTGTTGTCCCTCGCCCTGAGCGGAATCGGCTTGCTGGGCCTCGACCCTTATCGCGGGGCGCGCGTTTTACATATCTTCCTCTTCGCCGCCAACACAGCCCTTGTTGGCCTGCTTGGCGCGCGGATGACAAAATCATCGCTTGCCGCAATTTTCCTGTCTTTGCTTTTTGCCTCCAACGCCCAACTGCTCAAAATTCATGCCTATGTGCTGAGTGAGCCGTTGTTTTTATTTTTTTCGCTTTCAGCTTTCTTGTTTTTCGATTTTGCCCTCGCCGCGCCTCAAGGGTCGCGTTTTACGCGTTACTTATTAATCATCACAGGTTTCTTGACCGGATTAGCCTTCCTGAGCCGTTACTCTGGCCTGGCCCTGATCGCCACCTTCGTGCTGGCTTTGTTCCTGTCCTACCCCCATTGGCGCACCCGTTTCGTAAAAATTGCCCAATTCCTGGCCGGGGCTGTTCCACCGATTGCAGTGTGGTTTACCCGTAACGCGCTGGTGGCCGAAACGGCCACCAACCGGAGTTTCCAGTTTCATCCCATTCTCTGGTCGAATGTAGAACTGGGTTTTTACAACATCTCCGAATTCCTGATGCCTTTCGAGCCGTGGCGGCGCATCCTGATGCGCTCGGGTTGGCTGCCCTGGCTTTTGCTGGCATTGGGCCTGTTGTTGTTGGCCTGGCTGCTGGTGCGGGCCTGGAAGTTGTTTTTCCACGCGGAATCATCGACCTCGCCCCTCGTTTTTGCCACAGGCCTGTACGCGTTTGGCTACCTGGGCGCAGTGCTTTTTTCGATGAGCTTTTTCGACGCCAGCACCAAATTCCAGCACCGGATACTCTCGCCGTTATACCTGGCGTGGATGCTTTTGGCAGCCTGGGTATTTTTCCGGGTGCGCGATTATCTTCCCAGCCTTGGAAAAAACCGCGTTTGGACGGTTGTGCCTGTGGCCCTGCTCATGCTGGGGTTCTCGTTGCTCGGCTTCCAGCAAACCGTTTTGGTTCTGCGCGAATCGGGGCAGGGGTATGCCTCATGGAAATGGCGCGATTCGATGATCATGGCCCGTCTCGAAGCCTTGCCAGCCGATGTGGTTGTTTACACCAATACCCCCCCGGCGGTGTACCTGGTGGCCGGGCGTGCCAGCCGCGTTATCCCGACCCGTATTGACCCGGTTGATAACCTGCCGCGCGGTAACTATGAGCAAGACCTGGCCGAGATGCGCGCCGAATTGCTCTCGGGCCAGGCAGTGCTGGCGCTGTTTGATACATCCGGCATCGAGGATGCCCTCGGTGCTGAAAATTTTGCCGCTTTTATCGATGGGCTGGTTGTGCTTGAAAAGGCCCAGGGTGATAGCCTTTACGGAAAACCTTAATTTACCAGGGCGAACATAAGGCCCGCCCCTACAGGAGATGATATGCCTAAAATTCAAGAGAAATTTGATTTGACCGGCCGTGTGGCGATTGTCACCGGCGGTGTGGGTTTGCTCGGCACCGAATTCTGCCGCACGCTGGCCGAAGCCGGGGCGGCCGTAGCCGTAGTGGATTTGAACGCTGAAAAATGCGCTGCCGTCGCGGCGGAATTGGCCGGGGCCGGGTACAAAGCCCTGGGTGTCGCCACCGACATTACCAGCCCGCAATCGGTGGCGGCGATGGTGGAAAAAGTTGTCGGGGCGTTTGGCCGCATCGATGTGCTGGTCAACAGCGCCGCACTTGATCCCAAATTCGACCCGGATGCGGTCTCCAAAGGCATTGCGCCTGGCAAGTTCGAGGAATATCCGCTTGACCAGTGGAATGCCGCGCTCAACGTCAACCTGACCGGGACTTTCCTCGTGACCCAGGCCTGCGCCAAACAAATGGTGGCGCAAGGCAAAAAGGGCAGCATCATCAACATCTGCTCGACCTATGGGTTGAACGGGCCCGATCAGCGTATCTATCGCAAAGCCGACGGTTCCCAGCCCGCCTTTAAGCCGGTTTATTACACCGTGACCAAGGCCGGGGTGGTGGGTTTCACCAAATACCTGGCCGCCTATTACATGGAGACCGAAATCCGTGTCAATATGCTTACCCCTGGCGGCGTGTATAACAACCATGACGAACTGTTTGTCAAAAACTACTCCGCCAAGACAATTTTGGGCCGCATGGCGAAGCGTGACGAGATGAATGGCGCGCTACTGTTCCTGGCGTCGGATGCTTCGTCTTATATGACCGGCAACAATGTGGTCGTCGATGGCGGCTGGACGGCGTGGTAAATCAATTATGTAGGGGCGAAGCATTGCTTCGCCCCTACCCTGAGAACAATAATAAATGACCGAAGTTCTTGCTATCATCCCTGCGCGTGGCGGCTCTAAAGGTATCCCGCGCAAGAATATCCGCGAGTTTTGCGGCTATCCGTTAATTTCCTATTCCATCGCGGCGGGATTGCAGGCCGAAACCGTAACGCGTGTCATCGTCAGCACCGATGACGAGGAAATTGCTGCTGTGGCGCGCGCCTGGGGCGCAGAAACGCCCTTCCTGCGTCCGGCCGAATTTGCCCAGGACAAAACCACCGACCTGCCGGTTTTTGAGCATGCGCTTAAATGGCTGGCCGAGAACGAGGGCTACCATCCCGATGTGGTCGTGCAGTTGCGGCCCACTTCCCCGATTCGGCCGGTGGGGTTGGTCGATGCTGCGGTGCGCATCTTGCTTGAGAACGCCGAAGCCGATTCGGTGCGGGGCATTGTCCCGGCCGGGCAAAACCCGCATAAAATGTGGAAATTGCCCGCCGGTGAAAAAGGCCCCATGAAAAACCTGATCGATGTGGACGGCATCGATGAGCCGTATAATGCTCCCCGGCAGATTCTCCCGGATGTCTACTGGCAGACGGGCCACATCGATGCCATTCGCCCGGCCGCAATTTTAAATGGTTCGATGAGCGGCAAGACAATTTTCCCGCTGATGATTGACCCGAATTTCACTGTCGATCTCGATAACCTGCGCGACTGGGTGCGGGCCGAATGGCTGGCAACCTTTGGCGGGCTGGAAATGGTCTGGCCGGGGCGTGCCAAACGCCCTATGCCCGCTAAAATTGACCTATTAGTGCTGGATTTTGACGGCGTCGTGACCGATAATCGCGTTTGGGTTGATGAAGAAGGCCATGAAATGGTGGCCGCCTATCGCAGCGACAGCCTGATCATGCGCAAGCTGAAACAGGCCGGGACGGATGTGATCATCATTTCGTCAGAAGTTAACCCGGTAGTGGCAGCGCGGGCGCGAAAAATGAAGGTCGAAGCAATCCACGGCATTGACCAGGATGATAAATCGGTAGTGCTGAAAAATGTGCTCGAATCGCGTAAAATTGACCCGGCCCATGTCATCTACATGGGCAACGACCTGAACGATCTGACCAGTTTTGCGCTGGTGGGTTGGGCCGTGGCGGTTGCCAATGCCCAGCCCGAAGTTTTGCGCGCTGCCGATTTTGTGACGACCAAAGCGGGTGGTCATGGCGCGGTGCGGGAAATCTGTGATTTGATATTGTCGGTAAAGCGGTGAATGGGGGGGATTTTCCCCAACATGACCAGCCAAACTGGTTACCCGCCTGCCATGTACCAATTTACGAACAACAGGAGATAAAATGACTCGTGAAATTAAACTCGGCAATAAACTCGTAGGGGATGGACATCCTGCCTATGTTATCGCCGAAATTGGCATCAACCACAACGGCGATCTTGAGATTGCCAAACAAATGATTAAGGCCGCCGCACACGCGGGCGCCGATGCGGTTAAATTCCAGAAGCGTACCCCCGAGGTATGTACCCCGCCCGAACAGCAGAAACAGATGCGCGAAACACCCTGGGGCTATATCACCTATCTCGATTATCGCTATAAAGTAGAATTGGGCCTGGAAGAATACCGCGAAATCGACCGTTACTGCAAAACCCTGGGCATCGATTGGTTTGTGTCGGTCTGGGACGAGCCCTCCGTCGATTTTATGGAGCAGTTTGACACCCCGGCCTATAAGATTCCGTCGGCCTCGCTGACCGACCACAACCTGCTGCGGCATGTGCGCAAGACCGGCCGCCCGGTGATTGTTTCAACCGGCATGTCCACCATGTCCCAGATTCGTCGCGGCATGGAAGCGGTAGGCCTCGAAAACCTGGTCATTATGCACACCACCAGCGCCTATCCCTGTGACCCGGATGAGCTTAACCTGAAAATGATTGAAACCCTGCGCCGCGAATTCCCCGACACTCCCATCGGGTACTCCGGTCACGAAGTGGGTCTTGTCCCTTCAGCGGTTGCGGTAGCCCTCGGCGCATCCTCGGTCGAACGCCATTTCACCCTCGACCGTGCCATGTGGGGCGGCGACCAGGCAGCCTCGGTGGAACCTGGCGGCTTCGAAAAACTGGTTAAATATATCCGCGTTACCGAGCAGGCCCTGGGCGATGGCGTCAAAAAGGTGTACGATAGCGAACTTGGCCCGCTCAAGAAGCTGCGCCGCGTCAAAGACGAAGAATAAATCTACAGCAGGGGCGACCCGCCTGGGTGTAATTGGATACACCCATAGCATGGATGGGTCGCCCCTACTATAATTACAATCACTATGGGACTCTCTGACACCTTCTACCGCCTTGCCCGCCCTGGCGCAAAGTATGCCCAGGCCATCCTGCGCTGGAAGCGGCTCTCGTTTAACGATGCGCCGCCCATCTTTGGCAATGCCAAACCCAAAAGCGGCTCGCACCTGCTGACCCAAATCCTCGGCGGGTTCTGTCAGATTGCCCCTTACACCTACGTCGAAACCGACCCGGTTCGCACCGTCAAGGCCACTGGGGGGCGGTTTAGCGCCAATGAGACCCTGGCCCAACTCCAGCGCATCCCGCGCGGGACGATTGGGTGGGGCTATGTAGATGCCACCCCCGAGAATATTGCCTACCTGTGCCAGCCCGAACGTGTCAACTACTTCATCTACCGTGACCCGCGCGATATGCTGGTTTCGCACGTCTTTTTTGCCACAGACATGCATGAAGGGCACGGCATGCACGAGTTTTACCAGAATCTCTCCGATTTTGATGAGCGCCTGAAAGTGGCGATCACCGGCATTGACCGTGACGGGTTGTATATGGTCAGTGTAAAGCAGCGTTACGAGGGCGTCTTCCAGTGGCTTGAGCAGCCCGCCGTGCTGTGCATCCGTTTTGAAGACCTGGTCAATGACCGGGAGCGGATTCTTAACCAAATGCTCGACCAGGTTGAAAAAACCGGTTACAAAACCCCAACGCCGCGCGCGCGCGCCATGGAAATCCTGACTGAGACCATCCAGCCCAAAAAATCCAAAACCTTTCGCTCTGGGAAAACAGGCGAGTGGAAAAAATACTTCAAAGATGAGCACAAAAACCTGTTCAAAGAAGTCGCCGGAGATTTGCTGACGCGGCTGGGATACGAACAGGGAAACGATTGGTGAACCAAAAACTTCCGAAAACGAACACTTTCGGAAGTTTTTTATCGTACACTACACGCAAGTCAGAGATTTGCGGCCGATAAATCTACTTGTGCTATACTCAAGACAATGAAGGTTCCGCAGAGCACGCTCCAATCGCTTGAATGTTCTGAGTGCGGTCAACTCTTTGAGGCTGATGCCGTGCAAACCTTCTGTGCTAAGTGCCAATCCCCTTTGCTTGCCCGTTATAGCCTGGATGCCGCGCGAACCTCGTTCACCCGCGAGTCTCTCTCCGCGCGTCCCAGGGGGGTGTGGCGCTGGGGCGAGTTGTTGCCGGTCCGCGCTGCCGCTTTTCGGCTGACATTGGGCGAGGCCGCTACACCCCTGTTTACGGCGGCCCGCCTGGGCGCTGCGCTGGGGATGGGGCAGGTGCTCATCAAAGATGAGTCGCGCAACCCCTCCGCCGACTCGGCGGCGCGCGGCATGGCTGTAGCCGTCTCGCGTGGCATGGAATTGGGCCTGCACAGTTTTCAATCGCAAGATGCAGGCGGGTCGTTGGCTGTTTATGCGGCGCGGGCGCGCGTAAGCGCCCAGGTTGCGCTGCCCGAAACCCTTCCCACCCCTTTGCGAGTGCAGGCGCGCCTGGCTGGCGTGGTCGCTGCCCCTGCCGAGACCACCGCTTTCGACCTTTCGGCGTTTTGCGAACCCTACCGCCTGGAAGGCCATAAAACGCTCGGGTTCGAGCTGGCTGAAGCCCTGGGCTGGGAGTTGCCGGATGTGATCCTGGTTCCAACAGGCAGCGGCCTAAGCCTGGTAGGGATGTGGAAAGCTTTCGACGAATTGGAGCAACTGGGCTGGCTTGGGGCCAGGCGTCCGCGTATGGTCAGTATCCAGGCTGAGGGGTGTGCCCCGCTGGTGCGCGCATTTAACGGAAACACGGACCAGGCTGTCGCGTGGCCTGGGGCGCAGACCATCGCCAGTGGGTTGAATATTCCATCCCCATTTGCCGACCGCTTGATTTTGCGCCTGTTGCGCCAGGGAAACGGGCTTGCGATTGCCGTTTCTGATGCAGAAATGCTGGCCTGCCGCAAAGAATTGGCCGCGGCTGAAGGGCTGCTGGCCTCGCTGGAAGGTGCCGCCGCGCTGGCGGCGCTAAAAACCCTGCGCGCCGATGGCTGGTTGGGCAGGGACGAAAAGGTTGTTCTTATTAATCCAGGTTCGGGTTTGAAGGATTTATAGAGGTGTTATGGCCCAAGACCAGCGCGCAGTGCTCGAATTGCTCTATAAGGTCAGCCGTGAGTTTGCCTCGGCGTTAGACCTGAAGACAGTTTTGACGCGCGTGTTGTTTGCTTCTCTCAATAATGTGGGCGGTGAGCGTGGCAGCGTTGTGGTTATGGATGACAACGGCCGCGCCATCGACTCTGCCATTGCGTATGGTAATCAGTTGCGCGAGAGCACAACCCTGCAACTGCGTGAGACCGTGGAACGCGGCCTGGCCGGTTGGGTGGTGCGCAAGCGCGAAGGGGCGCTGGTTCCCGATACCAGCCTCGATTCGCGCTGGCTGCGCCGCGAAGACGATGCCATTAACCGCTCGGGTGCAAAATCTGCCATTTGTGTGCCGCTCCTGGCACGTGAAAAAGTCGTGGGTGTGCTGACAGTGGTGCACCCGGTGCCCAAGGCTTTCAACGAAGAGCATCTTGAACTGATGCAGGCCATCGCCGACCAGGCCGGGATTGCTGTCCTTAATGCGCGCCTGTTCTCTGAGAGCCAGCGCCAGGCGCGCGTGATGACCGTCCTGGCCGAAGGCGCGGCCGGGTTAAGCATGTCGGTGCGTCTCGACGATGTTTTCGATAGCATCCTGGCGCAAACCAAGCAAGCCTTACAGGTGGAGGTGGCCTCGCTGGCCCTGGTGGATATGGCCGAGATTGTTTTTCGCGCCGCCAGCGGCCCTGAAAGCGAAAGGATGGTTGGACAGCGCATCCGTATTGGGGATGGCGTGGCCGGTTTGGTGGTGCGCGAAGGGCGCGGGGTGGTTATCCCGGCGGTGGTTTCAGATACCCTGCTGGCGGAGGCCGAGAAAGGCGCCGGGCGGGTGCGCGCGCTGGCCTGTGCGCCCATCCATGTGCAGGGGAAGGTCATCGGGGTCATCGAGGCGATTAACCCGACCAATAAGATGTTCGACCCCGATTCGTTACTGGTGCTAACCGGGCTTGGCTCCCTGGCTGGAACGGCCATCCAAAATGGGGAACTGTTCCAGAGCCTGGACGCAGCCCGCAAACGTTACCGCGACCTGTTCGAAGACAGCATCGACCCGATTGTGTTGACCGACCTGAAAGGGCGCATCCTGGAAGCCAACCGCAAAGCCTCGGTCTTTTCGGGGCATCCGGCTGAAGCGCTGCGTCAATTTGTCATCGAGCAGATGCACGATGTCAATTTTGATAAGACGGGCCGCAATTTTGAGAATGTCGGCGACGCAACGGTCATTTACGAATCAACCCTGTATGACAGCAATGGGGGGCGTCACCCGGTGGAAGTGTATGTGCGCAAGCAGGTCTTTGACGGGCGTGAAGCCATCCAGTGGATTTTGCGCGATATTCGCGAACGCAAGGACCTGGATGCCCTGCGCGAAGACCTGACCGCCATGATTTACCACGACCTGCGTTCACCGCTGGCCAATATCCTGTCTAGCGTGGAGATGCTCGGCTCAATTATTCCCGAGCATGAAAAAGAAACCTCCGAGTCGATTTTGCGCATCGCGCATCATTCGATTGACCGCATCCAGCGCCTGATTAGCTCGCTGCTCGACCTGAACCGCCTGGAACAAAACCAGCCGGTGGGTGAGCGCCAGCCGGTTGAGATTGCAACTTTGATCCAGGAAGCGCTGGAAACGGTCCGGCCGGGAGCGGAGAGCCGTCATCAGACCGTGACCGCCCACATAGCCGAAGATTTGCCCCCCGTACTGGTGGATGTCGATATGATTCGCCGGGTGCTAATTAACCTGACCGAGAATGCGGTTAAATATACGCCGCCGCGGGGCAAAATTGAGATTGGCGCGCAGGCAGAAGGTGATTTTGTGCGCCTTTTTGTGCTCGATGATGGTCCGGGCATCCCTGAAACTGAGCGCGAACGCATCTTTGATAAGTTTACCCGGCTCAAAAATTCAACCGGAGCGCGCGGCCTGGGTGTGGGCCTGGCTTTTTGTAAGCTGGCCGTGCTTGGGCATGGCGGCAAGATTTGGGTCGAATCGGCCGGGTCTCAGGGAGCAAAATTCATTTTGACCCTGCCGTTTGTGAAACCAACTTAATCCTGCAATTATCAAACCTGATTTTTGGAGTGTTCATGCAAACCCTCGCACAACAAGTTTTTATTGAAGATCAGTACCCTGGTGTTACGCTGGGGGCTGTGGCCCTGCCGCACGGATTGATCCAGATCGATGCGCCGCCCTCACCAGAAGATAGCCGCTCGTGGCGCGCAGCCTTGCTTGGGCTTAATACCGGCGTGGAACGCCTTTTGGTCAACCTCGACTCGCATCCCGACCGTACCCTGGGCGCGCGCGCTATGGATTGCACCGTAGTGGCGCACGAAAAAACCGCCCAGGCCTTTCGCAATCGCCCCAACACCTTTAAGGCACAGGGTGAAGAGACCGGCGCGGACTGGGAAGCTGTGGTTGGGTTGGGCAGCATCCGCTGGGCCCCGCCAGAAATCACTTTCACGGCGCGTATGGCGATCGAGTGGAGCAACTTCCCGGTGATCCTGGAACATCATCCCGGTCCCACACTGGGCGCAAGCTGGGTGATCTTACCCGACCCCAAAATTGTCTTTGTTGGCGACCTGGTGCTCAAGAACCAGCCACCTTTCCTGGCAAATTCCAGCCTGGCCGATTGGTTGGTGGCGCTCGATCATTTCCTGAAAGAGTATCGCAACTACACCATCGTCAGCGGACGTGGGGGGGTGGTCTCTTACGTTTCGGTACAGGCCCAGCGTGACCTGATGGCCGGTCTGCACGAGAAAATGGAAGCCCTGGCGCAAAAACAGGCCGGGCCAGATGGCGTTGAAGGCATAGTCCAGCCTATCATGCAATCTTTTAAAGTCCCATCTGAAAACCACAAACAATATGTCCAGCGCCTGGTGTATGGGCTGCGACATTATTATGTGCGTCACTACCAGTCGTCTGGCAACAACGCAGAACTCGAAGAGGAATAAAGTGACAAATCCTTACCAGCCTATTTACGAGCTGACTCGTGGCCGTATCGTTGAGTCGATACACTTTGGCGCTTTTGCGGTCGTGGATTCGCATGGGCGCTTGCTCGCCTCGCATGGGGACCCGCAAATGGTGACTTTCCTGCGCTCTACGGCCAAACCGTTCCAGGCGTTGCCGTTTATCGAGCGTGGCGGGCACGAGAAATTCGGCTTTTCGCCGCGCGAAGTTGCACTTATGTGCGCCTCGCATTCTGGCACCGACGAGCATGTTGAAACCGTTAAGGGGATGCAGGCCAAAATTGGGGTCACGGTCGATGATTTGATGTGCGGCGCGCACTATCCATATCACGAACCCACTGCCGATGCCATGAAGATCCGTGGGGAGCAGCCGACGCCGTATCGACACAATTGCTCGGGTAAACATACGGGTATGCTGGCGCACGCCAAATTGCGCGGGCTTCCCACTGCCAATTACATTGATTTCCATCACCCTATTCAGGAATCCATCGTACAGGCTTTTGCCGAGATGTGCGATGTGCCGCTGGAGCAGGTGGAGCTTGGCATTGATGGGTGTTCCGCGCCGAATATGGCGACCACACTCTACAACTCCGCTTTTGGCTATGCCCGCCTGTGCGACCCGCACGCCCTGAGCGCCAGCCGCGCGACAGCCTGCCGGACCATCACCTCGGCTATGGCTGCCCACTCGGATATGGTTGGCGGCCCCGATCGCTTTGATACGCGCGTAGCCCAACTGGGTAACGGGCGCGTCATTGTCAAAGGCGGCGCGGAAGGGTTCCAGGGGGTTGGGTTGCTGCCCGGCGCATTGGGCCCCGATTCTCCTGGCATTGGCATTGCCGTCAAAATCAGCGATGGCGACCATTCGGATCGCGCCCGCCACGGGGTGGCCCTGGCTATCCTCGAAGACCTGGGTGTGTTTGACGAATCACAGCTGGCCGAACTGCGTGACTTTGGCCCGCGAAAAGACCTTTTCAACTTCCGCAAGCTGAATGTTGGCAGCAGCCGCCCGACGTTTAAGATTCAAAAATGAACAGTCCTGCCCAAAAAGCTATCCAGGTACACCAAACCTTGCTGTATTTTTACGGCGAGCCAATTTGGCGCAACCCCTTGCCCGCCATCGACGAATTGGTTTCCACCATCCTGTCGCAAAACACCAACGACATCAACCGTGATAAAGCCTTCGATGCTTTGCGGCGGCGTTTCACGACCTGGGAGATGGTTCGTGATGCGCTGCCTGGCGATGTGATGGATTGCATTCGGGTGGCCGGGCTTGCCAACCAAAAGGGACCAAGGATTCAGCAAGTATTGCGCCAGATTACGGCCGAACGAGGCAACCTGGACCTGGCTTTTTTAGGCGACCTGCCGCTGGAAGAAGCCCGCGCGTGGCTGATGAAGTTTAACGGAGTCGGCCCCAAGACTGCGGCGATTGTGTTGTGCTTTTCACTCAACCGTCCGGCTTTCCCCGTCGATACGCATGTTTACCGTGTTACCGGGCGTCTTGGCCTGCGCCCCGATGGGATGTCGGTGGAAGATGCCCATCCATACCTTGAGTCGCTCCTGCCGCCCGAAACTTACTATGCTGCGCATTTGAACATCATCCGCCTGGGGCGTGAGATTTGTCATGCGCGCAAACCCAACTGTCCGGCCTGTCCGCTAAACGAAGTTTGCGCTTACGCCCACCAGAATCCCGCCTGAAAAGCCTTGCAATTTCGGAAGGCTATCCCCCTTTAGGTTGATTGTAGAAGTCAAACTCATTAGAATAAAAGAGGGTTTACTTTTGCGGGAAAGGAGGTGTGCCCATGAAGAGAAAAGTTGTTGGGCGGGGTCAAGGGATGGTCGAGTATGCTTTCATTCTTGTTCTGGTTGCTATCGTAATCGTTGTCGCCATTGCCATGCTCGGCCCGGGGGTTGGCAACCTGTATATGTCCGTTGTTAACAGCCTGTAATAAGAAAACTCCCGCTTATGCGGGAGTTTTTGTTGTTTCAATAAGTTCAACCAGGCCAGTGGGGTACAGCGGGGGAGAGCCGGGGCCGAGTTTTTTCAGGTCTACCCATACCGAGCGAAACGGCGAGCTGGATTCAATCCCCTGGATGACTTGTTTTTTGTACAGATCCTGGTCGGTAAATTTTCCATCGTAGACCTGCACCACTTCATGGCCTTTTTGGCCTTCAAAGATGAAAATATTCTCAAGGGTCCCCAGGTAGCGTAAGTTTGTGACCTCGGCGCTAATTTCTTCGGCGATCTCACGGTGTACGGTTTCTTCTGACCGTTCACCAAACTCAACCGTTCCGCCCAAAGGACGATAGTAGGTTTGCTGCTTGATGGCGTCGTAGCCTTCGGCCGCCAGGATGCGGTCACCATTAAGAAATACGCAAATAGCGATGACACGAATTTTGTCGGGTTTCATACTTCTCTCTCCACACAGAAAAGGCGGCCCAAAAGCCGCCTGGAATTTATAACGAGATTGGCGCTGGTTGAGGCATCAGGCTGGCTTGCATACTCCAGGGGCCAGTCCAGGTGATGATGACGGGAACGATGCGGCCCTGCAAGTTTTCATCTGATTCAACAAACACCAGTTTATTGGTCGGGGTGCGGCCTTTCCAGCGCCCCTTCACTTTTTCCTCGAACAATACTGGGACACTCTCTCCCAGGTATCTGGCATTAATCTCCCCGACGACCTGTTCTTGCAACTGTTCCAGCATACGGAAGCGACGCATTTTTTCTTCTTCGCTGACATCGTCTACCATGCGACGGGTAGCAACGGTGCCTTCGCGCATCGAATAACGCGCCAGGTGGGCCACATCCAGCTTCAGGTCGGCCAGCACCTGCCAGGTTTGCATAAACTGTTCATCGGTTTCGCCCGGAAAGCCAACGATGATATCCGTGGCAATCGAACAGCCGGGGATTTTTTCGCGGATTTTTGCAACCAGGTCACGATAATCTTGCTGGGTGTAGCCGCGCTTCATATTTTCGAGCACAGTATCATCCCCGGCCTGGATGGGCAGTTCGATATGGGGCATCACTTTCGGCAGTTCGGCGATCGCTTCCATCAGGTCCTCGCCAAAATAGTTAGGATGCGAGGTCAGGAAGCGGATGCGTTCGATGCCTTCAACGTCATGCACCACGCGCAACAGACCGGCCAGGTTGGGGCCATCTGGAATGTCTTTGCCGTAGCGGTCCACAATTTGGCCCAACAGGGTGATTTCTTTGATGCCCTGTTTGGCCAGCGAGCGCACTTCGGCGACGATATCGCCAACCGGGCGCGAGCGTTCGACGCCGCGCTTGTAGGGGATGATGCAAAAGGCACAGGCGTGCGAACAGCCATAGACAATCGGCACGTGCGCCGAAACCAGGTTGCCACGTTCAGCGGCAGGCAGGATCAGCTCATCATCCATCATCAGGAAGCGGCGGGTGGTTTCGGCGTCTTCCATGGAGCGCACTTCGCCCTGGGTTAGCAGTGAAATCAGCGGGCCAGGGTCCGATGGCGGGGAGAAAACATCCACATACGGGAAGCGCGCCTTAAGCTTGTCGTGCCCGCGCACCCCCACCAGGCAACCCATCAGGTTGATGACCAGGTTAGGATTTTTCTGTTTGAGCGGCTTAAACGAGCTCAGGCGGCCATAGGCTTTGTCTTCTGCCGATTGGCGCACAACGCAGGTGTTTAGCACAATTACGTCGGCTTCGGCGGGGGTTTCGGTGAGAGAGTAGCCCAAATGCTCCAGCGCCGAACCCACGCGTTGTGAGTCAGCGACATTCATCTGGCAGCCTTCGGTCCAAATATGATATTTCATGCCTTCGTCCTTACGAATAAACGTAGGCGCGAATTATACCAAGTCTGTCTGGATTCTGGATTGCGGTTTCGTTAGCAGGTTACTCGCGTGTGATCAGGCGCACGGCGCGGTCGTAGAAGAAATAGTCCCAGGCCCAGTTGATGAGCACAATAAGCCGGTTGCGAAAACCGATCAACCCGATGAGATGGACGACGAGCCAGACTACCCAGGCCGGGAAGCCGGTGAACTCCATATTACCAATGCGCGCTACTGCTGCGTTGCGGCCAATTGTTGCCAGTGAACCAGGGTCGGCATACCGGAAGGGTTTGAGCGTTTGGCCGTTGATCTGGCGCAAGATGTTTTCGGCGGCTGCGATGCCCTGTTGGAAGGCGACCGTTCCCATCATGGGCAGCGGCTGGCCGTTTTCTTCGATGTAAGCGGCATCCCCGGCGATGTAAACCTCGGGATGAGTGGGAAGCTGCAGGGTGGGCAGCACCCGTACCCGCCCCTGGCGAGCCTGTTCCACCCCAAGATTGTCGAACAGTTCTGCCGCTTTGACGCCGGTTGACCAGAGCAGGGTGTGGCTGAGGAGGGTGGTGCCATCGGCCAGGGTGACAACCTGGCCGTCGTATCCGCTCACTTTGGCGGCCAGGCGCACTTCGACATGTTTGGCGGTCAGCGCCCTGGCGGCGTGTTGCTGTAATTTTGACGGGAAACCGGCTAAAAGGGAGTCGGCGGCTTCCAGCAACAGGACGCGCACATCGTCCAGATTAAGGGATGGGTAGTCGCGGCGCAGCACCAGGCGAATCAATTCAGAAAAGGCTCCGGCACTTTCAACCCCGGTAGGGCCGCCGCCTGCCACTACAAAAGTCAGCAAGGCGCGGCGTTTTTCGAGGTCGTTCTCGTGTGCGGCCAGTTCGAACATGTGTAGAACATGGTTGCGCAGGGTGACGGCGTCGGGTACATCTTTGAGCACCAGGGCGTTTTCGGCCAGGGAGGCATTGCCAAAGAAGTTGACGGCTGCCCCGGCGGCGATGATCAGGTAGTCATAAGTGACAGGGCCGCGATTGGTGAGCACCTGGCGGGTGTCAAAATTGACCCCGGTCACTTCGGCGAGCAGGAAGTCGAAATTTTTTTGTTTCTGGAAGATGGCGCGCACCGGGTAGGCGATTTCATCGGGTGAAAGACCGGCTGTGGCAACCTGGTAGAGCAGGGGTTGAAATAAGTGATAGTTGCGCCGGTCAATGACCGTGACGCGCACGGGTTTCCCGGCCAATTTCTGGGCGGCTCGTAATCCGCCAAATCCAGCGCCAATGATGACGATATGTGTTTTCATGGGGTTTTCCTTTGCTCCTTGTTGAGAGCTTTGTTTGTTACTGATTGTGACAATTTTCACTATTATTATATCTATTTAGACCCTAAATGTCAACTATGGGTTGGTAAAATTTATGTTTGAATCGTGTATGGTTGGGTCGGCAGGCTTGATTTGGCCCCATTCCGTGCGACTTTGCAGATTTATTGTCGGACAAGCGAAATTTGTCCTTGATTTTGACTCGCGTTTGTGCTATTTTATGGGACAACTTTTGCTAAAGGATTTCTATGCACCGCGAACGCGTTTCTGAGAATGTCTATTGGTTCCAGAGTGAGTTGTATGCCCAGGTCACAGCCGGGGTGGTGGTGGGGCCACAATGGGCAGTCGTGATCGATACTCTGGCTTTACCTGAAGAAACCCTGAGCATGCGCGAGTTTATCGAGCATGAACTGGGTTTGCAAGTGCGTTACATTATCAATACCCATTACCATGCCGATCATACCTGGGGCAACTGTTTCTTTCCTGGCGCTACGATTGTCTCGCATTCACTGTGCCGCAAGTTGATGGCCGAGAAGGGCATTCCCTCGCTGGATGCTGCCAAAAAGCAGAATAATGCCTTGCGGCAGGTCAAAATTGTTTTGCCGCATCTCACCTTTGATGATGGTGAGTTGAGCCTGCGGGTGGGTAAGAAGAACCTGATTCTTTCCCCGGCCATGGGCCATAGCAATGATGGTATCTCGGTCCTGGTGGAAGAGGACCGTATCCTGTTTGCGGGCGATGCTTTTATGCCGCTCCCCTACCTGGTAGATGGAGATATCGATTTACTGGCGACCTCCATCAAGAAAATCGGCCGTATGGGACTGGAGAACATTGTCCAGGGGCATGGCGATATTATCCTGCGCGGCGAGATCGATGCGGCCGTAAAGGAAAACCTGGCTTATCTTTCTGCCATTCGCAAGGCGGTACGTGTGGCGCTAAAACGTAAAGCCCCCTTTGAATACCTAGATGAAATCACAATTGAAGAGTGCGGCAAGAGTCGCGTTCATTTGGGTGGTCTGGCACCCGCCCTGCACCAGCGCAACCTGCGGGCTTTATACCGTCACCTTTTAGATCACAAAGACAGTCTGGAAAACGAAGATTAATGAAAACAGCCGGGAAAACCCCGGCTGTTCGTTTTATTCTACTTCTTCGATGGCTTGTGCTGCGTCTTGCTGGTCTTTCCTGGCCTTGATTTTGCCGTGCAAGCTGATTCCGACCACTCGTTCGGTGCCGTTGAACAACTTTTTGATGTTGGGCCGCAATGCCCAGGTGAGCAAGGCCCCGGCAACAATGCCATAAACCACATCGATCCAGGATGCGCCTGGGGCTCCCAGGAAGGCGCGCACGCCAAAAATCAAAATGGCGAAAAAAGCCACACTCATGGTGGTAATTGAAGCGTATCCGAGCGTGAAGAAAACAATCGCGCCTAGCGGTAGGATAATCAGGACGGCGGGCGTCCACAGGCCCATGGCCCCACCCAATGCGGGAGCGCCTCCCGCGCCTCCACGCAGGCGCACAAAGCGCCCTTTTTCATCCCACTCTGGCAAATAGGCCGAATAATTGTGGCCGAGAATGGCGGCCAGTGGGGCTACCACGTGGACCCAGTGGCTTTCGGGGCTGATGGCCTGGGCTACCCACACCGCCACCGCACCTTTGAGAATGTCCATGGCGGCGGTGGCTAAACCCGCGCCCAATCCGGCCGCGCGCAGGGCGTTGGTCCCGCCGGTGCGTCCACTTTCCACCTGGCGAATATCTTTGCCAGTTTTGATCTTAACGATCAACAGGCCAAAGGGAATGGACCCTAGCAAGTAGCCGACCAGCACAAGCCCTAAATCGATCAAAAGTTGCATCCTGTTCCTCCAATTTGGTCTAAGGGGGGAAACACAAAAAACGGGCCGAAGTTACCCTTCTGTGATGGCAATTGGCACCTCGGCGGCATGCCCATCTTCGATCCAGAAGGCGCGAGTTTGCCAGCGACGCCCAACGCGTGAAAGGATGACATAAATTACCGGGTAGGCGGCTTCGGCAATGTCGGATGGCGATGGGTGCGATGGGCCGCGCGGGTGGGAATGGAATATGGCCAGGAGTTCCATGCCCTCGTTTTCAATCTGTTCGAAGGCGCGCAGTTGCGCTCGTGGCTCCATCTGGTAACGGACGCGACTCTCGGCGGCATTTTTAACCGGTAACACAACTTTTACATCTTCGCCGCTGCCGCCCAGCAGGCCGCAGGCTTCTAGCGGCGCTTCGGCGTTGACATGAGCTTGCATGGCATAGATGTGTTTGCGGGGAATAACCAGGATGTGGTTTTTCATAGGCGAATGAAAAGGACGACCAGCCAAAAAACGGCCAGTCCCAGGGCGGCTTCTAGCCCGGCGCGGCGCGGCGAAGCCTCTTCGCTGGCATTAATGGCTAACCCGGTCAGGGCGTAAAGCGGCCCCAGGGAGGCCAATCCGACCTGGATGGGGTTGAGCGGCCAATAATGCAGGGCAGCGGTGATTTGCATCATGATGAAAGCAATCCCCAGCGTCCACGAGAACTCCCACTTGCCCGTGCGCAGGTGGATGGCGCGCAAGGCCACCAGCCCGGCAGCAATGAAAACAGTCAGGGCAGTGAGAATCAGGCGGGTGTCAGAGTAGGCCAGGGTGGTGGTCAAGATTAAGAACATGGCAAACGAAAGCGCCGCTAGCCCGGTAGAAGCCGCTGGATAGCGGATATCTGAAGCGTCGAGGGTGATGTATTCGGACAGGAAAATGAGTAGGAGCAAGATTCCGCCGAGCACAAAGCTGAGCCACCAGCCGGTGCTGATGGGCAGGATGTAAATGGGTACGCCCACAGTGAGGGCAGTTAGCGCCGGTAAGATCCAATGTTGGAAGGTTGGGCGTCCATCGTATCGCGGGTGACCGCGCAACAGCCAATCTACGCCGGTTGCGGTCAACCCGGCAGCGATCAACACCGCCGCCACCGATAAGTTGAAGGGCACGGCCAGGGTTACGCCTAATAATCCCAGGGTGGCGGCATCTTGTTGGGGCTCCACAATGCGCGCCAGGGCATAGGCAAGCAGCACAACGGCGATCAACACGCTGAGTCGGTTGGCATCGGGCATATGACGATGTTCTTCGGCCATAAGCGCATTGTACCTGTCTCATCCCTAGAGTGGAAGGGACACCCATATTTCCTGCCTGTAAGCTGGCAGAAAGCCGCCTGTGGTAGAATAAAATCCATATGAATGCGCGCAATCTTGAACTCCCGCCACCTCCGCCGGGGGCAATACCTGCATTGGTTAATGGCTTTAATGCTGTTGCCGGGCATGTTGGGGTGATTCTTTTTCCATTCCTGTTCGATCTTTTCTTGTGGCTGGGCCCTATTTTGCGGCCGACGGCCCTGTTTGCGCCGGTTTTTGACCTGTTAAAAGAAATGCCGGCCAGCGAACAAGCCAACATGGTCAGCCAGTTGATGAAGGAATTTGCCGACGGTTATAACCTGTTTGCCACGGCACGCACCTTCCCGCTGGGGATTTTCAGCCTGTACCAGGTCAACCTGTCGGGTGTGTCGCCGCTGGGTGAACGGCTAGGGTTGACTCCATCGACATGGATGCTGGCGCTCCTGGCCTTGTGTGGGTTGGTTTTCCTGGGTTGGGTGGGCGGCAGCCTGTATTTCCGCGCTGTGGCCGGGATTGTGGTGAAAGAAAAAGCAGTTGGACCCTTGCGCGGGATGTTTAATGGGGTTTTGCTCTCAGCGATCTGGCTTTTCCTTTTCCTGGTGGCCAACCTGCCGATGAGCATTTTCCTGGCGTTGTTGGGCCTTTTTGACAGTGTTGTGCGCTCGATTATTATCCTGCTTTTGACGTTGCCGATCTCCTGGCTGTTGATTGCGGTTTTCTTTTCCACCCACAGCATTTATCTTAACGCCAGCAATGCCTTTGTCTCGATCTGGAAGAGTTTTCGCCTGCTGCGTTATGGTTTGCCCAGCATGGGCTGGTTTACGGTCCTGGCAATTGTCATCAACCAGGGCTTGAATGTTTTATGGCGTATCCCGCCCGCCGATTCTTGGATGGCGTTGGTGGGCATCTTTGGACATGCTTTTATTTCGACCAGCTTGCTGGCCGCCAGCTTCTTTTATTACAAAGAAATGAACCAGTGGATTGAAGCCGCCCTGGAGTGGCTCAAAACCCAGAACACATCATCGGCGCGAGCCTGATTTTTTGGAGGAGTCAAGTGGTACAACCTGCGAATTATGATGCCAATAGCATCCAGGTCCTGGAAGGCCTGGAAGCAGTCCGCCGTCGCCCTGGTATGTATGTAGGCGGCACCGATCTGAAAGCCCTGCACCACCTTGTTTATGAAGTCGTGGATAACTCGATTGATGAGGCGCTGGCCGGAGCCTGCGACCGGATTGAGATTGCGATCCACGCTGATAGCACCGTGACCGTGGAAGATAACGGGCGCGGTATCCCGGTAGATATTCACCCCGAGAAGAAGATTTCCGCGCTGACGGTGGTCATGACCACGCTCCACGCGGGTGGCAAGTTTGGGGGTGGCGGATACAAAGTGTCGGGTGGTTTGCACGGTGTGGGTGTTTCGGCGGTGAATGCGCTTTCGGAGTGGTGCGAAGTTGAAGTGCGGCGCAATGGCCAGGTCCATTTCCAGCGCTTTGAGCGAGGTATCCCGCAGGAGCCGGTGAAAGTGATTGGCAAGGCCAAGGAAGGCGTTTCTGGGACCAAGACCACCTTCAAGTTTGATACCACTATCTTCAAGGACGGCATTGATTTTCGCTTTGATACGCTTTCGCAGCGTTTTCGCGAAATGGCGTTTGTGACTCGTGGGGTGACCATTCACTTTACCGATGAGCGCAATAACCGTGAAATGACCTTCTATTTTGAAGGCGGCATTACTTCTTTTGTGCGTTATCTCAATCGTAACCGCGAGAACCTGCACCCGGTGATGTTTGTAGAGAAAACCATCGAGGGCATTGGCATTGAGGCGGCTGTGCAATATACCGATGCTTTCACCGAATCGGTTTATTCGTTTGCCAATACCATCAACACCATCGATGGTGGTACGCATATGACCGGCCTGCGCTCGGCTTTGACACGAGTTATTAACGATTATGCGCGTAAAAATGGGTTATTAAAAGATGCAGACAACTTTACCGGCGATGATACCCGCGAGGGCTTGACCGCCATCGTCAGCGTGAAACATCCTGACCCGCAGTTTGAATCGCAGACCAAAGTAAAGTTGATGAACCCGGAAGTTCAGACCTACGTCACCCAGGTCGCGGGCGCGGCTTTTGGCACTTTCCTGGAAGAAAATCCCCAGGCGGCCAAAGCGATTGTAGCCAAATGTCTCACGTCCTCGCGCGCCCGTGATGCAGCGCGCAAGGCGCGTGACCTGGTCATTCGCAAGTCGGCGTTGGAAAGCCTGACCTTGCCCGGCAAGCTGGCCGACTGCTCGGAGCGTGACTCGAACAAGACCGAGTTGTATATTGTGGAAGGTGACTCGGCAGGTGGGTCAGCCAAACAGGGCCGTGACCGGCATTTCCAGGCGATTTTGCCGCTGCGCGGTAAGATTTTGAATACTGAACGCGCCCGCCTGGATAAGATCCTCGGCAACAACGAAGTCAAGGCGTTGATCTCAGCCCTAGGGACCGGGATTGGCGACGGGTTTGACCTCGAAGGCTTACGCTACGGGCGCGTGATTATTATGACCGATGCCGATGTTGACGGCAGTCACATCCGCACCCTGTTGTTGACCTTCTTCTTCCGCTATATGCCATCTTTAATCGAAGATGGACACCTGTACATTGCCCAACCGCCTTTGTATCGCATCGAGCTGAAGAAGCAGGTTCGGTATGTTTATTCGGATAGCGAAAAAGACCAACAGGTGAAAGAGTTTGGCAAGGATGGCGAAAAGGCCACCATCCAGCGCTATAAAGGTCTGGGCGAAATGAATCCGTCCCAGTTGTGGGAAACCACCATGGACCCACAAAACCGCACCCTGCTGCTGGTGACTGTGGAAGACGCTGCCGAAGCTGATCGTACTTTTGATATGCTGATGGGTGACGCAGTGGACCCGCGCAAAAAGTTTATCCAGACCCATGCAAAGAAGGTGCGCAACCTGGATATTTAGTCCGTTTATCGGAGACATGTATGAATCGAGATATGGGGCTGCAATCCCTGGATAGAATAACCCAGTATGTTGTTATGGCGTATCAGACCGTCATTGTGATGGCGGCTTTTGCGGTTGTTATCTGGGCGTATCGCTTTTCACAAGCGCCATTCCTCGGGATTTTTGTCGAACATACACTGGTCACCAATGGGGTCGGCCCGGAAACAACTTCTCCCAACTGGCCGCTATACAACCAGGGATTGCGTTTTGGGCACCAGCTTGTGGCGATTTCCCTGCTTAATGGGGACGGTTCAATTGCTGAAACGATTGCCCCGAAGCGGTTTGACGATATCGCCCAATTTTTTGCCGCGCGGGGTTTGCAGCCAGGCGATACGGTCCAGGTCACCTTCCGTGCCGAAGATGGCACCGAGAAACAATATCAAACAGACCTGGCTCGTTTTGGTTCCGACGACCTGACGCGGTTCTTTATCCTGCCCTATTTCATTGGCCTGGTGTACCTGGGCGTCAGTTTGTGGATCTTTGGGATGCGCCGCAGCGAGACCGCCGGGCGGGCATTTTCTATCCTGGCCAGTTCTGTGGCTTATATTGCCATGGGGCTGTTGGATCTCTACACGACCAATTATCTGCCACACCTGTGGTTGTTATCGCTCTCCATGGCAGGGGCTTCCCTGTTCCATCTTGGGCTGGTCTTTCCACAGGAAGCTCGTGTGGTTTTGCGCTATCCGTTTTTGCGCTATCTCAGTTACCTGATTGGCCTGGCGCTGGCTATTTTGCAATACAGCTCGTTGTTTGATGCTTCTCGTCCAACTTATTATGCCCAGACCTGGAAATACAGTTATGTTTTTGCAGGTCTGGGTATTTTGTTCTTTATTGGCATAACCATCTACCGCCGGTTTACCTCTGCATCGCCAGTGGTACGACAGCAGGCGCGTAATATCCTGTTTGGCGCGATCTTTGGTTTTGGCCCGATTACGGCCTGGCTGCTTTCGACTTCGCTGTTTGTGATGAACTTCAACCCGTATGCGGGTTTCTTGCCCCTGGTCCTTTTCCCGGCGACGACTGGTTATACCGTTTTGCGCTATCGCCTGTTGCGCACCGATTACCTGATTGGGCGTGGCGTGCTGTATTCGCTGTTGACACTGCTGGCGCTGCTGGGGTACTTACTAATCGCTGTGGGCTCCAGTATCATCTTTGGGTTTGCGATGGGACCAGATAACCCAACCCTGATTGCCCTGACCGCTTTCCTCTCGACCCTGCTGCTGAACCCGTTGCGCGCGCGGTTGCAGGAAGGCATTGACTATATCTTTTTCCGCGGAGAGCGTGTTCACCAGGAACGGCTCAAGAATTTCACCCGCGAACTGACCAATGCTGTGGCCCAGGCCGATATCTTGCGCATTTTGCGTGAGCAGGTATCGGTTAGCCTGTTGCCAAGCCATTTGCACATTTATGTCTTTGATGCGCTTGGTGGGCAGTATATGGCTACCGCCGATGAAACCGGCCAGCCAACCAGCGACATCCGTTTTGCGGCCAACAGCGCCCTGGCGGCTGCCATGCGCCGTGAACGTCTGCCGGTCTTTATTGACCCCAACCACGTGCCCGATGCCATTCGACCCGAAAGCGGACGCCTGGCCCTGCTTGGGACCCAGCTTTTTGTTCCCATGCCAGGACGTGACCGTTTGGTGGGTTGGCTGGCGCTTGGGGAGCGTCTCTCTGGCGAAAATTATGCCAGCCACGACATCGGTTTCCTCGAAGCGCTAGGCAGCCAGTCGGCCGTGGCTCTGGAGCGCGCCCAGGTGGTCGCCAACATGGAGCGACGCGTTCATGAGATGAACGCCTTGTCGCGTGTGGCCCAGGGCATCAACATCACGCTAAATTTTGACGATATCCTCGAGCTTATCTATGCCCAGACCTCGCAAATCATTAACGGGTCGGACTTCCACCTGACCCTGTTTAATAAAACCGGCCAGTATGCTTACCACGCCTTCTGCATCGAGAGCGGGGAACGGCTCCTGTCTCAGGAAGGGACACCGCTTTACCCCAAGACTGCGCTCGAGCAGGAAATCATTCTCTCCCGCCGCTCAATTTTGACCCAGGATTACCTGGGCCAGTGCCAGGTTTTGGGTGTGACCCCGCCATTTAGGGGGCTGTTTGCCTGGGTGGGGGTGCCGCTCAATACCGGAGCCGAGACCATCGGCGCATTGAGCGTTGCCTCGCGTGACACATCCATCTCTTATACCGGTGGTCAGATGGAACTGCTTCAATCAATCGCCGACCAGACCGCGGGTGCGATTGTCAAATCTCGCCTATTGCAAGAGACTGAACGGCGCGCCCAACAACTTTCCACACTGAATATCATTACCCGTCAACTAACCTCCACACTCGAACTCCAGCCGCTGCTCAAGAGCATCCTCGAAAGCGCGGTTCAAATTTTGAACACCGAAGCAGGCAGTCTTTTCCTGGTCGATGAGCAGACAGACGAATTGATTTTCCGCGTGACGGTGGGGCCGGTGGCGCGTAACCTGGTGGGGCAGCGTTTGCCGCCCGGGACTGGTGTCGTGGGTAAAGCGGTCTTAACCCGCCGACCGGTTAATGTCAGTGATGTGGCGGCAACCAGCACCTGGAACCCAACCCCCGATAAGCAGACCGGTTTTATGACTCGCGCTATCCTGGCTGTGCCAATGGAAGTGAAGGATCGTGTCATTGGTGTCATCGAAATCATCAACAAAAAGGATGGCAATCCTTTTACTGAAGATGACCAGAACCTGCTGGCTGCCTTTGCAGGCCAGGCCGCGGTAGCCATTGAAAATGCGCGCCTCTACACCCTGACCGACCAAGAACTGAATGCTCGCGTGGAAGAACTTTCGGTGATGCAGCGCATCGACCGGGAATTGAACGCCGGGCTGGAAGTCAACCGTGCCATGCGCATCACCCTCGAATGGGCGATGCGTCAGTCTCGCGCCGAAGCCGGGTTAATCGGGTTTATCCAGGACCAGGGCTTGTATGTAGTGGCGGATCAGGGGTATGAAACAGAAGTTGATGTGTACAAAGAAGATTATATGCCGGTCCAGCATGGGGCTGTGCGCGAAGCCCTCGAAACCGGTCAGCCGCAGCGTTCTTCCTTTGAAGTGCCAGATACAAACCGGGCCTTTTTGACCAATGCCCACAGCCAAATGGTGATCCCAATCCGGCGCGAATCCAAAGTTATTGGCCTGTTTTTGCTGGAGAGCAGCCGTCCCGAGGCTTTCCAACAGGATGCGCTCAACTTCCTCAGCCGTCTTTCAGACCATGCTGCCATCGCTATTTCAAATGCGCAGCTCTATGCCGAGGTGCAGCAAGCGAACATCGCCAAGAGTGAATTTGTTTCCTTTGTGGCGCACGAGTTGAAGAACCCAATGACCTCCATCAAAGGTTATGCAGAGTTGCTGGCCGCCGGGGCCGTGGGTTCCATCACCGATATGCAGAGCAACTTCCTCGGCACCATTCGCGCCAATATTGAGCGCATGAAGACCATCGTTGAGGACCTGAACGACAATTCCAAGATTGAAGCCGGTCGTTTGCGGCTGGACTTTCGGGCTGTGGACGTCAACGACATCGTTGAGAATGTGGTTCGGTCTACCCGCCGCCAGATCGAGGAAAAGAAACAGACCATCCAGGTCAAGGTCTCTGAAAACCTGCCCAAAGTTTGGGCCGACCGCACCCGTATCGAACAAATCATGGTCAACCTGGTCAGCAATTCGCACAAATACACCTCCGAAGGCGGCAATATCGTCATCAGCGCCGAACAATCGGCCAACCTGTGGGACCCGCAAGGTTCAAGCCAGGTGGTGCATATTGCCGTGGCCGATAACGGCATTGGTCTGACGCCCGAAGACCAGAAAAAGATTTTCCAGAAATTCTTCCGCTCCGAAGATGACCAGGCTCGTAAATCGCCTGGTACCGGTTTGGGCTTGAACATTACCAAAAGCCTGATCGAAATGCAGGGCGGGCGTATTTGGTTCGAGAGTGAGTTCCGCAAGGGAACCACTTTCCACTTTACTGTTCCGGTTTCTGAGAACTAAGGAGCCAGGCATGAGCATCGTTGCCGCAGTTGGACAGGCCCAGGCCCTGGATCCGCGTGAAGCGGGTTTGCAGGCCACTCACCAGGCGCTTAACCGCCTGGGGAACCTTGCCCCGGTAATGGGAATTGTGATTGGGCCGCATCGTTACGACCCACAGCAGGTTTTGAGTGGGGTGGGCAGCCTGTTGGCCAATATCCCCTTGATCGGTTTTAGCGCCTCGGGCGGCCTGACTCATAGCGGCTCCCTTTCCCACTCTGTAATCGTGGCTTTGCTGGCCGGGCCAGATTTACAGGCTGAAACCCACTGGTTCCCGGCTTATAGCCAGGCCAGCGCCGAGACCGCGGTGCGTATCGTTGAATTGCTCAGCTATGAACAGCGCCCGGTGGAGAGCATGTTGCTCTTTGCCGATGGCTTGAATGGCAACGCCGAAGAATTTTGCAATGGTCTGCCTGCAAACCTGCCCGTTATTGGCGGTTTAGCCAGCGGCGATATGCAAAGCGCCACCAGCTTCCAGATTGCCGGGTTGCAGTCTGCTGCCGGGGCCATGTCGGTTGCGTTCCTGCGTGGCAACATTCGGGTTGGCATTGGCCACGGGCATGGCTGGCATCCTGTTGGAACCCATTTCCGTATTACCCGTTCGCGTGGTTTTTGGCTGCGCACGCTGGATGGGCGGCCCGCCTCTGAAGCCTATTCGCAGATGTTTGGGCAGCCTGCGCGTGAATGGGCTTTCCCGCCCCTAAACTACACAACCCGTATCTATCCCCTCGGCTTTGAGCAAGAAGACAGCGACGAGTTGCTGGTGCGTTCCCCCCTGCGTGTGGAGGCGGATGGCAGTTTTCGTATGAACGCCTCCCTGCGCGACGGCACAGACGCCTACCTGTTGATTGGTTCCCCGGCGGATTGCCAGAATGCAGCCCGCAAGGCCGCCCAGGATGCCATGTTGCAGTTGGGCAGCGCCAAACCGGCTTTTGCCCTGGTGCTGGCCGATGTGTCCTGGCAAATGTTGATGCAGGCGCGGATGGGGGCTGAGATTAAAGCTATCCGGGATGTATTAGGTGACAATGTGCCGATTGCCGGTGGCTATACCCTCGGGCAGATTATCCCGGCCAGGGAGAAGGATGAACATCCCCAATTCCTTAACCAGCATATCCTGGTGGCCGTTTTTGGTGAAAAGTTGGATTAACCCTGCGACAATAAAACAGCCCGCCGAATTTTCGGCGGGCTGTTTTATTGTCGGTGTTTAAGCAATCGCAGGCAGGTGCTGCATCGCTTCTTGAACCGCTTCGGCCGGGTATTCGTAGTCTTCCAGCTCGTTTTGCAGGTATTTTTCGTACGAGACCAGGTCAAAGTGACCGTGCCCCGACAGGTTGAACAGGATGACGCGCTTTTCGCCTTTGGCTTTGGCATCCAGCGCTTCGTCGATGGCGGCGCGAACGGCGTGCGATGATTCGGGTGCGGGCAGGATGCCCTCGGCTTTGGTAAACTGCACAGCGGCATCAAAGGTGGCGCGCTGTTTGACGGCCACCGCCTCGATATGTCCGGCATCATACAGCGCCGAGAGAGTGGGGGCCATTCCGTGATAGCGCAGGCCACCTGCATGGATTCCGGGCGGCATAAAGGTGTGACCAAGGGTATGCATTTTAACCACCGGGGCCATTTGGGCGGTATCGCCATAATCAAAGGTGTAGACACCCTTTGTGAGCGAGGGGGTGGCTGTGGGTTCTACGGCCAACAGGCGGGTGCGTTTGCCGTTTTTGAGATTCTCGCGCAGGAAGGGGAAGGCGATGCCCGCAAAGTTGGAACCGCCACCGACACACCCAACGACCACATCCGGGTATTCCCCGGCCAGATCCATTTGCTTGAGCGATTCTTCGCCGATAACGGTCTGGTGCAGCAGCACATGATTCAGGACCGAGCCCAACCCGTACTTTTTCTTCCCGCCCGAGGTGGCGGCCACTTCTACGGCTTCGGAGATGGCAATGCCAAGAGAACCGTTGTTGTTGGGGTCCTGGGCCAGCAGGGAGCGGCCGTAATTTGTCAGGTTGGTGGGGCTGGCAAACACCTTGGCCCCGTAGGTTTCCATGAAAATGCGGCGGTAGGGTTTCTGATTGTAAGAAACCTTCACCATATACACTTCCAGGTCGATGTCGAAGAAGTTGCAGGCCATTGCCAGCGATGTGCCCCATTGCCCGGCTCCGGTTTCGGTGGTCATGGCTTTGGTCCCGGCGATCTTGTTGTAGAAGGCCTGGGCAATGGCAGTGTTGGGCTTATGGCTGCCTACCGGTGAGGCGCCTTCGTATTTGTAGTAAATGTGGGCCGGGGTGCCGAGCGCTTTTTCGAGCCGCACGGCGCGCACCAGCGGGGTCGGACGCCACAGTTTGTAGATTTCACGCACTTCGTCAGGGATTTCAATGTAACGCTCGGTGCTGATCTCTTGCAGGATCAGGTCCATGGGGAAGAGCACCGACAGGAAATCGGGAGTGACCGGCTCGAGGGTGCCAGGGTGCAGCACCGGGGCGGGCGCAACCGGGCTATCGGCGTTGATGTTGTACCAGAATTTGGGCAGGTCGTTTTGTGAAAGGTTGAAGCGGGTCTGGTCGGACATGATGATTTCTCCTTTTGGATTGCGCAAACGGGTTAGACGCTCTTACGGGATAAAAACGGGGCCGGGTGCATCCCCGTTTAAGGGGCTTTCAGCGAGGCGTTGGGCGTAGACTTGTTCGGCCGGGAGTTCGGGACCCGCCTCCCCGGGCGCGGCCATCCGTTCCTGGGCTGGGGTCTCTACTGTGCGGTCGTTTTCTGAAGAAAATTTGGCTTGCGGGTTCATGCTTCCTCCTGTGGCTGGCTTAAAAAAAGGCGCGTTCGTCCCATAAACGGGACGAACGCGTAGTCCGTGGTGCCACCCGATTTAGGCTGTGTGTTCCGCCACGCGGACCTACAAAAAATCCCCGCGATGTTGCGGGGAAAAGCCAGCCTCACTCGTTTGGGGTACGCTCGATGAAGAGTTATACCCTGGCCTGTTAACGGGGGCCTTCCGGCGCGGGTTACTTCACGTTGGGTTCACCCTGCAACTCCGAGGTCCATTCTGCGCTGTCGTGCGGGCAGGACTCTCACCACTTGCTGCCTGCTCTCTGAACCGCCGTGCGGCGCATACTCGTCCTCTTCACAGTCTTTACGATATTGGGCCGAATTATAGTCCGGACGGGATGCCTGTCAAGGGGAATTTGTTGCAATGCGGATCTCGCGCATATCAACCTGCACCTGTAGCGTGTCGCCGTAGCGGATGCCTGAGATGGGGCGGGCGATGACCTCTAGCAGGGACGGGTTCTGGAAGTTGCGCAGTTTGGTTTCAGGGTGTGGGTAATAGACCCAGCCTTCGTATTCGCTCCCGCCAAACAGCACCCGGCAAGCAGAAAAAGAGAAGGTTTCCGGTGGGTGCAAGTCAGTCCATTCGATGTGCGCAAAGGTGAACCTGGGCTTGAGCATGGAAAAGGTGGCCGGGCGGATATCGATGTTGAGCGTGCCATTAAAGAAGCCGTCCAGGTCGAGCCCGCGCGCCTTGAAGAGTGGCCGCTGTCGATCGAGCGCCCCGTAGGGATAATCTTGCGATGGGCCAGACGCGACTCGGTATCCGCGAGCGAGCACGCCGGGGATTGTGAGCCAGGGGCTGTGGGTGTCATGCATACGCACCTCCTGCGAGAATGATCTTTTATAACGCGTTTTTACGGTAGGTGTCAAATGGTGGTGGCCGGTAACGCCTATTAAAGTTGCCGGTCGGATGCCGATTATTCCAAAATTCAACCGCTGAATACTGGTATAATTCAGGGATTGAATTTTGACCTATGGATACCGCAAACGATTCTGCCCACGAGCTCTCGCTGCTCGAAAAAATTGAAACCGACCCTGACGTAACCCAGGCCGACCTGGCTACCCAACTTGGGGTGGCGGTTGGCACGGTCAACTGGCATTTAAAACGGCTGATCTCCAAAGGCTATGTAAAAGTAATGCGCGCCGAGCGGCGCAAACTGCGTTATATCATCACGCCCGAAGGATTGGCCAAACGCGCCTTGCTGACAGTAGACTATATCGAGCAGCAGTTCTTGCTCTACCGCCGTATTCGCGCCAAGGTAAAAGACACTATCACCGCCCTGAAACAGGATGGCCATTTCCAGATTCGCATCGAAGGCGATGGGGATGTGGCCGATATTTGCCGCTTGAGCTGCCTGGAACAGGGTATGCAGGTTGTTAGCGACGGGAATGTCCCGGTATTGGAAGTGCGCAACCTTAGCGTCACCTTACGCATAGAGGAGAAGCTGTGACAGAACAAAATCATACCGTCGTCACCGGTGGCGCCGGTTACATTGGATCGCTCCTGACCGCCCACCTGCTGCGCAATGGGCACAAGGTCACAGTCATCGACAACCTGTTATTCGGCGGCGAATCGCTGCTGACGTTTTTTTCGCACCCCAATTTTCACTTTACACGCGCCGACATCAGCGAACAGCGCAGCCTGCGCGACTCGCTGCCACGCGGGTGGCAAAGACCCAATGCGGTAATTCACCTGGCCGGGATTGTGGGATTCCCGGCCTGCCAGGCAATTGGCAAACAGGCTGCCTGGCGGTATAACGTAGATGCCACAAAAAATATCTACGAACAATCTGCCAGCCTGGGCGTGGAGCGCTTTTTGTTCCCATCTACTTACAGCGTCTACGGCCTTTCACCCGATGGCCGCCCCGTCACCGAAGAGTCGCCGCTAAACCCGCAATCGCTGTATGCTGAGACCAAAATCGCCACCGAGGAATTCCTGCTGTCTGCCAAAGGTCCACTGGCGGGAGTTTTTCGCCTGGCAACACTTTACGGTATTTCCCCGCGCACACGTTTTGATCTGATTATTAACCAGTTTGTGCTCGATGCCTATACCCGTCGTGAACTGCTTATCTACCAGCGCGGCTACTCACGATCGTTTGTCCATGTGTTGGATGTGGTGCGTGGCCTGGCTATGGGCCTGGATGCCCCCGAAGAGAAAATGCGCGGCCAGGTTTACAACCTCGGCACCGACAATGGCAACTACACCAAAGACCAAATTGTGGCCCTGGTGATTAAACGCTTGCCTGAAATCATCGTCCAATACAAAGATTTGACCTTTGGCGGCGACATGCGCGATATCACCGTCTCGTTCGAGAAAATCCGCCGCGAGCTGGGCTTTAACGCCACTTTGACGGTCGATGATGGTGTGCGCGAACTGGTCAACGCCCTCAAGACCGGGTTAATCCGTAATCCCTATGATGAACGTTATCGCAATGCACATTTTGTTGTCCAATAGGAGCTACTAACGATGTCCAATCATCAAACTTCAACTTTCTGGCAAGGCAAACGCGTCATTGTCACCGGTGGGGCGGGCTTTTTGGGCTCGTTTGTGACCGAAAAGCTGAACCAGCGCGGCGTGACCGACATCATCATCCCGCGTATTGAAAATTACAACCTGACCGAGCGTGACGACATCCGGCGCCTATTGGATGACGCACTGGCGGATGGTTTCGACCCCAAGAAACTGGTGATCATCCACCTGGCTGCCAATGTGGGCGGCATTGGGGCCAACCGAGAGCACCCGGCAGAATTCTTTTACGACAACCTGATGATGGGGGTTGAGCTGATGCACCAGGCGTGGAAGCGCGGCGTGGGCAAGTTCACCGCCATTGGTACGGTATGCGCCTACCCCAAGTTCACCCCCGTTCCCTTCAAAGAAGATGATCTTTGGATTGGCTACCCCGAAGAAACCAATGCACCCTATGGCCTGGCCAAGAAGATGATGCTGGTACAATCGCAAGCTTATCGTGACCAGTACGGATTCAACTCCATCTTCGTCTTGCCGGTTAACCTGTATGGCCCGCGCGACAACTTCAACCTGAAGTCTTCGCATGTAATTCCGGCCCTGATTCGTAAAGCCATTGAAGCCCAGGAACGTGGCGACAAGGAACTGGTTGTATGGGGTGATGGCTCACCCACACGTGAATTCCTGTACGTAGAAGATGCCGCCGAAGGCATCCTGGCCGCAACTGAAAGCTATAACTCCTCCGACCCGGTTAACCTGGGTTCGGGCTATGAAATCTCAATCAAAGACCTGGCCGAAATGATCGTGCACCAGACCGGCTTCGAAGGCAAGCTTGTCTGGGACACCGAAAAACCCAACGGCCAGCCGCGTCGCGGATTGGATGTCAGCCGTGCCAAAGAGCGTTTCGGTTGGAGCGCGCAGGTCCAGTTCGAAGAAGGCATGCAGCGCACCATCGCATGGTTCAAGGCCAATCG
>CAZLSP010000008.1:0-23212 GCA_964562145.1 uncultured Anaerolinea sp. | reverse complement strand
AGGTCCAGTTCGAAGAAGGCATGCAGCGCACCATCGCATGGTTCAAGGCCAATCGCGATAAAATCCGATAAGGCCGAAGTTTCGCCTTTCCCTGGCATAAAATGACCGAAATTACAACCCATCACGAACCGACCACCATTTATATCAAGCCTACCACCGGCCTGGCCGCGCTGAACCTGGGTGACCTGTGGCGCTACCGCGAACTGGTGCTGTTTATGATCTGGCGCGACATCAAAGTGCGCTACAAACAGACCCTGCTCGGCGCGCTATGGGCCATCATCCAGCCGGTTATGAACATGTTGGTGTTTGAATTCCTCTTTAACCGTGTGGCAAAAGTGCCTATCGATGGGAACATCCCCTATCCGCTGTTCTCGTTTGCGGCGCTCCTGCCGTGGGGCCTGTTTTCTACCGCGCTCAACGCTGCTAGCCGGTCGCTGACATCCAACCACAACATGATTACCAAAACCTACTTCCCACGCCTGGTTTTACCCATGTCCTCCGTACTGGGCGGGCTGGTCGATTTTGGGATCGCTTTTGTCATCCTGATTGGCATGATGTTCTACTACGGCATCACCCCCACCGTACACGTTTGGTGGGCGCTCCCGGCCTTCCTCCTGCTGACCATCCTGACGGCGCTCGGCGTGGCCCTGTGGCTTTCAGCCATCAACGTCCAATACCGCGACGTAGGCTATGCCCTGCCATTCCTGACCCAATTTTGGCTCTTTATCACCCCGGTTGCATATTCGTCCTCAGTTATCTCTGGCAGCTGGCAATTCCTGTACTCGCTCAACCCCATGGCCGGAGTGGTTAATGGCTTCCGTTGGGCGCTGCTCGGGATCGGGACCGGCCCCAGCCTGGAGTTGTGGATTTCGATTGCGATCGCAGCAGTGGTGCTCGTCACCGGTCTGGTCTACTTCCGCAATATGGAACGCACTTTTGCCGACACAATTTAGATTTACCAATTCCTATGACAATCGCCATTCGAGTAGAAAACATCAGTAAAAAATATAAAATCGGCACGGCCCCGGGCAAATTCCGCTATGGGATGCTGCGTGACCAGATCGTCGATACAATCAAGGCTCCCCTGCGCTGGTTCTCCAAAGCAGAAGACGAAACCCCCAATAAAGGATTCATCTGGGCACTTAAAGATGTCTCCTTTGATCTGGAAGAGGGGCGTGTCCTCGGTATCATCGGGCGGAATGGCGCGGGGAAATCTACCCTGCTGAAAGTTTTATCCCGCGTCACCGAACCGACCCGGGGCACGGTCGCCGTGCGTGGGCGCGTGGGATCCCTGCTAGAAGTGGGGACCGGCTTCCATCCCGAGCTGACCGGCCGCGAGAACATCTTCATGAACGGAGCCATCCTCGGCATGCGCCGCGCTGAAATCGAATCGAAATTCGATGAAATTGTCGATTTCTCAGAAGTGGCCCAGTTTATAGACACCCCCGTCAAACGCTATTCATCCGGAATGTACCTGCGTTTGGCTTTTGCCGTTGCGGCCCACCTCGAGCCAGAAATCCTGGTTGTGGATGAAGTCCTGGCGGTCGGCGATGCCGAGTTCCAGCGCAAATGCCTGGGTAAAATGAACGATGTAGCCAACCAGGGGCGCACAGTCTTGTTTGTCAGCCACAACATGAGTGCCATCCTGCGCCTGACACAAGAATCCATCGTCATGCAAAAGGGGCAGCTTGTTAAACGCGCACCCACCCCCGAAGCGGTGGATTTCTACCTCGCCTCGGGCCAGGCCCAGGCCGGGGAACGCGCCTGGGAAGCGGACGAAATACCCGCTGCCTCCGCTCCTTTCCGCCCGCTCTCTTTGCGGGTGCGCGACCCACGCGGGGCCGTGGCTGATAACTTCCGTTCCACCGAAGCGCTGACCCTGGAAATGGAATACCGTCTCGACGCTCCCATTACGGGCCTGCGAGTTGGCATTTACCTGAGCACTGTGCGCGGCGAATACGTCTTCACCTCCTTTGACGTAGACGATGCCGCGTTGTACGAAAAACACTCCACGCGACAGCCCGGTCACTACCTGAGCCAGTGCCAGATTCCCGCCGATCTACTTAACGAAGGTCGTTACATCCTGGGCGTCAACGCCAGTTCGTTTGGCGTCAAACGTTACTTTATGGATGAAAATGCCCTGGCCTTCAACATCGACCCAATGGGTGCCCCAGGCATGCAATGGGCCGAACAACGCCAGGGACCGCTGCGGCCGCGGCTGAATTGGACCATTCAATCCATTTCATAGATTGGATATGCCATGACAAAATCTGTAGATGAAAATGTCCCGCACCCGCCTTGCGCAAGGCTTGTCCTTTGGGGGAAGAATTTGAATCCGCAGAAAATAACGGCTGCCCTGGCGCTTTCTGCCACAGAAAGCTTCCAGCGCGGCGATCAACGCGACCATGAAACCCAGTGGCCGCACGGAGTCTGGTTGCTGGACACCCAGGATCAAGTCCAGTCATTGGACCCAATCGTGCATATTAAATGGCTTTTAGACAAAATAGAACCGGTACAGGCGCAATTAGCAGAAATCATCCGCGAACAAGCCCTGGATGCGCATATCAATGTCTTTTGGGTTATGGCCGCCTTCAACCAACGCCTGATCCTGGACCCAACCCTGGCAAAGCGTATCGCCGCAACCAACCTGCGCCTTGAGTTCTCCATCTTTAGCCCAGATTGATCGGCCAGAATATCGATAATATTTTGGTCAAAATCCTGATTTTGTTTAGCAATGACGCCAGTTAGCCTGGTCGCCTACCAATTTGAGAAGATGCTGCGCGGAGTAGCCGATCAATGACATCGACCCAACAGACTGATAGAGTGCCTGAACTAGATGGAGTGCGAGGCCTGGCGATCTTAATGGTTTTGGTCTACCATACTGTTGGTCTTAATCCTGTCCAAATTAGTCTCCCGGTCTTTGAGAGAATATCCCAGATAGCCGAGATGGGTTGGGCCGGGGTAGATGTTTTCTTTGTTCTGTCCGGTTTTTTGATTACGTCGATTTTGCTTAAAACAAAAAAACAACCTGGTTACTTTAAAAAATTCTATGCCCGGCGTATCCTGCGCATTTTTCCACTGTATTACAGTACGCTCACCCTAATTTTGATATTTATCCCTTTTATTAGCCCCGACCAGGCGGATAGGGCTCGAGCGATATGGCCTTGGTATTATCTGTACCTTCAAAACTGGGGTAATGCGCTGAATTTGATACCGACTATTTTTGCGATTAACGTGACATGGTCTTTAGCGATTGAAGAACAGTTTTATTTGTTTTGGCCCAGCGTGGTCAAAATATTGGACTCGAAAAAATTAGCTTTTGTTTCAGTGATCTTGATCGCCTTGTCGCTTGTATTGCGTTTGGTGATTATTAAGCGATACGCAAAATTGCTTGATTACAATAAGTTTTTCTACTACGCAACCATTACCCGTCTCGATTCGCTTATCTTAGGCGCGTTAGTGGCTATTTTATTCGAGTCAGGTCGCTGGAAAGAATATTTAAAATTTTTCGCTTTGCCTGGTTTTTTATTGGGACTTGGCGGCACAATTTATTTTGCATCTCTACAGCCCGACTCACCCCTGGTAGATAATCGTCCAATGTTTACCTATGGCTACACCTTAATAGCGGTATCCAGTGCGGCATTAATTACTATGTTGGTGACTTATCAGGAGGCCAACCCGTTACGTCGGGTATTTCGATTGCCGTTCTTGAGTTTTTTTGGGCAATATAGTTATGCCATTTACCTGTTTCACATGATTCCATTATTGGTTTTCCAGCGGGTTTTTCAACAAAATGCTGTTAGCGGCTGGTTGGGCTGGCTGTTGTTCAATTGTTTCACCGCATTTTTGTCTGTTGGAATGGCCCTGCTTTCGTGGAATTTGTTGGAGAAACGGGTTTTGAGTTTTCGAAAGTATTTCGGATATGAACATTCGACAACAATGTGAAATAGAAGCTTTATGAATCTAAAAGGCATTCTGTCTAAAATCCCCTTTTCTGCTGACTTGTATGACGTCATTCGTCCCGTGCGGCCTAAGACGCGCTATAACTTGTCACAGTTGGAAAAGGCGTTGCCTGCGGCGGTCGAGCAGGTGAGCAACGGATTACGAAACGGATCCGCGGACAAGACCCCAAACCCCAAACGGATTATCCTGTTTGCCACGCTGCATTATTGGGTCGAGCAGGCGGCCATCATCGGCCTGGCGCTGCGCGGCATGGGGCATGAGGTCACGATTGCCTATCTCCCTTATGGCGACTTTAACAAGGATATCAACGCCTTTGACTTGCGCCGCCAGGATTTGTACACCCGGCGGGTGCTGAGTCCGCTCAAAGGGTTGATTCGCTGTGTGTCGCTGCTTGAGGCTCCAGCTGCCGGGACCCTGCCCGAGGCGCTGAAAACCGCCGTCGAAATGGCCTCCGCTTTCGATACGATGTACACGCTCCAGGTCGAGGATTTTGACCGGGAATCCGAGTTATACCGGCTCCGGGTCGTCCGCAACGAACAAGCCGCTTTGGCGGCGCTGCGTTTGTTGCAGGATCAGCGCCCCGAAACGGTGCTCGTCCCGAATGGACTTGTCACCGAATTGGGCATTTTCTACCAGGTGGCGCGCCATCTCGATTTGATGACCGTCACCTACGAATTTAACGACCAACGCGAGCAAATCTGGCTCTCGCAGAACGACATCGTCATGCGCCAGAACACCGACGGGCTGTGGGCCGCCAAGGGCGCGACCCCTCTGACCGAGGCCGAGCGCGAGCAAATCGCCGGGCTGGAGGATGCGCGCACCAGCGCCAAGAAATACGGCAAAGGGACGCGTTTCTGGCAGGAGGTCGCCTCGGTGGGCGGCGAAAAACTGCGTTCCAGCCTGAATCTAGATGAGCGCCCGGTCGTTTTGCTGGCCACCAATGTGCTCGGCGACAGCCTGACACTGGGCCGCAACATCTTTACCGCGTCGATGGCCGAGTGGATTGAGAAAACGGTCCAGTATTTTGCGCAGCGGCCCGATGTGCAACTGGTGGTGCGCGTCCACCCCGGCGAGCGGCTGATGAAAGGCCCGTCGATGGTCGGCGTGATTGAGCGCGCGGTTCCGGACAGGCCCGAACACTTGCACGTGATTGGCCCGAACGAAAAGGTCAACACCTACGACCTGATGGAAATCGCCGGGTTGGGGCTGGCCTACACCACGACGGTCGGCATGGAGATGGCGATGCGCAGCGTGCCGGTCATCCTGGCCGGGCAGACGCATTATCGCGGGCGAGGTTTCACTTATGAGCCGTCCACTTACGCTGAATATTTCGCGCTGCTGGATACCCTGCTGGCGGATTTGCCCGCCTACCGGCTGAAACAGGAACAGGTCGAAGCTGCCTGGAACTACGCCTATCGCTTTTTCTTTGACTTCCCGATCGCCTTCCCCTGGCGGTTGATGAAGTTTTGGCAGGATTTGGAAGTGTGGCCGTTAAGCCGGGTTTTGTCTGACGAGGGCCGGGCCGAGTTTGGGAAAGCATTCGATTATCTGGCAGGCGAACCTGTAAAATGGTAAAAACCCATTAACCACAAAGGCAACGACGGCGCACAACGGAAAAGATTAAAGATTTCTCCGTCGTGTCCCGTTATTGCCGTCGTGGTAAAGAAAATTGGAAATTATGACCGACACCAAACAAAAAGTACGCGAATTCTACGATGAAATCGGCTGGCAGCAGGAAGCGGACGGCAACTACCAAAACGCCCGCTACGAGGACCTGCGCCCCGTCTCGGCGGAATATATCCATAAGACGCGATTGCGCGTCAACGGCGGCTTGATTTCGACTGGCAAATTCCTGCTGGATGCGGGTTCCGGGCCGGTGCAGTATGACGACTACTTGACCTATTCCAAAGGCTACCAGCAACGCGTCTGCCTCGATATTTCCATCCAGGCCCTGACGGAAGCCCGTGAACGGATTGGTTCTCATGGACTGTTCGTTGTCGGCGACCTGGCCAACCTGCCTTTCAAGTCAGATGCTTTCGATGGCGAGGTCTCGATGCACGCTATTCACCACCTGGCGTTGGAGGAACACCCGAAAGCGTATGCTGAACTGCATCGCGTGCTCGCTCCGGGCCGAACAGGTGTCGTCGTCAACGGCTGGCATGAACCGCTGCTGATTCGCGCCGCCGAACCGCTGATTGGCCTGATGCGCCGGCTTTCAGGCAAAGGCGCCAAAAAGAAAAAGGATTGGCTCAACGAAGCCGACCCCGAAGGCACCTTCATCGCCAAACTGACCCCCGACTGGCTCAAACGCGAAATCGGGAGCAAAATCCCGCTCGAAATTCGCCCCTGGCGCAGTCTTTCGACGCGCATCCTGCGCTGGTTTGTCCAGCCCAAATTTGGCGGAAAAACCTTCCTGCGCTTCGTATTCTGGCTCGAAGGTGTTTTCCCCAGGTTTTTCGCGGAAAATGGGCAATACCCGATGATAGTAATTAGAAAATAGAAAGTGCCCCACCGCTTTCTACTTTCCATGCTCTATGCCTAAATTCACCGATCCCACCTACCTGCAAACTGACCAATACCGCAACGCGGACAACCTGAACGCGCGGATTGTCCTCCACGAGCGCTTTAGCACCAATCCACGCGGCTGGTTTCCGTGGATGTGGGATGTGCTGGCAGAACTGCCAGCCGAAGCCAAAGTCCTGGAATTGGGCTGCGGCTCCGGGGCCATGTGGATGGCCTGCCCGGAGCGGATTCCTGCCGGGTGGAGCATCACTATCAGCGATTTCTCCGCCGGGATGCTGGATTCGGCCTGGAGAAATCTCGTCACCCTCGGGCGCGGCTTCAAATTTGAGCAAATCGATGCCCAATCCATCCCCTATCCGGATGAGACCTTCGACCTCGTTATCGCCAATTCCATGCTCTACCACGTTCCCGACCGGCCGAAAGCCTTGGGCGAAATTCGGCGTGTGCTGCGTCCGGGCGGGCATTTGGTCGCCGCCACCAGCGGTGTCAACCATCTGAAAGAGATGGACGAGTGGTTCCGCAGCACCAAATCGGACATGGATTTTTCGGCGGTAGCGAATCCATTCACGCTCGAAAACGGTTTGAAGCAACTGCGGCCATTTTTCAGCCAAATCGAAATCCGTCGCTACGAGGACGGCCTGCGCATCACCGAAATCCCACCGTTGATGGCTTATCTCCGCTCAACTTCCCGCGTTGGCGCTGCCCCGGAAGCCGTCTTTGCCAAACTCGAACAGGAACTGACCGCTGAGCTGCAAGCCAAAGGCGAGATTTTCGTTACCAAAGATTCCGGGCTGTTCTTGGCGCGAAAATCGGATTGACTTCCTTTCTCAAACGAGATAAAATCTAGACAGACTAGACAGATTTTTCGGAAAGGAGTGTTCCCATGAATGCCGTCTGGCAAATCCAGGATGCAAAAAACAAACTGAGCGAAGTGATTACCCGTGCCCTGACGCAAGGCCCGCAGGTTATTACCAAACACGGCGAAAAAACCGTTGTGGTGGTTTCATATGCGGAATACGAGAAACTGCGCAAGTCGCAGGGGAAACTCTCCGACTTTTTCCGCGCCTCCCCGCTGGCGGGTGCCGACCTTGACCTATCCCGCGATAAAAGCCTGCCGCGCGAAGGCCTCGAGTTATGAAAGTGATACTCGATACCTGTGTTATCTCTGAATTTGTCGCCAAACAGCCCAACCCCAAAGTTGTGGAGTTTCTCGATGCGCTCGACACCGATGATGCTTACTTGAGCGTCATCACCATAGGCGAAGTTATCAAAGGTGTCGAAAAATTGCCCGATTCGCGCCGCAAAACCGAACTACGCGACTGGCTCCAGGATGATTTACTCGCGCGCTTTCAAGGTAAAATCCTGCCGCTGGATACGGATGTCATTGTCGAGTGGGGCATGTTGACTGCGCATGCCGAAATGACAGGGAAACCCATGCCCACCATAGATTCACTCATCGCAGCGACTGCCATTGCCAACAAAATGACCCTGGTCACGCGCAATGTAAGCGATTTTGAAGCGGCTGGGATTGAAATCGTCAATCCGTGGCAATAAATTTGCAATTTTTGGTTAGAAAGTAGAAGGTAGCGCAAACTACTTTCTACTTTCCACTTATATAAAAAACTTTTCACCACGAAGGCGACAACGTCACACGACGAAAAGATTTAAGGTTTTCCGTCGTGGTAAAAAACAAGGAGTATTCATGGACTGGACCAACAAATCTGTCTTAATCACCGGCGGCACTGGCTCGTTTGGCAAGAAATTCACCAAAATCTTGCTGGCCGAGAAAAACCCGCGCAAAATCATCATCTTCAGCCGCGACGAACTCAAACAGCACGAAATGCGCGTGCGCGGTTACGATGACCCGCGCCTGCGCTACTTCATCGGCGACATTCGCGACCGCGAGCGCCTGTTACGGGCCATGCACGGCGTCGACATCGTTGTCCACGCTGCCGCGCTCAAACAGGTTCCGGCCTGCGAGTACAACCCAATGGAAGCCGTCAAAACCAACATCATTGGCACCTCCAACGTGCTCGAAGCCGCGCTGGATGCCGGGGTAAGCAAAGTGCTGGCCCTCAGCACCGACAAAGCCGTCAGTCCGGCCAACCTGTATGGCGGCACCAAACTCGTCGCCGAGAAACTCGTCATTCAGTCAAACAACTACGCCGCCGGATCGGCCACCCGCTACGCTTGCGTCCGCTATGGCAATGTCGTCGGTTCGCGCGGCTCGGTCGTGCCGCTCTTCATCAAAATGCGCAGCACCGGCAAAATCACCATCACAGATGAACGCATGACTCGCTTCTGGCTCTCGCTTGAACAGGGTGTGCATTTCGTCATCAACTGCATCGAACAGATGGAAGGCGGCGAAGTCTTCGTCCCCAAAATCCCCAGCACCAAAGTCATCGACCTGGCCCGCGCCATCGCCCCCGAGGCCCAAATCGACATCATCGGCATTCGTCCCGGCGAGAAACTGCATGAAGACCTGCTTTCTGAGGACGAAGCCCGCAACGCCGTCGAGCGCGATGGAATGTACATCATCCGCCCGCCCGAAACGCTCTGGAACCGCAGCCAGCATTACCAGGGCCAGCCACTCCCGGAGGGCTTTTCGTACACCAGCGACAATAACTCCGAATGGCTGGATGTTGAAGGCATCAAAAAATATATCGCCCCCTTCGAAGAAGCCTTTGCCGCTGGAACCCTGGAAGGCTAAATGAAAATCCTGGTGACTGGCGCGTCTGGCCTGCTGGGTCTCAATCTTTCTTTGATGAAATTTGGGACTCATACCATCGTTGGCGTAGACCGCGCCAAACTGGCCGATACGCCCTTTGAACTTATCAAGGCGGAACTGACCCAGCCGGGACTTTTCTCCCGTTTAATCGACGAGGTGCGCCCTGACGCCGTCATCCACACCGCCGCCAACGCCAACGTCGACTCGTGCGAATCTGACCCCCAGGGCGCCCGCTACTTAAACGGAGAATTGCCCGGCGAATTAGCTGCATCCGTCGCCCGCCAGGGCATCCGTTTCATCCACATCTCCACCGACGCGGTTTTTGACGGCACCAAAGACGGTATCTACACCGAAACCGACACCCCCAACCCGCTCTCGGTCTACGCCCAGACCAAACTGCTCGGCGAACAAACGGTGCTGGCTGCCAACCCAAATGCCATCGTGGCGCGCGTCAACTTCTTTGGCTGGAGCCTCTCGGGGACGCGCTCGCTGTCCGAGTTTTTCTACAACAAGTTATCAGCCGGGGAAACCTGCTACGGGTTCACCGATGTCTATTTCTGCCCCCTGTTCGTCGGCGATTTGGCCGAGACCCTGGTGCGGATGTTGGACAAAGACCTTTCGGGGCTGTATCACGTCGTCGGCGCGGAAGCGTTGAGCAAGTACGAGTTCGGGCGGCGTATCGCCCGTCAGTTTGGATTCGATGAAACGCTGGTACTCCCCAAATCGGTCGAAGAATCCGGATTAACTGCCCGCCGTTCCCACAACTTGCGGCTGTCTATCCACAAGTTATCCACCGCATTGGGCCACGAAATCGCTGGCGTCTCCACCGGAATTGAACGGTTTTATACACAGGCTCAACAGGGTTATCCACAGAAAATGCGCAGTTATCAACAGGCTGGTAATTAGTAACGGGTCATTACCGATTACTAATTGCCAATGACTAAAGGAGAAACCTATGGACTTCAAAATCGGCTCACATATCATCGGCCCCAGTCACCCGACCTATTTCATTGCCGACATCGCCGCCAACCATGACGGTGACCTGGAGCGGGCTAAGATGCTGATCAAGCTGGCCAAAGAGGCCGGGGCAGATGCGGCCAAGTTCCAGCATTTCCAGGCGCCCAAGATTGTTTCTGAGTATGGTTTTACCCATATGAATGCGCAGGTTTCACACCAGGCCAAATGGAAAAAGTCCGTGACCCAGGTGTACACAGAAGCCTCGGTTTCATGGGATTGGACACCCATTTTGAAAGAAGAATGTGAGAAGGTCGGAATCGATTTCTTTACCTCGCCTTACGATTACGAATCGATTGAGCACGTTGACCCGTTTGTGCCGGCTTTCAAGGTCGGCTCTGGTGAAATTGACTGGATCGAGGCGCTGGAGCATATGGCTTCCAAAGGCAAACCGATGATTATTGCCACCGGTGCCTCGAACATTGGCGAAGTACAAAAGGCAGTTCATGCCATTTTGAAGATTAATAAGCAGTTATGCGTAATGCAGTGCAACACCAACTACACAGCCAGCCCTGAGAATTATGACTTTATCAACCTGAATGTGCTCAAAACCTATGCGGCCATGTTCCCCGATGTGGTCCTGGGGCTTTCTGACCATACACATGGCAATGCCACCGTGCTCGGCGCGGTGACGCTTGGCGCGCGCATGGTTGAGCGCCATTTTACCGACAGCAACGACCGTGAAGGCCCCGACCATAAGTTCGCCCTGAACCCGGCCGATTGGGCCCACATGGTGGCAGAAACCCGCCTGCTCGAGCGCGCGCTTGGTTCGGCAGATAAATCAATTGTTGGCAACGAGCAGGATACCCAGGTGGTGCAGCGTCGCTGCCTGCGCGCCGCCCGCGACATTAAAGCCGGTGAAACCTTTACCCGTGAGATGATTGACGTGCTGCGTCCCGCCACCCCCGGCGCGATCAAACCGGACCAGATCTCCAGTGTCATTGGCACCCGGGCGCTGCAAGACATGCCCCAGGGCAAAGAACTACGCTGGACAGATTTGGGTGCGTAAATCAAATTGGAGGGGCCGCCGTCGGGTTGCCCCTCCAACGGCATTATGAAGATCATTTATTTTTCGTTTGACTATACCCCTCACGACCACCGCTTCCTGACGGCGCTTTCTACAAGCGAGCACCAGGTTTATTATGTGCGCCTGCAACGCGGTCCACGCCAGACAGAAGACCGCCCGGTTCCCGCAAACGTCCAGATCGTGCAGTGGGCGGGTGGGACAAAACCCTTTGAGTGGCGTGACCTGCCCCGGCTGGCCCTGGATTTTAGGCGTTTGACCAGGCAGATCAAGCCTGACCTGATTCACGCCGGGCCAATCCAGACTTGTGCTTTTATCGCCGTTTTATCGGGTTTTCGCCCCATCCTGACCATGTCGTGGGGCTTCGACCTGATGCGGGATGTCCGGCGCAGCAAACTCTGGGAGTGGGTTACCCGTTACACGCTCAAGCGCTCCACTTTTTTTACATCCGATGCCAATGTCACCCGCGACCTGGCGGTTCATTACGGCATGGATCCCGCAAAAACCGTCGTTTTCCCCTGGGGTGTTGACCTGGCACACTTTACCCCTAAAAACGAGGCCCAGGCTACAGAGCACACCTTCACCATCTTTTGCAATCGCTCCTGGGAACCCATTTACGGTGTCGATGTGCTGGCGAAAGCCTTTGTCACGGTCGCCAGGCAAAGGGAAGATGTCCGGCTCTTGTTGCTCGGCGGCGGCTCTCAGGCCGGGGTTATCCGCCAGATCCTGAATAGTGGCGGGGTTCTCGACCGGGTCTTTTTCCCCGGACAAATCCGTAACACCGACCTGCCGCGCTGGTATCACATGGCCGATCTCTACGTCAGCCCGTCCCATGTCGATGGTTCATCCGTTTCGCTCATGGAAGCCCTGGCCTGCGGGTTGCCTTGCCTCGTCTCTGATATCCCGGCCAACCGGGAATGGGTACGTGAAGGCGAAAACGGTTGGCTTTTTGCCGACGGGAACGCAGCCGAGTTAGCCGGAAAGATTCTCAGAGCCATAGAGCAATATGAACAACTTCCTGCTATGGGCCAACTTGCGCGCGCAACGGCAGAACAAAAAGCCAACTGGGCCGTGAATGCTCAAACCTTGCTTGGAACTTACGAAAAATGTCAAAAATTGTAGCTATCCTCCAGGGACGGATGGGGTCCTCGCGTTTGCCGGGCAAAATCTTGCTCGATATTGCCGGGAAACCCATGATCCAGCATGTGATCGAACGCACCAGGCGTGCCGGCAGCCTCGACGCGGTTATTGTTGCCACCACCACCGATCCGTCGGATGATCCGGTGGCGGCTTTTGCGGCGGCAATGGGTTTTCCTTGTACGCGCGGCTCCCTCCACGATGTTCTGGACCGTTATTACCAGGCTGCAAAAACACACCAGGCCGATATTATCGTTCGCATTACCGGCGACTGTCCGTTGATTGACCCCAATGTGATTGATCGGACCGTGCAATTGGTCACCAATCCCCAACCCTCGCCAGCCGACTTTGCCTGTAACCGCCTGCCGCCGCCTTTTGGCCGGAGTTTCCCCATTGGGCTGGATGTGGAAGTGTGTACCTTTGCCGCGCTGGAGCAGGCCTGGAGCGAAGCCTCCGAAACATTTCACCGCGAACACGTCATGCCGTTCCTGTACGAAGGTACGCATTTTGCGCCAAAGACGGGGAACCAGCCAGATTCGCACGCATCGACATTTTTTACTGATTATGGGCTTTCGCAAAGGAGTTTTCGCATTGCCCAACTGCACCACCACCCCGATTATGGTTCACTGCGTTGGACCGTGGACACTCCCCAGGACCTGGAGTTTGTCCGCGAAATCTTTGCCCGGTTGCCCGACAAAACCTCCTTTACATGGTACGATGTGCTCCAAATTGTTCGTGAAAGCCCAGAGTTGGTCGAAATTAATGCTGGAATTCGCCACAAAACGATGACCGAGACAGATCACCGTGCCCCCACCCCTGAGAACCGATGACCTCTCCTCTGATTACCGTTTTCTCCGCTCCCAAACCTTTTAGTGACCCGCACATTGCCACCATCCAGCGCAATGCAATTGCCTCGTGGACGCAACTTCCCGGGGTGGTGGTGCTCCTGCTGGGGGATGAACCCGGCCTGGCCGAAGCCGCCACCGAATTGGGCGTAAAACACATCCGCGAGATTCCACGCAGCCCCAGCGGCGCGCCGCTGATGAATGCCATGTTCCAGATTGCGCGGCAAGCCAGCCAGACCCCGCTTTACGCGATTGTCAACGCAGATATCCTCTTGTTCGAGGATTTTGTAGCCGCGGCGCAAAAGGTCGCGGCTTTGCGCAGTCAATTCGTCCTGATGGGTCAGCGTTGGGATATGGGCATTACCACCCGGCTCGATTTTTCTCCCGGCTGGCAGGCACATCTGATGCGCCAGGTTAAAGAACAGGGTTCCTTGCATCGCCCCGCCGGGTCAGATTATTTTATCTTCCCTGCGGCCTGCTTTGCCGACCTGCCAGCCTTTACAATCGGTCGCGCCGGTTGGGATAACTGGATGATTTATCACGCCCGTAAAAGCGGTTTCCCGGCCGTAGATTGCACCCACGATATCACAATCATTCACCAGAATCACGATTATTCGCACCTGCCTGGCGGCAAACCACACTATGACCACCCCGAGACCAACGAAAACATCCGCCTGGCCGGGGGCCGACCGATGACGCGCTTTACCCTGCTCGATACCGACCAGCGCCTGGTCGACGGACAGCTCTTGCCCCAAAAGATGGATCGCTCTCGCCTGTGGCGGCGCATTGAAGCCTGGCCTTTGCTGGCGTTGGGTTCAACACGGCTGTCGAATATGTTGTGGCGATTGCGGAAATTATTTAAATAACAGCCAGCTCACCTCGAGGAACTCCATGCGCAAAGGCCAAAACCCTGCCAAGTTTGTAAAAGAAGTTGCCAAACCACAACGGATTACGGTTGCGGTCTTAAATTACATCCCTTTCTTGAGCGGGTTTTACGCCGAAGCGCTGGATGTGCTCAAGGTTAGCCTCGAGTCGATGCGGGTGGAGGCCGGTTTGCCGTTTGACCTGCTGGTCTTCGATAACGGCAGTTGCCCCGAAGTGCGCACCTACCTGGTGGCAGAAAAAGAAGCCGGGCGGATCCAATACCTGATCCTGTCTGAAAAGAACATGGGCAAAGGCGGTGCGTGGAACATCATCCTGGCGGGTGCGCCGGGAGAGATTGTTGCCTACTCAGATAGCGATATTCTCTATTACCCTGGCTGGCTGGCGCGCTCGGTAGAGCTGCTTGAGAACTTCCCGCGGGTGGGCATGGTAACAGCTCGCCCCTTTCGCACCAACCCCGATTTCCACACCGCCACCCGCGCCTGGGCCGCCGAAGAAAAGTCCTTGGAAGAAGGCCAGTTCATCCCCTGGGAGACTTTTTGGGAATTTAACCGCTCGCTGGGACAAGATGAAGCCGAAAATCGGAAAATCTACGCCGAGAGTTGCGATTGGAAAATTCGCTACCAGGGGCGCACCGCCCTGGTGGGGGCCTCACACTGGCAGTTTGTAGCTTATAAATCGACCCTGGCACAGTTCCTGCCCTTTGACATGGACAAGCCAATGGGGCAGGTTAAACAGCTCGATCAACGTATGAACGCCGCCGGGTACCTGCGCCTGATGGTTTCGGACCCGCTGGTGATGAACCTGAGCAACACCACCGATTATGTAAAAGGCCTTAAATCCGAGCCGGTTGCTGCGCCCAGGCGCGCCGGGCTGGTGAAAAGATTGGTGCAAGCCGCGCCGGTGAAAAAAGTACTTTTAGCCATTTATGACCAGATTTTTAAGTGGTATTACTCTTAAGCCAGACAAAAAACAGGCCGACGGCCTGTTTTTTGTTCCCTAAAAATCGGAGTGGATGCTGCCATCCGGGATGTACTTGGGATCGTAAGGGGTCACCTGGTAAACATAATAATTGAGCCAGTTGGCGTAGAGCAGGTTGGCGTGCCCGCGCCAGCGCACCCGTGGCATGCGTGACGGGTCGTCGCCGGGATAATAATTCCGGGGGACGTGGATGGGCAGGCCCTTGTTTACATCGCGGTCGTACTCGCTTTTGAGCGTCAGCGGATCATATTCTGAGTGGCCGGTGACGAAGATGTGGCGGCCATCCTTTGAGCCGACGATGTAAACCCCGGCTTCATCCGATTCTGCCAGGATTTGGATGTCGGCAATTTTTTCTACATCCTCGCGGCGGATTTCGGTGTGGCGCGAGTGCGGGGCATAGAAGGTGTCGTCGAAGCCGCGCAACAGGCGCTCGGTGGGGATTAAGGTTTGGTGCTCGAAAACGCCGAACATTTTGCGGGACAGGGGATATTTTGGGATTCCGTAGCGATGATACAGCCCGGCCTGCGCTCCCCAGCAAATGTAAAAGGTCGATTCAACGTTCGTTTCGGCCCAATCCATGATGCGGGTCAGCTCCGGCCAATAATCCACTTCTTTAAATTCCATTTGCTCCACCGGCGCGCCGGTGATGATCAGGCCATCGAACTTTTCGCTGCGCACGCCTTCAAAGGTGTCGTAATGGTTGAGCAGGTGCTCGGCATCGGTGTTTTTGGATTCGTAGCTGGCGGTATGTAAGAGAGTCACATCGACCTGCAGGGCCGAATTGCCCAGCAGGCGCAGGAGTTGTGTTTCGGTGGCAATCTTGGTCGGCATCAGGTTGAGGATGGCTACCCGTAGCGGGCGAATATCCTGGTGCTCGGCGCGTTCCTCGCCCATGATGAAGACATTTTCATCTTCCAAAATGGCGCGAGCCGGGAGGGTGGATGGGATTTTTACGGGCATAGGACCTCAGGGATGAAGTGGGAATGCGGAATGATGAATTTTATTCATCATTCCGCATTCCGCTTTTTGCATTAACTGTTAAGCGCCTGGTCGAGGTCCCACAGGATGTCGTCGATGTCCTCGAGACCAATGCTCAAGCGGATGAAATCGGGGCTGACCCCGGCGGTCACCTGCTGTTCGGCAGTGAGCTGGCTGTGGGTGGTGGTAGCCGGGTGGATGGCGAGCGATTTGGCATCGCCGACATTGGCCAGGTGGCTGAACAGTTGCAGGCTTTCGATGAACTTTTTGCCCGCTTCGGCCCCACCCTTAATGCCGAACCCGAGAATGGCGCCTGCGCCTTTGGGCAGGTAGCGTTTGGCGCGCTCGTAATCGGGATGGCTCTTAAGGCCCGGATACTTGACCCACGAAACCTTGGGGTGCTTTTCGAGATATTCGGCGACGGCCTGGGCGTTCTGGACGTGGCGTTCGACGCGCAGCGAGAGCGTTTCGATGCCCTGGATGGTCTGCCAGGAGTTGAACGGCGATTGGCACGCGCCGATGTCGCGCAGGACGTGCACACGCGCTTTGATGATGAAAGGCGGCAGGCCCACGCCGCTCAGGCTGGCGTATACCAGGCCGTGGTAGGACGGGTCTGGCTCGATGAAGTTGGCAAATTTGCCGTTGCCCCAGTCGTAATTGCCGCCGTCGACGATGATCCCGCCGATGCTGGTGCCGTGCCCGGCGATGAACTTGGTGGTGCTGTGGGTGATGACGTGAGCGCCCCACTCGAACGGCCGGAACAGGTAAGGCGTGGCAAAGGTGTTATCGATGAATAGCACCAGCTTGTGTTTTTTGGCAATTTCGGCCACTTCTTCGAAGGGGAAGATGGAAATATCGGGGTTGCCGAGCGTTTCACCGTAGATGATCTTGGTGTTGGGCTGGATAGCTTTTTCAAAATTCTGCGGGTCCGACGGGTCGACAAACGTCACATCGATGCCCAGCTTGGGCAGGGTGTATTTGAACTGGTTGTAGGTGCCACCATACAGGCGGCTGCTGGTGACGATGTGGTCGCCTGCGTTGCAGAGCGTGAAAATGGCCTGGGCCTGGGCGGCATGCCCCGAGCTGGCGGCCAGCGCCCCTACGCCGCCTTCCAGCGCCGCGATGCGCTGTTCGAGCACATCGGTGGTGGGGTTCATCAGGCGGGTGTAGATGTTGCCCAGTTCTTTGAGTGCAAATAAATTAGCAGCGTGTTCGGTGCTTTTGAACTGGTAGCTGGTGGTCTGATAGAGCGGCACGGCGCGGCTGCCGGTGGTGGGGTCGGGCGAGTAACCGGCGTGCAGCTGCTGGGTTGCGAAACCGAATTTGCGGGGGGTGGTCATGATAAACGTCTCCTCTGAATTTGTGTAAAGTCCGCCCTTACCAGGAGAGACACGTGTACCTGCGCACAGTGCAGGCAAAAAAATGCACCTCTCCTGGAAGTACAAGAAGAGGTACGCGCGTTTACCATCCTCTCATCTTCCAGATCATACTGCCGGATTTGGCACCTTGACTCAGGGGTCAGGTTGTCGAGGCTTCGCAGGGCCGGTCCCTCCGCCTCTCTGGATAAGAGCGTTTTATTAAGTTGTGTTCGCTCACTTGCAGCGAATTTCGCCGTTTATATCACCTGCAAATCGGACTGTCAAGGGTGAAATTGGGGAATTTGGGCAAGAAAAGGTAACGGCCATATCCAAAATGACTGTCAGCTGTCTTTATGTGCAACTTTTTATGACAGCGCGCATCAAAGAACATGAAAACCTGACCCAACCAACACAAGGAGAACAACCCTATGGAAATGTTAATCGACTTCCCCGGCGGCGCGCGCGTCGACGCCCACTTTGGCTCATTCACCGTCCACACCGACCAGCCCCCGGTTGCCAGCGCCCCGACACCCTTTGCCACCTTCCTGGCCTCCGTTGGCACCTGCGCCGGTATTTACGTGCTCGGCTTTTGCCAGCAGCGCGGCCTGCCCACCGAAGGTATCCGCATTTTGCAGCGCATTCATAGCAACCCCTTTAGCGGCATGGTCGAAAAAGTGGACCTCGAAATCCAGGTTCCGCCCAGCTTCCCCGAGAAGTACCGCCCCTCGCTCATCCGCTCGGCCGAACTGTGCGCCGTCAAAAAACACTTCGAAAACCCGCCGCAAATTGGCGTCACCACCAAAGAAGTTGCCACCGCGTAATGAAATACAGGATGGGCGCAGCACTGCTGCGCCCATCCTGTATAATGGCGTCCATGCCTTTCTTAATTGACGGTCATAACCTGATCCCCAAAATGGGGCTGGATATCAACTCCTTCGACGACGAGAATGAACTGCTCGCCCGCCTGAACGAGTTCTGCCGTCTCTCGCGCCGCGGCAACCTCGAAGTCTACTTCGACAATGCCCCGCCCGGTGTGCCCGAATCCCGTAAAATTGGCCTGGTCAGCGCCCATTTTGTGCGCCGCCCGCTCATTGCCGATGAAGCCATCCGGCGCAGGCTAAAGACCCTGGGCAAAGCCGCCAAAAACTGGAGCGTAGTCTCCTCCGACCATCGCGTGCAAAGCGAAGCACGCGCCGCCGGGGCAACCATCATCAGCTCCGACGAATTTGCCGCCACTGTCATCGACACCCTGCGCGCCGGGCCGCCTGCCTCCGCGCGCCAGAATGCCCTTAGCGACCACGAAGTCAACGAGTGGATGCGGCTTTTTAGCGAACGCGGCAAGCAAAAATAAGCCCCAAACATTACCAAAGTCCCATCTTCCCCCGGCCAAACTCTTATACACTTTTAATGCAATCCAGACTATTCGGGTGTATATTATCTATAATAACACCTGCCCTCCTTTTACTGGTATCACAGGTGTTCCCACCGGAGAAATTGGTTCGACATGCCCCCCCCATGCCAACCAATCGGTGGGTGTCCCTCCCCCTCAAGACTACCAGGTATGCTCCATAGCATACCTGGTAGTCGCTTAAACCGACGCAGTGTATTCACGATACAATAAGCCCATGACCACTGTTCACACCTTTGTCCCATCCCCCAACCATCTTTTCCCAGACCACCCGGAGCGGCCTGCGCGGCTGGAATTCATCGATCCGGGGCAGGTTCCTGGCAGCCAGCAGATCCCGTTTACCCCGGCCAAGGGGACGGAGGTGGGCCGGGTGCATACGGCGCGCATGCTTGCCGAGTTAGAAGCGCTTTGCCCGCAGGGGCCGGGAATCATCGACCACGCGCCCACCTACGTCACCCCTACATCGCTCACAGACGCGCTCAACGCCGCGGGAGCCGCCATTAGCGTGGTGCGGGCGGTTTTGGATGGAACGGCCCGCAATGGCTTTGCTATAGCCCGTCCACCCGGCCACCATGCCGAGCCAGACCGGGCTATGGGTTTTTGCCTGTTCAACAATGCCGCTGTTGCGGCCCAGGAGGCCCTGGCGCGCGGTTTGCGGCGGGTGGCCGTGATCGATTTTGATGTGCACCACGGCAACGGCACGCAAGCGTCCTTCCTGAATGACCCGCGCGCCGCTTATCTTTCTACACACGAGCAAGGCATTTACCCCGGAACGGGCCGTTTGGAAGATGCCGATACGCCTGATCAGCGCGGGCGGATTGTCAATGTGCCGCTCCCGGCGCGGACCGGTGTGGAAGGTTTTGGGTTGGTGCTGCAGCAGGTGATTGCGCCCTTTGTGCGCAATTTTAGGCCGGAACTGTTGATCATCTCTGCCGGGTATGATGCCCACTGGCGTGACCCGCTGGCTTCGCTGGGCCTGTCTACAGCCGGGTATGCCCTGCTCTCGCAAGGATTGGTCGATTTAGCGGAAGAAAATTGCCAGGGCCGCATCGTTTTCCTGCTCGAGGGCGGGTACGACGCTAAAAACGTGGCAAACGGTATCGGGGCCGGGTTCGCCGCGCTCACGGGTCATCCGCAACCCAGGGTGGCCGACGATTGCCCGCACACCGAGCCGGATATTTCGGCGCGATTGAAGAAAATTAGCCAGTGGCATGCGTTTTAAAGCAAAAACCGCCCGCAATTTAGCGGGCGGTTTTGTTTTTACAAGTTTTTACTTGCGGCTGGTGCGGGTGGCTACGTCGAAGACGACTGCGGCGACCAGCACGGCCCCGCGCACAATGTACTGGTAGGAAATATCGACCCCCATCAGGTTCATGCCGCTGGTGAGCGACATCATCACCAGCGCGCCGATGATGGAGCCGGTCACTTTGCCAACGCCACCCGCTGCCGATACGCCGCCAACATAGGCCGCGGCGATGGCATCGAGCTCAAACAGGGTTCCGGCGGTGGTGGTGGCAGATTGCAGGCGCGAGGTAAACAGGATGCCTGACAGGGCGGTGAGCATGCCCATCGAGCCAAAGACCACGTAAGTCAGGTTTTTGACGCTAATCCCGCTCAATTCGGCTGCTTCGGGGTTGCCGCCGATGGCGTAAATATGGCGGCCGAGCACGGTTTGGGTGGTGATGAAGTGATAAAGGGCCACCACAATCAGCACAACCACCACTGTCCACGACAGGCCGTTGTAACCAGCCAGCACCCAGGTGATGCCGCCGACCAGCAACGAGACAAAGACCAGTTTCAGGATAAACATATCCATCGGCAGGACTTCGAAGTTATAGGCCTGTTTCTTGCGGCGGCCGTTGAGCTCGCCCACGATGAAGAGGACGATGGCGACCAGGCCGAGCAGCAGGGTCAGTTTGTGGATTTTGGGCAGGAAGTCGAGACCGGGGATGTCGGGAATGTAGCCGTTGCCGATGGCGTTGAAAATCTCATTGGGGACGATGATGGTGCCGGTTCCCATGGTGCTGAGCAGCAACGCGCCACGATAAACGAGCATGGCGGCCAGGGAGGCGACGAACGAAGGGATTTTTAACTGGGCAACCGGGAAAGCGGTGATCAGCCCGGCCAGCGCGCCCAGCACCAGTACCAGCGGGATGACCGCAAATACGGGCAAATTCCACGAGACGAGTGCAATGGCGGCAACTGCGCCGAGGAAGCCCGCCAGGAAACCCACCGAAAGGTCGATATGGCGAATGACAATGACCAGGGTCATGCCCACCGCCAGCACGGCGATGTAACCGGTTTGGTTTAGCAGGTTGCTGATGTTGCGGGGCGAGATGAAGATGCCCTCGGTGGTATAGGTGAAAATCGCCATAATAACGAACAGGGCGATGTACATCCCATATTCACGAATATTTTGCCGGAATAACTTTTGGGCGTTGTTGAAAAAAGACATCGTGGGCCTCCTCAGTTCGTTGCCAGGTGCATAATTTTTTCTTGCGTAGCTTCCTCGATGGGCAATTCACCGGTGATTTTGCCCGAGGAAACAATATAAATGCGGTCACTCATGCCGAGCACTTCGGGAAGCTCGGAAGAAATCATGATAATGCTCATGCCCTGTTCCACCAGCCGGTTCATGATGGTGTAAATTTCATATTTCGCGCCGACATCGATGCCGCGAGTGGGTTCGTCAAGGATTAGGACATCTGGTTTGACAAACAACCACTTGGCTACCGAAACTTTTTGCTGGTTGCCACCGCTCAGGTTCGAAACAATTTGTTCAACTGTGGGGGTCTTGATGTTGATGGAGCTTTTGTAATCGTTGGCAACTTTCACTTCGGCATTGCTATCCACCACGCCGCGGTTGGCAATCTCGCGCAGGTTGGCCAGGGTGATATTCTGTTTCACATCCTGGATCAGGATCAGGCCATTGCCCTTGCGGTCTTCGGTGACGTAGGCAATGCCCGCCTGAATGGCTTGCTGCGGGTGGGTGAAGGTTCGTTGCGCACCCTTCATGTACATCTCACCCTGAATTTGGTATCCGCCGGGGTTGCCGAACACGCTTTTGGCCAGTTCGGTGCGCCCGGAGCCCATCAGCCCGGCAAAACCGACAATCTCGCCTTTTTTGACGTTGAAAGAGACATCGCGCAGGACATTGCGGCCCAGGTTGGGGTCGTAGGCGGTCCAATTGCGAACTTCGAGCACCACTTCCGGTGCAATCTGGCGCTGGCGCGGAGGATAGATATTATCAATTTCGCGCCCAACCATGTGTTTGATCAACGCCGATTCGGAAACCTCGCCTTTTTTGGCGCTGAGGGTGCAAATGGTCTGACCATCACGCAAAACGGTGACCGAATCGGCAATGGAAATCACTTCTTTGAGCTTGTGGGAAATCAGGATGCAGGTAACGCCGTGGTCTTTCAGGCCGCGCAGCAGGTCGAGCAGGTTCTCGCTGTCATCTTCGTTTAGGGCCGCGGTCGGCTCATCCAGGATTAACAGTTTGACATCTTTGCTCAACGCCTTGGCGATTTCTACCAATTGCTGTTTGCCCACCCCCAGGTCTTTAATTTTCATCGTGGGGTTGACATCGAGCCGCACCTTGTTGAGCATTTCCCCGGCCCGTTTGATGGTCTCGTTCCAGTCCACCATAAAGCCGCTGCGAATTTCATTGCCCAGGAAGATGTTTTCGTACACCATCATTTCAGGGACAAGCGCCAATTCTTGATAAATAATTGCAATTCCCGCATGTTCACTATCGCGGATGCCGGAAAATGATTGCACTTGTCCATTGAACAGGATTTCCCCGCTGTAAGAACCATGCGGATAGACCCCACTCAGCACCTTCATCAGGGTCGACTTCCCGGCGCCGTTTTCCCCGACCAGGCAATGAATCTCACCTTCAGCGACTTGAAAGCTCACATTATTGAGGGCTTTCACACCAGGGAATTCCTTGGTGATGTTCTTCATCTCTAATATTGGAGTATTCATAGCAGCTCCGGTTCCAAAGATGTAAAGTATATAGAGATTATACAGGAATAGTGATGGAGGCTTCCATCACTATTCCTGTTTTACGAACTGCTATGGTTTAGGGCAGGCCAGTGAAGTCGCTGGCGGGCCAGTAGCCCGAGTCGATCACGGCTTCCTTGACATTGTCCTTGTCAACCGACACGACAACGGACGGCTTGGCGGGAACATCGATCTTGCCGTTGTTGTAGGTGTTGGTCTGTTCAGGGGTGGCGCCTTCGAGGTACGCAACCGCGGCGGCGATAGCGTCAGCAACCAGGGTGCGAACATCTTTGAGCACGGTCATCGACTGCTTGCCGTCGATGATGTACTGGACGGAAGCCTTTTCGGCATCCTGACCGGTCACAA
>CAZLSP010000007.1:0-144766 GCA_964562145.1 uncultured Anaerolinea sp. | reverse complement strand
AGGGAAAAGCCCCATAAAAAAGCCATAATCAAACGTGAGGCCTCGCCAATACCAAGTCATGGGCAGAAAAAACCAGGCTGTAATTACAAGCGCAGTTAGTACTTGTATGATTCGGTTTTGATAATAAAGAAATCCTGTTGCGCCTATGAGAAACAACAGGAAAAATAATACATTATTGATTTTGAGAGGTAGCAAGAAAAGGGCGGCGGAAAATGTATAAGAAAAAGCGATGGCTCCCACCGCTAAAGGCAAAACATCTGAAAACCTTATTTTTTTATCTGCGACCCAATTTTGGAGAATGTAAAAAGTCTGCGATAGCATAAATGAAAGGTCCTTCTCGAGATAGTATTTTATCAAAGAATGGTATGCATACGCACCTTTTGCTCTTCTCGGGCCATGAACTTGCTTATTTATCAGGAATATATGGGGTCGAATTAGTTTCTCACGCTCAAATCTTCTCGTGCTAGACCCTGTGTGCAATGCAAAATATTCCGGTTTGTTTGATAAAAACCCTTTCCAGAAAACCCATTTTGCCAGATAATTAAAAATTCGGCTGAGTACGCTGCATCCCCTTTTGTTTGGTTGTGTTGACCATGCTCGGCTATCCAATAAATTGGCTCAAGCCAGCTTATCTCTCTGGACATTTGAAATCGCCATAATTTTCGTGTAAGTGTTGTTTTCGAAAAGGGTTTTATGGACTTAATCCTTCACGAACTTCAATCCACCCCTGAATACCAGGCCTTCTTAAAGCAGGTGCAAGATGGCAGCCAACCGCTGGCTGGCCTGGGTTTGCCACGTGCAGCGCGTTTGGTGTTGTTGGCCGCGCTGTATGGTGACCTGAACCGTCCGATTTTGCTGCTGACCGACCGGGCTGACCATGCGCTGGCGCTTTACGATGAACTGGCTTTCTGGCTGCCGACGACGGCGCGCTACCTGTTCTCAGAGCCGAATCCGCTCTTTTACGAGGATGCGGCCTGGGGCAATACCACCCGCCGAGAGCGCTTGCAGGCGCTGACGGCCCTGGCCGCCTATCACCTGCCGTTTGCCGAGAAACCTTCCACGCCGCCGGTGATTATCGCCTCGGCGCGGGCGGTGATGACGCGCACCCTGCCCCGCCGCGACTTCCTGAAGGCCAGCAAGCGCCTTGCTGTCGGGCAGCAAGTCCAGCCGGATGCGCTCATCCGACAATGGGCGGCGATTGGCTACCAGGCGGCTGAAATTGTCGTTGAACCGGGGCAATTCTCCCGGCGCGGCGGGATTCTCGATATTTGGGTCACTTCCGAGCCGCTCCCGGCCCGGCTGGACTTTTTCGGCGACGAGATTGACACGATTCGGCGCTTCGACCCGGGTTCTCAGAGAACGATGGCGAAGCTGGATCAGGTTCTGGTGACACCGGCGCGGGAGTTCCTGATGAAAGATGATAGAGGAAAGGATGAGATTCTTTCGTCTTTCGTCTTTCCCGAAGAAACGGAACCTTCCGAATTCTGGATTCCCCTCTTGCACGAGTTCCCCGCTTCGATCCTTGATTACCTGCCGCCGCGCGGGCTGGTGCTGGTCGATGACCTGTCGCTGGCTGAATCGATGGTGAGCGAAGTGGAGGAACAGGCGGTCAGGTTCCGCTCTGAGTCGCTCAACGAGGGCACGCTGCCTGCCGATTTCCCGATTCCGTACCTGACCTGGGCCGAGATGTTTGATTCGATCCAGGGTCACCCCTGGGCGGAGATGGGTTATGCGGCAGAGGGGGGAACGGATTCTGAAACGGACAAACGGATCTCAGATTTGCGCGAGATTTTTGGGCATGATCAGCGGTTTGGAGGCAGGTTAAAGCCGTTTATTGAGTACCTGGCCGGGCTGGTGAGGCAGGGTGATTCCGTTTTTATCGTTTCGCGCCAACGGGAGCGTTTGCAGGAGCTTTGGAGGGAACACCTCGATTTCAATAACGGCAGCACGGAGTCAGTGGAGTCGGTTTCGTTTATCGAAGCCTCGCTCTCTGAAGGGTTTGTGCTGCGTGTAGCGACGAGGAATGCTGCGGGTGGACCTCCACAAACAGAAACAGCCAGTGAACGCCTGATTCACCTGATTAGCGACTCGGAAGTCTTTGGCTGGGAACGCCCGGTGGCACGCACGCGCCAAAAACAGGCTGCCGAGGCTCCCGAAGCAGCCTACGGCGACTTGCGCGCCGGTGATTACGTGGTGCATGTCGATTATGGCATTGGCAAGTTTGCCGGGTTGGTGCGGCGTGTGTTGGATGGGCATGAGCGCGAGTTCCTGGCGGTGGAGTACGAGGGCGGGGCGCAGGTTTTTGTGCCGGTCTTCCAGGCCGATCGGTTGACGCGCTATGTGGGCGCGGAGGGCGCGCCGAATATGACCCGGCTGGGGACGCAGGAATGGTCGAATGCCAAGGCCAGCGTCAAGGAAGCGGTGCAGAAAGTGGCCGAGGAGCTGCTGGAGCTGTACGCCAAGCGCCAGACGGTCAGCGGCTACGCTTTTGGGGCAGATACGCAGTGGCAGCGGGAGTTGGAGGACAGCTTCCCGTATGTCGAGACACCCGACCAGGTGGCGGCGATTGCGGCGATCAAACGCGATATGGAGACGGCCCGCCCGATGGATCGCCTGTTGTGCGGCGATGTGGGCTACGGCAAAACCGAGGTGGCGCTGCGAGCGGCCTTCAAAGCGGTGCAGGATGGCAAACAGGTGGCGGTGCTGGTGCCGACCACGGTGCTGGCGCAGCAGCACTACGAGACTTTTAAGCAGCGGCTGGCGGCCTTCCCGGTGACGGTTGAGATGCTCTCGCGCTTCCGCTCGCCGCGCGAACAGACCGAAATTATCCGCAACCTGCTGCTCGGCAAGGTCGATATCCTGATCGGCACGCACCGGCTGATTTCGCAGGATGTCGAGTTTAAGGATTTGGGGTTGGTGGTGATCGACGAGGAGCAGCGCTTCGGTGTGACCCACAAGGAGCACCTGAAAAGGCTGCGCACCGAGGTGGATGTGCTGACCCTGACGGCCACGCCCATCCCGCGCACGCTCTACATGGCCCTGACCGGCGTCCGCGACATTTCGAACCTGAACACCCCGCCCGAGGAGCGCCTGCCGATTATTACCCACGTTGGGCCGTATTCGCCCAAGCTGGTGCGCCAGGCCATTTTGCGCGAACTGGAGCGCGGCGGGCAAATCTTTTTCGTCCACAACCGCGTCCAGACCATCCATGCGATGAAGATGCATCTCGAAAACCTGGTGCCGCAGGCGCGCATCGGCGTCGGTCACGGCCAGATGGACGAACACCAGCTCTCGAAGGTCATGCACGACTTCACCGAGGGCAAAATCGACATCCTGCTCTCGACGACCATCATCGAAAGCGGGCTCGACATCCCCAACGCCAACACGCTGATTGTTGACCGGGCGGATACTTTCGGCCTGGCGCAGCTCTACCAGTTGCGCGGACGGGTGGGCCGCGCCGCCTCGCGCGCCTATGCTTACTTTTTCCGCCACCGCAAGCTGGCCCCGACTGCCGAAGGCCAGGAGCGGCTGGAAGTGATCGCCGAGAACACCCAGCTCGGTGCGGGTTACTCGATTGCTATGCGCGACCTGGAAATCCGTGGCGCGGGCGAACTGCTCGGCCATCGCCAGAGCGGACAAATCGAGGCGGTTGGATTTCATCTCTACACACGGATGCTGGCGGCGGAGGTCAAGAAGCTGAGAAGGGCCGCGCTGGCAGCAGTAGAAAGTAGCGGGGCGGAAAGTGGCGCGATGATCGCAGCGCTTTCCACGATCCCGCTTACTACCTTTGAAGATGAACTCAAAGAACCTGTAACGGTTGACCTGCCGCTGGCAATTGGCATTCCCGCCTCGTACATCCATAACCAGGACCTGCGCCTGCGGATTTATCGCCGCATCGCCGGGATGCGCGAGGAGCACGAACTGGAGCCGCTAATTGCCGAATTTAGCGACCGCTTTGGGGCGCTGCCGGAGATGTTTGCCAACCTGTTCTACCAGATGCGCGTCAAGCTGCGCGCGGATGCCGCCGGACTGGCCTCGGTCGGCGTGGAGAACGGCCAGATCGTGCTGCGTTATCCGGCCTTGACCGAGAACATGGCCCAACGCACGCTCTCCGACCTGGGAACGGGTGTCCGCGGCGGCAAAAACGCCTACTGGTGCAGCTTCCTGAAGGATGACGACTGGCAGGAGCGTCTGCTGGAAGTGCTCGATCGACTCAACAAGCGGGTGATTGATGTGATTGAAGGGAAGTTTTTGCCGGGGTAGAGAACTTTAACCACAACGGCAACGAAGGGACACAAAGGAAAACCAAAAAAGAATTTCCGTTGTGTTCCGTCGTGCAACGTCGTGGTTAAAGATTTTGTTTTTGGAGATCATTATGCGTCGATTGGGATTGTGATCGCCCTTTTCTGCCTCCTTCTTGCGGGGTGTTCGCCCGCGCTGACCGCGACTCTCGCCGCGACAGCTTCGCCTGCGCCGGTATTTTCACCCTCACCCAGCGCCACTTTTGCGCCATCTGAAACGCTCGCACCGACTTTGACCGCAGCGCCTGACACCCGGTCGTCGAGCCTGGTCGAGACGCCGACAATTACCCCGCTCCCAACCATCCCCACCTTCACCCCGACCTTCGATGTGCGGACGATCGTCACCGCCACGCCCGCGCCAAAGGCGGAGTGCCCGAAAGGAAATGCCAACCTCTTCCTAAATTTGGGCTTGCCGAAAATCAGAACTTGCCGAAAAGCATTGGCATCTGAAGATGATCCCTATAAATGTTCTGATCCCGACATTCAAATAAAGATTCTGGATTATTTGAACAAAGGGGGAAGATTAAACTCGATCATTTCTCAGTTGAAAGAAGACGGCCAAAAAGAAAACAATACTTTTATCTATCAGGATTTAACTGGCGATGGAATAATGGATTTCGCTTACCAAGCTGGTAACAATCCGATTAGTGGCTATTATTTCTATACTTGTACTGATGGAATATACAAAGTTCAAACAATTTTTGATCATGATCCTTATGCACATTACGTTACGATTAAGACCATAAAAGATTTGAACAGAAATGGTGTGTCGGACATAGAAATTACAATGGCAGATGTATTAATTATTTTCGAATGGAATGGGGCTTCCTTTGCAGAGACCCTTCGGATTGATGATGGTGGGAATTCTGATTTTGTAATCAAAGATGTTGATATGAATGGGTTGAGTGAAATCGTCTTATCGCGTGGCCTTCCTTCCTATTGGAATATGGCGGAAGAATTTCCGTGGCGGCGTTATGTATCAATTTATGCCTGGAATGGTTCATCCTACACACTTGTTTCAAAAACTTTCGATGCTCCAGTTTACCGTTTCCAGGCTCTTCAAGATGCTGATGAATATCTCAGGGCCGGTGATTATCCCAAAGCCATCCAACTTTATCAAGATGTTGTTTTCAGCAACGAATTAGGATGGTGGTCCCCTGAACGCAGAAATTATGAGTTTGGGATTTATTCTGCTCAATTCGATGACAAATTCAAGCCGACACCAGAGCCTGCTCCCGAAATTGATTCTACCGAATACCTCCGCCTGGCTGCCTACGCCTACTACCGCATGGTCATCCTGCACACCTTCCTCGGCGAAATGGATGCGACGCAGGTCAAATATGCCACGTTGCAAGAGAAATTCCCGGCGGACAGTCCCGGCCACCCCTACGTGGAGATGGCCTCCGCGTTTTGGGAGGCGTACCAATCGAGCGGGAAGATGGTCGATGCCTGCGGCGCGGCCATCCAGTATGCCGCCGAACACCCCGAGATTTTGCCTTCGCTCGGCAGCGATTATCACGGCGCGCAGAGTCATATCTACATCCCGGCGGATGTCTGTCCGTTTCGGTGAAACTTTTTAACCACGAAGGACACGAAGTCGCACGAAGGAAAACCAAAAGATTTCCTTTGTGTTCCTTCGTTACCGTTGTGGTTAAGATTTTTGCCTTCGCTCGGCAGCGATTATCACGGCGCGCAGAGCCACAACTACGTTCCGGCGGATGTCTGTCCGTTTCGGTAAAATCACTTCTACCCCGACCCCGCAAAGAACACGGGGCAAGCTGGCAACAACGGCCCAGTACGGAAAACCTAAAATACTCTTACGTCGTGTCCCGTCGTTACCTTCGTGGTAAATTTCATGCTTTTTGTGCAAGATTTCAACCTTAAAGTTCCTAAAAGATCCCGTTTTCCTGGCGGGGCTGTGCTGAAAGGTTTCCCCCCAACCCTTGACCCGGCTCCCATAACTCAATAGAATGGCTGTCTGGCTTGTGCTTTTTTGAACAAGCGCACTCAACGGAGAGACTGCCATGATCAAACTCAGTTATAGCACCTTCGGCCTGACCAACCTGAACTTCCTGACCGCTATCGATGAAGTCGAAAAGGCTGGTTACCCTGGCATCGAAATTTCCTTCCACCGCGACCAGTTCAACCCCTTCAACCTGAGCGATGACGACCTCGAAAACGTGCGCAAGCGCCTCGCTTCGGGCCGCGTCAGGGCCGCCTGCGTCGCCACCGCCTCGCACTTCTTCACCCCCCAGCGTCCGCACGAACCCTCGCTCATGTCGCCAGACCTGGCCGGGCGCAAACGGCGCATCGAACTGGTCAAACGCGGTATCCACGTTGCCCGTAAACTGGGCGTCAACCTGGTCACCTTCGGCAGCGGCTTCATCCGCGATGAGCACGTCGGCAACCCCGCCGTCAACCCGCGCGAGCTGCTCATCGACAGCATCCAGCAGTGCATCGCCGAAATCCGCCCCGATGAAGACCTCACCCTGCTGATCGAACCCGAACCCGGCATGTTCATCGAAACAATGGAGCAGGGCCTGTCACTCATGCGCGAAATCGACTCGCCGCGCTTCCGCTTGCATATCGACCTGCTGCATTCTTACTGCTCCGAAGCCAACTACGTCGCAGCCCTGGCCCAGGCCGCGCCCCACATCCGCTACCTGCACGTCTCCGATGCCCAGCAAGGCTACAACCTGAAAATCGTCAAAGACGCCCCCAACCTGTCTTTTGACCTCGATTTTGCCTCCTACCTGGTCTACTTCCCCGAAACAGCCGATTATGCCCTGCTCGACCGGCATTTCCCGCGCTATTTCTGTGATGTGCCCCCTGGCCCGGCCCAACGCAAACGGCTGGACTCACTCCTCGCCCGGGCCGGAATCCAGAAATCCCCCGAAATAGTCCACTACCCCGGCCTCTACGCTGGCGCATCGCCCTTCGACGATGAGTTTTTCACCTACCTCATCTCTGTCCCCGGCCTGAGCTACGACGTGCTCGAACGTACCCAACCCATCCTTGGCTACCTGCGCGGCGTCCGCGGCTCGCAATGGGTCGATAGGCGCATCGCCAACACCCTGACCAGCATCGTCCACTTCCACGAAATCCCCGGCGAAGGCACCTTCGACTTTGCCGCCAGCTTCAAGGCCCTCACCGACAACGGCTTCGACGGCTACGGCTCGGTCGAGCTTTACCACCACGTCGAATCCTGGCAAAAAGCCCTGGCCGATAGTTACCGCCATTTGTCACAATTTGTATAACTGCAGGGTCAGCCCCTATCCCCAAAACAGGAGTCATCATGATCAATTACGAACAACTTGGTTGGGAAGCCCATACCGTGGGCGAACTGGACCATCGCCTGCTAAAAGCCCCGCACGTTAAACTGCGCTCCGCCAACCCCGGCGCCAACGGGGATATTGTCTATTGTATCGATCTGCGCATTAATCTCCCCAATGCCGGGGCCTACCTGACCTCCACCGAACTGCATTCGGTGGAGCATTTCCTGCTCGAGGGTTTCCTGCGCTACCTGCCTAAAAACTTCCTTTCCATTGGCATTATGGGTTGCCAGACCGGTTTTTACCTGGTGTTGCTCAACGAAGGTCGTGCAGAAACCATTCGTGGTATTTATAAAAGCATCCTGACCGATATGCTTTCGGCCACGGCGGTGCCTTACGCCAGCATCGAACAGTGCGGCAACTACCAAAATCACAGCCTCGAAGCCGCCCAAAATGTAGCGCGTAAGATCCTGGCCGCCGAGGCCAGCTGGCAAACGATTGTATGACCGCCAGCGCTACACCCTGGCGCGTCACCTACCAGCGCCCCATCGAATACGAAATCATCAACGCCCCGCATCTCTTCGACCCTGCCAATCTGGCCCTGGTTTCTGTCGGCCGCACCCAAAATGCGCGCCGTTTTGTGGTGGTCGATGCCAACGTGGCAAAGTTCCACCTGCCTGCCATGCGCGCCTATTTTGCCCACCACGGCCTGGAAGCGCGAATTGTCACTTTTCCGGGCGGGGAAGAATACAAAAACATCGAAAGCTATCTCTCGCTTCTCCACGAGCTTGATTCCTTTCCCATCCATCGTCGCGACGAGCCGATCATTGCCGTCGGCGGCGGGGTGCTGACCGATGTGGTCGCTTTTGTGGCCAGCACTTATCGGCGCAGCGTGCCGCACATCAAAGTGCCAACCACCTTGATGGGCTATGTAGATGCCTCTGTCGGGATCAAAACCGGGCTTAACTTCAACGGTCACAAAAACCGCCTCGGTTCGTTTGAGCCGCCCCTGCGCGTTTTTCTCGACCGAACTTTTCTTGCCACCCTGCCCAGGCGTCACCTGCTCAACGGGGTTTGCGAAATCATCAAGCTGGCCGTCATAAAAGACCCGGCGCTTTTCAACCTGCTCGAAGAACACGGCGCAGATTGTGTGGCCGGGAATTTCCAGTGCGAAACCGGCGCGCAGATTCTCGACCGTGCCATAACGGGTATGCTCGAAGAGTTACAGCCCAACCTGTACGAAGAAGAACTTTCACGCAAGGTCGATTTCGGTCACACCTTTAGCTATGGCCTGGAAACACGCCATGAAGCCCACCTGCTGCATGGTGAAGCCGTCCTGTTGGATATCGCCCTTTCGGTTTTGATTGCCCTCCGGCGCGGCCTGCTCGCTGGCAGCGAATCCGCTCGCTTCTTCAACCTGCTGGCCCGGCTCGCTATTCCGTTAAACATAGCCACCCTCGACCCCCAGCTTTTGTGGGAGTCGCTCGAAGAACGGGTTACGCACCGCAACGGTTTCCAGCGTGTCCCTATGCCCAACGGATTGGGCAATTGTGTCTTCCTCAATGATGTGCGCCGCGCTGAGATTGAAGCGGCAGTTGGAGCGCTGCGCGAGGTAGCTTCGTTTACACACCATACAATCCCGAGCAATGTCGGCGATTTTACGCCGCTGCATTAATCTTGTGGGGAAGGACCTTTATGGCTGACCTGAATAATGTCGATTCTGTTGAAATAAGCAAATTTGATAACGTTTCCAAAATCTGGTGGGACCCCAAAGGCGAGATGGGCACGTTGCATACCATCAACCCGTTGCGTACCCGGTTTGTCATGGAAAGGGTGCTCACGCCAGCCCCGCGCATCCTGGATGTCGGCTGTGGCGGGGGCATCCTGTCTGAAGCGCTGGCAAAGGCCGGGGCGCAGGTGACCGGTATCGACCTGTCCCAGGCCTCGCTGGAAGCCGCCCGTCATCATGCCCTCAGCCAGGGGCTGGAAATTGATTATCGTCTGGTACGCGCCGAAGATATCGCCGCCGAACAGGCCGGGAGCTTTGATGTGGTTACCTGCATGGAAATGCTCGAGCATGTCCCCGAACCGCACCAGGTTGTGGCGGCTTGCGCCAGGGCACTTAAACCGGGCGGGCAGGCCTTCTTTTCCACCATCAACCGCACGCTTAAGTCACTCCTGGCAGTTATCCTGATTGGCGAAAATGTGCTGCGCCTGCTGCCAAGGGGCACACACACCTACAGTAAATTGATCCGCCCGGTAGAGTTGAAGGCCTGGGCCTCTGAAAACGACCTGGAATTTGTGCGTCTTTCGAGCCTGATGTTTAACCCGCTTAATGGCAGCTTCAAAGTCGCCGCGGATGTGGAAGACATGAACTACATGGCGCACTTTATTAAAAAGCCTCGTTAATTGGAATGATCCCTTTTCCCCGGAGTCTGTCATGCTTAAACGTTTTTTTGCTCTTTCACGTACCACGCACGGTGTATTAGATATTGCCATGCCCGGTTTTGCCGCCCTGCTCTGGAACGGTGCTTTTCCGGCCTGGCCGGTCTTGTTGCTCTCGTTGTTAACCGCTTTTGCCGGATACACCGCTATTTATGCCCTTAATGACCTGGTTGGGGTCAACGGCGACCGTGAAAAATTTGCCGGGAGCGGCATCAACCAGGGCTATTCGGTTGAGGCTTCTGCCTTGCGCTATCCACTGGCGCAAAATGCTCTAAGCATTGGCGCGGGCCTGGCCTGGTTTTCATTCTGGTATTTGCTCGCGCTGCTTGGGGCCTACATCTTGAACCCGGCCATTGTGGTGATTGTGTTGGCCGCCGCAGTTCTGGAAATCTTTTACTGCCGTCTGTTCAAAGTAACCTACTGGCGCACCCTGGTGAGCGGATTGGTGAAAGCCGCCGGGCCAGTATCGGCAGTCTTTGTGGTCAATCGTAACCCGGACCCCGGTTTGTTGCTGCTCATGTTGGCCTGGCTGATGCTATGGGAAATTGGCGGGCAAAATATCCCCGCCGATTGGAATGATGTTGCAGAAGACCGCCGCGTACATGGCAAAACCATCCCGCTGGTCTTTGGGCCGCACCGGGCCGCACTCATGGTGGTGGTTTCCCTCTCGCTAACAGTGCTGACCAGCCTGTTCCTGGCACAGATATCGCCGTTGCCGCTCGGCTGGCCTTACCTGCTCTTGAGCCTGCTGGCCGGACTGTACCTGTTAATCTTGCCTGGTTTGAAACTATATCGCTCTCCTGAAAGCCGCCAGGCGGCGCGTTTGTTTGACCACGCCAGCTACTATCCCATGGCGCAACTGGCCGTCATTACGCTGTTTGTGCTGTTGCAGGCCTTTGGGGTCGGGTAACCCCCGGTCAACCTCAAGCCGCAGTTTTTTTGGAGGTTGGTTTAGGCTGGCTTGTGCGGAATTAGGAACTTCCGGGGCTTTTCTCCCGTCCAATGACCTGATACACTGTATCCAGTTCTGAATTGGAGGAACCCATGCGAAAACTTTTACTCCTGCTTCCGCTTCTATTCTTAACCACCTTTTGTAACTTTGGCCCGCAATCCCAGCCGGATGTCGCCTCGATTGTCAGTGCCACGCTGACAGCCGCTGCGGGTCCGCAGGCGGGGAGTGGCACGGGTGGCAGCATCTCGGGCCGCCTGTTTTACCCGGCCGACTCTTTGCCGCCCCTGCGGGTGGTCGCCTTCCTGGTTGGCTCTGACCAGTACTACTCGGTTGACTCGGTTGCGGGCCAGTCCGAATATCGGATAGACAACCTGCCTGAAGGCAAATACCATGTTGTGGCATACACCCTCGGCGCCGAGGGAACCCTTTCGGGTGCTTATACCCAGGCCGTAATGTGCGGCATGACTGAAGCCTGTACCGATCATAACCTGGTGGACGTAGTGGTCTTTGCGGGTGAAACAAGCGCCGATATCAATATTGCCGACTGGCTCCAGCCCAACCTTCCGCCAATGCCGGGCGGGGCTGTTACCAGCGGGGCCGCAGCTGCAGTCGAACAGGGTTTTGGGGCAATTTCAGGCAACCTGGCCTTCCCCTCGAGCGGAATCCCGGCCATGCGCGTGGTGGCGTTCAACCTTGAGACTGCTGAAACCTTTGTGGTCGATACCGCCGATAACCAGACCACCTACCAGCTCGACAACCTGCCGGTTGGGCGCTATTATGTGGTCGCCTATGCCACTGGCGGCGGGATTGCTGGCGGGTATACTGCTGCCGTGCCGTGCGGCCTGAGCGCCGATTGTACCGACCACACCTTGCTGGAAGTAAATGTGGTTGCGAACAGCATTACCCAGAACATCCTCCCCGGCGATTTTTACGCGCCCGAAGGGACCTTCCCTCCACCACCGTAAATACAACGCGGTTAATTCGATAGAAAACAGGCGAGATGCTGGCATCTCGCCTGTTTTTTATGGCCCGCAGCCAATCTTTTCAGCCATTTGTTGAGACATTTTGTCTCGTTGCGGTGATGATTTTGTTTCGATCATTATTTTTGCCCATAAAGGACAAAGCACGGTATCCATTCCGGCGTTGGCACGGTTGGCGTTACGCATCAACTCGTAGGCCGTTTCCCATTCTTCCAGGTGGGCATAAGCTTCAATAAATGGAATGTATTCGTAGCCGTGGAAGGGATGGAGCTTGTTGGATTGAGCCACTTCCCAGTTTTGCCGAATTTGTTCCCATTCTTTATATTGCCGGGCCAGGTCACTCTTCTGGTAAAGGGTGCACCAATTCAGTGGACCGGGGCTGTGGATCAAATCTAAAAAGGATGGTCCCGGCGCAGTGCGTGGTTGTATTTGTCCCAGGGCTGAAATTGTTCCGGCTTTTCGCAGGAAGGGGGATAAATCTTTCAGGTTTGCGCTATCCGGGGCCAGCACCCACAGGCATGGGCTGAGAGCATCGTTATAACTGATAAAAAGCGCTGTCAGGCTGTTGCCAGAAAACGTAGAGATGTGTCGCTCTGCTTGAAGCGGGATGCCTTCCAGCAAGGTGTTTTGCTGGTCTAAGAAGCTTTCGGAAACCGCAAAGAACCATAGCGGCGCACGCGCTGTTGCGGTTTTTTGCCGGGCGTAGATGCTATTAACGCCATATGTGGTCGGGTAATCTCCCATATACGGCAGAATTTCCTGTTCTGCCAGGATAGCTGTGTTGGGGGCCAGGGCCGGGGCACGTTCGGTAAGTTGTTGGTAAAGGCGCTCCTGTCGCGCCCATGCCCACCGGTATTCGTTGGCGTTGCGTGTGTTCCAGCTCGCTGCCAACCCTGCTAGTATGGCCAGAACAACAAAACGTGCTTTTGGGGCTGCGAGCAGTGTATCGAGCGCCATCCAGGTCAGGAGTGCTGCTCCGGGTAAGGATGCCAGCCCCAGGCGGCTGCTCCACAATGGGTTGCGCAGGAAAATTATTTCACCAATCGCATAAGTAGGTGCCAGACCGGCCACCAACCACGTTGCACCCAGCAGGATGGACTCGAGCTGCCAGTTAGGAGATGGCGAGTCTTCGTTTGGGGGCAGGCGCCGCGCAAACCAGAAGGCAGCAAGGCCGGTGAGTAACCCAATGGCGAGAATCCAAAGGTTGGTTCCGTCGCTAAAATCAAAAAAGCGAGCTTCTACTGTTCTTGTCCAGGCATTGACAAGGATCAGGTTTATGTCTGCCCAGATCACCTGGGCGTAGTAGAGCATGGTTCCAAATGGATTGCCGAGTAACTGGTCAACGCCTGGCATTTCGGCCCGTGGGCCGTTAAAGATATATCGCCGCCAGATGACAAAGGCTAAAAAAATTAGAAGGTAGGGTAACCAGTAGGCTGCCCATTTCTTGAGCCGAGGGCGGGGTGCGTAGGTGCGCAATGCCAGCCAGAGCAGCAACGGGCGTACCAGTTCTAAACCGGCAAAGTATTCAATTGTAAAAATGTGGGCAGCCGTGAAAATAATCGCTAAAGCGGAGTTGCGGATGGTTTTTTGGGGTTCAGTGATCACGCGGATCATCCAGTACAGTGAAAAGGTGTAAAGGGCAAAAGCTGTCCAGTGCGGGGCATACGCCACTGAGAGCGGCTGGAGAGTGAAAAATGGATGAATGGTAAAGATTAAGGCGACGAAAAAGTTTCTTTGGCGGTGTCCCGGCCAAAGTTGATCCATTGTCAGGAAAAACCCCAGGCCTGTGAGCCATCTTAGGAGCACAGAAAGGATTTGCCAGGGCAGGGGTGAAAATCCGATGAGTGAAAACCCCAGGACGTACGGCCAGGCGGCCAGGGGGCGGCCATCGGTATAAAGCAGCGGCCACATGCTACCCGTTCCGCGTGCATACGCATTGTAGACAAAGTGCCAATCATCCTGGTAGAAACCAAGGCGATTAAGCAGCAATCCAAACGCGAAGACGGTAAAAACTAGCAAAGCGAAGGGAATGGATAGGAAACGAAAACGCGACATTTTATTTGCACTTCAATGTTTTTTTAGCTTGCGCGAAGGCCGCATTTTGGGCTGCCGAAGAAGGCAACCCTTGACGGAATCCTTCCCATAGTGGGCATAATGCTGGCGGCATTCCAGGGCTACTGCGGTTGGATAATCGTGTCAATTCAAAGGTCTGCTCCCATTGATCCAGGTTTGCAAAAGCTTCAATGAAAGGAATATATTCGATTCCGCTGGATGGAAAAAGCCGGGCTTTATGGGCATCAGCCCATAAGCGGGTGACGGTCTGCCAATCCTTGTATTGCGCTGCCAGGTCGGCTTTTTGATAAAAATAGCACCATGTATGCTTATCTTCTCTTCCAAGAAGGGTATTGACCAGGTTTTCATCCAGCGATGGTGCGTTTTCAATGTTTTCGAGTTTTGATTGAGCTGCCAGTATGGGAGCGGAAGGGAGAAACGCGCGGCTGCTACTGTTTTGGGGATTTAAAATATGTAAACAGGACCCATGCTGCGGGCCATAATCAAAAAACAAGGTGTCGCGAGACTGGTGTACAAAGATCGTTGTGGCGTGTTCTCGTGTAAAGCTTTTTTGTTGACCTTTTCCCCCTGGAAGATCAGGGATGTCTTGCAGGCTTGGTAGATACCAGTAGGATAAATCGCGCTGTAATTGTTCTTTTTCATAAAAAATGTTGAGGGCAAGGGCGATTGGAAAATCGCCGCGTGCAGTAATAATGGCCGGGGAATCATCCATTGGAGGGGTGAAAGGTCTTAGCCCAACGAGGAGGGTATCTTCTTTTAATCCCGGAATACGCCAGGTTAATTGGCGCAGGAAGTTTCTTTGCACATTCCAAACTTGCCGGAAATCGTTTTCATACCGGACGTGCCAGCTGACGAGCAGCCCAACCAGCAGTGCTGCGCCAAGCAGTTTTTTTTGTGGAGACTTAATCAGTTTTTCTATCAGTGCTACCCATAACAAGGATGCCCCTGGAATGGCTCCCAGGGCAATTCTCGAATTTATGGGCTGTTCGATCAGGTAGGCTGTATAGCCCGCCACGTAAAAAGGGAGGCCGCCAAAAACAAGGCCAAAAATCCCGATAATGGCTGCCTGTTTGGCCCAACCTGCCTGGTGTATCTCGGAAGAAGCGGGGGGTTGGAGCTTTGCCAGGAACCCGGCCGTGAGTGCGCTGGTCGCAATCGACAAGCTAAATAAGATTACATTTAAGCGACGGCCCAGGTCGAAGTAGATTGGGTTGACCAGGTTGTACCAGGACGTGAACAGGATCAGGATGCTATCGGGGATCAGGTTCCGAATCCATTCGATGAGAAAGGAAATCGGATTTCGCACCGCTTCGGGCTGGACGCGAAAGGATTTTCGTGTAGGCTGATAAAAGAAACCCCGCCAAAAGACCATTGCCATGAAAATGGCCAGGTATGGAGCCCAGAGGGACAAGGTTTTGCGAAATTTATCGTTACGGTGGAGCTCGGCGGGCAGGATAAACCAGATGAACGCCGGGCGCATCATCTCTGTAAACCAGGTGTACTCGCTGGTCATGGCGTGTGCCAGTTTGGCCGCGATTGCTAAAACCGTAAACAGCCAGAACTTTTGGGGTTGTTTGATTGCCAGGAGGGAGAGAAGGATAGATAAAAATAAGAAAGAAAAACTTAACCAGACTTCGAAATAAGAAATGGGAAGCACTTGCAGGGTAAAAAATGGATATAAAGCAAAGATGGCCGCAACCAGGAACGTCTGGAATTTTTTTGTTGGCCAGACCGCATTTAGGCATAACCAAAACATCGTAACAGCGATCCAGCGCAGAGCCAGCGAATAGATATGCCAGGAAATCGGATGAAAACCGAGCACCTGGAAACTAAGTATATAAGACCAGACGGCCTGTGGGTGCCCATCGTAGTGAAACAGTTCAATCAGGCCGGCAACGCCACGTTTTGCATAGTAAACAAAATGCCATTCATCGTAAGCAAAACCCAAATCTGGGATCAGTAACCCGAATGCTAGCACCATCAATCCTAACAGGCCGGCCGGGATAGCCCAGCCAGGAAGGATTGCATTTTTAGCCCTTGTCATTAGAATTTTCATATGTTCCTTAAAATAACTTGGTCGGTGAAGGATTATACATGATTCCAACCTGTGGAATATATTTGTAACCAATGATTGAACTGCGTAAATTGATTTGATTTTCGCTCATCGTTGGGCTATAATAGAACGACTGTTCTCCCCCTTTCCCCCATTGGATCAATACGATGCCACCTTTTGAACTGATAGCCCCATTTAAGCCGACCGGCGACCAGCCGGAAGCAATCAGCTCCCTTGTGGATGGCGTTCACAAGGGTTTAAAAAGCCAAGTGTTGCTTGGCGCTACTGGCACGGGTAAGACTTTTACCATTGCATCCGTCATCCAGAAATTACAGATGCCAGCGGTGATTATGGCTCACAACAAGACCCTGGCGGCGCAACTGTATGCCGAATTCCGTGAGTTTTTCCCGAACAACGCCGTTGAATACTTTGTTTCTTACTACGATTACTACCAGCCGGAAGCGTATGTTCCGCGTCACGACTTGTACATCGAAAAAGAGACCCAAATCAACGAAGAAATCGAGCGTTTACGACTGGCGGCCACAACGGCCCTGGTTTCTCGCAAAGATGTCATCATTGTGGCTTCGGTCTCGTGCATTTATGGGCTCGGTTCGCCCGATGAGTTCCTGCGCGGTTCGGTCAATCTTAAAGTTGGTGAGTTATACCGCCGCAATGCGCTGATGCGTCAGTTGATCGACGGCCAGTACAGCCGCAACGACATGGAATTGCGCCCCGGCACCTTCCGTGTGCGCGGCGATACCCTGGAAATCCTGCCTGCCTATGCCGATAAACGTGGTTACCGCATCACCTTCTTCGGCGACGAGGTGGAACGAATCATGGATTTTAGCCCCCTGACCGGTGAAATCTTTGGCGAACTTGAAACCGTTGATATTTATCCTGCCAAGCACTACATCACCCAGGAGGAAAAGCTCAAGGACGCCATCCAGGATATCGAGGCGGAGCTTGAAGAACGCATGAAGCTGTTCAAAGAGCAGGGAAAGCTGCTCGAAGCGCAGCGCATTGAACAGCGCGCTCGTTACGATTTGGAGATGCTCAAGGAAGTCGGCTATTGTTCCGGTATCGAGAATTACTCCCGGCATCTCGACCGGCGCGCCCCTGGCACTGCTCCCTGGACCCTGATCGATTTCTTGCCGTCTGAATACCTGCTTATCCTCGACGAAAGTCACATGACCGTGCCGCAAATCCGGGGTATGTATAACGGTGACCGCGCTCGCAAAGAAACCCTGGTAGAGTTTGGTTTTCGCCTGCCGTCCGCTATGGATAACCGGCCGTTAAAGTTTCCCGAATTTGAGAAGCGCATGGGTTACACCATTTATACCTCCGCTACACCCGGACCGTACGAAATGGAACGCGCCGAACAAGTGGCCGAGCAGATTATTCGCCCAACCGGGCTGGTGGACCCTGAGATCGAGGTGCGTCCTACCCAGGGCCAGGTGGATAACCTGTTGGGAGAAATCCGGCAGCGGGTGGGAAAGGGCGAGCGTGTGTTGGTGACCACCCTCACCAAGCGCATGTCGGAAGATTTGTCCGAATACCTGATGGAACTGGGCATCAAAGTTCACTATTTGCATTCCGAGGTGGAGACCCTGGAACGGGTTGGCATCCTGCGCGATCTGCGCCTGGGTGTCTTCGATGTGCTGGTTGGGATTAACCTGCTGCGCGAAGGTCTCGACCTGCCGGAAGTGTCGCTGGTGGCGATTTTGGACGCCGATAAAGAGGGTTTTTTGCGCTCGGCGACAGCCCTCATCCAGACCATTGGTCGCGCTGCCCGTCATATCAACGGCAAAGTCATCATGTATGCTGACCGCGTTACCGATTCGATGGATGCGGCTATCACGGAGACCAATCGCCGCCGCGCCAAGCAGCTCAAATTCAACCAGGAGAACGGCATCGTGCCGGTCAGTATCCACAAGGCCATTCGTGATATCACCGATTCTTTATCGGCGGAGGGCCGAGAGCGGGCAATGTCTGTTGGTGAGGAAAAGGGCAAGTACAAGGTCAGCAAAACGACCGACGCCACCAGCAAGCGTGAGATTGAAAATGTCATTGTCCAGCTGGAAAAACAAATGAAGGAAGCGGCCAAGAATCTTGAGTTTGAGAAGGCTGCCGCCATCCGCGATGAACTCTATGAGTTGAAGGCTTTCCTGGCCGATGATGCCAAGCTGAAACCCTGGGAACGGATTAAACTATTGACCGGTGAAGCGTAGCGGCCCTTAAACTAAAAAGAGAGCGCAAGGAAAACCGTGTTTTCCTTGCGCTCTCTGCGTTTTGGGGGATGTTACTTTAGATACCGGTCAAAAAACTCGATGGTGCGATTCATGGCTGTGGAGAAATAGTTCGAAATGTTGTGATTGTCACCCTCGTAGGTATATAGCTCAACCGCGCCGCCTGCTTCGCGCACTTGCTCGGCCAGCCGGATGGAGAAATCGACCGGGACATCCTCGTCGTTGGTGCCGTGATGAAGCTGAATCGGCCCGGAAAGGTCGGCCAGGTAGCTGTTGGCTGAGACCGAGGCCCAAAAAGCGGGATTATCTTCGGGTGTGCCGTATTCGTTAATCCAGCCGGTACGCCAGCCTACTCCGCGCGAGCTGGGCGAGGGGGTGAAAGAGCCGGTTCGCCGCCAGTTGTAAAGCATTTCGGGGTACGAGGCCACCACACCGGCCCAAATAACGCCCACTTTGACATCCTGGAAGGCCACCATGGCGCGCAAGGTCAGGTACCCGCCCATGGAGTGGCCCCACATGCCAATTTTTTCGGGATTGACCTGCGGGTGTTGTTTTAGCGCAGAAACGGCATTTAGCACATCAACAGCATAGCCGGGGCTGCCGTAAGCGCCTGTGGCTTCACCTTCCGATTGGTCATGGCCGCGATAGTCGATGCGAAAGACAACATATTTGGAACTGGCCAGCCGGTCGACGTAGGCGATGTAACGCTCGGTGGTTTTGTAGACATCTGGCGGGATGTAGCCGTGGTTGAACACGATCGCTGGCCAGCCGCCCTCGGGCATTTCACCATTGGGAATGGTAAGCAGGCCATAGATTTTTAAGCCATCGGACAGGTAATATGCATAGTACCGCCGATAGTTGGAACCGAACGCCAGTTCACGCTCGACGACAATCTCGCTACCGGGGTAAGCCCCGGCGCGTAAGGCGGCGATGCTCATGGGGTGCGGGATGGGGGTAGCGGTGGGGATGGGGGTTTGGGTGGCGGTGGGCGGGATGGGCGTGGCGCTGGGCAAGATTTTGGAGATGAGCGGCGGGGGCAGCTCGGTGGAAGTCGCTAAAGATGCAGGGTCAGCCGCCTCCGCCAAGGTTGGGGCGCAGGCTGAAATTAACAAAGCCAGCAAAATTACCAGTAAAGGAATTTTTTTCATGGGCGGAAAACCTTTCGATATCAAATTGTACCAATCTTGTCCGAAAATTCCCCGCTTTTTGATAGCTTTCCTTCTCAAATATTAATCTTTGCCAGCCGTTTACGGTTCCCAGCGGGGCTGCCAGTCTGGTTCGGGATTGTCGGTTAGCTGACGCAGCTCCGAGCCGTCGGCGCGCATAACGAAGAGATCAGCCTGCTCGTTGTTGCGCAGCGAATTAAAGACGATGAACTGTCCATCGGGTGAGTAGCTGGAAGCGGTGTTGTTCCCGCCATCTGTCAGCTGGGTGGCCGCGCCGCTGGCAATATCCAGGCTGAAAATATCCTTATCCCCGACCGGACCGGCAAAAATGAGCAGGTTTTTCCCATCTGGAGACCAGTCGAGGCTGCCGCCAATGCCTTGCAGCCCCTGCGAGACCTGGCGTACGTTGCTGCCATCGATATTGACCAGGAAAATCTGGTATTCATTGGGCTGGTTGACGGCCATCGCAAAGGCAATTGTGCTGCCATCCGGCGACCAGGAGGTGGCGACAATCGAATCGGGGCCAGCGTAAAGCAACTGCGGATTGCTGCCGTCGCGGTTGACCGTCCAGATGGAGGTGGGGCCATCGGAGGCGCGGTTGGCAAAGACAATTTTCTGGCCTTCTGGCGAAAAATCGGGTGAAATGACATTGCCAATATAGTTGGTGAGTTGCGACAAGTTGCCGCTTTGTAAAATCAGCAGGTAAAGGTCGAAGGAGCCAAAGCGGTTGGATGCGAATACGATCATACTGCCGCCGGGCGCAAACGTTGGGTAGTAGTTGTTGGCTTCGGTGTTGGTCAGTTGCTGGTAGGCGCTGCCATCGGCTTTGATCATGCAGAGCTGGTTGTATTCGCCACGGGTGCAGGTGAACAGGATGCGCCCGCCGTGGGTTTCGGTGGGGGCGGGAGGCAGGGTGAAGGTGGCAGCGGGAGTGGGCAGCAGCGCGTCAACGGTGGTTTTGGGCAGGGTGGTCGTTTCGGCTGGCAGGGGCTGGATCTGGTACAGGATGAAGAAGATGGCTGCGGCAATGCCCAGCCCGACGGCAATTTGAAGATATCGGTTCACATCCAGCGGGGCAGCGGGCTTTTTCCCGGCCGGGGTGACCTGTTTTTCGAGCGGGCGCAGCGGGATGCTGGGGTTGGCCACCTGGGCGGCGGGCAGGTATTTCCAGCTGGCGAGCACTTGCGCAGAAAGCGGGGTGGCGGCCGGGGAGATGCGGTCAGGGATGGCTGTGGCTTCCAGGCGAGCCGCCATGCACAGGGTCAGGAAAAATTCGCTGGTATTCGCAAGGCGGTCGGTGGGTTTGCGCGAAAGCCCCTGCAGGATGACTCGCGAGAGGAAGTCGGGAATTTCGGGGTTGAGATTGCGCGGGCTGGTGAGTTCGTCTTGTGGCGGTTGGCCGGTGAGCAGCTCGAAAAGGATGGCCGCGATGGAATAAATATCGGAGGCTGTTGAGAGCCGCGAGGCTTGGGCCTGTTCTGGCGCGGTGTAAGGGCTGTTGGGCGGGTTGAATTGAATTTCACCATTGCGCAGGCTGGCGCCCATGCCGCTCAGGTGCAGGCTGCCATCACGCTCGATGTGGATGCGCTCGGGGGCCAGCCCGCCGTGGACAAATCCCTGGCTGTGCAGGTATCCGACGGTAATGCCCAAAAAGCGCGCATAGGCCAGGGCTTCGGGGATGGGCATGGCCTGGCCGGGCCGGGAACACAGCACATCGCGCAGTGAAGGGCCGTCGAGGAAGGCTTCGAGCAGCAGCACGCCCTGGGGTGCGTCTTCCACTTTGTAAAACGGCAGCAGGCCAGGGTGGGTCAGGTTCCGCAGTGGGCCAGAACGGGATTGCAGCGACTTGAGAGCTTCCGGTTCGGGCCCGTTTGCCGCCGGGAACAGGGTCATCCCCATCAGTTTATTGAATTTTAAATCCCAAACACGGTAATATTCCCCCTGCGGGGTGGCGGTAATGTGAGCGTCGACCCGGTACTGGCCGAGCAAGGTTTGGGAGACGAGTGCGCCGGGCATGCCTAAAGTATACAGCGAAGGCGGGCGCTTTTGTGCGGTAAAATCGCTCTTCGTGTGAGGTGATCATGGGTTTTACCGCAAATGAATTGGTCTTTTTATTGACGTATCTTGGGGTGGGGGCTTCGGCGGTTTCGGGGGCATTGGAGGCGCGCAAGCATGAGATGGATATCGTCGGCGCGTTGACGGTGGCTTTTGTGACGGCTTTTGGCGGCGGGACGTTGCGCGACCTGCTGTTAGGGCGCACGCCCATCTTTTGGGTGGTGGATCCCTGGCTTTCGATTGTGACCCTGGGCGTGGCGCTGTTTGCTTTTTACCGGCTCGAGGCGGTTTCAGATACGCTGCTGCTGGTTCCAGATGCGCTGGGCCTGGGCTTTTTCAGTGTGCTGGGGGCCACTTATGCGCTCCAGCTGAATCTTTCGCCGATTGTGGTGGTTCTAATGGGCGTTGTGACCGGTGTTTTTGGCGGCATCCTGCGCGATGTGCTTTGTAATCGCATCCCGAATGTGTTTCGCCAGAATACGGAACTGTACGCCACCTGTTCTTTTGTTGGCGCTACGGCGTATGTTGTGCTGGTGCGCCTGGGCCTGGATGTTTCGCTGGCCTCGTGGGCGGGGGTGTTGGTGGCTTTCCTGTTGCGCCTGTTGGCGGTGCGTTTCCGCGTTACCTTGCCCAGGCCGTAACTGCGGTTATACAAGCCTGCTTTAAGCACGAAATTTTGAAAATGTGGTTTTCGCCGGGCAAAGTTGGTCTATAATCCGGTATTCACTGAGGGTAAGACATTATTTGTTGCACGACCGCCGGTGGAGCGATCCACCGGCTATTCTCGCCAGCATCCAGGAGTCCGCTTGTTATGCTCGAAACTGTAGCCCTTAAGATCAGCCGTTCCCGGCCGATCAAGCATTTATTCTTTTTTGTCCTGACGTTGTTCAGCGTTTTGACCATGAGCTATCACTTCGGGACTTTCGACCAGTCGATCCACATCCCGTTCCTGAAAGCCCTGTCAGACCCGTCGCTCTACCCCGGCGACCCCTTTGTGGCCCTGCGCAGCTCTCATTATTCCTATTTCTGGTATATGTTCATTCCCTTTTACCAGTGGGGCATCCTTGAAGAAGCTTTGTTTGCGGCCCACCTGCTGGCTACCTATTTCACTTATTGGATGCTGTATGAGTTGGGGGTTACGCTATTCGAAAACCCGCTCAGTGCCATGTTTGGCACGCTGGCGTTCCTGTTTCCGCATGTCAGTTTTTCGGGTTTCCCGCTGATCGAATTCAGCCTGCTCAACCGCACTTTTGTGATGCCTTTCCTGTTGCTGGCTATCAACCTGTACCTGCGCGGAATTCGCGCGCGCGGTTTTTTCATGCTGGGCATCCTTTACAACCTGCATGTGCTATCGGTTCATTTTGTGTTGGCCATGTTTATGCTCGATTTCGTGGTCGAGTTCCGCAAAATTGGCTGGAAGAAGATTCTCAACAGCATCCTGGTCTTTATCCTGGCAGCCTTGCCGGTCTTATTGTGGAAGATGCAAGACTCATCTGGCGCTGAAATCTCACTCGAGCCGGGCTGGTTCGACCTGATTAGCCGCTCGATGATGCTGCACCTGTTTTACCTGGCGGGCAACCCGTATGTTTTACCGGCCAGCCTCAGCGCACTGGCCGCCTACATTTTATTTTTTATTGCCTATCGCGCCGTGCCCGAACGCGCTCACGATAAAACCGTGCTGGTTTTTGTGCTCGCTTCTACGCTGCTGGTGCTGGCGCAAGGCATTGTAACCGCCTGGCTGCCTGTGAGCATTATTTTGCAACTTCAAATCATTCGTGGCGGTATTTTCGCTGTTATTTTTGCTTATTTGTATTTTGCGGATTACCTGGCCCGCAAGTGGAGCGCCGCCTCGCAGCGTAATCCCGGCGATGGCGTGGTGACTGCAACCTTCTTCCTCTCCACACTGACCTTTATCACCGTGCTGGTGCTGGCAACGCAAAAATGGTGGAGCGCCACACCCCGGCGATTGCGCGTTACCTCCATCTTTTTGGCGACTGCATTTTTGGGCAGCCTGGTCTTTGCGGTTTTCGCCAACATCTGGTACCCGGGCGTCCACATTTACGGGCTCGACAACCCCTGGCGCGATGTGCAGGAATGGGCGCGTGACAACACCCCCAGGGATGCAATTTTTATCACCCCGCTCAACAAATGGTGGCTCGACGAAGCCGAATGGCGCGTTTTTTCTGAACGGCAAACCGTGGTAACGCTTTCCGAGATTTTGGAAGCCGCTTTTGAGCCGGAATACCTGGCGATCTGGCAGCCGCGCATGGAAACCCTCGCGCCGGGGGCGATTGCGCGCTTTCAGGGGAACTACCTCGAGAACCAGCAGATTGTCGGTGAAGCCTATAACAACTTGAGCAGCGAGGCGCTTGCCTCGGCGGCCTGCCAGTATGAAGCCAGCTTCATCGTCACCGAAAAAGCCCACCCGCATGAATTTCCCCTGGTGTATGAAAATGCGGAATACCTGGTTTATGATATGACCCAGGTGGTGTGCAAATAGCGTTTAGGCCGGGCGGGTGGCCTGTTCTACCAGGTAAACGATGCTGAGATAATCTTTACCGGTCGCCTCGCGCATCCCCATTTCGCAGGGAATATTTGAGGAGTAATAGCCGCCGTAGTCGTGTTGGTTGACTTCGGCGGTTTCCTTTTCTGTCGCCGAAGCGGTCAACTCAGGGTAGAGCAGCCCGCGGTCGCCCGCGAAGGCGCAGCAGCCGAGGTTGAGCGGGATCGTGGCAGAGCGGGCGCATTTCTGGGCGATCGCCAGCATTTTGCCTTCCAGGCCCAGCTTGCGCGCCGAGCAGTTGGGGTGCAGCATCACATCTGCGTCGGTGGGGTGAATCTCCAGCCGCGGCAGGAGCGTGTCGTGGATGAATTCGAGGCTGTCGAGCAGGGTCATCTGCCGGTAAAGGACAAGGTCGGCTTCAGAGAGTGAATCCTGGCAGGTGCGCAGGCTTTGGGCGCAGGAGGTGGTGTCGATGACGATTGGGTATTTGCCGTGCTCGCTCCAGGCCCAGAATTTGGCAATCGTTTTGTGGAGAGTGGCTTGGTAGGCTTCGGTGTAGCCCTTCGAGCCAAAAGGCATGCCGCAGCAGGTGCCCTCCAAATCGGCGGGGAGGACGAGGGCTAGGTTGGCGCGCCCGGCAACGGTGATGAGCGTTTCGGCCAGGGAAGCAGCCTGCGGGATGCGAGGAGCGCCGAGTTGGCGGGAGATGCAGGATGGGAAGTAGACGAAGTCTTTTTGGACACGGACACTTGCACCGCGCTGCGTTTGGTGCAGTGCAGGTGTTTCACGGATGACACGGATATTTTTTGGAACATAAGGGACAGATTTATTCCATTTTGGCAGGGTTTGGCCGGTGATTTTTTCGGTGACGGTGGACAGGGCTTTGACACTCTCAGCGCCGATGACTTTTTCGGCCAGGTGAGCAGCGCTGACGCTGAAGCCGAGCGTTTTCTCGACAGCGGCAAAGTTATCAGCGATCCAACCCGCTACTTTTCCACTTTTTACTTTTTCTGAGCGCAGTTTTTTGGTCAGGTCGCCAGTGTTGATTGAGACCGGGCAGGCCGAAGCGCACAGGCCGTCGACGGCGCAGGTTTCTATTCCGGCGTAGTCAAAGTCTTGGAGAAGGGAGGCCAGATTCGGGGAGGCAGGCTCCACGGCTCGTAAACGGGAAATCTCGCGTTGTACGACAATCCGCTGACGCGGAGTCAGGGTCAGGCGGCGGCTTGGACATTTCGATTCGCAGTAACCGCACTCGATGCATTTATCTACCAGCGGGTCGACGGTGGCGCTGCCTTTGAGCGAGGTAATATGTGCCTGCGGGTCGTCGCTGATCATTACGCCGGGGCTGAGAATGCCAGCGGGGTCGAACAGGGCTTTGATGTCGCGCATCAGGGCGTAGCCCTCGGCGCCCCATTCGGTTTCGACGAAGGGGGCCATGTTGCGGCCGGTGCCGTGCTCGGCTTTGAGCGCGCCGTCGTATTTTCCGCTAACGATGGCGACCATTTTGCGGATAAAACCGTCGAAGTAGCGAATTTGCTCGGGGGTGTCGAAGGCCTGGTTGACGAGGAAGTGCAGGTTGCCATCTTTGGCATGCCCGAAAATAACCCCCTCGGCATAGCCATGATCATCAAACAGGGCGCGCAGGTCGGCGACGGCCTCGGCCAGGTATTGGAAGGGGAAGGCCACATCCTCGTTGACGGAGGTGGTTCCGGGCGGGCGCAAGGCCCCCACCGAGGCGATAATGCCTTTGCGCGGCTTCCACAGCGCGGCCTGGCGGGCCGGGTCGTCGGTGAATTCGGGGTCGTGGGCCATGCGCAGCATGTGGAGGGTCTGCTCGGACGCTTTTTTGAACCGGTGGATGGTTTCGGCGTCGGCGGCCTGGTACTCGACCAGGATGGCGGCCGCGCCTGGAGGCAGGGAGCGGATGACTGGAGGAACGCCCGGCTGGTGCTCCACCGACCGTAGCGAGGCGCGATCCATGACCTCGATGGCGCGTGCGCCTGAATCGCGCAGTGGGGCGACGGCGCTGGCGGCGTCGACGACGCTGTTGAAATACAGCATGCCGGTATATTTGCGCGAGAAATCGGGCAGGGTGTGCAGCACCGCCTCGGCGATGAAGCCGAGGGTGCCCTCCGAACCAATCATCAGGTGGGTCAGGATGTCGAGCGGTGTGGCGAAGTCGGTGAAGGCGTTTAGGGCGTAGCCGTTGGTGTTTTTCATCTGGTAGCGGCGTTTGACCCGTTCTGCCAATGTCTCTTTCCTTTTTCCGCTTTCTACCGGAAAACCGGCCTCGCCAATGGATAAAAGCCTCTTTTGCAGTTCCAGCAACCCCCGTTCAATCTCCGGCGCGCCCTCGTGGAGCTGCCTGGCCGCATCCGGCGCGGCGGTGTCGAGCACAAGACCGTTGGGCAAGACGACCGTCATCGAATGGATGGTCTTGTACGAATTTTCGGTTACGCCGCAGCACATGCCGCTCGAATTGTTGGCCAGGATGCCGCCGAGCATACAGGCATCGATCGAGGCCGGGTCGGGGCCGATGCGCCGTTTAAACGGTTTCAGCACGTTGTTCAAAAAACCGCCCACAATCCCCGGTTGGGCGCGTAACAGCTCCCCGTCACTTTCAACGTTGTAGCGCCCCCAATGCCTGGAAATGTCAACCAATATTCCATCCGTGACCGCCTGGCCGGAAAGACTCGTCCCGGCGGCGCGAAAGGTGAGCGGGATGTGGTTCTGCCCGCTGAACCGGAACAAAGCCTGGATTTCAGAGACCGAATCGGGCTGGACGACTACCTGCGGCACCAGGCGGAAGTACGAGGCGTCGTTGGCATAGGCAATCCGGTCGATGGGGCGGGCTTTGATGCGGGTTTCAGGCAGCAGGGTGGAGAGTTTGGCGTGGAGGGGATTCTTCATAGGCCTGGTATGAACGTGGATACAAGGTGGAGGTCAGGATGTCCTTCCAAATCATTGTACAATTTTTCAGGCCGGTCGGATGCGGTGAAAAAAAGAAGGATTCCTGCGCGGAATCCTTCTTTTTTATTTTTTTTTCAGCCGCCAGCCATGGCCCCTACTACCAGGAAACGTTCCCGCCCCTGCACGATGGCTTCGGGCAGCGGGGTTTCGGGCGGGTGGTGCGAAAGGTCTTCCCCGCAGGCAAAAAAACGGATGAAGGGCCGGCGCTGGCGAGTGGTATGGTCACGGATTGTGCCTTGCAGGACCGGGTAGCGCACCTCGAGGCTGTCGAGCACTGCGCCAAGGGTGGGCGGACCTTGCAGTTCCAGCTCGATCTCGCTGCCTACCCTGGCCAGGGTGCGCAGGTGATGGGGAATCACGACCCGGATCATGGCAGCGTCTGGACCTCGACCGATAGCACTGCGGGCAGGTCGCGCACAATCGCATTCCAGGTATCGCCTGAGTCGTTGGAGGCGTACACCTGGCCGCCCGTGGTGCCAAAGTAAATACCGCACGAGTCAAGCGTATCGACAGCCAGCGCACTGCGCAGCACGTTCACGTAACAATCGCTTTGCGGTAAGCCATGGGTTAAGGCTTCCCATTCGTGGCCGCCGGAGCGGCTGCGATAAACGCGCAATTTGCCTTCGGGCGGGTAATGCTCCGAATCGCTTTTGATTGGCACAACGTAGATGGTGTTGGGTTCGTGGGCGTGAACAGCGATTGGGAAGCCAAAATCGCTGGGTAGATTGCCGCTCACCTCGTTCCAGGAATCCCCGGCGTTGTCGCTGCGCATCACATCCCAGTGTTTTTGCATGAAAAGAACCCCGGGGCGCGAGGGGTGCATTGCCAGATTGTGGACACAATGCCCAACTTCGGCGGTGGGGTCTGGCAACTCGAAGCCTGAAATCAATCCACGGTTGATGGGCGACCAGGTGGCGCCGCCGTCGTCGGTGCGGAAAGCGCCCGCAGCCGAAATGGCGACAAAGATTCGCCCGGGATTTTGCGGGTCAAGCAGGATGGTATGCAGACACATCCCGCCCGCGCCTGGTTGCCAGAGATTGCCCTTCACTTCGCGCAATCCTGCCAGCTCTTGCCAGCTATGGCCGCCATCGCTGGAGCGAAACAGGGCCGCATCTTCGACGCCTGCGTAAACGACCTGCGGGTCTGTGAGTGACGGCTCAAGCCGCCAGACACGTTTAAATTCCCACGGGTGCAGTGTGCCGTCATACCATTGGTGCTGGCCGGGTGTGCCTTCATAGGTAAACTTGTTGTCTACGGCTTCCCAGGTTTTGCCGCCATCGTCGGAGCGTTGGATCAGTTGCCCAAACCACCCGCTAGATTGGGAGGCATACAGCCGGTTGGGGTCGGCGGGCGAGCCATTGATATGATAAATTTCCCAGCCAGCAAAGTGAGGGCCGCTGATGTCCCACTTTTGGCGTTTTTCATCGGATGTCAGGATAAACGCGCCTTTACGCGTCCCTACAAGGACTCGAACTCCACTCATACAAATCTCCTTTTGTGAACTGGTTCTGGCGTGGGGTGCGGTGCCGTTAATGCCCGGCGTAAGCGAGTTGCAGCGCAGCTGTGTCAATTTTGCGCATTTGGAGCATTGCCTGCATCACCCTTTGGGCTTTTTCGGCGTCCGGGTCGTTCATCAACTCAATCAGCGTGCGGGGGATAATCTGCCACGACAGGCCGTACTTGTCTTTTAGCCAGCCGCATTGCTGTTCCTCACCGCCCTCGAGCAGCTTTTCCCACAGGGTGTCAACTTCTTGTTGTGTTTCACAGTCGACATAAAGCGAGATGGCTTCGGTAAACTTAAATTGGGGACCACCGTTGATGGCGGTAAATTTTTGCCCGTCCAGTTCGAAGCTGACGGTCATTACCTTGCCGCTCAGTTCGCCTGCTTCTGCGCCATAATGTGACAGGCCGAGAATCCTGGAGTTTTTGAAGAGCGAAGTGTAAAGCCGGGCCGCTTCTTCGGCCTGGTCGTCGAACCACAGGAAGGGGGTAATTTTTTGCATTTTTTCTCCTTGGAATTTCTAAACTTGGTCCGGGTTTTTCCCAAGCCGCCGGGGGTGTATTTTGGGCAAGCGCAACCCTGGCAGTTCTCTTAGTATAGAACAGTTTTTCTATATAATCAAGATGGAATTTGTCCAATTTGTGTGCCAATTGCATTGAAGTTTTCCATCAAAACCGGGCTTGCAATCAAGCAGATTCATGAGCCTTTGGGTGCAGGCGAGTCCAAATTTGTTTTGCAAATCGGGTTCGTGAAGTGGGTTGGCAGACTCAAAAACGCCAGCGCTCCAATAATCGGAGCACTGGCGTTTTAAGTGCCTGGGGTGCGGGTCAGGGGGCCGGGTTGGCGGGGCAGGTCAGGGTGGAGGTCATGCCTTCAGGCAGGTATTGCTCCACTTCGGCGGCGTTCAGGTTGCGGCGCGCAAATTCGCAGGCCAGGACTTTGAGCTCATCCAGGCTCAGCCGCCACAACTGCGCTTCATTCAGTTCGGTATTGACCACCAGGAAGCGCGAGGTAGGCTCAAACTCCAGGGCGTTGACTCCGGCAACCATGCCCCGCAAAATGACCGGTTCGCTGCGCGGGTAATTCAGGTTCCACAAGCGCACAGTATGGTCGGTGCTGCCGGTCGCCAGCCACTGCCCGTCGGCGCTGAAGGCGATGGTGGTAATCGGGCCGAGGTGGCCGCTTAACGGGAGGAAGGACCCGGCCGGGTTGGTTCCGCTTTGCAGGAAGTCAGTGCTCCACAAACCGGCGTTCCCGTCGGCGCTGGCGGAGGCAATCCATTTCCCATCCGGGCTGAAGAGTACCCAAACCACCCAGGAATCTGTGTAATGGATGGGTTCGGCGGCCAGGGTCGCCTGGCCTTCTGACAGGTCCCAGATGCGGATGTCGCCGTTGTCGTCGCCGGTGGCCAGGTAGCGCGAGCTGGGTTCAAAAGACAGGTGGTTGACGTAGCCAATGTGCCCGGGCAGTTCGAAGGTGGTCAGCGGGCTGGAGTCGAGCACGATGACATAAGCGCTGCCATTGGCCGTTGCGTCGGTTTCGGCGTCAAAACCCGGCTGGGTGCCAATCGCCAGGAGTTTTTCGTCGGGGCTGTAGTCGAACCAGTAAATTCCGCCCTCGCTCCCGGGAAAGGTGAGCGGCGGGTGCTTCAGGTCTTCCAAATCCCAGACCAGGACGGCGTCGCTGGATGGGTCATGGAAAGAGACTGCTGAGAGCCAGCGCCCACGCGGGCTAAAATACAGGCCATAGCGAACTTCCCTGCTGGTTGCGTCTTTGTACTGCGGAATTTGGAGCGTGACGGGGTCAGCATCCAGGTTGGTTGTATCCCAGAAGCGCAGCAGGCCGGTGTCGTCACTGGAAACCAGCCAGCGGCCCGCTCCGGGGCTAAAGCCTACAAACCCAACCGGGCCACGGCCCAATGGCAAGATGCGCGGCCCATCAGACAGGTTTTGCAGGTCAAACAGGCGAATGGAGGCGCTGCCAGCGCGTGAGACGCCCAGCGCCAGGAATCGATTATCGGGGCTAAAAGCATTGAGCCCAAACCCGTACTCATCGGAGAGTTCCTGAATCAGCGGGGTGCGGCTGCCGGTGGCAAAATCGGCGGTGCGCCACAGCGAGGTGGTGAGCTGGTCGCGGCCGATTTCCTGTTTTTGAATGGCGACCCACTGGCTGTCGGGGCTAAAGACCGGGTTCAAGAAGCGCTCTTCTGGCCCGCCAAAGCGCAACGGGTCGGTCAGTTTCAACCCGGCGCGGAAGTCCCATAAGAAGACCTCGTTGTCGCGGGTGCCGACCGCCAGCCAGCTGCCGCCCTGGCTGAGCGAAAAGGCAGTGATATCACCATTGAAGATTTTAAGTGTGAGCGGCTCGTTGCTATTGGCCGAGCGGTACAGGCCCAGGTTGGTGGCGCTCCAGGCGCGCAAGGCGCGGTCGCGCCCGGCGCTCAGCAGCCACAGGCCATCGGGGGTGTACGCCAGGAAGTTGATGGCGTCGCCGTAGCGGGTGAGTTCAATTTTGGGGGTGTTGGCCGAGGAGGCAATATCCCAGATTTTGATCTTGCCGTTGGCGTAACCTACCGCCACCTCGCCAGGCTTGAGTGGGTTGAAGGCAATGGCGCGCACACGGACCCCCGATTCGTTGTACAGGGTGTAGGGTTTGTTTGAGCGCTGGCGGGCATTGTAGATGTAAATGCGTTCTTCTTCCCCGGCGGCCACCAGGAAACGCTTGTCGGCGCTGTATGCCAGCATTTGCACTTCAGCGGTGTGGCTGTGCTGGGCGGGGCCACGGGTTGGCTCGGCAATTTCCCAAATGCGAACCTGCCCGTCATCGCTGCCGCCAGCCAGCCACAGGCCGTCCTGGCTGAATGCCAGGGCGTTGACCTGCGTGCTGCCGCGTACCAGTTGGAAGGGGGTGAAGCTGGAGTTGGCCGATACATCCACCAGGGTCACATAACCGTTCAGGCTTCCGGCAGCGAACCAGGTTTTTTCACTGGCTGTACCAAAGGCCAGGGCGGTAATCTCGCCGCCTTTGGGGTCAACGGTGAAACGTGTCAATTCTTCGCCGAGAGACCCTTCGGTCAGGCTGTAAAGAGCGATGACACTGGCGGCCTGGTCGTCATCCCAAAACCCGACTGCCAGCAGGCGGCTATCGGGGCTGACGGCCATTTCGGAGATGCCGCTGCTGGTAATCTCGCTGACATTTTTACGCTCATTGCTATTGGTTGGGTCGCTTCCGGCCAGCCGCCAGAATTTGATGGTGTCTTTGTCGCGGGTGATGAGCAGGCTTTCATCGGGCGTGAACAGGACCTGCAAAATATCGGCTCCATGGCCGCTAAGGGCATACGGGTGATACTGGCTGAGCAGGTCGCGCAGGTTTTGTTCGGCGGTGGGTTGGTATTGCTCCGAAGACCCCACCGCAACGTTAAGGGCCTCGATCGATAACAGTGCCGCCAGCGAGGGGTTTTTATCTACCAGGTTGGAGGCGCGCGCCGCCAGCCCGGCCGCCTGGCTGATTTTGGACAGGTTACTGGCATCCCGTTCAGCCGCTTCTGCCGCCTCGCGGGCATCTTCTGCGGATTTTTGGGCAGCCTCGGCGGTGGCTTTGGCCACTTCGGCGATGGCTTTTTCTTCCCTGGCAATGGCGGCCTGGGTCGCGGCTTCGTTGGCGCTGGTCACAGCCGCATTACGGCTGCTGACAGCCGATTGCCACTGTATGACTGCGATGCCGCTCACGAACAGGGCCAGGATAAACAGCCCGACGGCAATGAGATTGCGGGTGCGCAGGCTGCGATTGGTTTTCACCAGATTGTTTTTGCTGGTTTCCAACTCCTGGTTGAGTTTGTTTAGTTCCTCGGCGCGATGGCGTTGGAAATCGGCTTCTTTTTGCGCGCGCAGTTTGGCGCGCAAGTCGATGCATTTTTTCAGGAACGCTTCTTCGGTTGGCGAGATCTCATGGCTCTTGGCCCATTCTTCGGCTTCCGCCAATTCATCGTCGCGGAACAGCATTGAATCGGGCTGGCCCTGTTCCTCCCAAAGCATGGCCCGGCGCTCCAGCGCGCTCAGGTGATTGCGGAACCAGGCCTTGTTGTTGCGCCGCACCGGGTCGATCAGGCGGTCGTGCGCCAGTTCGTACCAGCGAATACCGCGGCGCACCTCGCCACGGATCAGGTGCGATTTGTTGGCCAGGTACAGGATTGCCAGGTTATCCAACCCGCCGCTGACATTTTCTTCCAGCAGCACCTGCGAGCGGATGCCGGTGGCGGTAATCAGGCGGTCGTCGAACCAAGTGCGAATATCTTTTTCGGGAATCTTAAGTTTTTCGGCGGCTTCGCGCACCTGGTCGGCATAAAAATCTTCGAGGGCCTTGTTCACATCGCCCAGGTTTTCGACATAGTCTGCGGTGATGGTGTTGGTATCGCCCATCTTGTTCCACAGCCGTTGGCAAACCACTTGCAAATGCACCGGTTCAACGTAGCGACCATAATGCTCGCCTTCTTGCAGGCTGCCATCAGGCAGTTGGATGCGCACCTTGCTCAGGTCACGCACCAGTTTTTGGGTGGCATCCTCGGTGTATTCCACACCGACCAGTTTGGCCGGTTTGCGAATGGCGTCTTGCGCGGTCTGCAGGTCTAGCAGGTCGAGGCGGAAGGTATGTGCCAGGCGGGTGGGGATCAGCCGCAGGTAAGGGTCGAGCCCGGCAATGTAATCTTCGCGGGCTACGAACAGCGCCCAGCGGCTTGATTCTTCCAGGGCCTCGCCAACCTGGGTGAAAAATGCCAGGCGGTCTTCTTCGTTCTCCGGGTCGGTCGTGAGAATTTCTTCGAATTGGTCGAAGATTAGCAGCGAGCGCGGCTCATAGCTTTCAACTTCGGGGTTGGGTGCGGGTAACAGGCGCCTGACCAGGTATTCGTTGAGGGTCAGGGTTGCCAGCTCGGCATCCGGGATGTGCTCTTCTTTGGGCAGGCTCTCCTCCAGCGACTGAAGCAGGCTAAAGACGTAGCGGTTAGCCTGCGAGTCGGCCAGTTCGGGTGGTAATTCCTGGTTGACGCGCGCCACCGGGAAGATTTTGAAGCCCTTTTCGCTCATGCGCGGCAAAAGGCCCGCGTTAACCAGCGACGATTTGCCTGCCCCGGAGGGTGAGTAGAGCAAAACGATCCGCTCTGCGATTAGCAGGCGATACAAGGCGGTGATATCGGCATCGCGCCCGGCAAACTTTTTGCGGTCTTCGTAGGTAAATGATTTTGGGCCGATGTATGGGTTTTCTCGGGTCGTTGACATCGCGGCTCCTATTCAAGTTTCAGGTCAAGATGCCCGGCGAGCTCTTTCAGGAATCCATCGACACTGCCCCAGTAAAGGTTAATGGGTGGCCGTTTTCCCAGGTATTTCTCGAGATAGCGCTGCACACCGATCGAATCGGCGATGCGGCCCTCCTCGGGGATGAACTGGGCGGCCACGTGTTTAATATCTTCGTCGTACACACCACCTTCGCGGTTGGTAATGCTGCGGAACAGCATCCGAAAACCCCAATCTTCTACCTGGAAACCCAGGAAGAGCAGGGCCGCGTCGGTGATGGCAGCCGTTACCGGGCCAGGAATGAGCTCGGCGTTGCGGCTGTAGCCCAACAGGAAGTCAAAATAATCGTCTTCGGTGATGACCATCGAGTCCGGTTCGGCCAGCCGCCCAAACATGTGAAAAACCAGCGGGTGCTCGGGGTCCGGCTCGAATTCCTGGGCTTGTTTATACTGTTTAAGGGTGTATTTGTTCCACGGGCATAGCATGACCTTGGGCTGTTTCTTTTCTTCAATCAGCGCATCTGCCAGCAGGTCGTTAAGATTGGTGGTGATGTAAACACTGATTGGCAACTTGGCCAGGATTCGGTACGAGTCGAAGGGGTTTTTCTGGCGGCGAATGGCCCCAATGGCTGAGATAAGCTTGGCAACTGTCGGCTTGTTGGGGGCCTTCAGGTCATCGGGCAGTTCGCTGGCATAATCTTGCTGGATGTCAGTGCGCAGTGAATCTTCCAGGTTTTGTTGGACCAGCAGCTTGGTCTTCAACCCATACAAATACTGCGCCACCTTGGGCAACGAATCGCGCTCGTAACTGGCCAGCGGATAGTTGAAGCGGCTGGCCCAGCCCTGGGCAATTTCTTGCAGCGAACCCAGCAGCGGCTCGAACAATCCCGGTCCAACGATGGGCGTCATCTTGCCCTGGGTGATTTGGGCGCTGAGCACATCCCACAGGTCGAAGGCTTCGTTCCCGGCTTCGCTGGGGGCCAGCCACAGGCGGCCGCTAATCAGGCGCATAAACAGCACCGGCATCCACGCATCGGGACGGTCGCGTACCCCGCCGCGCGCCACTGCCAGGGCGCGGTCGATATAGCCATCTTTTTGCAGATTTTCGAAGAAAAGCGGCATGAACTGCTTGATAGTTTCCATGCTGACATTGCCCTGCATGGCTAACACCGCCGGAACCCCCGCATCAGCTACCAGCCGTGGACCCAGGGCATTTAACGCATCCCCGGCGTCGTTCCCGGCGCTCTGGCAAGAGGCCAAAACCACCAGTTTGGGGCGTTTAAGGGCAATCTCTTGCAGGCGAATCACCAGGTCATTGCCTGAGACTTTGCGTGTCTTGCCATCGTTATCTTCCAGCCAAAGCACTGGTTCGCTGGTGCTGTTTAGCGCGCCATGACAGACAATGTACAGGATGTCATACTCGTTTTCGCGCAATTTTGCGGCCAGCGTGTTGAGTGTGGCGCGGTCGGGGCTGCCCTGGGCTGGCGCATGATCGACAACGGCCCCGGCCAGCGAGATGTTGGCACGTTCCAGCTCCCCGGCGACGTCAATCTTGCGTTTATCGTCGAGGTCGTTAGGGTTGGCAATAAAAACCAGGGCGCGCAATTGCCCGGCCGCATTCAGGCGCACCGGCCGCCAGTCGCTGCTGCTGATGTAGCGCGAGAACAGGATATTTTCACTGGTGGCAATTGGGAAATTGGTTTCAGGGTCAAGCAGCAGCTCCCAGCGCAGGCGATACAGGTCGCGCGCATCGGAGCCAATAAACAGGCGAATGCGCAAGCCGGTGTTGGCATCTGCAAATACGTTGGCTTTGTAGCTGCTGAAAAAGGTTTTCAGGTTGGGATCGGTAAAAAAGGCCGCCGTCAGCAGTTTTCCGTAGGCATCCTTATCGCCAAGCAGCAGGGCTTCTTGCAGTTTTTCGTGGTCCAGGCTCGCTGTTTTAAATTCGCCGCGGTCGGTGCGAGTTTCATCGCTATCTGGCCGGGTCAAGCGAAAATCGACCAGGTGGGCTTCCTCGTCTCGTTTTCGGATCGTGATTTCCAGGTCTGCGTAGTTCATCGACATTGTTTCCTCCCCGTGTCATCCGTCTCCGGGCAGCCAAACTAAGGTGCAGGGCAAGTTGTGGGCTAAAAAAGTTATTCAAAACTATGGGGAAAATGCACATAAAAATTATACTGTGCATATCCGATTTGTCAATTCGAGATAAAAACAGACGCCGGGGAGCGGCGTCTGTTTTGGATTTGTGACTAACCAACCAGCTGTTCGTAGCGTTCGATCTTCTTTTCGATCACCTTCAGGCTGTCTTCCCAGAACTTGCGGCTGCGGATGTCGATCCCAAAGCGGTCGGCCAGTTCAGATGCGGTGGCTTCGCCGGTGGAGGCGAGCAGGCTCTTGTAGTCGGTCACAAAAGCCTCGCCGCGCTGCTGGTAGATGGCATACAAGCCGGTGGCAAACAACAGGCCAAAGGCATAGGGGAAGTTATAGAACGATAGCCCGGAATAGTAGTAGTGCGGTTTCCAGGTCCACATGTAGGGCTGGTAGACCTCCAGGTCGCCGTAGGTGGCCTTTTGGGCGCGTTCCATAATCTCACACAGTTCATCGGGTGAAAGCTCCGATTTTTCGCGGCGCTCGAAGACTTCTTTTTCGAACAGGTAGCGTGAGTAGATGTCTACTATGACCTGCGAATCGCCGTTGAGCATGGTTTCGAGGATGGCGAGCTCTTCTTGGGGGTCGCTCACCTGTTTGATAACCGCCTGCATGACGATGGTTTCACACATGATGGACGCGGTTTCGGCCAGGGTCATGGGCGTGTCTTGCTGCATTTCGGTTTTACCGGCCTGGTAGGCGCAGTAGTTGTGGAAGGCGTGCCCCAGTTCGTGGGCAATGGTGCTAACCTGGTCGAGCGAACCATCAAAGTTGCACAGCACACGGCTTTCCTTAACCGCCGGGACACCCATGCAGAAGGCTCCGCCGCGTTTGCCCTCGCGTTGTTCGGCGTCGATCCAGTTTTTGTCGAAGGCAGTCTGGGCGAAGCTGGAAAGTTCGGGCGAGAACTTGCCAAAGTTATCGAGGATAAAGGCCCGGGCCGCATCCCACTCGTACGTGGTGGCGGTCTGCCCAACCGGGGCGAACAGGTCCCACCAGGCCAGTTTTTCTTTGCCGAGCAGTTTGGCTTTGGCGCGGAAGTAGCGCTGGAAGGTCGGGAAGGAGGCCTTCATCGCGCCGAGCATGGCCTCGAGGGTAGGCCGGTCGATGCGGGCCATATCGATGGCGCTGTGGACGGCATCCTCGCGGTTGCGGCGCTTGTTAAGTGTGTTGACTGTGCCCTTGACACCGTTCATGCAGGCGGCCAGTGTCTCACGGACCGAGTCCCAGGCCTTGTTTTCGGCTTCAAAGGCGCGGCGGCGCACGTCGGCATCGGGATGCGAGCGCAGGTTGATGAGCGCCGGCATGGGCATTTTCTGCAACTGCCCGTCCATTTCAAATTCAACTGTCATTTGCGAAGTGACTGTGCCTTGTAGTTTGGTCCAGGCATTGGTTCCGCTCAGGCTGAGTTCGGCGGCCAGGGCTTCTTCAGTCTCACTCATCAGGTATTTTGACTGTTGGGCGGCTTCTTTTAGGTTGAAGGCATGTGCCGCGGCAACCGGGTTGAGCGCAATGGCCTGGTCTAACACGGGCGCGATTCGCCCAACCCAGGCCTGGAACTGGGTGCCCAGGTTCTGCATCTTGACCATCGTCTGCTGGAACTCAGACATTTTCTTCATGGCCACCGTGTTATGCGAATCGGTGGTGACAAAGGATTGGATGTAAGCGCCCATTGTGCCAGAGAGCACGTACAGGGTATTGAAGCGCTCCACCGTCTCGCCCAGCACGGCGGCGATCTCTGCGGCAGGCGAGTTGACATCCAACTTGCGGATACACTCAACAAAGTAGTCATCCAGGTCGTCGAGGTTTTTCTTGATGGCAAGCGTTGCGCCTTCAAATTCAGCCGATTCGAGCGAGGGGAAAACGTTGGTCAGGTCCCAGCGGGGTGGGGTTGTCATGGATTCACTCCTGTGAGATGGGTTTTGGTTTGTGCGGGGCGGGTTACAGCGCCCAGGCCAGCATCAGCCCGAAGAGCGCCACTACCAGTCCCAGATGCATTAAAAGGTTGGTTCGTACCAGGAACAAGTCGGAGGGGAACAAGCTCACCGTCAACAGGTTAAGCAGGATCAAGGCGATCCCAATCAGGGGCAGCAAGCCTTTGCGATGGGCCAGGAATTCTGAAGTTTCGTCGAGAAACTTGGAGAACCATTTGATCATATAGCTTCCTCCGCTTGTTCTTTTGGCGGGTGCGCCGCTTTCCATTCGTTAAACTGGGCGACCAGGCGTCCGGGAATTTTCCCGGCCATCAACACGCCGCCGCGCCCGTGCTCGATGCGCTCAATTTGACCCGCCTGGTGGAACATGGAGATGAGCTGGCCTTCCTGGTAGGGCAGCCAGATTTGCAGCGGGGTGAAGGTTTCGTACAATTCAGATTTGATTTTGGCCACCAGGTCGCTGACGCCGGTACCCTTCATGGCCGAAAGCGCGACAGACTGCGGGTAGTTTTGCAGCACGGCGCGGGCGGCTTCGGGGTCTTTCAGACGGTCCACTTTGTTGAGGGCGGTAATGACCGGAATATGCTGCGCGCCAATCTCGTCGAGGGTTTGTTGTACGGCCTGGAACTGGGCCAGGGCATTGGGGTGTGAAATGTCGACCACATGCAGGAGCAGGTCAGCTTCGGCGATCTCTTCCAGTGTTGCGCGGAAAGCCGCCACCAGCGTGGTAGGCAGTTTTTGGATGAAACCGACGGTATCTGTGAAGAGGGCCGTGTCGCCGCCGGGCAGGTCTACGCGCCGGGTGGTGGGGTCGAGGGTGGCGAAGAGTTGGTCGGCAGCATAGACATCCGCTTTGGCAATCCGGTTGAGCAGGGTCGATTTACCAGCGTTGGTGTATCCCACCAGGGCCACTGTGGGGATCTGGCTGCGTTTACGCTGGGCGCGGTAACGCTCGCGGTGGGCGCGCACTTTTTCAAGTTCTTTTTTAAGATGCGCAATCTTGTTGTGAATCTGACGGCGGTCTACTTCCAACTGGGTTTCGCCGGGGCCGCGCAGACCTACGCCGCCTACGCCGCCGCTGCGTCCGCCACCGCCGCCGCCCTGGCGGGCGAGATGGGTCCATTGACGGGTCAGGCGCGGCAGGAAGTATTCGTATTGGGCCAGTTCCACCTGCAAGATGCCTTCGGCCGTGCTGGCGTGCTGGGCAAAGATGTCGAGAATGAGCGCGGTGCGGTCTAGGATGCGCACTTTTTCGCCCAGCGCTTTTTCAAGTTCGCGCTGGTGGCGCGGATTCAGTTCACTGTCGAAGACCACCACATTGGAGAGGGTTTCTTCGGCCAGCGCCTGGAGTTCTTCCAATTTGCCAGAGCCGATGTAGGTTTCGGGGTTGGGACGGTCGAGTTTCTGCGTGGTTTCGCCAACAACTTCCAGTCCAGCAGTATCTGCCAGCAGGGCCAGTTCTGCCAGTGAGTCATCGAGCGAAAGCAGGTTTTTTTCTTGGTAGAGCTCCACCCCCACGAGAAATGCGCGTTCACGGGGTGGGACGGTGTTGAAGGGGGTACGTTTAGCCATAGGTTTGTAGGGTTCTTTCAATATCAATCAAAGTACTGCGGGAAAAAATTCCCGCCCGGCCATAGATGCAAGTGATACTTGCCGGTCTTCATTCTGTTCTTCAAACATCCTACCAAACCATGCCTGCTCTCCAGTCTATAAAAAAATCACCGGTGGGGTTGCGCCCACCGGTTTAATCATACCACAATCGTTACTCATCTCTGTTGGCGTGTCGTTGTGCGCCAAAAAGCCTGGCCAGGTTGGGGTCATTGGGTTGCGAGCGCAGCGGCAGCAGGATGTGGAAGGTTGCGCCCGGGCAGGCATTTTCGTCATACCCGGGGGATTCTACCCAGATTGTTCCACCGTGGGCCTCGATGATGCCCTTGGAAATGGGCAGCCCCAGGCCGGGCCCGCCTCCCTTAAACTTGGTTTTGCCGCTTGAGTGCAGTGAGACATTGCCCAACTGACCAAATTTTTCGAAGATGACATCCAGGTTTTCCGCCGAGATGCCAATGCCGGTGTCTTGCACCGTCATTTCCACAAACCCGGTCAGGACGCGACCGTCTACCGTGATGGTGCCGCCATCGGGTGTGTATTTGATGGCATTACTGACAACGTTTTTGACGGCCTGGTACAGCCGCTCCGGGTCGGCAAAGATTAATTCATCCGAACCGGGGAAGGGGCGTAGGTCCAGGGTTTGGTTGCGGTCGGTGATGGTGCCCTGCAATTCGGCTTTGATGAGTTTCAGGATGCGGTTCAACCAGACGGGTTGGAAATTGAGCGCCAGAAGGTTGTTGTCGATCAGCGAAACGTCCAGCATATCGTCAACCATCACGCGCAGGCGGCGAATGCCGTTGTGGACGCCCTGCACAAGCGTGTGGATTTGTTCCAACTCCTGCGGGGTCAGGTCGCCGATCATGGCAGCGTAGCCTTCGATCAATGTCAACGGGGTCTTGAGTTCGTGGGCGGCCACCGAAACAAAGTTCGATTTGCTTTTGTCGAGCCGTTCGATCTTTTTTTGCAGGTTATCCAACTCGTTGGACAGGTAAGCAACCCGGCTTTCGTTCTCGAAATGGGTCACTTGTTCGATGCAGTGCAGGTAAACCGGCATGAGAACACTAATCAGGTCGAGCGCCTCGGCATCGTCCAGGTTCTCGCGGGCAACATCATAGGAGAGCGTGATTATCTGGTTGATAAGCGCCGTAACGTTGCGTTCGCCGCCTTGCAGGTCGGTACTGGTGCGGGTGGTGGCCCACTCGTATAGCAGGGCATCCATCCAGCTCGAATCGCCCGAAACGATGGCTTGTTGTAGCAAATCAAAAAAGCGGGTCAATTCCCCCTGGAAGTTTTCGCGCACACCGGTTCCGCGCGCCAGGGTGCTGGCGGCGCGTTTGTGCAGGGCAGGGCGAATGCGTGTAAAAATCTCCTCGACACTCATGCCATAACTTTAGCATATCCCCGCTAATTTGAAGATTTTCAACCCATTACAAATTGTTAAGGATTTAACTCGCGATAACGCCGAATCCATTCCAGCAGGGTTTTGCCGACCATTTCCAGGCTTTTTTCAGAAACTTTATCGGGGGTATCTTGAATGGTGTGCCAGTAGGCATAATCCAGGTCGATGATGTCTACCGCCCGCAAGCCTTTTTCGAGGAAAGGCAAGTGGTCATCCAGGACCCTGAACTTGTATTGCGGGATAAAGAAATCTTCGTAGCCCAGGCTTTGTGCTGTTTCCCAAATCTGGCGAGTCAACTCGGGATCTGAATTTTGTTCCATGTAGATGTTCAGGTCGGCATCCCCGATCATGTCAACCACGATGACGGCTTCGGGGGTCGATTGCATCGCGGCGGCGTAAGCTGTCGAGCCGAGGATCCAATCCCAACCGGCGATGCGGCCATTGTCTTCAGCGTCAAAAAAGACCAATTCTACCGCGAGTGAATCTTCGGGCAGGGTACGCGCCAACTCCAGCAATACGGCCACACCCGAACCGCCGTCGTTTGCGCCAGGCACGGGTTGGGTCCAGTTGGCGCTATTGGGGTCGTGATCGGCATAAATGCGCGAGTCGTAGTGTGCCCCAAGCAACAAAACAGGCGGTTGTGAGCCTCGGGTGGCGGCGATATTTTTGACTTTTTGTCCTTTGGCTTCTCCAGCGACCACGCGGCTGGTCCAACCTGCGGCGGCCAGTTCCGCCTGGATATATTCGATGGCCCGGGCATGGCCTGGGGTCCCCGGTATTCTCGGCCCAAACTCAACCTGGGCAATGACATCACGATAGGCGCGCGCGCCATCGAATACTTTTGGGGCCGGGGCGGGCCAGAAATACCAGGCCAGGGCTGCCACGGCCACCAGCGAGACAACAAGTAACAGGGTCAGAATTAGGCGGCGATTTTGCATAGGTCGAGAAAAGAGTCCATGGCGCGGGTGGCGGCTTCGGCGTGTGCCAGCGCTCGTTCGCGTTTCCCGCGGGCTTCATGGGTGAGCGGCGGCAAGATGCCGAAATTGGCTTTCATTGGCTGGAAGGTTTTCATCTCTGCATGGGTGACGTACCAGCATAGGGCGCCAATCATCGTGTCGCGGGGTAATTCAAGCGGGGCTTCATTTTGCAGCAGGCGGGCGGCGTTTATCCCGGCAATCAGGCCGGTGGCAATGTTGCCCATATAGCCTTCTACGCCGGTAATCTGCCCGGCAAAGAACAGGTCGGGGCGGTTGTTGGCTTGCAGGGTGGGTTGTAGCAGGCGCGGCGAGGCGATGAAGGTGTTGCGGTGCATTTGCCCGTAACGCACGAACTCGGCATTTTGCAAGCCCGGAATCATGCGCAGCACCCGCCGCTGCTCGGGGAAGGTCAGGTTGGTTTGGAAACCGACCATGTTGTACAGGTTACCGGCCAGGTTATCCTGCCGTAACTGGACAACGGCATACGGTGGGCGAGGCACACGCGGGTCTGGTAACCCGACCGGGCGCATCGGTCCATAGGCCAGGGCTTTATCGCCACGGGCGGCGATGATTTCAACTGGCAGGCAGCCTTCAAAAAAATGGTCTGCCCCGGCCTTGACGCCTTCTTCCATCACTTTTTCGAAGTCGTGCAGGCGGATGCGTTCGGCGTTGCGCAAGGCTTCTACAAAAGCGAGGTAATCGCTGCGCAGGTGAAAGGGACAGTTGATGTAATCCCCATCGTTCTGGCCGTCTGCATCCCAGCGTGAGGCGCGGTAAGCGATGGTCATGTCGATTGAGGCTACTTCGACAATCGGCGAGATGGCGTCAAAGAAGTAAAGGTGTTCTTCGCCGCTAAAGCGGGCGATTGATTGCGAGAGCCGGGTAGAGGTGAGCGGCCCGGAGGCGATGATGGCTGGCCCGGCGGGGATTTCGGTGATTTCTTGCCGAATGAGTTCGATGTTGGGGTGGGCGCTAATGCGTTCGGTGATGCGGGCGGCGAACCCTTCCCGATCTACCGCCAGGGCAGCCCCGGCCGGGATGGCGGTTTCTTCGGCGATTTCGAGCAGCAGCGAACCTAATCGGCGCAGTTCGGTCTTTAAGACGCCCGAGGCGCGGTCGGGTAGGTTCGATCCGAGAGAATTAGAACAAACCAGTTCGCCCAAATTTTCGGTAACGTGCGCGCCTGTCGCCACGACCGGTCTCATTTCAAACAGTTTTACCTTTATGCCACGTTGGGCAGCCTGCCAGGCGGCTTCGCTTCCGGCCAATCCGCCGCCAACGACGATCAATTCTTTCATTTTTTCACCTTGGGTTTTGTCTCAATCATTAAAACATCATTACGAGGACTATTTTACCATCCCCAAAAGCGCATCAAATTGCGCATATCTTATGTATAATCTAAGCATGGCGGAACAATCGCAAGAACAGCGTCTCAAAGAAGCCTGTGTTCTCACAGAATCGTGTTGGGCGGTATTTGTTTTTCGCGACGCCGACTTGTGGAAACCGGGCGACGCCTATCGTCTGACCAAACCCCGCCGTACTTCGCTGAATCGCTTACTGAATGAACCTGCTTCGGCTGCCTGGTTGGGCGGCACCCTGGCTGGCGGTCGACCACGTTCCCGGCTGGTTTCTGCCAGTGATGGGCTGGAGTGCAGCCGGTTGTATGCTTTCCCGGCCGGGGTGATGACGCTGGTAATTGTGGGGGTGGGGAGTGATTTGAGCGCCTACCACCAACGCATCTGGAAACTGGCTACCTTTTGCGAGTCACTGCCGCCCGCGCCAACGCCTGGCGAAGTGGGTCTTTTGCAACAGACGGTCATCGAATTACAGCAGACTCAGCAAGAGCTTCAGGCGCGCATCAGCGCCCAACGTGAAGCCGAAGCGCGTTTGATCCAGGCGGCCAAACTGGCCGCAGTGGGCGAAATGGCCGCCGGGGTGGCGCATGAGTTGAATAATCCATTGACCACGGTGGTGGGTTTTACTGAACTGGCATTGGAAGAACTGCCCGTTGAGTCGGAAGTGCGGGCCGATCTGGACCTGGTGCTCAAGGAGGCGCGCCGGGCGCGGACGGTGGTGCGCCGCCTGCTCGATTTTGCCCGCCAGGGCGAAACCAATCGCGTAAAGGCAGATATCAACGAGATTGTTGATGATGTTTTGCTCCTGACCAAGCACCTGATGCATACCAACAATGTCCAAACCGCAATTCACATGGATGCATCCCTGCCCTGGGCGCTGGTTGACCGTAACCAGATCAAGCAAGTGGTCATCAACCTGGTCAACAATGCCATTTATGCCATGCCTGATGGTGGCCAGCTGGTGGTTGAAACCTGTGCTTTGCCGCGTTATAACCGCCAGTGGGTGACCCTGACGGTCCGTGACACCGGCATTGGCATCTCCGAACAGAATTTACAGCGCATCTTTGAGCCCTTTTTTACCACCCGCGGCGATCGAGGGGGAACTGGTTTGGGGCTTTCTGTGACCTATGGAATCGTTACAGATCATGGGGGTATGATCGAAGTTGAAAGCCAGGTGAATGTTGGCTCTGCTTTCACCGTCTGGCTGCCTTTGGAGGAAATGGTTTGACATCTTCACGTATTCTGGTCATCGATGACGAACCTGGAATTACCTTGCTTTGCGAGCGACTGCTCAAAAAGGCTGGTTATAGCGTTCAGGCATTCACTGACCCAAAGCTGGCTCTTGAGATTTTGCGCAAAGAACGCTTCGACTTGTTATTGGTCGATATTCGTATGCCTGAAGTCAGCGGGTTCGATGTTGTCCAGCGCACGCGTGAGTTCCAGGGTGAGATGGCTATCCTGGCAATGACTGGCTTCGGGACGGTTGAAACGGCGATCCAGGCCTTGCGGCGCGGGGTCGATGGTTTAATCTTGAAGCCATTTGAAAAAGATGAACTGATCCAGGCGGTTGAACAGGCCCTGAGCGACAGCCAGCAAAAACAGGATGCGGCCCAGGTCAAGGCGCTGCGCCCGCTCTTTAGCGTCACCGAGACGCTACTCTCTGAAACTCGTCCAGAACAACTGCTAGACCTGATTCTGGAGGTGGTTTCGACGCAGCTGCGCTGTTCCAATGTTGGTTTTTACCAGTACAGCGAGAAAGATAACACCCTGGCCCTGATTGCCGGACGCGGGAAGCGCCTTCCTGACGGCCAGGCCAGCGAAAATGGGAATGCTGTGGCCCGAGCCGCGGCGCAGGGCGAACCAGTGTGGGGCGTGTTGGGCGATGCGCGTGTGAAACGCGACCTGTACCAGCTTCAGTTAAGTGCCATGATGTGTGTGCCCACCTCGCTCACCAACCTGTCCACGGTCATTTTTGTGGCCCGTGATGCCGGGGAACCGGTTTTCCGCGAAGCCGACCTTGAAAAATTCCTGATCCTGGCTCGCCAGGCCACCATCGCAATGGAAAATGCCCGCTTGTATGAAGAATTGCGGGCGTATGTTCGCCGGGTCGAGGAATCGCAACAGGCCCTGGTTCAGGCTGAGAAGCTGGCTGCCGCCGGTCGCCTGACAGCGTCGATTGCGCATGAGATTAATAATCCGCTGCAAGGAGTGCGTAATTGCTTCCACCTTGCCACCCGCGACGATGTTCCGCCCGAGATGCGTCAAAAATATATGGACATGACGCGCCAGGAACTGGATCGCCTGATGACTACCGTCCAGCGTATGCTTGATTTTTACCGCCCCAGCGCCGAGTTTAAGCCTGTCCAGGTACTGGATCTGTTGGAGCATGTGGTCAATTTGCTTAGCCAGCAGTTACGCGAGCGAAGTATTCGCGTCAGCACGGCCTGGCCGGCCAAACTTCCCAGCATTATGGCCATTAGCAACCAGATTGAGCAGGTATTTATTAACCTGGTGCTAAACGCGTTTGATGCCATGCCTGCGGGCGGCGATTTGTGGATTAGCATCACCCAAAAACGAAAAATGGTGGAAATCCTTTTTCAGGATAGCGGCCCGGGGGTCCCCCCTGAAGTGCAGGCCAACATCTTTGAGCCTTTTGTCAGCACCAAAGGGAGCGGCACCGGGCTGGGGCTTTCTGTCAGTTACGATATCATCACAGCACACGGGGGGCGGCTGGACTTGCTGGCGGACCGCAAGCCAGGCGCCTGTTTCCGCGTTATGCTTCCAATCAGCCAACAAAGGGAGAACGTATCATGAAAAGCAATATTCTTATCGTCGATGATGAACCGATTGCCCGCCAGTCGTTGAGCGACATCATCAAGCTGGAAGGATACAATGTTACCGCCGTCGCCAATGGCGAATTAGCCGTCGAACACATTCGTCATTACGCGGTCGACCTGATCGTTCTGGACTTGAAGATGCCGGGGATGAACGGCTTGGATGTGGTGCAGGTGGTCAACCAGTTATCGCCTGATACGGAGATCATCCTGCTCACCGCTTTTGGCTCGATGGAATCGGCGGTTGAAGCGTTGCGTCAGCGTGTCCATGATTACCTGCTCAAACCCGCTTCGCCGCACCAGATTTTGGAAAGCGTCAAGCGGGGGCTGGAGCGTCGTCAGGTGCGCCTGAGCAAGAAGGAACAGAAAGGCCCTGAGGTGATGGTTTACGTCACATCTGACGGCACCGAGGTCGATTTGATGCGCCGGACGGTTACGCTCAACAACAATGAAGAGACTCTCACTCCGGCTGAAGGCCACCTGTTGAAGGTCTTTTTGGAAAATACCGCCAAAGTCTTTTCGCACCGTGAATTGGTGTTGTTGGTGCAGGGTTACGATGTTTCGCAACGCGAAGCGCAGGAGATTTTGCGCCCGTTGGTGAGCCGCTTGCGCCACAAACTTTCGCCTTTTCCCACTCTTTATGAGCGCATTGTCAGTGTGCGTGGAACCGGGTACGTTTTTGAAGCGGAAGCCTGACTCTCCCTGAAATAAAAACAAGACGCGACGAAATTTGTCGCGTCTTGTTTTTATTTAATCTTGCAGGCTCCAGGGTTTGATCTCTGGCGGGTGGATCCAGGCCAGCCAGCCACCTTTTGGCCGCCGCCGGGTTGGGTCTTGTTTTTCGAGCGCCACCAGCAGCAGGCTAATCCCCAGCACGCCCGCGCCAATCATCTGCAAGGTGCTGAGAGTCTCGTGTAACAGGTAATGACTGAGGATGATTGTAATGAATAATTCGGCCAGCCCCAGGATGGCAGCCTGTAATCCACCCAGGTTTTTGATGCCCAGGAACAGGGTGATGCGCGAGGCGAACGTGACCAGTGTCAGCAAGGCTATTGGCCACCACGAGGTTCCTGCCGGGGGCAGGCTGCGGTCAAAAAGCAGGTAAAACGGCACGGTAACCGAACTCATCGCCAGCAGGGTGTAGACCGTAACGGTGGGGGCCGGAATTTCATACAAGACACGCTGGTTGATCGGGATATGCAGCGCGTACAAGACCGCTGCGCCCATCATCATGAGTACCGCTTTGAGCGGCGCACCGTTACCTTCGGCATTGGTGAGCAGGAAGACAGCCACTGCTGCCACACCCACGCGAATCAGGGTCAGGCGGCTGACAGGTTGTTTGTCCAGAATAGAAAAAACCGCTACAAAAAGCGGATAGAGTGCGTATAGTAGCTGCCCGAGACTGGCGGGGAGGGAACCGAGGGCCAGGTAATAAAGCAGCGAACCAAATCCATTAATGGCTCCTGCCATGAAGCAGCCTAATAACCCGACCGGAAAGATATATAAGAATTTGCGTTTGAAGATTGCCATCAGGATGAGCATCAGCAGGGCGGCGCTTCCGGTGCGCAGGGCAACGACAGCCAGGGGGGAAAACCCTCCAAGGATGGCGGAACGGCCAAATACCGGTGCAAAGCCTAAAAAGGCCGCAGATGACAGGGCCGCAAGTATCCCCATGCCCTGCCGCTTTGTGGCAGCCATGTTTATCCTTTCTCTTATCCCGTTAATGTGTACCTGCGCAGACATGTTTTCATTCTAGTCTCGCCAGTTGTGCGAAACAATGCCAGAGCATATTAATCCGGGGAACGGGTTTGCCCGGTTGTCTGGACGGAATGATTTTAACGTAACAGGGCTTTGACTTCCTCTAAAAATTCGTCGCTTAAAAAATCGCCTTTTTGCATTAAGGTTTGGATTTGCCCCTGCAGGCGCATTTTTTCTTCTGTAGTCAATTCTTTGGCCGTTGATACGATGACCGGAATTTGGGCCGTATTGGGGTTAGATTTTAGCGCATCGAGCACGGCAAAACCATCCATTTCGGGCATCATCAGGTCGAGGATCAGCAGGTCGGGGTGTTCGCGGTTGGCCAGCTCGAGCCCTTCGCGTCCGGTGGAGGCTTCAAAGATGGTGAAATCCCCTTGCGATTGCAGGATGCGTCGCACCAGGCGGCGGGCGTCGGCGGTATCGTCGACAATGGCGATGCGCGGGAAACGGTCGGGGGCAACTCGGCTGAGGGCGGCCAGCAGGCCTTCTTCTTCTTGCTGTTGGGTGGCTTGCTCTTCCTGGGGCAGGACGACGTTGCGCGCCCAGCCCGAGCCGAGCACCAACGGTTCAGCCGGTAGGGTGTGACCTGTGCAGTTGACCACGACCACGTCGGTGGGTTTGATGATCCCGGCGCGGACCAGTTTAAACAAACCGGCAAAGGCCGCAGCAGAGGCCGGTTCGGCCGAGATACCTTCCATTTTGGCCAAGATGTGCATAGCGCGGAAGGCTTCCTCGTCGGTTACGCTTTCAAACAGGCCGCGATGCTCTTTCATTTCTTTGCGCAGCAGTTTGTAAGAGCGGCCGGGGGTGCCTGTGGCCAGGGTTTCGATATGGGTCTTTGGATTGGTGACCGAGAGCGCTTCGTCCAGGTCGTTTTCCCAGGCATGGACCATGGGGGCGCAACCTGCGGCCTGGATGGCGATTACGCCCGGGATTTTGTCTACAAAGCCCATTTTTTGCATTTCCCTGAAGCCTTTGGCAACGCCCACGGGTCCCAGCCCACCGCTGACGGCCTGGATGTACCAATCGGGGGTGCGCCAACGCTTTTGGCTGTTTTCGGGAGGCCCAAGGGAATCGGTCAGTTGTTCGGCCACTTCGTATGCGATGGTTTTCATCCCCTCGACCGAAGTGATGGTGCGGGTTCCCATGTCGTGATACAGGCCGCGTTGTTGGGCAAATTCAGCCGCAATTTGCTTAACCTGGTCATAAGAGCCGGTGACTTTGACCACTTGGCTGCCATAAAGGGCAATTTCACGCATTTTGACGGCCGGGACCAGGCTGGTGACAAACGCCCACAGCTTGATTCCGGCGCGGGCAGCGTATGCCGAATACGCAATGGCGACGTTCCCGGTTGAAGCGGCTACCAGTTCGGTAATTCCGGCTTCTTTGAGCGCGGCAATCGTCAGGGCGGCCTGGCGGTCCTTAAAAGACGCGGTTGGTCCCTGGCGTTCATCTTTGATGTAAATATTGGGGCACCCAAGCATCATGCCCATATTGACGGCGCGAATTAATGGGGTGCCGCCTTCGCCCATGCGTAGGTCGGGGTTTGGTTTGCGTACCGGGAGCACCTCGCGATAGCGCCACAGGTCAAACGAGCGATGTTCCAGCGCGGCCGGTAAGGTGCGGGCAACTTCTTCATAGTCGTATACAGCTTCACGCCACTGGCTGTGGCAGTTGGGGCAGTTCACGGTCAATGGGTGATACGGGGTTTCGTGCCCGCAATCCATACAGCGGATTACAAATGGCATTACAGTCTCCTGATGACTAACTTGCTTCCAATCTCTTGAGCGCTTTTTCAAGCGTTGCAAAGAGTTCGTTTTCATTCAACATCCCTTTTTGAAGGAGATGTTTGCCCAGATTATCGAGTTGTTTTTTCTGTTCCGGGTTTAGGTCGACCCCGCTGACAACAATAACGGGCAGGTCGCGCAATTCGGGGTTTGTGCGCAAGCGTTCCAGGATAGAAAAACCATCCAGACCGGGCATAAAAAGGTCCAGAATCACAGCGTGAGGCTGGTTGTCGATGATCATTTGCCAGCCAAGATCGCCGTTATCGGCCAGGCTGACGCGGTACGGGCCATGTTCCTTGACAATTTTTTCCATCAGGCGCAAGTCGGCCGGGGTATCGTCGATGATTAAGACTTCCTTGATGCTGCCATCACCGTTTAGGCGGTTAAGAGCGCTAAGCAGGTCTTCCTCCATAATGGGTTTGACCAGATAATCGGCCGCGCCCAGGCTAAAGCCTCTTTCTTCTTCTTCGACAATGCTGCAGACGATGATCGGGGTATTGCGTGTTTCCGGGTCCGATTTAATCTGTTCCAGTACAGACCAGCCATCCATCTCAGGCATCATGATGTCGAGCGTGACGGCATAGGGTTTCAACTGTTTGACGGTGTCTTTGGCTGCCAGTGGGTTGGCGACTTGCATGACGCGGTATCCTTGCGGTCTGAGATAGCGCTCATACAGGCTGACAATTTGTACATCATCATCGATGCACAGGATCAAGCGGCCTTCGCCGTTGTTGCGGTCAATCGCAGGCTGGTGATAGAGAGGAATGGTAAAGTAGAAAGTGCTGCCTTTCCCGGTGGTGCTGTGGACGCCAATTTTGCCGCCATGCATTTGCACCAATCTGTGGCTGATCGAAAGCCCCAGGCCGGTGCCGCCCGTCTTACGGGTGGCCGAAGAATCAACCTGGGAGAAGGCCTGGAAGAGTTTTTTCTGGTCTTCGGGCGAGATACCGGGGCCGGTGTCGGTTACGCTGACCATGATCTCATGCTGCCCATTGGATGCCACATGCACGTTGGCGTTGACGGTGATGGAACCTTCCTCGGTGAATTTCGAAGCATTCGAGATCAGGTTGAGCAACACCTGGCGAATACGCATCGGGTCGGCGCGGACCGTTGGCAGATCACCGGCGATATCTTGTTTGAGCTTGATTGGTTTGTCTTTGACCAGCCCAACAGCCGTGGACATAACGCTATTGATGGTTTCGCCAATGTTGAGTTCTTCCACCGCGAGTTCCATCTTTCCGGCTTCAATCTTGGAAAGGTCGAGGATGTCGTTAATCAGGCCCAGCAAATGCTGGCCGGAGTTGTAAATGGCGCTCAGGTCTTGCTGTTGCTGTTCGGTGATGGGCCCGTCGATACCCTTCAAAATCACGCGTGAAAAACCGATGATCGAATTGAGCGGGGTGCGTAATTCGTGCGACATGTTGGCGAGGAACTGGCTCTTGATGCGGTCAATTTCACGCATTTCGGCCACCGCTTTTTGTGCCAGGTCGTAAGAACGCGCGTTGTCGATGGCAACCGCAATCTGGTCGGCGAGGGTTTCCAACACGGCGATGTCACCGCGCTGGAAGGCGTTGATTTCAGTCGCCTGGATGTCTAGCGCGCCAAGGATACGGGTCCCAATCTTGAGCGGGATTCCGGCTTCGGCGCGGGTGTCTGGAAGCAGCGGGTTGGTCTTGTGGATTGGGTCGATGGCGGTATTGTTGATGATAACGGTGGTCGCTGTCTGCGTTACCGTTCCTATGACCGATTTTGACCCCACCGGGAGCGAATGCTGGCGGTTCTTCATTTCCTCGCCCGCCGAGCCTGTCCCTTCGCGCAAAACGGCGTTGAACCCGCTTTCTTCAACGGTGAAAATGGCGACGTGGTAGTACCCAAAGCGCGACTTGATGAGCTCGACGGTGCGGCTAAACAGGGCGGCCATATCAAGCGTGGAGGTGATAAGACGCCCAACCTCGGTGGCGGTTGCCAGGTATTCGTTCTGGCGGCGCAGCGCTTCTTCTGATGCCTGGGTTTGGGCAAACAGTTGTGAGTTGCGGATGGCGCTTGCCACCTGGAACAAGATGGTTTCAACCAGGCGGACTTCGCTATCCGAGAAGGTGCGTTCGAGTGAGAACGTATCGAAACCTACGGTTCCCACCACTTCGTTGCCCGAGAGCAGCGGGAAGATCATCATGTTTTGGGTGCCACGCCGTTTCATCAATTCGTAGATCGGCTTCATCAACGGATTGTTGAGCACATCATAGATGAAAAGTGGCTTTTTGGTTTCGATGACTTGTTCGGTGGGTTTGTTGCCGGTGAGCGGCAGTAGCGCGCCAATGTCCGTTTTTCCGTTCGTCGGCAAGGGGGCATCGGCTGTCAACACCAGGTGGGTGCGTTGTTGGTTGAACAGGGTGATCCCCACATGACCAATGTTAAAGGCGCGCTGGAGTTCCTCGGCGATGAGCTGCAAACTGGAGGTCATGTCTAGCGAGCCGCTGACGGCCGAGGTCAGGCGGTTGATCAATTCCAGGTCGCTGAGTGATTTTTGCGTGTTTTCGAACAGGCGCGTGTTCTGGATGGCAATTGCCACCTGTGAGGCGATTGCGCTGAGCACGTCGCGTTCACGGTCGGTATACAGATTGATCGTGGTGAAGCTCTGGACTGCAATGACGCCAATGACCGTTTCGCCAACGACCAGTGGCGCGCCCAGCCACGAGACAGCCATCGCATCCGAACCGACGACAATTGTCTCGATCCCGAGCTTTTTCTGTTCGTTGCTCATGTCCCCGTTAATCAGCAGCGGCTGTTTTGTCCGAATGACATAATCTGTCATTCCTTTCCCCAGCTTGCGAGAATTGGGGGACGGCATGCGTTTTTTGTGTTCGTAGAAGACCGGGAAACTGATTTCTTCGGTTTCCGGCTCAAAGAAGGCAAAAAAGAAGTTGGTGCAGTCGATGATTTGCGATGCGAATTCGTATGTGCGCTCGGCGATCTGGGTGGGGGTCAGTTGTAGCGACAGCGCCCGCGACAGGTCATTGAGCGCAGACAGGTCACGGTTCTGGCGCTGGGTCTGCTGGAAGGAATTCGCGTTTTGGAAAGCGATGGCGGCCTGGTTTGCAAAAGCGACCAGGATGTTCAGGTCTTGTTCGCCGTACAGGTTGGGGGTGGTGTCGCTTTGAACCACCACTACGCCCAATACCGTGTTACCGATATTCATGGGGACGCCCAACCAGCTCTGGCTGGGAGCGCCACTGCCGATCAGGACTTTTTCCAGTCCCAGTTCGATTGTGCGTTCGGCAACTTTTTCTGGGATCAAAAGCGGCTTGCCCGTGTTGATGACGTGTCGGGTCAGGCCGTTTCCCACTGCGTCGTAGTAGGGCTGTCGCTTTTGGTTATCGAGCACCATAGTCGGGAAGTAGAGTTCATCCCGATCTTTTTGGTAAAGGCCGATAAAGAAATTGGTGACATCGATGAGTTGTCCGGCGTACCGGTACACGGTCTCGGCGATACCAATGGTTTCTGTCTGGGCCGAAAGCTGGCGGGCCGTTTCACTCAGGGTATCTGCAACGCGACGGCGGTATTGCTCGGTTTGGTACAGGCGGGCATTTTGGATGGCGATGGATGCCTGGGTTACGATGGTCTCTGCCAGGCGCAGCTCATCTTTGGTCACTTTGCGCCCGGCCTGGTTGACGTGCAGCGTCATCAAACCAATGGCCTGTTCTTGCGCAAAAATTGGCAGCAAGATCAGGGTCTGGGTATCGCGAATCTTGACAACCTGTTGTATGGCAAGCGGCAGCGATTTGCTTTGCGGTTCTTCCAGGACGAGCGTTTGCCGATTTTGCAACACTTTTTGAACGACGGGGGCATCGACCGGGATTTCGGTGTCTACAGCGCTGAAACCATCGTGTTCCGAAAGCAACTCCGCCACGGTGCGAAGCTTACCGTCGGTTTGGGTCAGGGCCACGCTAACATCGGCCAGTGAAAGCGCGGAGGCCATTTGGCGGATGATACTATTGAGCGAGCGGGATAGATCGAGGCTGGACGCGGCTTCACTCACAACGGTATTGACGATTGAGACTTCATCCGCTGTCTTTTGTACGGCGCGCACCAGGAAAGCATTTTGGATCGCACCACCGATTTGTGCCGCCAGCGTGGTCATAATGGAGGCTTCTGACTCGCTGAAGAAATCTACCTCGCGCGCGTGCACGTTGAGCACGCCAATTAATTGTTCACCCGATATGACGGGCACAGCCATTTCGGCGCGAATATCGGGCAAGATTGGGTTGGGAATCCAGTTTGGGTCGCTGCTTGTGTCATTGACAACAATGGTTTCTTTTTCGCGCGCCGCCCTGGCTACCAGCGTGGGCGAGGTGGCAATGTCAATCGCCAGGTCGCCATGTGTTCCCTGGCGAGGATCGCCTTCTTCCCAGCCGCAGGCACGGATATTCAGTGCAAGACCTTCATCGGAGACGAGGAAGATGTGGGCGTGGTAAAGGCCAAACTGGTTTTGGATCATGTCCACCGCCGCCTGTAACAGCGCTTGCGGGTCGAGCATGGTGGAAATGCTGGATGTGATTTCGGCAACGGCGGCCATTTTTTCGGCTGCCTGTTGTGTAGCCTGGAAAAGTTTGGCGTTTTGGAGCGCCAGGCCAAGTTGGTCTGCGATTTGACGCACCAACGCCTGGTCTTCTTCTGCCAGGTCGATGGTTTCAGCGCCCTCCATCTGAATCAGGTTCCACTCATCCCCGGCCTGGAATGGAATGGACAACATGGATGAAGAGAGTGGCCCGGGGTCGGCATAAGTCACATTTGAATCTGAACGAGTCGTGGCAGGGGCGGGTGCAAAAATGCCAGCCTTAACTGGAGCAGGCGTAGAAACAACTGCCCGCTTGTCGTTTTTGCTTTCCGGCGCAGGTTCCAGGTGCTCGGTATCTTTTATCTCAGAAAACAGCTTATCAAGCCGGTTGCGAATCTTTTTGTTGTTGGACATAATCCAATAACTCCTGTGCCAGTACCCGATATTGTTGTGACCCACGGCTGTTGGGGCGGTATTGTGTAATCGGCATGCCGACGATTGGGCTTTCTCGTAACCGCGTGTCTACTTCGATCACGGTTTCAAAAAGGCCAGAGCCAAAGGTTTGTTGCAGTTGCTCGCGGATGGTACGGTGCGAGCGGTTGCGCTGGTCGAGCAGGGTGATTAAGATGCGGTAGGCCAGCTTGGGGTTTGACTCTTTGCGAATGCGGCGAATCAATGTCATCATGTCGCGCAGGGCATATGCCGAGAAATATTCAGCCTGGGTCGGAATGACCAGTAAATCAGCGGCTGTTAATGCGTTATTTGTCAGGGCACCCATTGAGGGTGGGCAATCCAGTAAAACATAGTCGAAGCCAAATTCCTTGGCGTTCAACGCGTTTTTGAAGGTAAAAGCGTAGTTAGTTCGCAACGGGAGCACCTGTTCCACTTCGAAAAGCCGCGCGCTGGACGGGACAATCTGCATCCGTTCTACGCCTGTGGTGTGCAAGGCTTCCTTGAGATGGATTCCATCTAACAGGACCTCGCTCGATGTAATCTTGGTTTCACCGGCTTCAACGCCGTTTGCCAGCGAAAGATTTCCCTGCGGATCAAGGTCAACCAGTAAAACACGTTTTCCCATTTCGGCCAGCGCCGCGCCGAGGGAAAAAGTGGTTGTGGTTTTGGCAACGCCGCCCTTTTCATTGGAAATTGCGATCGTGTATGCCATCAAATACTCCTTAATCCTGGTCCAACTCTTTGGCAGGGTTGAACGGAACGATTTTTACATCCTTGACCTTTAGGGCCTGCTTAATTTCGTTAAGCGCAATGGTCAGCATTTCGTTGGGGTCGTTGGTGCTGCGGATGCGGGATGTGATTTCAGAGACTTTGCGCTCGCGTTCGGCGCGCTCGATGGTCTGCTCGAAGAGGCGGGCGTTTTCAGCCGAGATGGCGACGCGGTCGGCAACGGCGCGTGCGATGGCAATTTCGTCTTCTTGCCAGTCACGTTTACCGGGGGTGCGGATGTTGAGCACGCCGATCGTTTCGTCGCGCAACTTAATCGGAACTTCCAGCAGGCCCTCATCGCTTTTTTGTTCCGTGGCTTCAGGAAGATGGGGCTTGGCGCTTTTCTCAAGGATTGGTTTGGCCCCGGTGATGGTATAGCGGTAGCCGAGGGTTTCCTCGCGATTGGCGAGACGGTCCCATTCCTGGCGGATGTACTGGCGATAAATCGTGGCAACTTCTTCCATTGATTTTTGCGTGGCTTCGTATACGCGCGCATTTTCAATGGCACTGCTTACCTGGTTGGCGAGAACAGTCAACACTTGTAAGTCATCATCGGTGAAGGCTTCGGGTAGCACGCTTTGAACATCCAGTGCGCCCACGACGCCACGGCTCGATTTAAGCGGCAGGGCCATTTCTGAGTGAGTTTCTGGAAGGTCGGGGTTGTTGAAGAAGACCGCATCCTGGCCGGTATCCAGCGCAATGCGCGGATTGCCTGTCCCGGTTACATAACCGACGATACCGACCTTGCCGACTTCCAGGCGATGGTTGCGGGCTAGCATACGCTGGCCGCCTTCGCTATTACTGGCCACTAAAATTGCAAACTGACGGCTTTCATCGAGCAAAAAGATACCTACATGGTAAAAACCAAACTTTTCACTGATGATCTTTGTAATGCGTGGCAGGAGGGTTTCAGTTTCTTCCAGCGAGGCAATCGCCTGTGAAACTTCGGAGATGGTTTCCAACTGCTTTGCGCGCCGCTCTATATTTTTATTCAGGATGTTCAACTCTTCAGAACGCCTGGCGAGTTGTTCGTTGCTTTGTTCAATATCAGCCGTTCTTTCACGAACCCGTTTTTCCAGGTTTAAGATGAATTCGCGTAGTTGGCCGGTCATTTTATTGAAAACACTGCCCAATTCCTCGAACTCATCGCCGCTTTTGATTTCAACGGTTTTGTTCAGGTCGCCGCTGGCAATTGTTTCGGCGGTTTCGACCAGCGCACGAATGGGTTGGAGTGTTCGCCGTAGCGCCAGTGAATACAGGCTGACAGCGAGACCGAACACCAACAGAATGGTGAGCAAGGAGATAACCAGGTTGGTCTGATTGGTTCGAATGAAATCAGTACGGTCGAGGACAATTTCCAGTACACCGATAATTTGTCCTGAGTAATCGTACAGGGGCGCGGTCATAACCGCATAGCGGAGATCGTCCACGACAACCTGATTCATACTGCGGTTCCCAAGCAGCGCTTGCTGGTAGGCTTCCTGGGGGGCCTGCAGCGGGGTGGCGAGGGTTGATGTTTGCAGCAATAGCTCAGGGATTGGTGCGGTGATGCTTTCGGTAGCGCTTTCGAAGGTGGCTACTTCAGCGGCAGTTTTTTCGAGATAAAGCTGCCAGTCTACGCCCAATTCCGATTTCAGGTTCTGGAACAGTGGGGCGTTGACGTTTAGGCCGAATTCAACCGCCCCAATATGCCGGCCTTCGTAGAACACGGGCACAACGCCACGAATTCCAAGCCCGCCACGACCGATTTCGAGACCCGAGACCGGTTTCAGCGTAGTGTTTGCCTCCACCACCGTAGCGCGGATAGCGCTCAAGTCATCACCAAACCGTTCAGGCTGGTGCAATCGCAGGAAGGAGGTCGCAGGGGGCAGGTGATATTGATATTGTGGGATATCAAACTCAGCGTTAAGTTGTTTGTAGCTCTCCATGGTTAACGCTTGCAGCCTGGCGCGGTCTTGTTCGGCAAAGGCTTTCTGGATATCCGGGTTGTTGGCAGCTTCAATTGCCAGCGCAAGCGCAGTATCTTCCAGGGAATTGATTTGCTGGGCAAAGCTCTTTTGCATACGAACTAATTCTGCTTCGGTGCTGGATACATTTGATGTGGTGATGCTGAAATAGGTATAGCTAAACAAAATCACCAGCGAAATAAGCAGGAAGATTAGAACGGGCAAAAGGAGTTTACGCTGTACCAACATGAGGGCCTCTTTGGTTTAACCGTTGCTCTTTTCAATCTCAGGTAAGGGAGCATTGCCGGTTGGTTTTTTCTGACTGCTTTCAATCTGGATGCTGACTTCGGAACCTGGCATGATACGCCCCAGTTCTTCCACAGCAATCTGCAGCACGTTGCGCATATTGACCGATGCGCCGATTCGGGAAGTGATATCGCTGATGGTGCGTTCGCGTGCGGCCTGCGATTGCGAGGTTTCGAGCAGGCGGGCATTTTCGGCGGCCAGCGCTACGCGCTCGGCCACAGCTTCGGCAATATCAATCTCATCCTGATTCCACTCTTCGCCGCGCCGCGATTGGACATTAATGATGCCAATCACTTCATCTCGCAGCTTGATCGGGACCGCAATTTTGGCAACCTGGTGATTTACGGCGGTAACGGTGCTGCCCGTGCGGGTGGCGTGTTGGCTTTCAACATCGTCAACCGGTTTTTCGAGCGCCTCGACACCCCGGGCGCTGTATTTGAACCCGGCATTGCGCTTGTCTGCACCGGCGGTTGAGCGCCACTCGGTGCGCAGGTATTGCCGATAAATGGCCTCGGTTTCGCTCAGGGATTTTTGCGTTTCCTGGAAGCGGCGGCTGTTTTGAATAGCGATGCTGACCTGATCGGCTACAACGCTTAGTACTTCGATATCATCTTCAGTAAAGGCTGAAGGCGTGGTGCTTTGCACATCAAGAACGCCGATAATTTCGCTCCCGGCTCGCAGGGGCAGCGCCATCTCAGAACGGGTTTCGGGTAAGTCGGGATTGTTGAAAAAGATGGCGTCCTGACCCGTGTCCAGGGCAATACGCGGACGCCCAGCCCCGGCCACATAACCCACAATACCTACCCGGCCGACTTTTAGCTTGTGGCCTCGCTCAATCATTTTTACCCCGCCCTGGCTGTTGCTGGCTGTCAGGACTGCGAAATCTTTGGTGTCATCGATCAAGAAGATGCCGACATGGTAATACCCGAACTCGCTGCTGATTACGGTGGCAACCCGTGGCAAAAGTCTTTCAAGAACCTGAATGCTGGTGATTGCTTTTCCAACCTGGGCCACAATTTGCATCTGATTGGCGCGCCGCTGGGTTTGTCGAGAAATCTCTTCCATTTCTTCGTTGCGCTTCTGGAGTTCGCGCGTACGTTCTTCTACGCGTGTTTCGAGAGTACCGATCGATTCGCCGATTTTTTCGGCCATTAGGTTGAAGGCTTCGCTCAATTGCCCGATCTCATCGTTGCTGCGCACCTCCGCTTTTTTGCTGTAATCACCATTGGCGATTTGCAGCGCGGCATTTTTGAGCTCGATGATTGGATTAATGAAACGACTGGCTATTAACCATCCCGCAATGCCCAGGAGTGGAATTAGCGCCAGGAAGATTAACGAGGCGGTAAACAAGGCTCCTTGTTCGGCGGCAGCCAGGGTTTCGGCGGAAAGGTCAATCGCTACGACCCCTTCCAGTGTTCCGTTGGAGCGATAAAAGGGAGCATAGGCCGAAAGCCAGGTGCCGTATGCATCGGTGTAAACTTCTGCTTCCACGATTGGGGCAGCGAGCGTGGAAAAATTTTCCTTTAGGGTTGGTCCAGCCGTGAAGTAGATTTCACCCACCGGCAGCGGGGGAGCCACCTGCACACCATTGACAAAAGCTCCGGCGGTTACCACAAAATAGATTTCATCGACGCTGTTCTTCCTTAGAGTGTATACCGATGAAATTTGCGGGTAGGCTTTCATAATTTCCAGGTTGGTTTTAGCCAGGCGCTGGTAAATTGTGTTGCCGTTGTCATCGTTATCTTGAATAGTGGAATGCAAGTCGCCATCCTGTTGCAAGGCCACAATGCTGGCGAGCCCCAGGGCGCGTTGTTTAAATTCATTCCGCAGGTGTTGGCGCAGGTCAATAAAAACACCCACCGCTGTAACAGCCGCCGTTAAGATTGAAAAGACAACGAAAATGGTAATCAGGCGGTTACGCAAGATGTTTTGATGAAGGTTTTGTACGCGAAGGTCAGTCAAAGCCAACTCCTTGCTCAATAACTACTTTTACAGCTCATCTTCAAGTTGAATAACGACTTCAGAGTTCGGTAGTGCGCGGCCGAGTTCGGCTACAGCTGTTTGGAGGATATTTTCCATGTTGATAGCCGCACTGATTTTGCCCGAAATATCACCAATAATTCTTTCTTTTGACGCCCGGCGTTGGGCATCGTCAAAAAGGCGGGCATTTTCAATCGCCAGGGCCATACGTTCGGCCACTGCGCGCACAATTTCCACTTCATCTGGGTCGATGTACTGGTCAGCTTGTTTTTTTAGTGTCAGGAAGCCGATTGTTTCACCGCGTAGTGCCAGGGGAATGTTCAGGTTTTGTTCCAGCGGGTTGGCGGTAATTCCAACCTCGGTTAATTCCTCGGCTTTGGTAATCGGCTCAATGCCCATGCCCGACAAGCGATACCCAAGTGCGCCACGTTCTTTGGCCAGGGCTTGCCATTTTTCTTGAATGTATTGTTTAGAAACAACCTGCGCTTCGGCCAGCGCTTTGTTTGTGCTCTCAAACAACTGGGCATTTTGGATGGCAACACTTACCTGTCCGGCCAAAACATTTAAGATATCAATATCTTCGACCAAAAATGCATTGGCCTCTACGCTTTGCACATCCAGCACGCCGATGACTTGTTCACCGGCTCGCAGCGGCAACCCAATCTCCGAGCGTGTTTGGGGCAAGTCGGGGTTGTTGAAGAAGATGGCGTCTTCGCCTGTATCCAACGCGATGCGTGGGTTGCCCGAAGCGGCCACATACCCCACAATACCGGTTTCGCCAACACCCAATTTGTGTTCACGCGCCAGCATTCGCTGACCCCCGGCACTATTGGCTGCCCGCAATACGGCATATTCCCCGTTGTTATCGAGCAAGAAAATCCCAACGTGGTAATAACCGAATCGGTCGCTGATGATTCGGGTAATTGCTGGTAAGAGTGTGTCCAATTCCTGTACGGTTGAGATGGCCCGTGAAACATCGGAGATCGTGCGCAATTGCGAGGCTTGTTTTTCGCTTTTCGTAATGGTGTTTTGTAAAATTGCGCGGCTGGTTTCCAATTCGTTGGTACGGTCGAAGACACGTTTCTCCAGGTCTGCTTGCAGCTCGCGCAGCTCACGATTCGCTTCAGATGAAATCAATTCACTTTTTTGGGCGGTTCGAACCGATTCATTCAAGCGTGAAATAAAGATAACCTGTAAAACAGACGTGATCACAATAATTGTTGACAGCACCGCAACATCACCCGGATCTGTAAACTGGCTCAGAGGTCCGGCAATGTTGCCTTCCACCTCGCTCACGCCAATAAAACCGGTCAGCGCAAGGAAATATACCCCAACGAGAATGGTTCCTGTTCGCCCCAAGAGCATACTGGCAACAATGATGACCGATGCTATCCCAAAGAAGGAGGTATCCCTCAACCCATTGGTGTACAGGGAATAAGTCAGGTAGCCGCTGAGCACAACCGGCAAGAAGATGCGGCCCGGGTTCAGGTAATTGAAATACGCCAGCACCAGAACGCCGAAAGAGATCGCCGATAAGACGAACAGCAGGTTCCGGCTGGTTCCAGGGGCCACACCAAAAAGCGGGATAACGATCAGGGCCAGGGTGGCAACAATCAATATCCGCAATACAAACTGGCGGTCCCTGGAAAACTCCTGTATCTTAACGGAAGGGATTCTCGAAAACATGATAACCGGTCTCCTGGCTACTCGTTTGTATCGCTGCCCTGGCGTGTGGCCGAATTATTGCCAATTTTGACAAATATTTCAGATGCCGAAACAGTTTGTTTTAGTTCGCTCAATGCGGTCTTCAAAATATCATCGATATTGGTGTTGGCGCTGATTTTGGCGGCAATATTGCCGATGACGCGCTCTTTAGCAGCCCGTTTTTGAGACGACTCGATCAGGCGGGCATTTTCAAGCGCCAGCGCCACGCGATCCGAAATATTCTGGACCAGAGTCATCTCATCTGGGCTCCACTCATGATCTTTTTCCTGCGATTGGATGCGGATTGCACCCAAAACCTGCTCGCCCAACTTGATCGGGATGGTCAGATTCGCGGCTGCATCCTTTTTGCGGGTACGTTGGGGCGCGTTCAAGCTGCTGTTTTTTCGCAGTGCCAGCCGAATTTCGTCACTTTCAACGGGTTTGTCTAGCGTGCGGCCACCCGATGGCGATTTAATGTACCCAACCGTGGGTTTCTGCTGGGCCTGGGCTTTCCATTCCTGGCTTAGGAAGGTTTGAATGATGGATTGTGATTCAACCAATGCGGCGCGAGTTTGGCGTACCAGGCGGGCATTTTGAATGGCAATTGCAATCTGGTCGGCCAGCACGGCCAGTGTGCTGGCGTCTGCCTCGGTAAAAGCGCGCGCCTGTTTGCTTTGCACATCCAGCACGCCAATCGCAACGCCACTGACCAGCAGGGGAAGCGCCATCTCAGAGCGGGTTTCGGGCAGGAGCGGGTTATTGAAGAATACAGCATCGGCGCCTACATCCAGCGCGATGCGGGGTTTGCCTGTCAGGGCCACGTAACCAACAATCCCGGCCGTCCCCAGCTCAATTCTGTGACCATTGGCCAGCATTTTCATACCGCCAGGGCTGTTGGAGGCTTGCAGCACGGCTGCGCGCCGCGCGTCATCGACGAGGAAAATTCCTACGTGGTAAAAGTTGAAGCGGTCGCTAACCAGGTCAGTGACCAGCGGTAGCAGCTTTTCCAGGTTTTGTTCACGGTTGATTGCGCGTGAAACATCTGCGATGGTTTGAAGGTCGCGGGCGCGTTTTTCGGTTTGTAAGTTGGCCAGTTCCAGGTCGGTTGTGCGTTCTGCCACGCGTTGCTCGAGGCTTACCAGGGTTTGGCGCAACTCCGATGTCATATTGTTGAAAATGGACGCCAGGTCGCCGACTTCATCGCCGGTCTTGACTTCGGCGCGGGCGGCCAGGTCGCCTTCGGTAATTTTGCGGGCCACGTTGGCCAGGTTCACCACCGGGCGGGAGATGACCTGGGCAACCCAAAAAGCAGCAGATGCAGACAGGCTCAACACCAGTAACGAGGCCAGAATCAAGGTACGAGTCTGTTCTTCGATTGGGGCGAAGAGCACATCTTCTGATTGTCTTGCGACCAGGATCCAGGGCAGTAATTCGCTATTTGCGCCGGTGGTAAGTGCGGCCCCATCCAGAGAACCGGATTCGGATGTGAAGAAGGGGGTTTCTCCCAGGTTTTCGACGCCATTTACAAATTCATCCGAACTGGAAATGACCTGTTCCCGGTCTCCTTTTGGTAATCGGCCACTGGCCTGGAGACGGGAGATTTCAGCATCTGCCAGGTTTTTGTATGACTTATAGAGCAACTCGCGATTGCCGGTGTAGGCGATGCGCAAGAAGGTTTCCCGGTCAAGCAAAATCATGAGCTGGCCCTGGTTTTCTGGAAGGGCGTCTAGCAGAATTTGTTGCAATATCAAGGCCGAGTATTCGGCGCGTAAATACCCAAGGATTTCTCCCTGGTTGTCACGGATGGGGGCGATGAAGTGCAGGTGGGTTTCATCCTGCTCAAAAGCGATATTCGAAACGTAAGGCAGGCCAGATTGGGAGGAAGCCAGGAAATATTCGGTCTGGCTTTCATCGTCGCCGATATTGTCGCGTACTGTGTCGAGGAGGTTGCGCCCGGTGCGGTCTAAAATACTGTAAGAGAGAATGAAAACCGTATCTTTACGCAGCAAGGCGCGCAATGAAAGATCGGCCTGCTCTTCTTCGAAGCTGCCAGGGCGTAGCGCGGTTGGGGTTTTTAGATAATTGACGATGGTCGGCTGTTGGGCTTCAGTGCGAAACGTATCCAGCTGCAGGTCTAGGTAAGAGTCGATGTCGATCATGGTCTTGGTGACCAGTTCACCCAGGTCTGATTGCGCCTGTTGCTTTAAGACCTCACGCGTGATGAAGTTGTTGTACACACCCAGCCCGGCTAGCGGGAACAGCGTAACCAGGATGAAAGCGATGACCAGTTTGGTGCGCAGAACGTAGGTGGAAAAGCGACTGACAATCGACCAGGAGTAGATGATCGCAGCTATCGCTGCAATGATGTAGGTAAAGGATGGGTCGTTGGGGATGCCAAAGGATGGGCCATACAGGTCGGCAAAGATAATAATTAGGGCGATCAAGATGCTGGCGATCCCGGCGCGAAGAGCCCATTTTGATGGTAAGGTCGCACTGGCGATGCTGGTCGTGATTACCATTACCAGCACAGCGAGAGCGATTCCCTGACCTTTGGCGATAACTGGCAAGGAAAGTGACAAAACCAGGATGGCCGAAACCAGGATCCCGCTCCCAAGCAGGCCGCGCCCTTGGCGGCTCAGGTAGGCGCTGAGAAAACCAAGTGCCGAGACAATCCCCACCAGGATAATCCCGCCATAGGCGTTAATTCCGGTGGAGATGGTCGAGATGGTGGAGGCAATGGCGATAACGAAAAAAATGATCCCGGTCGATAACCCGACGCGAAAAGTTGCCAGGGTGCGCTGCTCTTCACCTGTTGCGTTTTGCGGGGCCATTGAGTTTTCGCGGTTGCTCATAAGGATTCTGTCCTACTCTAAGTAAGAGGGATCGATGAGGAAATCCAGCTCGGGGGCACTGGTAAAAACCCCGTTGCGGATGAGAAAATCGATGTTGAGTTGCGCGGTGCTGAAGATCGATTGGAAGCCACGCGTATCTTCTCTTTGGAAAATAGCCAGGTTGTCTTCGCGCGTAAACAAGACAACGCCTTCGTCGGGTTCAATGTTTTGGAGTGGCACTTGCAAGTACTCCGCGATGATTCTGCGTGAATCTTCGGGGTTGGCCTGCCTGAAATCTACAGCTTCAAACCAGGCTTCCAGGAACGCCTTGACATCTTCGGGCCGGTCGCGCACGACGATGTCGTTGAAAACAATCACATCCATGTATACACTTTTGAGTTCATCGCTTTGCGCCAACAAGAAATAACCGCGTTTGGTCGCCTCGGATGTGTAAGGTTCGTAGGTAAACCCGGCATCGATATCCTGAAAAAGTTTTGCTTGCACATCTTCTGGAGCTACGTTGACCAGGGTTACATCTGATAACGACAGGCCCGCGGACTTGATGGTTTCGGCGACAAACAGTTCGTATGTTGTCCCAACCGGTACCCCAATGCGCTTTCCTCTCAGGTCGCTCAGCGTCAGGATGTTGGGTGTGGAAATGATGGCATTTTGGCCGCCATTGTCGTAGGCCGCGACGATTTTGACATTTTTATGATGGGAAATGTTGATCGCGTCGCCGATGTTGAGAAGCCCGGCGTCAATTCGGCTGGCCGCCATATCGGGGATGGCCTGTGAAAATGTATCGTAATAAACCAGTTCGACCTCGACGCCGTGTTTTTCGAAGAAGCCCTGTTCCTGGGCGATAATCAGGGTGTAGTCGCCCCACCAGCGTGTAAATTCAACCCGCAGGGGCGTTTTAGTCGTTTCGGCGTTTGCTGGGGCCAACCCACAAGATGCCAGCAACAGGGTTGCCAGCGTCAATAAGAGCAGTTTGTGTGAGAGGTTGTTCTTGGGCATATAGATCTCTTAACCGAGACTGCCGGTTTTAGCCAAAGGCTTTTCGACCGCTTCTGGTTGAATTTGCACCAGCACTTCCGCGCCGCCCAGGATGCGGCTCAGCTCTTCTGCGGTGGTGCGCAAGATGGTTTCAAAACGGACCGAATTGCTGATTTTGTTCGAGACTTCAGATGTAATGCGCTCAAAATTGGCGCGTTTGCGTGCTTCTGAGAAGAGGCGCGCATTTTCCAGGGCAAACGAAAGGCGGTCTACAATCGATTGGTACAGTCTCGATTCGGCTTCGGTCCACGGGCGATTGCGGCTGGGTTGGCGAATGGTGAGCGAACCCAGTTTTTCGCCGCGCAGCATAATTGGGATTTCGAGATTGAATTCATTGTGAACGGTAGTTGCCGGGATGCTCATGTTGGTATTATGGAGCGGCTCGATATTGCCTTTGATATAGCGATATCCGCTGGTTGCGCTTTCGCGTGCAATTTCGCGCCAGGCACTTTCGGTAGTTTGCGCGTACGTAGCCTCCACCTGTGTTAAGGCGCGCCGGGTTTCTTCAAACAAGCGGGAGTTTTCAATTGCGATACTGATTTGGTCGCTTAGTAAACTCAAGGTTTGTAAATCTTCCTGTGTAAAGGCCGCAGGTTGGTCACTTTGCACATCGATTGCGCCGATAATGGTTTCGCCGATTTGCAGCGGCAGCGCAATTTCGGAATGGGTTTCTGGCAGGTCGGGGTTACGGAAGTAAACAGCATCTTCACCCACGTCGAGCGCAATACGCGGGCGGCCAGAATTGGTTACAAACCCTACAATGCCTTCGTGCCCAACTTTCAGGCGGTGACCGCGATCAAGCATTTTTCGCCCGCCCTCGCTGTTGCTGGCGCGCAGGACGGCATATTCGCGATTTTCATCCAGCAGGAAAATACCCACGTGATAATAGCCAAAGGCTTCGCTGATGCGGTGCGCTACTTCAGGTAGCAGGTCTTCCACATTGCGTACCCCGGCTGTGGCTTTGGAAATCTGGGCAATGGTTTGCAACTGCCGGGCACGGTTAGAGCTCTTGGAGTTGGCATCGTCTAGCTCGAGGGTGCGTTCTTTGACACGTTCCTCCAGGTTGCGCAAAACATTCTGCAACTCGTTGGAAGTGTTTTCGAGGATGACACTTAACTCCCCAATCTCATCTTTTCGATCCAGGCGAATGGGTGTGTCCATTCCGCGCGCGAGGTTGGCGGCGGAGGTTGTCAACGCGCGAATGGGGTTAGATAGCAGGTTGGCGGTCAGGTTTGCGCCAAACAAGATGGCGATGGTTACGATTATAAAGACCCAAAGAACGGTTTGTAGCTGGTTCAAAACCGGCGCAAGAAAAGCAGATGGGTGCTGCGAGGTAAGCACCCGCCAGGATTTGGTTTCCATTTCTATGGCGCTAACGACATCGCGTTCCTGGTCGTTGGTAGAGACGAGCGCCCGGAAGGTTTCATCGGCCTGTGACTCTTCCAGGGCGGTTTGTAAATCTTCCAGCCCGGCATTGAGCGCATCGACGCCCCCACTGGCCAGTTTGCCGGATAGTTGCATCTCTCGTAGAACCGTCGGGTCCAGCGGGCCAAGCGACTTTAGGATTAAGTTGGGGCTGCTGCTGTGTGCCAGGATGATATTGTCATTATCAACAATCAGGATGGTGACTTGTTCACCGGCCAGTTTGGCTTTTTCGGTGGCCAGGTCTTGAATGAGTTGACCATCATATTCAAGGCGGATGACGCCAATAAGGTTGCTAAACTCATCCAGTACTGGCGCGCTTACAAAGAAGACGGGCCTGCGCAGATCTTTGTTGTACGAGAAGTCTGAAACGTAAGTATTTTTGGTTTTGATAGATTGTTTGAAGTAGTCTGCTTCGGCTTCACTTTTCCCGATGCGCTCTGCATTTGTATCAAGCAGGTTATAGCCATTAACATCCAGAATGGCGTATGAAATGTTGTACGGGAAACGCAGCGACAAAATGCGAGCAATGTTTGATGGATTGTTGATCGGGTCTTTTAGCAGGCTAATGACCGCCGGGAGCAAAGTATCTTCTTGAAGCTCGGCGCTGGATTCGGATAAGAATTGATCGAATTCATCGGCGGTGTCTTTTGAGATGCGGATGATGGAATCGTTGGTTTGCGCATTGAGCAGCCCAACCAGGTCCAGGACCAGCGGGACGGACACCACCAGCACCGGGATGAGTGAAACGATAATGAAGGCGGTGCGAATCTGGCCGCCGATGGTTCTGAACTCGATGTGTTGGAGCAGGTTGATGGTGAGCAGCAGGATAACGATCCCGCCAATGACAACGATGAATTGTTGTAGCAGCAGGGAAGCCTCAACGCGTCCGGCTGGTTGCAGGATGACGTCGACCAGGTACATTCCCAGGCTTCCCAGCGCAATTACAACCGATGCGTTGGCCGCCTGGGCTGTTGGCATGGTTTGCCAGGCCAGGTTCAGCAAAATTAGCACGGCTATGATGCTGACGATGATTCCCAGGTTAGAAACAATAAAGTTGAAGACCAGTACTGTAAACAGGATGCTTACGATCATCAACCAGATCGAAGCAAGGTAATAACCGCGGCGGTTTAGGAACCAGGCTCCGGTTAAGACGGTCGCCATGACCGCGTTGTTGGCAAAGGCGATGTAATAGCTGCTATTGCCGCTCGCGATGGCTGAAACAATATAAACAGGGAGTAAAACCCACGCACCAACAACAATGATGGGAAACAGAACCTGTAAACTTTGGATTTGTCGCCCCGAAAGTACATTCCGGGGGGTGATTTTGGGATCCGGCAACTCCATACTATTCATCCTTGTTGGGTTGGATCTGCACCACGACCTCTGATTCGGGCAAGATTTTTCCAATTTCTTGCACGGTCGTGCGTAAGATGTTTTCGATGTTAAATGATGTGGTGATTCGGCTTGAAATTTCGCTAATGGCTCTTTCGCGTTCGGCCAGTTTTTGGGTTTCTGAATACAGGCGCGCATTTTCGAGCGCAGTGGCAAGGCGGCCAGAAGTTTCTTCGATCAGGGAGAGCACGTCTGGAGAAACCGTTTCGGAGTTGAAGCGAATGGTGAGCACGCCGATGTTCTGCTCGCGCAAGTTGAGCGGGACAGCCACGCTGGTGCCTTTGTTTGCGCCGCTATCTTGCCTGGGCAAGACGACAGAGTGTCCGCGCCGAAGGGCTTCGCGACTTTCTATGGGGAATTCTTCCAGCCGTTTGATGCGAATCCCGTCGTAGCTGTAGCCTGGGACGATAGAAGTGTCCTGGCTGATAGATAACCAGCTATTGAGGGTAATTTTTTGGTAGGTTTTTTCGATCTCTTTGATGTTGTCTTCGAGCTGCCCTACCAGTTGTACGCGCTGGATGGCCAGGGCGAGTTGGTCGGCCATGATTTGAAGCGTAGAGATATCATCTTGTGTAAAGGCTTCTGGTTCTTCGCTTTGCACATCCAGAACGCCAATAATTGAATCGTTGCTTCGTAGTGGCAGGGCTATTTCAGAACGCGTATTGGGGAGCAGGGGGTTGTTGAAGTAGGTTGCATCCATGCCGGTATCAAGTGCAACACGTGGCTCGCCAGTGGCTGCCACATACCCCACGATACCGACCTGGCCGATGCGCAGGCGGTGGTTGCGGGCGAGCATTTCTTGTCCGGCTTGCGTAGGAGAAGCCCGCAGCACAGCAAACTCTCTTTGCGGGTCGATTAAGAAAACACCCGTGTGGTAAAAGCCAAAGCGAGACAAAACCAGTTCGGCCGTTTCCGTCAGCAATTCATCCAGGTTTCTGGCATTGGCCGCGTCGCGGGCTACTTCTGCGGCCACGCGCAGATAATTGGCCTGTTTGCGCAGGTCTTGAGTGCGGTCATCCACTTTTTGTTCGAGGGTGCGCACCAGGGTTTGTAGTTCGCTGGCCATTGTGTTAAAGCTGGAAGCCAGGGTGCCAATTTCATCCTGGCGGTCGATCAACATTCGGGTAGATAGCTCGCCGCTGGCCAGGGCTGTGGCGTTGTGGGCCAGGTCAACGATTGGTCGCCCAATTGATTGGGATGTCAGGAAAACGATCACATAGGCGAGTGAAACGGTGAATAAACCAATGACGAGGTTGGTGATGATTACATTCAGGATGTTGTTAACAACTTCCTGTTCTTCGATTTCAGCAAAGATGGTTGAGTTGATCTCAGGTATCCACTCGTAATATCCAACGACATCGACCCCGGCATAGTTAAGGTAACGTTCCCCGCCGCTTCGAACATCCAGGCTGAAGGTTTGTTGGGCTGCGTAGGTGTCCAGGGTGGAAACCGGTTTGCGCGTGGCTGTATACGGAACAATTTGGTCGTCAAGCTTGGTTGCCAGGTAGGTTTCGGCGGTCTCGCCGATACTGATTGGGTTTTCAGAGATTATTGCCAGCTCCGATAGGTCACTCCGAATCACCAAAACTCCCAACGTTTCTCCGGCATCTTCAATGGCAACGGTTGTCAATAGCGAGATAACCTCAGGGCTGCCCGGTAAATTTTGCTCCAGGCGGTAAGAAACCAGCGAACTGGCCTCTTTAAAGAACAGGCTTTCGCTAAAATCGGACCTTTCATTACCCTGGATGGTGGATAAGATGGGTAGCCCTTCCTTGTCCAGCAGCAACATTTCGCGGAACTCTCCCTGCTTTTGCAGGTTTGAGAAATAATCTCGCACCAGTTCGACGTTAAAGTCGTAGAGCAGGTTGTTGGACGGGTTGTTTAGTAAAAAGTTGATGCGCTGGTTAATGACTGGGTCGTTAAGGGGCTGGAGAATCTGCGCATCCAGACTGGCAAGGACAGCATGGATTTGCGAAACTTTCAGGTTGGCAACTGTGTCGAGTTGTTGTAAGACCTTTTGGCGGTTGTAAAAGAAACTCGCCAGCGAGCCGATTAACAGGGTCGTAATAGCGGCGATGATAGAAACAAGCGTAAAGGAAACAGTAAGTCGACCTGCAATGGAGCGGAAGTTGATGCGGCTGTTGAGCAAGACCAGGATGACCATGGTGGTGATGACGGTCAGGTAAATGGAAAGGCCCGCCATCTGTGTCAGGTAAGTCATCCGCATGCGCGAGATGCCGAGGGTGCTGTCAATATAAAGGATGGCTGTGCCAATGAGCACACTAAAAAGCAGGCTAAAAACCTTAAACTGCCAGCGCAAACCTCTTTGGGTCGAAAAAACCACGCCAGGGCTGATAGCCAGCAGCAGAGGGAACCAGACAATTCCATTCCAGAAGAAGACCTGCGAGGCTGAGGCCAGGCCATCAATGACCATTAATGCGCCAGCTACAGTCTCTAGCTGGCCTTTTCGCAAGATTGGGTAGAGCGGAATATGCAGGATGCTAGCGATAATGGTGGTCGCGGCTACCCATAGCAAGCGAGTTTCGTTCAAATCTAACAGGCCTACTGCGCCCAGCAGGTAGACCAATAAAATACCGACCCCATTGAATGCCAGCATAATGGGGATGTATGTCATGGCTGTTGATAAAGTCTTGAACAACAGCCGCTGGTCTGGTGTCAGGCCGGGCTGGTCAGCTGGGACTTCAAAGTATTGGAAATTCCGTGGATTTTCCATAATAGGCTACTTAGGCGGGTTGTTTTCTTCAGTCGGGCTGATAAAGACGGCGACTTCAGAAACTTGTGGAATACGATGAAGTTCACGCACGGCGTTTTGGATCAGGGTATCCACATCGAGAGAGCGGCTGAACCGGTTGGAGAATTCATTCACCATCTGTTCGCGGAGGGCGCGGCGCTGTGATTCTTCGAGCAACCGGGCGTTTTCAAGCGCCAGGGCTGCCTGGGTGGCGATGCGTTCGGCCATCTCTTGTTCTGCCAGGGTCCATCCCGAATCGCTTGATTTGCGCTTTAGGGTAATGTTGCCAATTTGTTTGCCGCGCAGGTTGAGTGGTACGCGAATGTCTTGTGTGGCATCGAAATTGACTTCTTCCTGGTTCGTGGTCAGGATAGGCAGGGTGTTAAGCGGGGTATAGCGATACCCCTTGATTTCTTGTCCGAGGCGCTCTTTCCAGACCTTCCTGGTCGATTCTGCGGTCAAGTCTTCCAGCTGTTTGATGACCGAACGGCTTTCGTTAATGAGGCGTGTATTTTCGATAGCCAATGCGATTTGGTCGGCCATGGTTTGCAGGGTGAACAAATCATCGGGCGAGAAAGCGTTGCGGTCCTGAGATTGAATGTCTAGCACACCAATCACGCGGTTCTGGATGATGAGCGGGAGAGCCACCTCGGAGTGGGTTTCTGGCAAATCGGGATTATTGAAGAATTCAGCATCCACACCCACATCCTGTGCAATGCGTGGACGTCGTTGGTAAGCTGCTGCACCCACAATCCCCTGTTTCCCAATTTCTAGCTTGTGCCCGCGTGAGATCATGACCTTCCCGCCCTCAGACGAGGCAGCTTGCAAAACAACGTTTTTCTCCGTGGAGTCTGTCAGGAAGATGCCGGCGTGGTAAAAGCCGAAACGGGCTGTAATTTGCTGCACAACACTGTTTAGCAGGCTGTTCAGGTCGCGCACTTCTGCCGCAGAACGGGCAACCAGCGCCGCCGATTCGAGCTGGGCAGAGCGCCGGTTCAATTCGTAGGTACGGTCTTCGACGCGTGATTCCAGGTTTGATTTCACCTCGATCAATTCACGGTTGGCAACTTGTAGTTCGATGAGGCGTTGTTTTTCGGTGGCATTGCGATACACCAGGGTAATCCATAGCAGTACGCCAATTCCCAGCGAAACCCCGGCATCAGTCCCGGCCTGTTCGAAGCTGTAGGCAGGGACGAATTGCGGCAGAAACGCGATAATGGCAAAATTTGTCAGTGTGATGGCAACCAGACTCCAGCTAGAAAGCAAGGCCGAGGCCAGTACAATGGCCAGTGGAACAAATGCGTTGACAGCGTTGGACACTTCCAGGAGGGTTTGTTCCTGGCGCAGCAGGACCAGCGTATACGCTGAAATAGATAGCCCGGCGACGTTGATGATGGAACCGAAGTCAAAATAGCGTGTGCGCGCCAGAATATAGGAGATAACGATCAGGATCGTTAAGACCATTAGCGACACGGAAGATGGATTGCTGAGTGAAAACGCATCGGGAGTTGCCACCATCCCCAGGCCGTTGATCAAAAAGAGCGCAAAAGCCGTTCCGGCCGAAAGTTGTGCACGGCGACGGTCGGCAATGCCTTGTACGGAGGGATGTGGTTCGACGATCAGGTTCCAGATACGGGCCAGAGAGTTTCGCCTGCCTGCTTCTCTTGGTTCATTCACCATATTAATCATCCACCTTTAGTTCAATGGTGACATCAGAAGCCTCCAGCGCGCGTCCCAGTTCGCGCACGGTCGCCTGGAGGATGCCATCAACGGAGTTGGTAGACCAAATTTTTTGAACAATAGACGCCGAAAGGCGCTCGCGCAGCGCGGATTGTTGGCTTTCTTCAATCAGGCGTGCATTTTCGAGTGAAATAGCAACCTGTGTTGCCAGGGCCTCCACCCATGCCTGGTCTTCTGATGTCCATTCCTCTTCGGTTTGCAGGCGAATTTGCCCAATCGATTGGTCGCGTAGATTGAGTGGCACCGCAATTTCCTTATTTTCTTCGGCTTGAACAGGGGTTGCCACGCCCGATGAAAACTCCAGGGTGCGTGACTTCAACTTGTCAGCCCAGGCGGTGACGACGTACTCGCGGTTAGCCTGGCGTAGCTCGTCCAGGGCTTGTTCCATCTCCTGGAAGAGACGCGCATTTTCGATGGCGATAGCGACCTGGTTGGCCATATTTTGCAGGGTCGAAATATCTTCCTGTCTGAAATCTGCCTCGCGCGTCGACTGAACATCGAGCGCACCGATCACACGATCGCCAGCAATGAGCGGCAGCGCCACTTCGGAGCGGGTGTTGGGCAGCAGCGGGTTGTTGAAACGAACTGCCGCTTCACCCACATCGAGCGCCACTTGCGGCACCTGCGACGAGATTGCCATCCCCACCATGCTTTTTCCGCCTACCTGCAAGCGATGACGTCGGGCCTTTAAGATTTCACCGGCGGTGCCGGTCGCATCACGCAATTCCGCATAGCGTCCGTTATCCACAACCAGGAAAACGGCAACGTAGTAATAGTTGAAGGAGGTGGAAATCAGGTTGACCACGCGCCCGATCACCGTAGTTGGATCGAGAAGGGTGCTGGCAATGCGGCCCACTTCGTTGGATGCGCGCAATTGCTCGGTTCGTTCTTCCACGCGCTTTTCCAGCGATTGCTGCAACTCTTCGAGCCGGACGAGCATGCGATTGAAATAGACCGCCAGTTCACCCATTTCGTCCGTTGAAATCACGGGGGCGCGTTGTTTCAGGTCGCCTTTTTCAATGCGGCTAAAGACTTGGATGATCCCCTTGATGGGTTCAGAAATGGATTGTGAAAGCATAAAGGCTAGAAAGGCACCCAGGGCAATCGCAACAATGCTGGCCAGGACGGACTGGGTCTGAAAATCTAAAATGGCCTCTGTTGAGCCAATTGCCTCGTAAACAACGGTGTTGATTTTTTGATAGCCTAGCGGACCCAGCAGCAAGATACTGACGATAATCAATGCCATAACGATGACAATGAATTTTTGCCTCAGGCGCACACCCGACGCACCGGCCAACTGCACCTCAAAGCTTTGTGGCAGCAGCGCCTCGCGCATCGGTTGTAAAAGGTACTCAATAGAAAAAATAGCCAGGATCAAAATAACAATGGCCGAAATGATGCCGCCAAAAATCGTATAGATAATTTGCGTGGGCGTAGCACCCAACGCGAAATACTGGTAGGCCAATAAGGGTAAGATATCGATAAAAATAGAAACCCAAATTGCTGCGGTTCCATATCGCCAGGCCAGCGAAGTAACTTGTCGCCATGCATTCAGCTCAATCTGACCGCCGCTCATTGTCTGGTTGTCTTGCCATTGTTCGATACGAATACGGATATCTTTGGTGAAGAAATATGCCCCGCCCAGTAAAACCAGGTTGCCAACGGTGATTAATACGAAAGAAACCAGGAAGGACTGGTTAAGTTGTTCCGCGGTAAAGCGCGCGTTAATCTGGATGACATACGCACCTAGCGAAGCCCCCGCATACGAGATGAGTTGGGCAAATGCGATAACAATAATATGATATCGGGGCCCGGTGCGCTTGAGCAAACTGCGTAGCAAGCCCTGGTGAGTAAATTTTGCCTGGGTCATGTTATCTCTCTGTGTGTTCACCGGGAGTCACCTGCATTGCTATTGGGTTCAACCTTAATGGCGATTTCAGTGTGGCGGGCATTAAGTGCCTTGCCAATCTCATTCGTTGTGATTGCCAGGATTTTGTCCGGGCTGGTTGTGCGACGGATTTTGCTGGTAATCTCATACAAGAGCCGCTCGCGCTCTACTTGCTGGCGGAATTGCTCCAGGAGTCGTGAGTGAGCAATAATAGCGGCCAGGCTGCCTGCCAGCGTGCCGAGCATCTCCTCATCATTCTCCGTATAGGCATTGGCGCGCGGGCTTTCCACATTTAGAACACCCAAAACTTCGTTACGGTAAATCAGCGGAATTGCTAACTCTGAACGGACTTTGGGATTTACCGCAATAAAGCGCGAATCTTTGGAAATATCGTTGACTCGTTGCGCCTGGCGTTTAGAGGCCACCCAGCCGGTAATACCCACCCCAAACGGGATCTTCAACTTGGCCGACTCTTCGTTGGGATACCCAATCGAGGACCGCACCTCGAGCATTTTCTGGTCCTTGTCGGCCAGCAAGATCGAGATCTGGTCGCCGCCCAGGGTGACCTGCAAACCTTGAACCGCACTGTTTAGCGCCTCTTCAATGGTCGTCGAGGATGCCGCGGCGGTAGTCACATGATGAAGCAGGCGGTGCTGCGAAAGTCGTTCTTGCGCTTCAGCAAACAGCTCTGAGTTGACCACTGCTACTGCCAGCTGATCGGCCAGGATTTGCATGATTTTGATGTTCTGATCGGTAAACGCATAGGCCCGGGTCGATTGAACATCCAAAACACCGATCACGCGTTCGCCCACCTTCAGCGGAAGCGACGCCTCGGCGCGGGTATCGGGCAGCAGTGGGTTGGCATAATAAGTTGGGTCTTTGGCGATGTCGTTAACCACCAGTGATTCTTTATACTGGGTTACATGCCCCACAAATGACTTGGACCCTACGGCCAGTTTGTGTCCCGAGCGCTTCATCTGGGCCCCGGCCTCCCCGGTGGCCTCGCGGATAACCGCATATTCGCCATTTGCATCGACCAGGAAGACAGATGCGTGATAGAAGTTGAAGCGTTCACGGACCAATTCAACCGCCTGGCGCAGCAGGTTGTCGACAATCAACGAACTGGAAACTTCGCGTGAGATTTCCGCGACGGTCTGGAGCTGCAACGCGGTTCGGCGCGCATCCTCGAGCAGGCGAATGTTGTAAATGGCTCCTGCCACCTGCGCCGAAAGAGCGATCAGCAGGCGCAAATCGTCCTGCGAGAAGCGTTTTTCTTGTTTAACATCTTGAACCACCAGCGCACCGATCGCCTCACCGCCAATAACCAGCGGGCAACCCAGCCACGATTTTGGTGCGCGACCGATCATCTTGGCTCCCAGGGCGCGCCCGCGCCGCTCGGCATCTTCTACCAGCATCAGCGGCTGGCGGGTACGGATCAGGATGGAACTGAGCCCCTCGCCGATTGGGAATGGGTCATACTTTGTTCTCTCGCCGTCTTCGACGGCAAACGGGATTTCGATAATTTCGTTTTGCGGGTCGTAAGTAATGACCGCAAAGTTGAGATCGGCCCCCATCGATGCCGTGATCTGGTTATGCAAAACCTGGTACAACTGCATCAGGTCGTTGGTCGATGAAATGCTCTGGCTGGTCTCGGTGATGGTTTCCAGCTCACGCAAACGCTGTTTGGTGGCTCGTGCGGCTTTTACATTATCAAGCGCGGTGGGGATGGTTTCGGCCAGGCGCGCCAGGGGCTGGATAAGCTCTTCAGAAATTGGTTCGTCTGGGCGGGCCGCTACCAGCAGCGCGCCAATCACTACCACATCCTGGATCACCGGCAAAATGGCTACTCGCGTGCATTCAAGGCTTGCCAGGACGCCGGAGAGTGCCTCGGGCAAGTCGGTTGTGGGCAGGGGGACAATATTGACTTCTTTAGAAAAGTATTGGGCAATTTCGGCTGGCGACAACTCGACCTGCTCAGGGGCAGTTTTGATGCTTTTCCGCGTGGCAGGGTCGTAGGTGACGGCCCGTTCCATGCCGCTATCGTCGGTGGTGTAATACAGGCAGGGAAGGGGGCAGGTGTACAGCGCTTTTTGAATGGCCTGGGTGAGCTCTTTTTCGGTGCGTGCCTGGAAAACACCATAATTTGCTTCATGGATTTGAAGCAAGCGCTTGGCATCAAAGGTTGTCACAGTCTTTTCACTCATAAGTCACTCATATAAAAACGAAAAGCGAGGGTTTTCTCCTCTCCTGAGGATCCCTCCCTCGCCTGTGGCGTTCATCGCTCTTCGTATGGGATCTCCCAGACGGAATCTCCGTTAAGGATGCGCCGGATTTGGTCTGGGAATTTATCAGGGTCGAGTGGTTTTCCCAGGAAGCCGTTGAACCCGGCTGACCGCGCCTTGTCCATTTGTTCCTGACTGGCCTCGGCCGTAACGGCAATGATTGGAACTGTTTTCAGCCGCTCCGATTGCCTGATTTTTTTCATCGCGCCGTAGCCGTCTTCGTAGGGCAGACGAATGTCCATCAAGATCAGATCGAGGCGCGGCAGGGTGTCCGCGTATTCCACCACTTCGTAACCAGAAGTTTTCCACTCGCAGTGAATGCCCATAAAGCCGAGCAGGCGAGCAATCAACACAAAGTTGGATACATTGTCTTCCACAACCAGGACCGTAGCGTCTTTGGGGATGCCCTGTTTGCGATTTTCGCTATTGGGATTGTACGGAGATGTCGTATCTTGTGGGCTCATGGGTTATCTCTTCAGGTAGCGTTCGATTTGTGCCGCGATGGTGTCTATGTCGATGGGCTTTTGGATGTAGCCGTCGCAGCCCGCCTCGAGTGAACGCTCTCGGTCGCCTTTCATCACATTTGCGGTCAAGGCCACAATCGGGATCGTTCCCATATGGGGCAGGGCGCGAATTCGAGCGGTGAGCGTATATCCGTCCACTTCCGGCATGTTAATGTCCATCAGAATGATGTTGGGCCGCAGCGTTTCCAGCTTTTCCATGGCCTGGGTTGCATTGGAGGCCTCATGTACAGTATACCCTTCGGCCCCCAAAATACGACGTATCAGGGTGCGATTATTTGGGTCGTCTTCTACATAAAGGATGGTTCCACGGTCTTCATCTAAGAACATAGCACTTTTTCACTCCGCAAGCTTATTTTAATCGGTGGCTGAGTCTGGTTGACATAACAGCAACCTTACAATATGTACTATTTTAGTACAAAATGGAAAAACGAAAGCGTCGTTTCAAAACCATATTAAACGGGCTTTTTGCGCTTAAGAGCAGAGCGCAAGATCAGATTTAGGAAGCCCTCATGGCCTAATGGGTCATTTAGCAGGATAAAATCTGCCGAGCCGGGTTCGTGGGGCGGGTAGAAGATGCCGCAGTTGGGGTTGATTTCTAGCAAGAAGATTTCACCGGCGCTATTCATGCGAAAATCACAGCGGGCGTACCCGTTTCCGTTCAGCGCAGCAAATTGCCGCCCGGTTAAATCACGCAGGCGCCGGGCGAGCTGTGGGTCTTCGACGGGCCGCACGGTCATTTGCTCATAGTCTTTCCACTTCATATCATAGTGTTTGAAGCTTTCACCAGGCGGAAAGCAGAATTCGACGGGTTGGAAGGTAATCGGCTCGAGTGCTTGGTCGGGGTTTTCGGCCACCAGCACCGTAAATTCGCGGCCATCAATGAATTCTTCAAGCAAAGCACCGCCGAACTTTTGCAGGGTGATTTCGGTTTGTTGGCGCAGTGCAAAAAAGTCGCTAACGCGCGAGTCGCGTGTGATGCCAATCGAGGCATACCCATGAGCGGGTTTTACCAGCAGGGGAAAGTTAACCTGGTGGTCGAGTCGCTCCAGGTCGGTTATGGAGTTGATAAAAACGCTTTTGGGGAAGGGCACGCCCACAACCTGCGCTGCGGCTTTCATCTCGGCCCGGGTTGGGTCGAAGAAAGCGGAATTGGCACCGGTAAAGGCCAGCCCCAATTCTTCCATCAGCTGCACCAGCCCAATTCCCGAAAGTTCGTCGTCGGGCGTGCCGTCACACAGGTTTACAAAAACATCGAAGCCCTTATTTTTAAGGGCTATTAACTCTTCACGATAATGAATCCAATGTGGGGTGAAGAGTTCCCACTTGTGGTTTGTAAAATAAGCCGAGGGGTCGTAAGGAATGTCGATTGGGTCTGGTGGACTGGCAAGAACACAAATATACATTGACTTTTCTCAGGGAAGTTTGTGAATTGATTATAAGCGCAAGGCAGTATAATTGCCCGAATTTCTGGCAGGAGAAATCATCTTGAAATTAAATGAACAATTTGAACTCATCCGACAATCGCCGACAGTGGCTATGGCCGACCGGGTTTTGGCGCTTAAAGCTGCCGGTCGCAAAATTATCCCTTTACAGGTAGGGGACCCAGATTTTGCTACCCCTCAACCGATCCTCGATGTGGCACTCCAGTCCATGCAGGCCGGTTTGACCCACTATGGCCCCAGCAATGGGTATCCCGAACTACGGCGAGCGGCTGCCCAAAAGCTGGAGCGTGATAACGGTCTTACTTACAATCCTGATTCTGAGATCCTGGTGACCCACGGCGGAATTCACGCTTATTACCTGGCGCTGCAATCCATCTTGAATCCGGGCGACGACGTGCTGATCCCTGACCCCACCTGGGCTACACATGCCAATATGGCGACCATGTTGCGCGGCAATGTGATTCGCGTTCCGGCCCCAGCTGAAAACGGGTTCCTTCCATCTTTTGAAGCCTGGGAACAGGCCCTGACGCCCCGCAGCCGGGTGCTGGTGCTCAATTACCCATCCAACCCAACCGGGGCTTTCCCTTCCCGTGCTTATCTCGAAAAACTACAAGATTTTGCCGCCGCCCATCACTTGTGGGTGGTCAGCGATGAAGTCTATGAGAATTTGTACTTTACCCCTGAGCGGCCCACTTCGGCGGCTGCGGTTTCTGGCGCAAAAGAACGGACCATTATCGTTCACAGCCTTTCGAAAACCTATGCCATGACTGGCTGGCGGGTGGGATATATGGCCGCACCCTCCACGGTCATCCAAAATGCGCTCAAAGCCGGGCAAAATTCCATCACCTGTGTGGCTCCCTTCATTCAAAAGGCGGCTGCCTTTGCCTTGAGCGACCCAGGTATTCAGCGAGCCGCCACCGAGATGCGTATTTCGTATGCCCGCCGCAGGGACCTTGTTCTGCGCGTAGCTGCAGAGTTAGAATCGGAGCGGGTGCTGGCAAACCCGTCGATGGGTGCTTTTTACTTCTTCCTCGATTTTCGCGCGCTGAAAATGCCAGCGCTTGAAATCTGCGAACGGATCCTGGAAGAAGAGGGCGTGGGCTTGATTCCTGGCTCGGCTTTTGGCGCACAGGGTGAGGGCTTTGTTCGTATGACAATTGCCGCTTCCGACACGGATGTAGAAACAGGTTTCCGCAAATTTGTAGCGTGGGCAGATCGCCAGTGAGGAACTGGCAGATGGAGAGGCTGTTATGAAGGTTGCTTATCAGGGTGAACCCGGCGCATATAGCGAGCAGGCCGTTTACGGGTATTTTGGCGCGGTAGAAACCAGCCCCTGTGAAACGTTCGACGATGTTTTCGCGGCGGTCACGAGCGGGGCCTGTGAGTTTGGCCTGATCCCGATCGAAAATTCGCTGGCTGGGAGTATTCACCAGAACTATGACCTGCTGCTTCGTCACCATTTGCATATCGTCGGCGAACATTTCTTGCGCGTGCGGCATTGCCTGATCACCTTCCCCGGGGTCGAAAAAAGCGAGCTTAAGCGGGTCATCAGCCATCCGCAGGCCTTGGGACAATGCGCCGGTTACCTGCGCGCCATGGGTGTGAAGACTGAGCCGGTTTACGATACCGCCGGGAGTGTGAAAATGCTAAAAGCCTCGGGCGAACGCTCGATGGCCGCGATTGCTTCGAAGCGTGCGGCCGAGTTATATGGAATGCAGATTTTGCAGGAAGGCATTGAAGACAACCCCGAAAATTACACTCGTTTCCTGGCTGTAACCTCGGCTCCGGTAACCCCGGCGCGAGCCGCCAAGACCTCGATTGTGTTTACACTGAAAAACCAGCCGGGCGCTTTGTTTAAGGCCCTGAGCGTTTTTGCCTTGCGTGATATTGACCTGGCCAAGATTGAATCGCGCCCGCTGGCCGGGAAACCGTGGGAATACCTGTTTTATATCGATATTCTTGGCGCGGTGCACGAAGACCAGGTTGTGAAGGCGCTCGACCATTTGGGCGAATACGCCCTGATGCTGCGCGTGCTGGGGTCTTATCCGCGTTTTGTTTCTGGCGAGTCTGAGCCCTGGGAGCCGAAATAGGGCGGTTGTCTAGAACTGTGAAAAAGTGACAATTAATTGCCTAAACCTTTCCGAATCGGAAATAAAATCCCTTGACTTTGTCAGAGAGTTGCATATAATCAGGCGAATATCTTCCAGCTAGTTGAGCAAACTTAACTCATGAACCTGTTCACTTTTGCAGTCGTTATCGTCGTCCTTCTTGCGGTCCTTATTATTAAGGACCAATTTGTGGTTGGGATGGCGAACGCAAAGGTGAGATAGAGACACCTACTCGAAAACGAGAGCCGCCCAACCACAGGGCGGCTCTTTTTATACCCCGCCAAGAGGTGCGTCGCACCAGGTTAAACGGGATTTTTTCCAGGTGAAGGCAAAATCCGTTTAGCAGAATTTGCCCAAAAGTAGGGTGCGACGCACCCCCAAGCAACCAAGGAGAACTATGCGTTCAGATACAGTTAAAAAAGGTTTCGATAAGGCCCCGCATCGCGCCCTGCTGCGCGCGACCGGTTTAAAGGACGAAGACTTTGGCAAACCGTTTGTTGCAATTGTCAATTCTTATGTTGATGTCGTGCCAGGCCACGTCCACTTGCAGGAATTTGGCAAGATTATTAAAGAAGCCGTGCGGGCTGCCGGGGCTGTGCCGTTTGAATTCAACACCATTGGCGTGGATGATGGCATTGCAATGGGGCATATGGGCATGAAGTATTCATTGCCATCGCGGGAATTGATCGCGGATTGCGTGGAGACGATGATCGAAGCGCACCGTTTCGATGCCATGGTCTGCATCCCAAACTGTGACAAGATTGTCCCTGGAATGTTGCTGGCCGCGATGCGTGTCAACATCCCGACGATTTTCATCAGCGGCGGCGCGATGGCAGCCGGTAAAACCCCCGAAGGGGAGACGCTGGACCTGATTTCGGTTTTTGAAGGTGTGGGCGCTTTTTCAGCGGGGAAGATCGACGAAAAACGGCTGATGACGTTGGAAAAGTTCGCCTGTCCGTCGTGTGGTTCTTGCTCGGGTATGTTTACCGCCAATTCGATGAACTGCCTGATGGAAGCGATTGGCCTGGCGCTGCCTTTCAACGGTTCGGCGCTGGCCAAGACCCCCGAACGCGAAGCCCTGGCCCGCAAAGCGGCCGCGCAGGTGATGACCCTGATCGAGCGTGACATCAAACCGCGCGATATTGTGACCGCTGAAGCCATCGATGATGCTTTTGCGCTGGATATGGCGATGGGCGGCTCGTCGAACACGGTGCTGCACACCCTGGCGCTGGCCAACGAAGCCGGGGTAGATTACCCGCTCTCGCGCATCAATGCAGTGGCGGATAAGGTACCGCATATCTGCAAGGTTAGCCCGGCGGGTAAATGGCACATGGAAGATGTGCATCGCGCGGGAGGCATCCCGGCTATTTTGAACGAGGTCCAGCGCGGGACTGGGATGTTGCACCTGGACCGGATGACAGTTTCTGGTACGACCCTGGGGGAATCTATTCAGGGTGCGGCAATAAAAGATGATGATGTGATCCGAAGCTATGAAAATGCCCATTCCAAGCGTGGCGGCTTGTCGATTTTGTTTGGCAACCTGGCTCCCAATGGAGCGGTGGTCAAGGTCGGCGGTGTTAGCGCGGCGATGATGAAGTTCAGCGGCCCGGCGCGCATCTACGAATCGCAGGATGCGGCGATTGCGGGCATCCTGGCCCGCGAAGTGCAGGCGGGCGATGTGGTTGTGGTGCGTTACGAAGGCCCCAAAGGAGGCCCCGGGATGCAGGAGATGCTCTCGCCGACTTCCGCGATTATGGGCCAGGGCCTGGGCGACAAAGTGGCGCTGATTACGGACGGGCGTTTTAGCGGCGGCACACGCGGGGCTTGTATTGGGCATGTTTCACCGGAGGCGGCTGCGGGTGGTCCGATCGCTGCGCTTGAAAACGGCGACATCGTCGAGATCGATTTGGAGGCCCGTACACTGGATGTCCGCCTAAGCGACGAGGTCATCCAAAAAAGGCTGGCCGCTTTGCCGCCGTTCAAGAGCTCGGTGACCAGCAAGTGGCTTAAGCGTTACTCGCACTTTGTGACCAGTGCAGATACTGGTGCAGTGTTGACGACAGATTTCTAAAGTTTACCGATTTCACCGGAATTTTCAAAAGGAGAGAAATTATGAAACGTACAGGTGCTCAAATTGTGTGGGAATGTCTGCAAAAACAGGGTGTGGATGTTGTTTTTGGCTACCCTGGCGGCGCGAACCTGCCCATTTACGATGCGATGAAAGATTATCCGAGCATTCATCACGTGCTGCCGCGCCATGAACAGGGCGGCGCGCATATGGCTGATGGGTACGCCCGTGCCAGCGGCAAGGTGGGGGTTGCGATGGGGACTTCGGGCCCAGGCGCAACCAACCTTGTGACCGGGATTGCCACGGCGTTGATGGATTCGGTGCCGGTGGTCTTTATCACCGGGCAGGTTTCATCGAAACTGATTGGTTACGATGCTTTCCAGGAAACGGATGTGACCGGCATCACCCTGCCAATCACCAAGCACAATTACCTGGTGACGCGCGTGGAAGATATTATGCCCGCCATCCGCGAGGCGTTTTATATTGCTGCTTCGGGCCGCCCGGGTCCGGTGTTGGTGGATATTACCAAGGACGCCCAGCAGGCGACGCTCGAAAATTGGGAATACGATGACAGCCCGATCCGTTTGAAGGGTTACCGCCCGGACCTGCGCCCGGCCCCTGCGGCGATCCAGAAGGCGGTCGACATCATCAACAGCTCGAAGCGCCCGCTAATCTTGCTGGGGCATGGGGCGCTGATGAGCAACGCCGGCCAGGAAGTGCTGGAGTTTGCCGAGAAGGCCAATGTGCCGGTGGCGGCGACCTTGCTGGGAATTGGCGCAATGCCTGCCAGCCATCCGCTCAACATGGGCATGATGGGTATGCACGGCGAAGCCTGGGTGAACAATGCCATCCAGGAAGCTGATCTGTTGCTGGCCTTTGGGATGCGCTTCGATGACCGTGTGACCGGCAACCTGCGCACGTACGCACCCAATGCGCGCAAAATCCATATCGAGATTGACCCGTCCGAGATCAACAAAAATGTCAAAGTGGATGTGGGCTTGGTTGGCGACCTGAAGGAAATCCTGCGCCAGGTGACGCCGCTGGTAAAGGAAAACGGTCACGAGGAGTGGGTCGAGCATATCGCCGATATGAAGGGCGATAGCGCCGTCCGTGACATCCAGAACCTGCCCGATAGCGGCCACCTGTATGCCGCGCACGTGCTCAACGACCTGTGGCGTTTTACCAGCAAAGACACAATTGTGACGACCGATGTGGGTCAGCACCAGATGTGGGCGGCGCAATATTACCGCATCGACAAGCCGCACAAGTGGATCACCTCGGGCGGCCTGGGAACGATGGGCTTTGGCCTGCCTTCGGCCATTGGCGCGAAATTTGCCTGCCAGGGCTGCGAGGTGTGGACGGTGGTGGGCGACGGTGGTTTCCAGATGACGGCCGCCGAGCTTTCGACGGCGGCACAGGAAGGCATCAAGGTTAATATTGCTATTATCAATAACGGTTTCTTGGGCATGGTGCGCCAGTGGCAGGAGTTTTTCTACGACAAGAACTATGCCGCAACCCCCATGAAAAGCCCGGATTTTGTGAAACTGGCCGAAGCACATGGCTTGAAAGGCATCCGCGTGACCGAGCGCTCCCAGGTGGAAGCCGCAATCCGCGAGGCGCAGGAATCCGAAGGCACGGTGGTGATCGACTTCCGCGTGGAGCAGGAAGATGCCGTATACCCGATGGTTCCTGCTGGCGCTGACTTGCACGCCATGATTCGCCGCCCCAAGAACGTTTTGGTGGAAACGGCGCAGGACGAATAAGACCCGGTTCGCTGGAAATAGGAAAAGGAGAAATTATCCAATGTTGCACACACTTGTCATCCTGGTGGAAGATAAACCCGGCGTATTAAACCGAGTCGCTTCGCTGTTCCGCCGCCGCGCTTTCAATATCGAGTCTTTGACGGTCGGGCACACCGACACCCTGGGGGTTTCGCGCATGACCGTAACCGTTGAGGGCGACCAGTACCACATCGAACGTTTGACCTCGTACCTGTACAAGCTGGTGAATGTAATCCAGGTCGAGGATTTGTCAGACAAGAAGATGGTCAGCCGCGACCTGGCGCTGATTAAGGTCAATACCGCCTCGGACAAACGGGCTGAGATTTTCCAGATGGTGGAAGTTTTCCGCGCGCGCGTGGTAGACGTAACCACCAGCACCCTGATTATCGAAATCACCGGCAACGGCGAGAAGATTGACGGTTTTGTGGAAGTGCTCAAACCGCTCGGTATCATCGAGATGGTTCGAACCGGCGCGGTTGCGATGGAACGCGGCGGCGAGTCGCTGGTCAATGCTGAGGCCCTGTACGAGGCCATTCCGGCTTATTAATCGGATTGCCGGGCGATGGATACGGATGCGTTCCGGTTCGTCGCCCGGCGACCTGCATCAATTCAAAAATCATCGTAACGTGAGTTACGCAAATTACGAAGGAGAAAGCAATTATGGCAAAAATTAATTTCGGTGGTGTAGTTGAAGATGTGGTGACCCGCGACGAGTTCCCGCTGGATAAGGCGCGCGAGGTGCTTAAGAATGAAGTTGTGGCGGTGCTTGGTTACGGCGTGCAGGGTCCCGCCCAGGCGATGAACATGCGCGACAACGGCATTAAGGTTATCGTCGGGCAGCGCGAAGGCACCAAAAACTGGGACCGCGCCATTGCCGACGGCTGGGTTCCCGGCGAGACGCTGTTCTCTGTCGAAGAGGCCGCCGAGCGCGGAACGGTTGTGCAGTACCTGTTGTCGGATGCCGGGCAGCGCAGCCAATGGCCCAAGATCGTCGAATGCCTGAATGAAGGCGATATGCTGTATTTCTCGCACGGGTTTTCGGTGACTTATAAGGATGATACCGGGGTGGTTCCGCCTCCGCATGTGGATGTGGCCCTGGTCGCCCCGAAGGGTTCCGGTACCAGCGTGCGGCGCAACTTCCTGGCCGGTAGCGGTATCAATGCCAGCTACGCCGTTCACCAGGATTTCACCGGCAAGGCCAACGAACGCGCCATTGCGCTTGGTATTGCCATTGGTGCGGGTTACCTGTTCCCGACCACCTTTAAGAACGAGGTCTTTAGTGACCTGACAGGCGAGCGCGGTATCTTGATTGGGGCGCTTTCGGGCGTGATGGAAGCCCAGTACAACGTGCTGCGCAAGAACGGTCACAGCCCCAGCGAAGCTTTTAACGAAACCGTGGAAGAGTTGACCCAGTCCCTGATTCGCCTGGTGGGTGAAAACGGCATGGATTTCATGTATGCCAACTGCTCCACCACGGCCCAGCGCGGCGCTTTGGACTGGCACCCGCGCTTCCGCGATGCCGTTGAACCGGTCTTCGAAGATTTGTACAACTCTGTCATTACGGGCAACGAGGCGCGGATTACGCTCGAAGCCAACTCACGCCCCGATTATCGCGAACAACTGGAAAAAGAACTGTCCGCCTTCCGTGACTCGGAAATGTGGCGGGCTGGTGCGGCAGTTCGCTCGCTGCGGCCCGAAAACTGGAAGAAGTAAAAGGTAATTGGCGATTGGTAATTCCCATTTACCAATGACCGTTTACCGAGGAGCTTTTATGACTAATTATGTGAAAATTTTTGATACCACCCTGCGCGATGGCGAGCAATCTCCCGGCGCGACGATGACCTCGGCTGAAAAGCTGGAAGTCGCGCGTAACCTCGCCCGCCTGGGCGTGGATATTATCGAGGCGGGTTTTCCGGCCGCCTCGCCCGACGACCTGGAAGCGGTGCGACGCATCGCGCTTGAGGTAGGGACTACCTCCAAAGGCCACCCCGATGCCAAAGTTCCGGTCATTGCCGGTCTGGCGCGTGCCAATAAAAAAGACATCGACAAGGCCTGGGAAGCAGTAAAGGGAGCCGACAAGCCCCGTATCCACACCTTCCTGGCAACTTCCGAGATTCATATGAAGCACAAGCTCAAAATGGATCGCGAGGAAGTGGTCGATCGGGTGCGTGAGATGGTGGCTTATGCCCGCAGCCTGTGCGCCGATATCGAGTTCAGCCCCGAAGATGCCGGTCGCTCTGACCCTGAGTTTTTGTACCTGGTGCTGGGCGAGGCCATCAAGTCGGGAGCCACGACCCTTAACATTCCCGATACGGTGGGTTACACCACCCCCGATGAATTTGGGGCCCTGATTGCGGGCATTATCAAGAATACGCCAGGGATGCACGCGGGGATCACCATTAGCGTTCACACCCATGACGACCTGGGGCTGGCAACCGCCAACGCGCTGGCAGGTATCCAGGCCGGGGCGCGCCAGGCCGAAGTGACCATCAACGGTATTGGTGAACGGGCCGGCAACACCTCGCTCGAAGAAGTGGTGATGGCGCTCAAGACCCGCCACCCGGTTTTTGGGCTCGAAACCGGGATCGATACCACCCAAATCAGCCGCATTAGCAAGCTGGTCAGTAATTACACTGGTATGGCCGTTCAACCCAACAAGGCGATTGTGGGCGCGAATGCTTTTGCGCACGAAGCGGGCATTCACCAGGATGGCATGCTCAAACACAACCAGACGTATGAAATTATGCGTCCCGAAGATGTCGGCGTCAACCAATCCAAACTGGTGCTCGGCAAACACTCTGGCCGTCATGCCTTGCGCGCGCGCCTGGCCGAAATGGGCCACTCGCTCGACGAGGCTGAACTGGACAAGGCCTTTGCGCGCTTCAAAGAACTGGCTGACCGTAAAAAGGTCATCACGGACCTCGACCTGGAAGCGCTTATTGCGGATGAATTTTATCGCCCGCGCGATATCTATGCTCTCGACGGCCTGCAGGTGGCCTGTGGCACAATGGGCCTGCCCACGGCCACCATTCGCTTGCGCGGCCCCGATGGCAAAATCCACACCCATGCCAGCATCGGCACCGGCCCGGTGGATGCCACCTACAAGGCCATCGACGCCATTGTCAAGGTCCCGGCCACCTTGTTGGAGTTCAATATCCACGCCATCACCGAGGGCATCGACGCCTTGGGTGAAGTGACTGTGCGTGTCCAGCCCAAAGAATCCTTCAGCAAAATGGATGCCCAGCGTGAAACCCCCTACGGGCGCGTCTTTGGCGGCCACGGCGCCGATACGGATATCATCGTCGCCAGCGCCAAGGCTTACCTGGCGGCCCTCAACAAGCTGATTACCGCCCAAACCGAATCGGACGAAGCCAAACAACACGATTACGGTGTCATGTTAGGTTAAATCTTAGTTCTATCGTAAGAGGAGAAATACTCATGAATACCCCTAAAGCTACCGATCAGGCCGCCGCCCAGGCCCCGATTTTTGACCCCTTCCCCGAACCGCAGACCATGCCCAAGGGCTGGGATTTTAGCGGACTGGCCCCGGCCAAAGACTTGTCGACCGTTGAATCGACAGCGGATGAGGCCTCAGCCTGATTCCGGTGACCGGATCACTGAGAATTGGACCTTTTATGCCCAAGACCTTATTCGAAAAACTCTGGGATTCCCACGTTGTTGCCGAACAACCGGATTCGCCTGCTATTCTGTATATTGACCTGCACCTCGTCCACGAGGTGACCTCGCCGCAAGCCTTTACGGGTTTGCGCCAGCGCGGATTGAAAGTCCGGCGCCCCGAAAAAACCGTCGCCACGATGGACCATTCCATCCCGACCACCCCGCTTAGCGTGCCGATTGCCGATGCCCTGGCTGCTGCCCAGATTAAGCAAATGGAAACAAACGCAGCCGAATTTGGGATTACCCTGCATGGTATGACCAGTGCTCATCGTGGCATTGTCCATGTCATTGGCCCCGAACTTGGCCTGACCCAGCCCGGGATGACCATTGTTTGCGGTGATAGCCACACCGCTACACATGGCGCTTTTGGCGCGCTGGCTTTTGGTATCGGCACCAGCGAAGTGGAACATGTGCTGGCTACGCAGTGCCTGCTCCAACGCAAACCCAAGACTTACGAAGTTCGTGTTGACGGGGAATTACCCGCGGGTGTCTCTGCCAAAGACATTATCCTGGCCTTGATTGCCCGTATTGGCGTGGGTGGCGGCACGGGTTATGTCTTTGAATACACGGGTTCTGCCATCCGTGGCCTGTCGATGGAACAACGTATGACCATCTGCAACATGTCCATCGAAGGCGGTGCGCGCGCCGGAATGGTTGCGCCGGACGAGACCACTTTTGAATATCTCAAAGGCCGCGAACACGCCCCCAAAGGCGAGGCGTGGGAGAAGGCAGTGGCTTATTGGAAAACCCTGCCCACCGATGAAGGCGCGACCTACGACAAATCGATCGTCTTGAACGCGGCCGAGCTTGAACCGATGATTACTTACGGAACCAACCCCGGGATGGGCATGAGAATCACCGACCGTGTGCCCGACCCCGCCAAACTGGGCGACGCCAACCAAAAGCTGGCGCTCGAAAAAGCCCTCGGTTACATGGGCCTCCAGCCCGGGCAATCCCTGCTGGGTAAAAAAGTGGATGTGGTTTTCATCGGCTCGTGTACCAACTCGCGCATCTCCGACCTGCGCCTGGCAGCCTCGTTGCTCAAGGGCCGCAAGGTAGATGCCAATACCCGTGTGATGGTTGTCCCTGGCTCGCAGGATGTCAAAAAACAGGCCGAAGCGGAAGGGCTGGACAAAATTTTCGTCGAGTCCGGGGCCGAATGGCGTGAAGCGGGCTGCTCGATGTGCATCGCCATGAACGGTGACCAGCTCGAACCCGGCCAATACGCCGTCAGCACCAGCAACCGCAACTTTGAAGGCCGCCAGGGCAAGGGCGGGCGCACTTTCCTCGCCTCCCCGCTGACCGCCGCCGCTACCGCCATTACCGGGCAAGTAACAGACGTTCGCACTTTGATTGGATAATGATGACTGACGCCGCCGTCTGGAAAGAATCTCCCATCGTTCAGCGTTTCCTGAGCTATCGCGCCGCCCTGCCGCTGGCTTCTGAACAAATCGGCGTGATGCTGGCTATTTTGGGAACCCGCCCCGCACCCGTTTCCCGTTTTATCGACCTCGGTTGCGGCGATGGGATTCTCGGTGCGGCGGTGCTGGGACAATATCCAGACGCGCACGGCCTGCTCATCGATTTCTCCGAGCCGATGCTGGTCAAAGCACGCGAACAGCTTGCAGATGTGGCCGCCCAGTTGGCGTTCATCAATCTCGATTACGGTGACCCGGCCTGGGTTGAGTCTGTGCGCGCCAGTGACCCATTCGATGCGATCGTTTCCGGCTACTCCATCCACCACCAGCCTGATGAGCGCAAACGCGCCATCTACACCGGGATTTTTGGCCTGCTTGCGCCCGGCGGCTGGTTCGTTAACATCGAACATGTTTCATCCGCTGCCCAGACCAACATTGACCTGTTTGAGAAACATTACATCGATGCACGTTATGCCATCGGGTTGCAAAACGGCGAAACCCGTTCCCGCGCTGAACTGGCCGATGAATATGTCCATCGTCCCGACAAGGCCGCGAACATCCTCACATCGGTTGAAACACAGTGCAACTGGCTGCGCGATATCGGCTACAACGAAGTCGATTGTTACTTCAGGGTGTACGAACTGGCTGTATTTGCCGGGCGACGCCCGTAATCGAAAATCTGAAATCAAAAATCGGAAATCATTTATGGCTCAATTTACCTCCCTCACCTCCCGCGTCGTTCTCGTCCCGGTCAATGACATCGATACCGACCAGATTATCCCGGCGCGCTTTATGAAAATCACCGACAAGGCCGGGCTGGCCGACCACCTGTTCAACGATTGGCGCTATAACGCCGATGGCTCGCCCAAAGCCGATTTTGTTATCAACAAACCCGAATCAGCCGGGGCGCAAATCCTTTTGGCGGGAGACAACTTTGGGTGCGGTTCCAGCCGCGAACACGCCCCCTGGGCGCTGACCGGTTTCGGCTTCCGCGCCGTTATCAGCACCTCCTTCGCTGATATTTTCCGCAACAATGCCCTGAAAAACGGCTTGCTGCCGATCATTGTGGATGAAAAGACTCACCAGACGCTTTTTGAACTGGCTGAGGAAGCCCCTCGTGCCGAGCTGACGGTTGACCTTTCATCCCAAACCCTTTCCTTCCCCGGTGGTTCGGTCAATTTCCCCATCGACCCGTTTAATAAAACCTGCCTGCTTAACGGCGTGGATGAACTGGGGTACATCATGGGGTTCGAAGCCCAGATTGCGGCATTTGAGAACAATGCAGCGTGATGAATAAAGAATGCAGGCTATTTCATCCTGCTGCATTCTTTATTCTGCAATGAAAGAAAAAACTATGAGCTTGATCCAGATTTACGATACCACCTTGCGCGACGGCACCCAATCGGAAGGCTTCAATCTTTCAGCCAGTGACAAAGTGCGTATAGCGCGAAAATTGGATGAACTGGGTGTGGCCTTCATTGAAGGCGGCTGGCCCGGTTCGAACCCCAAAGATGTGGAGTTCTTCGAGCGCGCCCGCGATATGGAGTGGAAAAATGCCAGGATCACGGCGTTTGGCGCCACCTGTCGCGTTAAAGGCGGCCCCGAAGACGACGCCAATATCAAAGCGCTGCTCGATTCCCAGGCCCCGGTTTGCACGATTTTCGGCAAGACCTGGACCCTGCATGTGACCGATGTGCTTTTGACCACCCTGGAAGACAACCTGCGAATTATTGAGCAGTCGGTGGCTTACCTGCGGGCGCAAAACCGGCGCGTGATTTACGATGCAGAGCATTTTTTCGATGGTTATAAAGCAGATCGGGCCTACGCCATTGAGACGCTAAAGGCCGCTGTGCGCGGCGGGGCTGAAACACTGGTCCTGTGTGAAACCAATGGCGGGGCGATGCCCTGGGAAGTGGAACAAATTGTTCGCGAGGTTAAAGCCGCGGTGCCGCATCCGCTCGGGATTCATGTCCACAATGATGGCGAAGCCGGGGTGGTCAATTCACTGATGGCGGTTCGCGAGGGCGCGATCCAGGTGCAAGGCACCATTAACGGTGTTGGTGAGCGCTGCGGGAATGCCAACCTGATTTCGATTATGGCTAACCTGGAGCTTAAAATGGGGCTGCGCTGCCTGCCCGATGGCGGGTTGGCCAAGCTGACCGAGCTTTCACACTTTGTCGACGAGGTCGCTAATATCACTCCCAACGACCACCAGCCCTATGTTGGCAAGAGCGCGTTTGCGCACAAAGGCGGTGTTCATGTGGCGGCCATGCGTCGTTCGGCGCAGTCGTACCAGCATGTTGTGCCCGAAATGGTCGGCAACAAGATGCGCGTGGTGGTTTCCGACCTGTCGGGGCGTGGCAACTTGCTCAGTAAAGCCGAAGAGCATGGCGTGGAAGTGGAAGGCGAGGAAGTCGCCCCGGTGCTGGCTGAGATTAAAGAACTCGAAGCGCGTGGATTCTCGTTTGAAGCGGCCGAAGCCTCGGTGGCGATGATGCTCAAACGCCAGGAAATGTATTACAAGCCGCCCTTTGAATTGATCGATTTCTTTGTGAATGTGGAACATCGCTCGGGGCGTGGCATTTTTGCCGAAGCCATGGTGAAGGTGCGCGTCAATGGCGAGGTTTTGCATACCGCGGCCGAGGGCAATGGCCCCGTGAACGCGCTCGACCTGGCCCTGCGCAAGGCCCTGCTACCTACCTACCCACAGTTGGGGCTGTTTCATCTCGCCGATTACAAGGTGCGTATCCTCGATTCGGATAATGGCACCGAAGCGGTTACCCGTGTTTTGATCGATACCCAGAACGGAACCCGCCGCTGGAGCACGGTTGGCGCAAGCGCCAATATTATCGAAGCTTCGTGGCAGGCGCTGGTCGATTCGGTTGAATACGGCTTGTTGATGGCCCATTGATATTATTGGCAGGGCGGGTTATCTCCCCCTGCGGATTGGACATTCATGAAAGCAAACATTGTTTTACTCCCTGGTGATGGTATTGGTCCAGAAGTGGTCGCGGAAGCTGTTCGCGTGCTGGATGCCGTTGCCGGGAAATTTAAGCACGAATTTGCATACCAGGAACACCTGATGGGTGGGTGTTCCATCGATAAATACGGTTCGTCGTTGACCCACGAAACCCTGGTGGCCTGCAAGGCGGCCGATGCGGTGCTTTTAGGCGCAGTGGGCGGCCCCAAGTGGGATGACCCCAACGCCAAAGACCGCCCCGAGCGCGGCCTGCTGGCCCTGCGCAAAGGCCTGGGCGTTTTTGCCAACCTGCGCCCGGTTAAAGTTCACCCGGCGTTAATCGATTCGTCACCGCTCAAGCCGGAGAAATTGCAGGGAGTGGATATCCTTGTCATACGCGAACTGACCGGCGGCCTGTATTTTGGCTGGCCCAAGGGCCGTGATATCAAGGATGGCCGTGAGCGCGCCGTCGATACGATGGAATATTACGATTACGAGATTCGGCGTGTGGTGGAATTGGCTTTTAAGCTGGCCAAAGGCCGCAAGAGCAAGGTCACCTCGGTGGATAAGGCCAACGTGCTCGAATCATCGCGCCTGTGGCGGCAGATTTCCACCCAGGTGGGCGCCGAAAACCCGGAAGTTACCCTGGAACATGTCCTGGTCGATACGGCTGCCATGCGCCTGATTACCGGCCCGGCCTGGATGGATGTGGTGGTAACCGAGAATATGTTCGGTGACATCCTGACCGACGAGGCCTCCGTTTTGGCTGGCTCAATGGGTATGCTGCCTTCTGCCAGCCTGGGTGAAGGCCGGGTGGGCTTGTATGAACCAATCCACGGTTCTGCCCCAGATATTGCCGGGCAGGGCATTGCCAACCCCATTGGCACAATCCTTTCGGCGGCGATGTTATTGCGCCACTCGCTTGGCCTGGATGCTGAAGCTGCCGCGATTGAAAAAGCTGTCGATGAAACCATTACTGCCGGGGCGCGCACAGTCGATCTCGGTGGGAAGTTGTCTACCAAACAGATGGCGGATGAAATTATCAATAAAATGCAGAATGTAGACTGACGAATGCAGAATTTGCTGCCTTCGCCTTGAAGTATTCTGCATTCCGCATTCATTATTCTGCATTTAAGGAGATTTGATATGGGAATGGAATCTAAATTCGTTTGGATGAACGGCGAACTCGTCCCATTCGAGAAAGCCACCATCCATTTTTTGACCCCGGCCCTGCATTATGGCGCTGCCGTTTTTGAAGGGATTCGCGCCTATAAGACCGATAAAGGCCCGGCCGTCTTCCGCTTGCGCGACCACGCGGAACGGTTGATTGAATCGGCGGAGATTTTCGGTTTCCGCAACCTGCAATTTACCCCCCAGGATGTGGTGGATGGGGTTAAGGCGGTCGTCAAATCCAATGGGTTTGGGGATTGCTATATCCGCCCGTTGCTGTACCTGGATGGCGGCGGCTGGAACCTGAATGTGGATAATGGCAAGGGCAGCCTGGCGATTGCTGCCTGGGAATGGGGCAATTACCTGGGCGAGGAAGCGCTGGTTAAAGGGATTCGCGCCAACATTTCCTCGTTTACCCGCCATCATCCCAACATTATGTTGACCAAATCCAAAGTGGCGGGTAATTATGTCAATTCGTTCCTGGCCAAGACCGAATCGGAACGGCTGGGTTTCCAGGAAGCCATTATGCTTGACCCGCAGGGATATGTGGCCGAGTGCACCGGTGAGAATATTTTCACTGTTCGCCGCGGCAAGATATATACCCCCGCAACAGCCCCCATCCTGGAGGGGATTACCCGGCACTCCTTGTTCAGCGTCGCTTCGGACCTGGGCTACCAAATCAAAGAGCAGCCCATTTCACGTGACCACCTGTACGCCGCCGACGAAGTCTTTGTGTGCGGTACAGCCGCCGAAGTGATTGGCCTGAGCGAAATCGATTTCCGCCGCATTGGCGACGGCAAGACTGGGCCGGTGACCCGCGCCATTCAGAAGGTTTTCCACGAAGCCATCCGTGGCAAAGACGCCCGCTACGAAGCGTGGTGTGATTACGTCGAGTAGTTTGCCCAGCCGGGCAGACAGGTTTTGCCCCTTGACACATTCTTTCGGCCCGCATAGAATAGCGCCCAATATGAACAACTCCTTCCGTTGGTTTGCGTTTTACTTTTATTACGGCTCCCGACTCCCGGCTGCCGGTGGTAGCGCTTAAGCGGAAGGTGAAATCAACCTGACCTTAAAGAGCGAGCCAGACGGCCCGCTCTTTTTGTTTATCTCTCTGGAGGACTTATGACACTTCGTGGAATTCGTGGCGCGACAACGGTCGAGGCAGACCAACCCGACCTGATTCTGTCGGCTACGCGGGAACTGCTCGAAGCGGTGCTGGAAGCCAACCCTGGGATGAGCCCCGAGGAAGTTGCCAGCGCCCTGTTTACGGTCACCGATGACCTGTGTTCCACCTTCCCGGCCCAGGCTGCCCGCCAGATGGGTTGGAGCCTGGTGCCGATGATGTGCGCGCGCGAGATTCCGGTGCCGGGCAGCTTGCCCAGGGCCATTCGCGTGCTGGTGCACTGGAACACCGACCGCCCCCAGAATCAGATCACGCATGTGTACCTGCGTGAAGCTGTCAGGTTGCGCCCCGACCTGGTGGCAGCGCAATAACCCAAAAACACTCGATTTTCGAATCGAAAAGACCAAACCCAAGGAGAACTTATCATATGATGATTATTATGAAGGCCAATGCCACCCCGCAGCAGGTGGAGCACGTGATTGAGCATATCAAATCTGCCGGGCTGGCCGTCCATCTTTCGCAGGGTGTCGAGGCGACCATTATTGGGGCTATCGGCGAGACGCACAGCTTGCCCGTTGAGATGTTCGAAGTGCTCGACGGCGTAGATGTGGTCAAACGCATTACCCAGCCTTATAAGCTGGCTTCGCGCCAGTTTCACCCACAGGACAGTGTCTTCCCGCTGGACGGGTTCACCGTCGGTGGCGATGAAATTGCGGTGATCGCCGGGCCGTGTTCAGTGGAGTCGCGCTCCCAGATTCTCGAAACGGCCCACGCTGTCAAAGAAGCGGGAGCCAGCGCCTTGCGCGGCGGCGTCTTCAAACCGCGCACTTCCCCGTATGCTTTCCAGGGTTTGGGCGAGGAAGGCCTGGAATACCTGGCCGAAGCCCGCGAGCAAACCGGCCTGCCGATTGTGGCCGAGATTATGTCGCAGGTGCAGTTGGACCTGATGGTGAAGTATGTCGATGTGCTCCAGGTGGGGGCGCGCAATATGCAAAACTTCAACCTGCTGCGCGCCATCGGCGAGACCCGCACCAGCGTTTTGCTCAAGCGCGGGCTCTCGGCCACGGTCGAGGAGTTGTTGATGTCGGCCGAGTACATCCTTTCGGGGGGGAATCGCCAGGTCATGCTGTGTGAGCGTGGCATTCGCACCTTTGAAACCGCCACCCGCAACACCACCGATATCAACGCCATCCCCGTTTTGAAAAATCTCACCCACCTGCCCGTTATTCTCGACCCAAGCCATGCCACCGGCCATGCCGATTATGTAGCCGCCATAGCGCGCGCGGCCATTGCGGCCGGGGCTGATGGCCTGATCGTTGAAGTCCACCCAGACCCGGCGCATGCCGCCTCGGATGGCAAACAGTCACTCAAGCCGGAGAAATTTGCCGAAATGGTTAAACAGGTCGGCCAGATTGCCCAGATCATGGGCCGCCGCCTCGCCACTGTCCAGGGCGCTTACACCCCGCAGGGTTGGGCCTAGCCAGTTTTCATCCATCCACCATTCAAAGGACTCATAACTTATGATGATTATCATGCACCCCGGCGCAACCAAAGAACAGGTTGCCCATGTCATTACCCATATTGAGGAGCAGCACCTCGCGGCTCATGTGATTGAAGGTGTCGAGCAGACCATTATCGGCGCGGTTGGTGAAAGCCACTCGGTGCCCAAGGAAATCTTCGAGACTTTGCCCGGCGTCATGGCGGTTAATCGCATTTCGCAGCCGTATAAACTGGCTTCGCGCCAGTTCCATCCTGAGAATTCGGTCTTCCCGCTGGACGGGTTTACCATTGGCGGTGATGAAATTGCCATTATTGCCGGTCCCTGCTCGGTGGAAGGTCGCACACAGTTGTTGGAGATTGCCCAGGCGGTGCGCGAAGCCGGGGCGCATGCCTTGCGCGGCGGTGCTTTCAAGCCGCGCACCTCGCCTTACGCCTTCCAGGGTTTGGGCGAAGAAGGCCTGGAGTACCTGGCCGAAGCCCGTGAACTGACTGGCATGCCGGTGGTCGCTGAGATTATGGCCATTTCGCAAATTGATGTCATGGTCAAATATGTCGATGTTATGCAACTTGGCGCGCGCAACATGCAAAACTTTAACTTGCTGCGCGCGGTTGGTGAAACCCGCACGCCCGTCTTGCTCAAGCGCGGCCTTTCAGCCACAGTTGAAGAACTGTTGATGGCCTCCGAATACATCCTGAGCGGCGGCAATACGCGTGTCATGTTGTGTGAGCGCGGTATTCGCACCTTTGAGACTGCCACCCGCAACACCACCGATATCAACGCCATCCCGGTCCTCAAGGGCCTTACCCACCTGCCGGTCATCCTCGACCCGAGTCATTCCACCGGTCACGCCGGTTATGTTGCCTCGATTGCCAAGGCTGCCATCGCAGCCGGAGCCGATGGCCTGATTGTCGAAGTCCACCAGGACCCGGCCCACGCCATGTCGGATGGTAAACAATCGCTTACCCCCGAAGTCTTCGCTAAAATGGTCAAACAAATCAAGGCAATTGCCGAAGCGGTCGACCGTCGCCTGGCGCCAATCAAAGTAGGGGCGTAACGGCTCCCAAATTACTATGGACGATGGCTTTTTTACCCTGAAAGATGCAAAAATAGCGATCCTTGGATTGGGGCTGATGGGCGGCTCGCTGGCGCTGGCCCTTAAAGGGAAGTGTGCCGCCCTCTTTGGCATCGACCCGGACCCGGCTACCCGTGAGCTGGCTCTCCGCCAGGCGATTGTGGACCAGGCTGATGCGGACCCCGCCAAACTCCTGCCCCTGGCCGACCTCGTCATTTTGGCAGCCCCGGTCCCGGTCATTCTCTCACTACTGGAGCAATTGCCCGCTTTTACACCCAATCCGTGCATCGTGCTCGACCTCGGCTCCACCAAGCGCGCCATCGTTGACAAAATGGAAACCTTGCCCGGTCGTTTTGACCCAATTGGCGGGCATCCCATCTGCGGCAAAGAAAAGCTCTCCCTCGCCAACGCCGAGCGGACGTTGTATTATTCTGCGCCTTTCCTGCTCACCCCGCTGGCTCGCACCACAGCCCGCGCGCGCTCCGCTGCCGACCAGATTGTAGAAGCGATTGGCGCAAAGGCCACCGTCCTCGACCCGGCCGAACATGACCGCATCCTGGCATCCACCAGTCACCTGCCGTTCTTGCTCTCGTCGGCGCTGGTTCTTGCCACCCCGCCAGATGTTGCCCCGTTTATTGGTCCCGGTTTTCGTTCGGCCAGCCGCCTGGCCGGGACGCCCTCCAGCATGATGTTGGGGGTGGTGCAGTCTAATCGTGAGAACCTGCTACCGGCGCTCGAGGCCCTGCAAGATGAATTGGCCTTGCTAACCGATGCGCTGGCCCGTAACGATCCCGAAAGCCTGGCGGCCAGCCTCAATGCCGCCCGCGAGAAATATACCCAACTGACCACTGTTCACTGACGACTGTCTCCTCATGCTTCCAATTACGCCCATTACACACGCCCTCTCCGCCACGGTTCGCGTCCCCGGCTCCAAGTCGCTGACCAACCGCGCCCTGCTCATCGCAGCCCTGGCGCAGGGAACCACCCACCTGACGGACGCCCTCTTCAGCGACGACTCGCGCTACTTTGCCCGCGCCCTCCAAAGCCTCGGCTTTGACCTGGTCCTCGACGAAACCGCCCACACGATGACCGTTACCGGCCTGGGGGGGCAAATCCCGGCCGAAAAAGCCGAGCTTTTTATCGGCAATGCCGGAACCGCTGCCCGTTTTCTTTCCGCTTTTTTAACCCTGGGCCAGGGCGAATACATTCTCGATGGCGAGCCGCGCATGCGAGAACGTCCCATCGGCGACCTGGTGGAAGCCCTGACACAGTTGGGCGCAGTCGTTGAGCCATCCGCTTCGAAGTGCCCGCCGGTGAAGATCCGGGCTTCTGGCCTGCCCGGGGGGCAAACTACCATTGCGGGTGACATCTCCAGCCAGTTTCTCTCCGCGTTGCTGATGGTCGCCCCTTACGCCCTCAACCCGGTTGAAGTTCGCCTGTCTACCGCGCTTAATTCCAAACCGTACGTGGATATGACCCTCGCCATCATGCGCGATTTCGGTGTCACCGTTGAGCGTAATGGCTACCAATCTTTCAAAATCCCTCTCTCCACGTACCATTTACCACTGGCCACTTACCCCATCGAATCCGACGCTTCGGCAGCCTCTTATTTCTTCGCTGCCCCGGCCATTTGTGGCGGCACGGTGCGGGTGGAGAACATTTCGCGCCAGTCTAAGCAGGGCGATATCGCTTTTCTCGATGTTCTCCAGCAAATGGGTTGTTCGATTGAAGAAACCAATCGCTCCATCCAGGTAACCGGGGCGGCTGAACTGCGCGGGCTGGACATCGACATGCGTGACATCCCCGACACGGCCCAAACACTGGCCGCCATTGCGCCTTTCGCCGCCGGGCCTACCCGTATTCGCGGGATTGCCTCTGCGCGCGTCAAAGAAACCGACCGCATCGCTGCCACGTGTGCCGAGCTGGCCCGTTTGGGCGTTAGGATTGAAGAACACCCTGATGGCATGACCATCTATCCATGCCAGCAGTTCACTCCCGCAACCGTTCAGACTTACAACGATCACCGCATGGCAATGGCCTTTTCGTTAATGGGGCTGCGCGTTCCCGGCTTGACCATCGAAAACCCTGCTTGCGTCGCCAAGACCTTTCCAAACTTCTTTGAAGTGCTCGATACCCTGCGTTAATCCCTTCTCCCTGACCTTTCATGACCTATCACTTTGGCCTGACCGGCCACCCCCTTGGACACTCCCTCTCGCCCAGGATTCATACGGCCGCCTTGGCAGCCTGTAACCTGGCTGGCGACTACACCCTGTTTCCTGTTTCTCCCGATGACCCGGCTGGATTGGCAGATTTGCTGGCCCTTGTGCGCTCCGGGGAGATTCACGGCCTGAATGTCACCATCCCGCACAAGCAAAATATCATCCCCCTGCTCGACGAGTTGACCGAAACGGCCCGCGTCATTGGCGCGGTAAACACGATTTTTGTGCGTGATGGCCGCTTAATCGGTGACAATACTGATGCGGCGGGCTTCTTGTCTGACCTGAACCGCTTTCTCGAACAAGCCTCCCCGGCGGGTCAAAAAACGGCGCTTGTGCTGGGTGCGGGTGGTTCGGCCCGCGCCGTGGTGTATGCCCTGTTGCACGATGGCTGGAAGGTGACCCTGGCCGCCCGCCGACTCGAACAGGCCCAACAGCTTGCGGCTTCGTTCCCGCACGCTGAACTGCACACCACCCGCCTGGATGACTTTCAGCCTTTATCGCTTGACCTGTTGGTCAATACCACCCCGCTAGGCATGACCCCGCATATCGACACCACCCCCTGGGAGCGGCCTTTCCCGACCAACAGTTCTGTCTATGACCTGGTCTACAACCCGCGTGAGACCCGCCTGGTGCGTGCCGCTCGCGCTGAAGGTCACCCCGCCACAACCGGCCTGGGAATGTTGATTGGCCAGGCCGCCCTGGCGTTTGAAACCTGGACTGGTTTCGTCGCTGACCGGGAAGCCATGCGAAAGGCGGTCGCATGAGCCGCCTGCTTGCTTCCGTTCGCAGTGGTTGGCAGGGCGCCCGGGACAACCTGGTTCCGGGTTTGGTCATCATTTCACTGGCGGCGCTGCTGGTGCTGTCTTATTACACCTTCCCGGCCGTTCGCGCCGCCATGGCCGGTTTGCAAAACGTGCGCCAGGCCTGGGGCGTGTGGTTTGCAATGTTGACCAGCGCGGTTGGCGCCGGTTTAATCCCTGGCGTGTACCTGATGGCGGTCGGCAAAGCGCGCCGCGACCTGCGCGGCTGGCTCGATTTGCTTTTTACCTGCCTGGTCTGGTCGAGCACCATGGTTTTGGTAGATTATTTCTACATCTTCCAGGATTGGTTCTGGGGCGCGGGTGTTACCTCTACACTGGTCATTGCCAAAATGCTGCTAGACCAATTTGTATTCACCCCATTGTTGAGCATTCCCTATATGGCCCTGGGCTTTCGGCTGCGCGACCTGGATTACAACCCGCGCGCCCTGGGCAATGCCCTGCGAGACGATTGGGTGGTCAAGGTGATTGTTCCCATGCTGGTGGCGTGCTGGCTGACGTGGATCCCCGGGACACTGGTGGTCTATGCCTTGCCGCTCTCGCTCCAGATTCCGCTGATGGTGCTGATTCAGTGTTTCTTTGCGCTGGAAATGGCTTTTGTTTCCAGTAAAATGACCGCAGCTGCGTCCGCAAACACCCCCTGAGAACAGGAGTTCTTATGCCTTTACGTTTCCTTAGCGCTGGAGAATCGCACGGCCCGGCCCTGACCGCTATCCTGGATGGTATCCCGGCCGGGTTGCCCCTGCCAGTAGAGGTGATTGACCGTGAATTGGCGCGTCGCCAGCAGGGCTATGGCTCTGGCGGGCGCATGAAGATTGAAAAAGATACCGTCCAAATCCTTGGCGGAGTCATGGGCGGTGAAACTACTGGTGCGCCGCTGGCTTTGCTGGTGCAAAATGATGATCATGTCAAATGGAAGGGCAAGCCCATCGCGCCGATGACCGCCCCTCGTCCCGGTCACGCTGATTTAACGGGCGCGGTCAAATACGGATACCGCGACTTGCGCCCGTCGTTGGAGCGTGCTTCGGCGCGTGAGACCACCATGCGCGTGGCGGCGGGGGCGGTCTGTAAGCATTTCCTGGCCCAGTTTGGTATCCTGTTGGGCGGGTATGTGAAAAGCATTGGGGAGGTTGACGGCCAGTTTGACGGAATACCGTTTCCGGCGCGGTTTGAAGCGGCGGAAGCCTCGGATGTGCGCTGCCCCGACCCGGTTTCAGCACAAAAGATGCGCGACCGGATTGAATCCATTATTCATGGCAAAGATACGCTGGGCGGCGTGCTGGAAATTGTGGCTCTAAACTTGCCAATTGGTTTGGGGTCGTTCACCCAGTGGGATAAGCGCCTTGAAGCCAGGTTGGCAATGGCTGTGATGAGTGTGCAGGCCATGAAGGGCGTAGAAATTGGCGATGCTTTTGAGAATGCGCGCGTCCCTGGCACGCAGGCGCACGATGCTATTCTGCTTGCACCCGGCACCTCGCGACTGGTGCGGCCTTCTAATCGCGCGGGGGGCACGGAAGGTGGTATTTCTAACGGCCAGCCGCTGGTGATCCGTGTAGCCATGAAGCCAATTGCCACAACGCTCAACCCGCAGGTGACGGTGGATTTGGCGACCGGGCAGGAGGCTCCGACGAAGTATGAGCGCTCCGATTTTTGCCCGGTGCCGCGCGCTGTGCCAATTTTGGAGGCGATGGTTGCGATTACACTGGCCGATGCCTTGCTGGAGAAGCTCGGCGGCGATTCGCTGGCCGAGATGAAGCCTCGTTTTGACGCGCTGCGCCAGGCCCGCTTGGAAGATTTGCCGGTTGACGCTACCGAGCATGTTTTTTGGGAGTGAAATGAGCCACATTTTCTTTTATGGCCCGCCCGGTTCGGGCAAAACCACGGTTGGGAAGGTCCTGGCGGCCAGCCTGGATTTGCCGTTTATTGACCTGGATGATGAAATTGTCCGTGCGGCCGGGATGCCGGTATCGCAGTTGATGGCCGAGCGTGGCGAGGCTGCTTTCCGCGATGTGGAGGCGGCCGAATTGAAGCGTGTTGCTGCCGCGCCCGAAGCAGTGATTGCCCTGGGCGGCGGCGCGCTGTTGCGTGATGAGAACCGCACCCTGGCCGAGGCGGTTGGGGAGGTGGTTTTCCTGGATGCTGATCTTGCCACGCTGTTGGGGCATCTCTCGCAAGACCCCAACCAGCGTCCGCTGTTGGCCGGGGACCTGGCAGCCAGGCTGGCCGGGTTGCTGGAACGCCGTGCAAGCCATTACGATTCTTTCGCTCAGCGTGTAGCCATTAAGGGGGGCGGTGAATCTGTGGAGAAAACCCCGGCGCAGGTGGCCTGGGAGCTCCAGCAGAAGCTGGGGCGTTACCATGTGCGCGGGATGGGCCAGGGCTACGATGTCATCGTTCGCAGCGGCGGGGTGGATGCCCTCGGGGCCATGCTTCAGGCGCGTGGGCTGGGTGGGCCGGTGGTGGTAGTTAGCGATGAGCATGTTGCGCCGCATTATGGCGAGCGTGTGCTGGCCTCGCTGCGCGCGGCCGGGTACCAGGCCAGCCTGTTGGCGGTTCGCCCGGGGGAGGAGTTTAAAACCCTCGAAACAGTGACGGCGATGTGGCGCAGCTTTTTGGAGGCTGGCCTGGATCGTAAAAGCACTGTCGTGGCGTTGGGCGGCGGCGTAATTGGGGATATGGCCGGGTTTGCGGCCGCGACTTTTATGCGCGGGTGTGCCTGGGTGGGCGTGCCAACCACGCTGCTGTCGATGGTGGATGCAAGCATTGGCGGGAAGACGGGTTTTGACCTGCCCGAGGGCAAAAACCTGGTGGGGGCCTTTTACCCGCCCCGCCTGGTGTTGGCCGACCCTGGAGTGTTGTCTACGCTTCCAGAGCGTGAATTGCGCTCTGGCCTGGCAGAAGTGGTCAAACACGGTATCATCTCAGACCCTGATTTGTTTGCGCTGTGTGCACAGGGGTTCGAGGCTGTGCGCGCCGACTTGCCCGCAATTGTGCGACGGGCGATGGGTGTTAAGGTGCGCGTCATTGAGCAGGACCCGTTTGAAAAAGGCATCCGTGCGGCGCTAAACCTGGGGCACACCATTGGTCATGCGGTGGAACTGGTCAGCCGGTTTGAACTGCGGCATGGCGAGGCCATCGCTATCGGCATGGTAGCGGAGGCCCGGTTGGCGGAGCAGCTTGGTTTATCGGAAAACAGCCCCGGACTGACGGATCGAATCGCGGCTGTTTTAACGGGTCTCGGCCTGCCGGTGGAAATCCCCGCCGATTTGGCGGTTCCAGCCATCATCCAATCCATGCGAGTGGATAAAAAGAAGGAGCGCCACGTAGTTAAGTTTGCCCTGCCGGTGAAGATTGGTGAGGTAAAAGTGGGCGTGGCGGTCAGCGATTTGGAGAGTGTGTTATGAAAATCCTGGTGTTGCATGGACCAAACCTGAACCTGCTGGGGATGCGCGAGCCCGGCGTGTATGGCAGCCTGACCATGGAAACGATTGATGCACGTTGTGTGGCGTTGGGCGCAGAATTGGGCGCGGAAGTGCGCTGCCAGCAGTCTAACCACGAAGGCGCATTGATTGACGCCTTGCAAGAAGCACGCGGTTGGGCAGATGGTGTGGTTTTCAACCCGGGCGGGTACACCCACACGTCGGTGGCGTTGCGGGATGCCATTTCTGCCATTGCTCTGCCGGTGGTGGAGGCGCATATTTCCAATGTGTATGCGCGTGAGGATTTCAGGCATAAATCGCTGGTTTCGGCGGTGTGTGTGGCCAAGATTTCGGGCGCAGGTTGGCGTTCTTACACACTGGGAGTGCGTTTTTTGGTGGAAATGTTGAGCGAGAAACAGACCGGGTAACCAGTCTGTTTTTAATACATGCAACGGACAGGAGACCCGATGACAGAGCCCTTTAAAATAGGTATTCTTGGCGGCGGGATGTATGGGAAGAACGTATTGACCCGCTGGTTCCAGGCTGATTCGCGCGCGCAGGTGACCTGGATGAATAATCGTTCCCTCGCCAACGCCCAACAGGCCGCGACAGAGTTCAATGTTCCGCATGCTACTGCCGACTACAAAGACGTGCTTGCGGACCCTGGCGTGGATGCTGTGGTGATTGCTGCCCCGCCTTTCCTGCATAAAGACATGCTGCTAGATGCCCTGGAAGCGGGCAAGCATGTTTTCCTCGAAAAACCGATGGCCTCCAGCCGCGCTGAAGTGGATGAGATGGTGGCCGCCGCAGAAGCGCATCCACAACAGGTTGTGCTCGAAGCCTCCTGCCGCCATACCCGTTTCCAGCCTAAATTCCGTTTCGTTAAAGAGATGATCGAAAGCGGTAAGCTGGGCCAGGTGTACCACATCGACCACATCCACCTGGGGCGCACAACCTTTGTCGAATACAACAATGCTGGCGCCTGGGGTGTCAATAAAGCCCTGGCGGGGGGCGGCCCCTTTGCCGATTGGGGCGTCTATGACCTGTCTTTTCACCTCGGGTTGTTCGATGACATCCCGCAACTTAAGTTGTCGCGCAGTTTTATGCGCAATGGGCTGCATGACATCCGCCGATTTGCCGATGTGGCCGACGTGGAGCAACATGGTGCCGCCTGGATGGAGTTCGATACTGGCCTAACCTATTTCTACGAGCGCGGCGCGGGGGTTCACGGGGAGAGCACCTGCGAGACGCGTATCTATGGCACGCGCGGCGGCTTGCGGCTCGAATTCCCCACCTGGTACAGCCAAGATGTAGAGTATTACTACGAAGTCGATGGCGACCCGCGCCACGAAACCCTGACCGTGGATATGTCGACCCACCCGCAAGACGATGCCATCCCGGTCATTGCCCATTTTCTCGACTGTCTCGAAGGCAAAGCCCGCCCGGCGATGCCAATCCAACTGGCTGCCAAGCATATGCGGATTTTGTTTACTTTGATGGATAGCTTGTAATTTAGGAAAACGGACGCCGGGGATATTTCCCCGGCGTCCGTTTTTTACTCTGGACTGGTTAGTTTTCTGAGTGCCGCTGCCAGCGCATCGACCGCTTTTTGATATTCTTCCAGCGCAATATGTTCATTGGGCGTATGGTCCAACGCCGAATCACCTGGCCCGTAGACCAGCGCCGGACACTTCCAGACCGGGGCGACGATGTTCAAGTCGGCGGTTCCGGTTTTATAGACAAACGACGGCGTCCCGCCCTGGCTGCGAATCCCGCTTAACAGGGCGCGTACCAGCGGGGTGTTCTTCTCGCACCCCCAGGCTGGAAGCGCATACCCCACCCGCGTCACCTCGGCATCTGACACAATTTCACTTAATTGGGCGTACCACTGCTCCGGATTCATCTCCAGCGGCAAACGGACACCCACACTCAGGCGTGCCCATTGCTCGAAACCATCCTGCCCGGCCTCGATATTGCGCAAAGTGGGCAGCAGCTTATCGAAGGCGCGTTGTTTCCCGGCATTGAACGTCTCTGCATAGGCCCGAATTGCCAGCCAGGCATCCACTGCGGCCTCGGCGGCGGTTTGCTCCCCGCTGGCTGTGTGCGCCTGTCCGCGTTTGACGGTCACCTGCGCCCACGCCGAACCTTTGTACCCCAGCGAGACCCGGTCCCAGCGATTGGGCTCACCGATAATGGCAAAATCGGGCCTGTACTGCTCAACGACAAAACGCGCCCCCTCCGAGTCGCGTTCTTCTTCGACCGCGCCAATCACAACCCATTGCCAGCCATCCACCGCGCCAACCTGTGCCACTGCATCGGTAAAACAGGCCAGCGGCCCTTTGGCATCTACCGACCCGCGCCCGTACAGCAGGGGCGATTCGTGCATCGCATCTGCCGGGTTTTCAACTTGCACAGGGATTTCCCCCGGCACTGTATCGATGTGTCCGAGCAAAACCACCTGCCGTGGCCCGCTGCCCAGCACCCCGACCGCATTCCCGGCCTCATCGATGAAAGCCTGCGTGAACCCGATGGCCTTCATCCGTTTTATCAGCCATTCCACCGCCCCGCACTCCTGCCCGGAAGGGCTGTACTGCGATACCAAACCGATCAACGTTTCTGTCATCCGCTTCTCCGCTTTCGCATCCGCTTTCACATCCGCGAAACCTATTCGGCCTCAGCTGCAATATCCTGTGCCAGCACTTCTGCCAGCGCTGTCACAACCTGATCTAATTGCGCATAAGTGATTACCAGCGGCGGCAGCAAGCGAATGGTCGTTAGCCCGGCATTCAGGGCAATGATCCGTTTTTCTTGCAGCGCTTTGAGATAGGGCGCGACCTTCTGCTTCAATTCAATCCCGACCATTAAGCCCAGCCCGCGCACCTCACGCACAATCGGCAGGTTCAGCGCGCGGAGTTTCTCTCGCAAATACTCGCCTTTTTCGGCGGCCTGCTGGGGCAGGTTTTCTTCTTCGATCACGCTAAGGGCGGCCACTGCGGCTGCGCAGGAGAGGGGATTCCCGCCAAAGGTCGAGCCATGCAGTCCCGGCGCGAGATTTTTGACTGCCGGGCCGAGCAAAACTGCCCCCATCGGGATACCTCCCGCCAGCGATTTGGCAACGCACAGGATATCGGGCGTAATGCCGTTGTGTTGGTAGGCAAAAATCTTGCCGGTGCGCCCAAAGCCGGTTTGCACCTCATCAATGATCAGCAAGGCTCCGCGCTCTGTACAAAGCTCCCGCACCGCTTCGAGATACGCCGGGTCGGCCGGGTAGACGCCGCCCTCCCCCTGAACGACTTCCAGGAGCACTGCTGCGGTCATGCCCGTGACCGCTTTTTCCAGCGCGGCCAGGTTGTTGTAGGCTACATGGCTGTAATCGGGTACCAGTGGCTCAAAGGCTTCGCGGTATTTCTTGTTCCAGGTGGCCGAAAGCGCGCCGAGTGTGCGTCCATGGAACCCGCGCATCGCCGCAACGATGCCGGTGCGGCCAGTTGAAACACGCGCAAATTTGATGGCAGCCTCCACCGATTCGGTGCCGGAATTGCAAAAGAAAACGCGTTCCAGGCCGGGGGTCAGGGCGGTTAACTTCTCCATCAACGCGGCGCGCTGGTCGTTGGGGAAAGTCTCGAACAGCGTGACCAGTTTTGTCGCCTGTTCAGCAATCGCCGCTGCCACCCGCGGGTGGGCATGACCCAGGTTTGCTACACCATGCCCGGAAGAGCAGTCGATATATTCGTTGCCGTCCGCATCCCATAGGGTGGCCCCCAACCCGCGCACAATGGCGAAATTTTGTTTGGAATACAGCCCGGAAGTGTGTTTATTTTCAATGCCGATAATGTCCATAATTTATCCTTTTTGCGCACAAAGTTTCACCCAACCCACACAGATTCAACCGGCGCGAATGTTTTTCGCTAAGCATATCCATCCCTGGATTTTGCAGTTCTGGAAAAATGACTTTGCAAACTGCGATATTGCAGTTCTTTTTTCTTGAGAGCCTGGATGGCTGCCACTGCCGCCGAAGCCGCCGAAAGCGTGGTTAACAGCGGGATGTTCATAGCAATGGCCGCCGCGCGGATCTCGGCGCCGTCGGCATGGGCATGCGGGCCGAGTGGCGTATTCAGCACCAGTTGCACCGTCCCGCTGCGGATCAGGTCCACGGTATGCGGGGAGCCATCGGCCATTTTGTTAATTGACTCTACGGGCAGGCCGGTTTTGCGGAAGAAGTTGGCTGTGCCGGGGGTGGCATACAGCTTGAAGCCCATGCGATGCAGGTCACGCGCGAAGCGCAGACCGCCGCTCTTGTCGTAATCATTGACACTGACCAGCACCGCGCCTTCCTCTGGCAGTCCCCAGCCTGCGGCCACCTGCGACTTGGCAAAAGCATGCCCAAAACGAGCCGCGTGACCCATCACTTCGCCGGTGGAACGCATTTCGGGGCCGAGAATGGCATCGGATCCGGGCATTTTCTTGAAAGGCAGCACCGCCTCCTTAACGAAGAATCCGTCTACTGGCGGTTCCTCCAGTATCCCCAGGCTTTCCAGGCTTAGCCCGGCCATCACCTGCGCAGCGGCATAGGCCAGGTTTAGCCCGGTAGCCTTGCTGGCATATGGAACCGTGCGCGAGGCGCGCGGGTTGACCTCCAGCACGCACACCACTTCATCTTTAAGCGCAAATTGCACATTCATCAGGCCGCGCACACCCAGCGCCAGCCCCAACTGCTCGGTATATTCGCGCATAATTCCCAGGTGGTACGCGCTGACCTTGTAAGGAGGCAGCACACAGGCTGCATCGCCCGAGTGGATTCCGGCCTCCTCAATATGCTGCATGATGGCGCCCACCACCACGCGTTCGCCATCGGCCAGCGCATCGACATCGATCTCAAAGGCATCTTCCATAAACTTGTCAATCAAAATGGGCTGTCCGGGCGCGGCTTCAATCGCTTTTTGGATAAAACCCGCCAGCTGGCTTTGGTCTTGCACCAGGGCCATAGCCCGCCCGCCCAACACGAACGACGGCCGGACGAGAACAGGATACCCGATTCGGTCTGCCGCTTCGCGGGCTTCGGCCAGCGAACGGGCGATCCCATTCTCCGGCTGGGGGATTTCCAGTTTCGAGAGTAGTTGCGCGAACTCCTCACGGTCTTCCGAAAGCTGGATCGCTTCGGGCGAAGTCCCCAGGATTTTCACCCCGGCAGCTTTCAACCCGGCCGAAAGATTTAGCGGCGTTTGCCCGCCAAACTGAACGATGACACCCATCGGATTTTCGCGGTCGATGACGTTGAGCACATGCTCCAGGGTTAAAGGCTCAAAGTACAGGCGATCGGCTGTATCGTAGTCCGTTGAGACCGTTTCAGGGTTGCAGTTATACATAATGGTCTCAAAACCCATGCGCGAGAGTGCAAAAGCCGCCTGGCAGCAGCAATAATCAAACTCGATGCCTTGACCAATGCGGTTGGGTCCGCCGCCGAGAATCATAATTTTCTGCTTATCGGTTGGGCGCGACTCATCGTCCATTTCGTAGGCGCTGTACAAATAGGGGGTCTGCGCCTCGAACTCCGCCGCGCAGGTATCCACACGTTGGAAGGTGGGGAGAATACCGAGGGATTTGCGTAGTTCGCGGATGGTGGTAAATGGTATTTGGTAATTGGTGAGCAGGCGGGCAATCCGGCTGTCTGAAATCCCCATTTGCTTGGCGATTTTCAAAATCGGCTTGAGTTCAGCCTCCGTTTGGCAATTCCCAATTACCAATTCACAATTACTAATCTCCTGCATTTGGGCCAAAAACCACAAATCATACCCCGTAACTTTGCTGATTTCAGCCAAATCCATCCCCTGCCGAATGGCGCGGTAGACGCCAAAGAGCCGGTCGGCGGTGGGGGTTTTCAGCGCTTCGAGGGTTTCCGGCGCGGCGGGCAGGCTTCGGGCGGGGCCGCTGCCGTCAAGGGCATCCACGCCGATTTCGAGTGACTGGATGGCTTTGTTCAGGGCCTCGGGGAAGGTGCGCCCGAGCGCCATAACTTCGCCGACTGATTTCATCTGCGGCCCGAGGGTGGGATCGACGCCGGGAAATTTCTCAAAAGCCCAGCGCGGGATTTTGACCACCACGTAATCGAGCGAAGGTTCGAAGGCGGCTTTGGTCTGCTGGGTGATGTCGTTGGTGATTTCATCGAGGGTGTACCCGGCCGCAACCAGGGCAGCCAGTTTGGCTATTGGGAAGCCGGTGGCTTTGGATGCGAGCGCCGACGAGCGGCTGACGCGCGGGTTCATCTCAATCACAACCACGCGCCCGGTTTTGGGATCGACGCCAAACTGAACATTGGAGCCGCCGGTTTCAACGCCAACCACCGTCAGCACGCGCCGCGCCAGGTCGCGCAAGATCTGGTACTCACGGTCGGTCAGGGTTTGCGCCGGGGCAACCGTGATGCTGTCGCCGGTGTGGACGCCCATCGGGTCGAGATTTTCGATGGAGCAGACCACGACAAAGTTATCGGCTTTGTCGCGCATTACCTCCAGCTCATATTCCTTCCAGCCCAGCACCGACTCTTCGAGCCAGGCCTGGCCGATTGGTGAGGAGGCGATAGCATTGCGCACCGCCTCGGGCAGCTCGGAGGACTGGTAGACCCATGAAGCGCCGGTTCCGCCCATGGCAAACGAAGCGCGCACCAGCACCGGGTAGCCGGTTTCTTCAATCAATTTCTCGGCTTCAGCCAGCGAGTAGGCTGCGCCGCCGCGCGGAACGGGGATCCCGGCTTTTTGCATGGTTTCACGAAACAGCAGGCGGTCTTCGGCGGCTTTGATGGCGTTCAGGTTTGCGCCAATCAGTTGGACGCCGTATTTTTCGAGCACGCCGTTTTCAGAGAGTGCCAGCGCCAGGTTTAGCCCGGTTTGCCCGCCGACGGTTGGGAGCATGGCATCCGGCTTTTCCTGGGCGATGATGGCTTCCAGCGCTTCGGGCGTGAGTGGCTCGATGTAGGTCGCGTCGGCGATTTCAGGATCGGTCATAATCGTCGCCGGGTTGGAGTTGACCAGCACAACGCGATACCCTTCGGCGCGCAAGGCTTTGACAGCCTGGGTGCCGGAGTAATCAAATTCGGCGGCCTGGCCGATGACAATTGCCCCCGAGCCGGGGACGAGGATGGTGTGGATGTCGGTCCGCTTAGCCATTTTTGCCACCTTCAGCGATTAGCGTAAAAAATTCACCAAAGATGTCGTGCGCATCATGCGGCCCTGGCGCGGCTTCGGGATGAAACTGAACACTAAAAACCGGCTTCTGTTTCATCCGAATTCCTTCCAGCGAATCATCGTTAAGGCTCTGGTAGGTGATTTCGACCTCGTCTGGGTTCAGGTCACCGGGGGTGACGCAGTAGTTGTGGTTTTGGGCGGTGATCAGCACTTCGCCGGTCGGCAGGTATTGCACGGGGTGATTCCCGCCGTGATGGCCGAATTTGAGCCGGTGGGTGTCGGCTCCCAGGGCGCGGCCAATCAACTGGTGGCCGAGGCAAATCCCAAAGATGGGCAAGCCGCTTTTAATCAGCCCGCGCACCGCTTCGACGGCGTAGGGCAGGCCCGCTGGGTCGCCGGGGCCATTCGACAGGAAAATCCCATCCGGTTTGAGCGCCAGGACATCGTGTGCGGTTGTATCTGCTGGGACAACGGTCACATTTGCGCCGTAGGAAGCCAAATGGCGCAGGATATTTTCCTTAATCCCGAAATCGTAGGCCACCACATTCAACGTTCTATTTACTGGGACCGACTCACTGCTGACAGGTTTTACCCATTTATCACCCGCATCGCCGCCCCAGTGATACGCCTCCGCGCAGGTCACTTCCTTCACCATGTCACGCCCATCCAGCCCGGGCCATTCGTTTACCATTTGGAGCAATTGTTCGGGCGATGTGCCGCAGGTTGAGAGCGCGGCTTTTTGGGTTCCGCCATCGCGCAGTTTGCGCGTCAGCCAGCGCGTATCGACGCCACTGATGCCGGGGACGTTGTGCTGCGCCAGCCATTCAGAGAGCGGCAGCGCCGAGCGCCAGTTTGAGACGACCGGACTGAGCGCACGCACCACCGCCGCCGAAATCTGCGGAGACGCGGATTCGTCATCTTCCAGGTTGATGCCTACATTGCCAATGTGCGAAACTGTAAACAGTACGCCCTGGCCGCGATAGGAGGGGTCGGTTAGGATTTCCTGATAGCCAGTCATGCTGGTGTTGAAGACCAGCTCGAACACTGCATCCGTCTCTGCGCCAAAGGCCTGGCCTGTGAGGGTGGTTCCATCTTGTAAAACGAGGGTGGCAAGTTTCATGCGACTCCGAAATGCAGAATGTGGAATACGAAATAAATCTGCGCGATTATATCGCGTTGTCTACACAATTGCTGTTTAAGGCCTTGATCCTTCACTCTGCATGCAGGCTTTATCCTTCAATGATTGTGCCGTTTCCATTCAGCGCGTTTGAAATGGGTTTTTCCACCCGCCCGTCGGCGATGATAACCTTGCCTGTGCCGCCCTTTAGGGCCTCTTCTGCGCCGAGAATCTTCTTCTTCATGCGGCCCTGGGCCATCTCCAGCGCGGCGGGTAGCTTGGCTTGCGGGAGGTGCTTGATGAGCGTCGATTCGTCTGGGAATTTCTCCATCAACCCCGCAACAGCCGTCAGCAGGAGCAGGTTTTCCGCTTTTAGCGCCGAGGCCACCATTGCCGCGGCCCGATCCGCATCCACGTTGAGGGCTTCCCCATTCTGGCTGACAGCTACCGGTGCGATGACCGGCAGGTAACCGGCATCCAACAACATGTTGAGCAAACCCACATTGACGGTTTCAATCTTGCCGGTGTAGTCATCGCGGATCATCTTGCGTTTGCCGTTTTCTATGCTTTGAATTGATTCTTTGCGGGTGGCAACCATCAGCCGCCCATCCATGCCGCTCAGGCCGAGCGCATTGACACCCAGGCGGTGTAGTTGCTCGGTCAACAGCGAGTTGACCTTGCCATTGACCGCCATCAGGAACACTTCCAGCGTTGTGCGGTCGGTGTAACGCGAAGTATAGCCAGATGGCGAGGTGATGAACTTGGGCGGCGTGCCCAGCGCCTGGCCCAGCGCATTCGCCTCCGCCGAGCCGCCGTGCACAAAAACCAGTCTTTGCCCATTCTTCAAGTGTTCGGCTGCATCCTGGCAGATGGCCGAAAAATCGACGCCCTCGGTGCCGCCGAGTTTGACCACTGTAATTGATTCTGTCATTTCAACTCCGTTTTTAGTACACGGATTACGCGGATTTCACGGATTGGCACGGATTTTTCTTTAATTTTCCGTGTTCATCCATGTTTTCCGTGAAATCCGCGTCCAAAGGTTTTAAATCGGATGTAAACCGGCGAACTCCAAGCCAAGCGTCTCATCCCAACCCATCATCAGGTTCAGGCACTGGACCGCCGTACCCGAAGCACCCTTCATCAGGTTGTCGATGGCAGCGATGGAAACCACGTGTCCAGTGGCTTCGTCCAACTCGAAGCCGATATCGGCATAATTCGAGCCGATCACGATCTTGGGTTCCGGGACGCGATAAATGCCACGCTGTTCTTTGACAATCCGGATGAAAGGATTGTCTGTGGCCGCAGCGCGATAGGCTTTCCACAAATCCTTGTTGGCGACGCCCGGTTTGACTTTGGCATGTGCCGTTGCCAGCACGCCGCGCACCAGGTCGACCGCGGTCATGGTGAGTGAAACCTCTTTCACGCCCAATTCCTGGATCACTTCGGCGGTGTGGCGATGCCCAAAGGCGGAAAAGGTGCGGATGACGTTGGCGCGTTCTGCGTGGTGCGATCCGGCGTTGCCTTCAGCGCCTGATTCAGATGAGCCGACTTTGATTTCGATAAAAATTGGCGCGGAGAGATCGATTAAGTCTGCTTTTACCAGCGGCAGCAGCGCCAGGTTACTGGCGGTGGCATTGCAACCCACCCCGCTGATGAAGCTGGCCGTCGCCATTTCGGCGCGGTGAAGTTCAGGCAACCCGTAGACAAATTTTGAGATCCAACCCGGTGCAGCGTGGGCTTCGCCGTACCACTTCTGGTAGTTGGCGGGGTCTTTTAAACGGAAGTCGGCCGAAAGGTCGATGATTTTCCCGGCCAGCGCGGCGTAGGTTTCGATGTGGTGCTGCGCCTGCCCGTGCGGCTGTGCCAGGAACAGGATATCCACCGGCTCGACCTGCGCCGGGTCCACAAATTTGAGCTGTGTCCGTTTGCGCAGGTTGGGGTGTACCTGGTAAACATACTCGCCGAGGTGCGAGCGCGAGGTGACTTGCTTCACTTCTACTTGCGGATGGTCGAGCAGCAGGCGCAGCAACTCGCCGCCGCCATAACCCGAACCGCCGATGATTGAAACGGATGTTGACATAAGAATAATAGCTCCTTTACTAAATTGGTAAGGATGAATCGGTAAAAATTATCCCTTACCACTCGCTACCGCAATCACATAATTCACAATCTCATCGGCAATATCCACTCCGCTGATGGGTTGGGCTGTGTGGAACTCCATTGTGTGATTGATTTCGTTGACCAGGAAGCCGCGTTCGGGGTGTTCGATCAAATCGACGGCCAGGATACCGCCCCCCACAGCCTGGGTCGCCTTGAGACAGATTTCCTCGATCTCTGGCGTAATGGGGCATAGTTCACCCTCGCCGCCGCGGGCGGTGTTGGTAATCCAATGCTCCGATTTGCGATAGATGGCTGTCAACACCCGGTCGCCAACCACAATGGCGCGAATATCGCGCCCAGGCTTTTTGATGAATTCCTGAATATAAAATACGCTGTGCTGCACTGACCCGAGCGTCGATTTATGCTCCAGAACCGCCTCGGCTGCATCACGGTCGTTGATCTTGGCCAGCAGGCGGCCCCACGAACCGACTACCGGTTTTAGCACCACCGGGTAGCCAAAGGCTTCAATCGCTTCCAGCGCCGCCTCGGGGGTGAAGGCCACCACATTGCGCGGCTGCGGCGCGCCAGCCCTGGCCAGCATGGCCGAGGTGGTCAATTTGTCGCCGCAAACTTCTGCCACGGCTGCGGTGTTGACCGTTGGCACGCCAAAAGAGTTCAGGATGCGCAGCGCGTACAAGCCGCTGGTAAAGCTGATGCTGCGCTCGAGGACCGCGTCGAAGGCCCGCCACGGGGCCGGGTTTTCCAGGTCAAAAGAAATGGCCCGGTCATCCAGGCGCTCATAATCGAGCCCGCGTTTTTCCATCGCGGCAAAAATCCATTTTTCCTCCACCCGCACCCGGGAATAGAGAACGCCAATTCTGAGTCGTTTTTGCATGATATTCTCCCGTCTGGGCGACCCATTGGGCCGCCCAGACACGGCGGGATTACTCTCCCCAGTCTTCCTGTTCCATCGGGGCGAGGTCCACCGCGGCAGGGTCGAGTGCAATCACTTCCAGGTCTACGCCGCAATCGGGGCAGACGATGATTTCACCAACTTCGGTTTTCGCATCGAGGGTAATTTCAGCAGCACATTCGGGGCAAGAAACGGTATTCATGAGTTATTCTCCTTGTTTTCAAATGAAAAACGGTGATTTTGGAATGGCGAATTTGGCTTAACTCGCATTTTTACTGGTACTGAGTTTTATTTTTGGTCGAGCGCGGCCAGGGCGCTTTTTAACTGCTCCTGGACGGCTGTTGGACTGGTGCCACCTGTGGCATTGCGCCGTTTAACTGATTCCAGCGGCTCGAGTGCCTGGTACACATCCGACCCAAATGCCGGATGAAGGCTTTGATACTGTTCCAGGGTCAGCGCATCCAGCCCCAGGCCTTGATCCACCGCCAGCCGAACCGCTTTCCCGGCCAGGGCGTGTGTCTCGCGGAAAGGAATCCCCTTCCCGACCAGGTAATCTGCCAGGTCCGTAGCCATCATGAACGAATCGATGGCGGAGCGCATCCGCGCCGGGCGGGTGGTGATGGAGCGTAATGCGCCCGAGAGCACCGGGAGCATCATTAAAAGGGTGTCGGCGGCGGCAAAAACAGGCGCTTTGTCTTCCTGCAAGTCTTTGTCGTAAGTCGAAGGCAAGCCTTTGAGCGTTGCCATTAACCCGGTGAGCAGACCAAGCAGGGTTCCGGCCTTGCCGCGCGTGAGTTCGAACACATCCGGGTTCTTTTTTTGCGGCATCAGGCTGGAGCCGGTTGAAAAAGCATCGGCCAATTCAAAGAACCCGAATTCGGCGCTGGTATACAAGACAATCTGCTCGGCCAGCTTGGAAAGGTGCGTGCTGGTTAGCGCCGCGCAAAACAGGAATTCGGCCGCAAAGTCGCGGTCAGAAACGGCATCCAGGCTGTTGGGGGCGGGAGCCTCGAAGCCCAACGCCAGTGCCAGTGCCGCGCGGTCCACCGGGATGGGGGTTCCGGCTAAGGCGCCGCAGCCCAGCGGCAGGCTCGAAACCCGGTCGGCCAGGTCTTTCAAACGATCCCGGTCGCGTTCCAAAGGCCAGAAGTGGCTCAGCCACCAGTGCGCAAGCAGGATCGGCTGGGCGCGTTGCAGGTGGGTGTAACCGGGCATCAGCGTTTCACCGGCGGCCTGGGCCTGTTCCAGCAGCGCAGATTGCAAGTCGGCCAGCGCCGCGTTGAGCTGTGGGAGGGCCGCCAGCATCCATAACCGGAAATCGGTCGCCACCTGGTCGTTGCGGCTGCGCCCGGTGTGCAGTTTCCCGGCGGGGGCACCGACCAGTTCCGTCAGCCGCCGCTCCACTGCCGTGTGAATGTCTTCATCCGATTCTTGGAACGTGAACGTATTTTGGGCAAATTCACTGGCGATTTGATGCAGGCCAGCGGCAATCGCGGCATATTCCGTTTCCGAAAGCACATTCGCCTTAAAGATTGCCTCGGCCCAGGCCAGGCTGCCGCTTACATCTTGCAAGGCCATGCGCTGGTCTATGGGCAGGGAGGTGTTGAGCGCCCAGGCATTTTCGTCAAGTTTGCCGCTAAAGCGGCCGCCCCATAAAGTCATTGGTTACCTCGTTTGTGGTAATTACCGTTTACCAAGCACTAATCGCGCTTGAACCGGCTGTAATCGGGCTTCGGCATGTTCATGCCCGAAACAGGCAGGCCGTTCAGCGCGCGGACCTTGAGCGAGAGACCGTAAAGCCGGATAAAGCCCTCGGCCTGGCTCTGGTCGTAAACATCTTCCTCGCCAAAGGTGGCGAAATCTTCGCGGTACAGGCTAAATTTGCTCTTGCGCCCGGCGGTGATGATGTTGCCCTTGTAAAGCCGCAAGCGGACGGTGCCGGTGACAGGCCCCTGGGTGCTGTCGACAAAGGCATCCAGCGCCTCGCGCAACGGCGTGAACCACAGACCGTTATAGGTCAGGTCAGCGTATTTGATGGCGGCGGTCTGCTTAAAGGTCAGGGTTTCGTGATCCAGCACCAGCGATTCGAGGTCACGATGGGCATACAACAAGATCGCGCCGCCGGGGGTTTCGTAAACGCCATGCGACTTCATCCCAACCAGGCGATTCTCAACCAAATCCACCCGCCCGATGCCATGCGCGCCGCCAATTGCGTTCAGCCGCTCGACCAGCTTGGCCGGGGAGAGCTTTTCGCCATTGACCGAGACCGGCACACCGCTCTCAAACTCGATTTCGACATACTCGCCTTCCTCGGGCGCACTCTCGGGCGAGGTGCTCATCTGGAACATGGCTTCTTCCGGCTCGTTCCACGGGTCTTCGAGCAGGCCGCCCTCGTGCGAAAGGTGCCACAGGTTTGAGTCGCGACTGTAAATCGACTTGACCGTGGCCGTCACCGGGACGTTGTGCTTGGCGGCATACGCAATCGCATCCTCGCGCGAGCGGATTTCCCATTCGCGCCACGGGGCGATGATTTTCAGGCGCGGGTCGAGCGCCATCACGGTCAGCTCAAAGCGCACCTGGTCGTTGCCTTTGCCGGTCGCGCCGTGCGCAATCGCATCCGCACCAACTTCATGGGCCACATCCACCAGGTGTTTGGCAATCAGCGGGCGGGCAACCGAGGTGCCGAGCAGGTACTTGTGCTCATAGACTGCCCCGGCCTTGAGCATCGGGAACAGGTAATCGGCGGCGAACTCTTCGCGCATATCGTGGAAGATGAGCTGGCTTGCGCCGCTAGCCAGCGCTTTTTTCTCCAGTTTGGTCAGGTCCTCGTCGCCCTGGCCAACATTGGCGCAGAAGCAGACCACTTCGCAGCCATAATTTTCTTTCAGCCACGGCACAATTACGGACGTGTCCAGCCCGCCCGAATAGGCGAGCACGACTTTTTTAACTTGCGGTTTGGTTTTCGGTGACATAATTTCTCCTGTTTCGTTGATTTTTTCGAGTTGTGTAAACAAAAACGGCCCTCCGAGCGGAGGGCCGTTTGGTTGACACAGGCGTATGTTTCGCCGTTAGCGCATCATCCAAAACGCAACAAACCCACCAACTCGGGGAGCAGCGGGTTCGGACGACGGGAGCGCGGGAACGACTTAGTTTGCATAATGGGCGCAATTCTACCAGCCAGGGGAAATATGTCAATACCCAAATGGGTAATTGGTAAATTTTGCCGTCCGAAACCTGCTTCTGACCCTATACATTTACATTGCTCGAACCTTTCTCACGCGGAACAACCGCCCCGCAGCCTGTTTGCCGTTTAACCAGAGAGTGCGTCGCACCATTTAGCGGGTTAAAAATCAGGCTTCAACCTGCTCCCGTTAAACACGGTGCGACGCACTCCCGCGCCTGCGCCAGCACATACTCCACCATCCGCGCCGGGATGTTGACCCCAGTGGTGGTGATGCTGTTGCGGAACTCCATCGTGTGGTTGACCTCGTTGACGGTCAGCCCGTTCTCGGTCTCGAAAACATCAATCGCTAACAATCCTCCGCCGATGGCCTGGGCCGTTCTGCGGCACAGCTCGCTCAACTCGGGCGTCAGTGGGCAATTGGAAGCGATTCCGCCGCGGGCCGTGTTGGTAATCCAGTTTTCCGAGGTGCGATAAATCGCCGCGATCGGTTCATCGCCGACCACAAACGCGCGGATGTCGCGTCCCGGTTTGTTGATGTATTCCTGGATGTAGAAAACCTGATGGTTGACGCCCAGCGTCGATTTGTGCTCGATCAGCGTCTCGGCCATCGAGCGATTCTCCACTTTGGCCAGCAGCCGCCCCCACGAACCGACCACCGGCTTGAGCACACACGGATAACCCATCGCTTCGACAGCGGCGAGGGCGGAGTCCTCGTCAAAGGCCATGAACACGCGAGGGGTAGGAATCCCGGCGCTGGCAAGAATCTGGCTGGTAACGTATTTATCGCCGCAGCGTTCGGCCACTTCAGGGCTGTTGACCACCTTCACGCCATTGGCCGCGTAAATTTTTGAGATGTAAAGCCCGCGTGAGTAGGAAATCGAGCGCTCGAAAAGCACATCGATGGGTTCAACCTGCGAAATGTCAAAAAAACGTTCGCCGTCGTTGATGCGGACAACTTCCACGTCTGAATGTTTTTCCAGTTCTTCGACGAGATATTTCTCTTCGACGCGCAAACGGGTAAATAAAAAGCCGACTTTAATCATGATTTCTCTCCGTGTCTTGTAAGGGCGACCCGTCAGGGCCATCCCACATGATTTTTGGCAAGATTCTTTTGCCAGAAAAGGCGCTTGTCAGCGCCGGGCGGGTCGCCCCTACGCCAGAACGCCAATGACCGCCTTCGTCATCCCGCCCGTCGTCAGCGTCCCGCCCAAATCGGGCGTGACCTGGCCCCGGGCGATGCAGGTTTCGATGGCACTGCGCAGGCGATGGGCTTGCTCCGCTTCACCGATGTGTTCCAGCATCATCGCTGTGGCGTAGAATGTGGCCGTGGGGTTGGCCTTGCCCGTCCCGACCAGCGGCGGCGCGGAGCCGTGGACCGGCTCGAAAACCGCCGCATCCGTGCCAATATTGCCGGAGGCCGCCACGCCCAGCCCGCCGACAAACATGCAGGCCTCGTCGCTGAGGATGTCGCCAAACAGGTTGGTGGTGACGATCACCTGGAACTGCTCCGGCGCGCGTACCAGTTCCATCGCACAGGTGTCGACCAGCATTTCGAGCATCTCGATTTCGGGATATTGCGGCGCGATTTCGAGCGCTACACTGCGGAACAATCCGCAGGTCTGGCGCAGGACGTTGGCCTTGTGGACAACATGGACTTTGCTGCGGCCGGTCTGGCGGGCCAGGTCAAAGGCTTTGCGAATAATCCGTTCGGAGCCTTGGCGGGTGATGATGCGCTCGGTGATGGCGCGATTGCCATCATCTTCGAGGCGCTCGATGCCGGAATACAGTCCTTCGGTGTTCTCGCGGACGAGGACGAGGTCAATGTTTGGGCGCGAGGAGGGGTGCGGGGTGGAGCGGGTCGGCCGCAGGTTGGCGTAGAGATCGAGTTTTTGGCGCATGCGCACCACCGGGGAGAAATATCCGGGCAGGTTGGGCGGCGTCGTGACAGCGCCAAACAGCGAGGCGTGCGAGGCGCGGATCGAGTCCAGCGTGGCATCCGGTAAGGGCGTGCCGAGGCGCTCATAAGCGCCGAATCCGATCTCTGCGCGGGAAAATTCAAAATCCAGCGGCAGAACGCGCAAAACCTGTTCGGCGCACTCGATCACTTCGGGGCCAATCCCGTCGCCGGGGAGGAGGGTGATTTGGTAAGTCATAGTTTTGAATGCAGAATGATGAATGAAAAATGCAGAATGTGAAATCAGAGCGCAGGCAATTCTGCATTCTTCATTCTGACTTCTGCATTAGCTCTTGTATGTCGTGCTCTTTCAGGAAGTTGACGATGCCGCCAGCATCTGCGATTTTGAGCACGAAATCGGGCAGGGGGCGCGCCTGGAAGGTCGCGCCGCTGCTCAGGTTGCGAATCTGGCCGGTCGCCAGGTCGACATCTACTTCGTCGCCCTCGCGGATGCCGGCCACCGCTTCCGGGCACTCCAGAATCGGCAGGCCGATGTTAATGGCGTTGCGGAAAAAGATGCGCGCATAGGACGGCGCGATGATGCACTTGGCTTGCGATCCTTTGATGGCGATTGGCGCGTGCTCACGCGAGGAGCCGCAGCCGAAATTTTGCCCGCCAACGAGGATGTCGCCGGGGCGCACGTTTTTGGCGTACTCGGGTTTGACCTCGCAAAAAACGTGCTTGGCGAGTTCGAGCGGGTCGATGGTGATGTTAAACCGGCCGGGAATAATCTCGTCCGTGTTCATGTTTTCTCCAAAAGTCCAGGCTGTTCCCATAAGATTCTCCTGTTGTAATGCGACATTAATGTCGCGTTACAGGTATTTGCGCGGGTCGGTGATACGACCGGTGAGCGCCGTCGCTGCTGCAGTCGCCGGGCTGGCAAGATAGATTTCGGCTTGCGGGCTGCCCATGCGGCCGATAAAGTTGCGATTCATGGTGGTCAGGGCGCGCTCGCCCGCCGCCAGGATGCCGCCGTGCCGCCCAATGCAGGCCCCGCAGCCGGTGCCGGTGACGGTACAGCCCGCATCGATCAGGATTTCGATCAGGCCATTCTGGACGGCTTTTTTGTAGATGCGCTGGCTGGCCGGGGTGACAATCACCCGCACCAGCGGGTTGACCTGTTTGCCGCGCAGCATCTTGGCGACGATTTCCAGGTCTTCGTAGCGGGCGTTGGTGCAGGTGCCGATGTAGACCTCGTGGACTTCCAGTCCCTCGACCTCGGCCAGCGGTTTGCCGTTGTCCACGTCCGGGTGGCAGGCCACCCACGGAGTGAGCGTCGAAACATCGATTTCGATCACCCGCTCATAGCGCGGATTGACCGGCTGGATCATCTCAAACGGGCCAGTGGCCGGGGTCTCGTTGCTCAGGTAGTCGAGGGTGGTCTGGTCGGCGGCGATCAGCCCGCATTTCGCGCCGATTTCGGTCGACATGTTCGGGAAAATGATGCGTTCGTGCATCGGCAGGGCATCGATGTATTCGCCGCCGAATTCCACCGAGCGGTAGGTGCCGCCATCCATGCCGAGCAGCCCGGCGATGTGGATCATCACATCCTTGGCATACACGCCCGGCTGCGTCTGTCCGCGCAGCTCAATACGGATCGTCTCCGGGACTTTGAACCAGCATTTGCCCGTCACCCAGGCCACGGCAATCTCGGTCGAGCCGAGGCCCGCGCCGAATGCGCCCATCACGCCGTAGGTGTTCGAGTGCGAATCCGCGCCGATGATGATTGCCCCGGGGGTGACAAAACCCTCCTCCAGCATCACCTGGTGGCAGACTCCCTGCTTGAACAGGTGCGGCAGCTCCTGCTCGGCCACAAAATCGATGATTTTGCGATGGTTTTCCGCGGCCAGCACGTTCGGGGCCGGGTAGGCGTGGTCGAGATGCAGCACGATGCGATTTTTGTCGAGAATCGGCTTGCCAATCTCGCGGAAGGCTTTAATCGCCAGCGGGGTGGTGTTGTCGTGGCTCATGATGTAATCCACATCCAACAGCAGGATTTCTCCCGCCTGCACCGGCCTCCCGGCTTTGCGAGAGAAAATTTCTTCAATCAATGTACCCATATCCGTCTCCGTTTGAATTTTCGTTTTTGATCCGTTTATCCGTTGCCATTTCCGTTACCACCGTTATATTTTTTCAACACCATGCGCGTTTCGGTGCGTTTCACGCCCTGCACGGTGCGGATTTCCTCGATCAGGTTGTTGAGCGCCATCACATCCTCCACATCCACAAAAGCGCTGACGTCGAAATCGCCGGTGATTTCGTAGACATTTTTGACGTTGGTAAACCCGCGCAGCCGCCGCACCACCGAGGTGGTGTAAGTATGCGATTCGACCTCCAGCATCACCATCGCGGCAATCTTGTGGGGGATCACATCCATCTCGCGCCCTGTCACCTGCTCGGCGATTTCGAGAATGTCGCTGTCGAAAAGCTGTTTGCGGTCGTCGCCCAGGTTTTTGATGCGGCTGACGATCACTTCCAACTCTGCGGCGCTAACCTCGATCCCGTACTCGTCCAGCCGGGCTGCCACCGCGCTTTTGCCGGTGTACTTGTCGATGACAATTTTCCGCTCCCGCCCCAGCAGCGCCGGGTCGAACGGCTCGTAGGTGCGCGGGTCTTTGAGAATCCCGTTGGTGTGGACGCCGCTTTTGTGGGTGAAAGCGTTCTGCCCGGTGATCGGTTTGTTGGGGGCCACAAAAAAGCCCGAAACCCGCTCCAGGTAGCCCGAAAGCTCGATCAACGGCTGGAGATTGTATTTTTCCAGCCCTTCGAGATTGTGGAACGCGACGATGGTTTCCGCCAAATCGGGGATGCCGGTCCGCTCACCCATGCCGTTCACGGTTGTGTGAACGCAATCCGCACCCGCACGGATGCCCGCCATCGCGTTGGCCAGCGCCAGGCCGTAATCGTCGTGGCAGTGCAGGTCAATTTTGCAGGGCAGCAACCGCTCCCGCAGCGCAGACAGGCGCTCGGCCATCGTATGCGGTTGCATGATTCCCAGCGTATCGGCAAAGCTGATGCGGTCCGCGCCCGCTTCGAGGGCGGTGTTGCAGACCCGCACCAGGAACTCGAAATCGGTGCGAGTGGCATCCTCGGGCGTGTAGCGCACTTTCAATCCCAACCCGCGCGCAAAAGCGATGTGCTCGCGGATGATCTCCAACGCCTGCTCCTCGGTCTTGTGCAGTTTGGCATCCAGGTGGATTTTGGAAGTGGCGTAAAAAATCGCCACGCGCTGCGCGCCGCAGTCTCGCGCTTTCTGGATCCCGGCCTTCGACGCCACCGAATGGGCGATGATCTCGGCTTTCAGCCCCAGCCCGGCGATGCGCTGGATGGCCCGCGCCATATTCGGTGACACCGACGGGTCGCCTGCCTCGATCATCTCCACGCCCACCTGGTCGAGCATTTTGGCGATTTCGAGCTTTTCATCGACCGTGAAGTTGACGTACGGCGTCTGTTCGCCTTCGCGTAAGGTTGTATCTAAGATTTCGAGCATGAGTTCTCCTTTTGGCCTGAAAGTAGGGGCGACCCGCCCGGTGAAAAAAACATCGTTGTTATGCCAGGGTTTCCTGCAAGACGATGCCTGGTTGTGCCTTGCCGGGTCGCCCTTACATCGAACAAGCAGGGTGCGACGCACCCTCTGGCGGAATAAAAAAACACCACCCGTTGTCGGGTGGCGTTTTGGTGTGCAGGTAGAGTTGAATAGCTACGAGGGCAGCTGCCCTTGGCCTATCCTTTTCTTACTTTAACCGAAACAAGCCCAAACCCGGCAACCGAAGTTGCGGAGTTGGGCAGGCGCTTAGCCTTGGCCTCCATGAGGATACTTGCTCGGTCTCTAAACATATTGGGCGGTATTCTACTACGTGCTTGAAATCTGTCAATGATTTTGGCCAAAAGCGACAAAAGAGTACCCATTTGGGTTACTGTTTGGCATGCAGCGCGGCAAGAATCTCCCTGGCCGAGTCCCTTAGTTCGGGGACGTGGTCGTAGACCGGTATCCCCAACCGGTCGGCTTCCTGGACTTTTAAATCGGCGGGCAGGAAGCCCAGGACTGGCAAGCCGGGAGTTTCGGCGTGCAGGAAGGCGGCTTCATCCTCGTTGCGGACTTTGTTCCCGACCAGGTAGAGCCGTTTGAGCCCGAGGTCATTCGCCAGTTTCTTGATCTGCGCGGCTGTGCCCAGGCTGCGACGGGTCGGCTCGACGACAATCAGCATGGCGTCCACAAAATCGACGGTAGCGCGGCCGAGGTGTTCGACCCCGGCATACATATCAAGCAGCAGCACTTCGTCTTTGCGGAACATCAGGTGTGTGAACAGGGTTTTGAGCATGGCTGCTTCGGGGCAAATGCAGCCGGAGCCGCCGGTTTCGACTGCGCCCATTTCGAGCAGGCGCACGCCGCGATGCAAAACGCTAAAACGTTCGGGGAGGTCGTCGACGCGCGGGTTGATGGTGAAAAAACCGCCAGTCTGGCCTTTTTTCGCGCCAGTGCGCTCAAAAATCAGGTCGTCCATCTCGGAGATGGGCGCGAGGCGGGCGCGCAGTTCTTCGGGGAAACCCAGCGCGCCCGCCAGGCAGGGCGATGGGTCGGCATCCACGGCCAGGACTTGTTTGCCCTGGTCGGCATAAGCCTGGGCGATGAGCGCGGTGAGGGTGGTTTTGCCCACGCCGCCTTTTCCGGTAATGGCGAGTTTCATGGTTTTTTCCGTCAATTATGCAGATTTAACCGATTGGATGTGTCTGACGATTTTGCCAGTTAACTGGCTGCCGAGGATGGCGCAGACATCGATAGGCAGGTGCTCGCGGGCCGAAGCGTCAAACAGGACTTTGCACGAGGCCGGGAAATCTTCATCGCCCGGCCAGAAGGTGATGAGTAGGGGCAAGCGCGGCAGGGCAGAAAATGCGAAGGCGGCGGAGCCCAGTTCGACAGGCTGGCCGCCCAGGGCGAGGCAGGCAGATGTGAAAATTTCGAGGTTGTTTGCAACGGCGTCGCGTACCAGGTCACCCGAGTAACCCTGGAAGGCCTGGTTGTACATGCGGCCATCGGGCAGGTCGGCAAAGGAAACCCATTTAGCGGTGAGCGGCGCGCCGTTGGATGTGAAAAGGTGGTAGAGCAGTAAGGCCTGGATGGAGGGGTTGAAGGGCGCATCAAGAATATCGTAGGCGACCAGCTGGGGGTATGGCAGCAGGACCGAGGCGGAGAAAAAGCTGAAGCGGAATTCACCCCGGCCTGGGCCGGTTGCAAGGTACTCGAGCGCAGTCCGTTCTGCGAGCAGGGTTGGCGGAACCAGGCGCAGGGCAGCACGAAGTTCCTCGGCGCGTGAGGCCAGTGCCGGGATGTTGGGCTTTTGGGCCGGTTTAGCGGGTAATTTGGCAAGTGGGTTCATCTATCTTATTATGGCACAATCTGCCAGCGACATTTATCCGATTTTTCGGTGACATTCTGCACAATGATTGTGATGTGCATGATGCTAGAATGATTTTAGAGTAGTACAACATCATCATTCGCCAACGAGACTCAACTGGAGGAGACTACCCCCGGTTTTTTGATTTAACCTTTTCAACTTTTCAAGGAGGTTCTCATGCAAACCTCGACCTTCAATACGCCTGCCCTGTTCGGCGACCACCACGTCACCGAGGTCAGGCGTCTTTTGTTTGAGGTCCCAGGTGTGACCGATGTATATGCCAGTTCTGCTTTTCGGGCTGTGCAAATCAGTTTTGACGAGGCACGGACCAGCCACGAAGCCTTGGCGCGTGTTTTGGAGGCTGCTGGTTACCTGGGCGAAATCCCAATCTTGAATGAAGTCAGCGAAGCGGCAGAGATGGACAGCGTTTTCCGCCATAGCGCGACCTATGAGACGGTGAAAAAGACGGTCAGCTTCCAGCAGAAAGTGCCATATTCTGGCCGCCCGCTGTGGAATTGTCCCGGCATGGGTGTTGTTAAGAATATGGACGAGTAGAGGTGTGATATGGCTAAAAAACGAGAAGTGACCGAATACACGATCGATACTGCGGCGCAGAAGATGTTGGTGCGTGCTGAAGAGTTGGGTATTGGGACGGCTTTTTCACGCGCCGACAATATGGCACCTTGCAATATTGGCGCAGCGGGAATGTGCTGCAAGCAATGCGGGATGGGTCCCTGTCGCTTGACCAAAAATGGTGATGTGGGCGTGTGTGGCGCGACCCTGGAGACGATCCAGGCGCGCAACCTGACTCGCGCGATTGCAGCCGGGGCGGCGGCCCATTCGGACCACGGGCGTGATATGGCCTTCACGCTCAAGGCAGTAGCCGAAGGGAAAGCCGAAGGCTACAAGATTAAAGATGTTGCCAAGCTGCGCCAGGTGGCCGGGTATTACAACATTCCGGTCGAGAAGCGCTCGCCCGAAGAAATTGCCAATGACCTGGCTGATTTGTATATTTCCCAGTTCGGTCAGCAGCGCGGCGAGGTGGTTCCGGCGCGGCGTGCGCCCCAAAAGCGCATCGAGCGCTGGCGACAAATGGGCGTCATTCCGCGCGGCGTGGATCGCGAAGTGGTCGAGGCGCTGCATCGCACCCACATTGGCGACGACCAGGATTATGCCCACATCTTACAGCATGCCATCAAGACCGGTATGGCCGATGGCTGGGCCGGGTCGATGATTGCCACCGATATCTCGGACATTCTTTTTGGCACCCCGGCCCCGGTGCTGGGCCAGGCCAACCTGGGCGTGCTGAAGAAGGATATGGTCAACGTGGTGGTGCATGGTCACGAGCCGACCCTGAGCGAGATGATTGTGGCGGCCTCGCAAGATCCAGAAATTATCGAATATGCCAAAGCGGCGGGCGCCAACGGCATCCAGCTCTCCGGCATCTGCTGCACCGCTAACGAAATCCTGATGCGCCAGGGCATCCCGGCGGCGGGTAATTTCTTGCACCAGGAACTGTCGATTATGACCGGTTCGGTGGAGGCAATGGTGGTGGATGTGCAGTGCATCATGCAAGCGCTGGTCGACCTGGCGAGCCACTTCCACACCAAGATCATCACCACCTCCCCAAAAGTCAAAATTACTGGCGCTTTGCACATGGAATTTGATGAGCACCACGCGCTGACGATTGCCAAGAATATCCTGCGCACCGCAATTGACAACTTCAAAAATCGCGGCGAAGTGCATATCCCGGATGAGAAAGAAGACTTAATCCCCGGTTTTTCGCACGAGTACATCAACTACATGCTGGGCGGCTCGTACCGCGCCAGCTTTAGGCCGCTGAACGACGCCATTATGACCGGGCGCATTCGCGGTGTGGCCGCCATTGTCGGCTGTAACAACCCACGCTCGAAGCAGGATTACCTGCACGTCAAAGTGGTGCGCGAACTGCTCAAACAGGATGTGCTCGTTGTCCAGACCGGCTGCGGGGCGATTGCTTCGGCCAAACTGGGGCTGTTGCTCGGCGAAGCGGGCATTGAACAGGTCGGCGCGGGGTTGCGCGAAGTCTGCGAAACCGTCGGTATTCCGCCTGTGCTGCACATGGGCTCGTGCGTAGACAATACCCGTATCCTGACCGTGCTCACGCAAATGGTAGCAGAGGGCGGGCTGGGCGACGACATCGACCAGGTTCCGGCGGTTGGCCTGGCCCCGGAGTGGATGTCTGAGAAGGCGCTCGCCATCGCCACTTACTGCGTAGCCTCGGGCGCATATGTCATTTTCGGCGGGGCAAGCCCGATTGGCGGGATGCCTGATCGGGTGGATGACAGCGACCGGGTGCTGAAATATATCTCCGAAGGCTGGGAGAAGGATTATGGCGGCAAATTGGAATTCATCCCTGACCCGGACAAAATGATCGAGGCCACCCTGGCGCACATTGACAAGAAGCGTGCTGCGCTGGGCCTGCCCGCCTGGGACCCGAACAAGTTCGGCAAATCGGGCGACGCGAAGATGGTTGAGCTCGAGGAAATGCCGCTTGAGCAAAAACGTATCGCTATTTACGGATAAGAAAGTGGGCAGTCGCTTCTGCGCGCCACTTTCCACTTTCTAATAGAGGTCACTATGTCAAGATATATCGCAACTCGTGCCATTCGCGGCGCAAATGCGTTAGTTACCGAAGCTGAGTTTATGCTCAACAAGGCGCTGGCCGAAAAAGGCCCCGATGCGCCGATTTCCTTCCCGAATACGGCTTACTACCTGCCCACCATCTTCGGCATGACTGGCATCGCCGTGGAAAAACTCGGCCAACTGAAGGATGTGCTCAAACACGCCCGAGAGCTGTTGCATCCCGTTCCGGCCAAAAGCCATTGGACGCCTTACCTGGGTGAGACCCTGGATGGCGGCATGGCAACCTTATTTGCGGCGGAAGCGATTGAAGCGATCCGCTTCTTGTATGGGCTGCAACCGGAGCCCAAGCCCGGATTCCAACTGGCAGGCGGCACCGCCTACCCGCAGCTGGGTGAATCGATGGAAGGGCATCTCAACGGCCCAATCGACGACATTCGCCTGCGTTCGTGGGGCATTTCGCTGGTCGATGGGCGCATGCCTGGCTTCGCGGCCATCGTCGGCTGCGCAAAGAACAACCAGGTCGCGGTCAAAATCGTCCGCGAACTGCAAAAGCGCAATATCCTGACCTTCCTGTGCGGCAATGTCAACGGACGCAGCATCATCGACCAGTTGCAGGAAGAGGGCGTGGAACTGGGCTACGACACCTACACCGTGCCCTTTGGCACCGATACCATCTCGGCCATTTACCCGCTCGGTTTTGCCGCCCGCTCGGCGCTGACCTTCGGCGGCATGAAAGCCGGGATGGCGCAGGAAATCCTGCTCTACAACAAGGAACGCGTTTTTGCCTTCGTGCTGGCGCTCGGCGAAGTGGACGACCTGAAATATGCCGCAGCCGCCGGGGCGATTAACTTCGGGTTCCCGGTGATCGCGGATACCGTCATCCCCGAAATCCTGCCGACCGGTGTGACCACTTACGAGCACGTTGTTTCGATGCCGTTTGACAAAATCGACGGCGCCGATGACATGGAAAAGGCCGAGCGGCTGATCCAGAAATGCATCGAGGTGCGTGGCGTCAAGATCAAGATGACCGAAGTGCCGATTCCCGTGCCGTATGGCTCCGCCTTTGAAGGCGAAGTCGTCCGCAAGGCTGATTTGCGCGTCGAATTTGGCGGGAAACACTCCCGGTGCTTTGAATACCTTTATACGGCCCCGCTCGAGGAAGTGGTCGATGGCAAGGTGGAAATTGTCGGCCCCGATTTTAGCGGAATCCAGGCCCAGGGGAGTCTGAGCGTGGGTGTTGTCGCCAAAGTGGCGGGCCGCTCGATGCAATCGGACTTTGAACCGGTGCTGGAGCGTCAAATCCACTACTTTGTGAATGGCGCAAGCGGTGTGCAGCACGTCGGCCAGCGTGACATTGCCTGGATTCGTATCAGCAATGCCGCTGCCGAGAAAGGATTTAGCCTGCAAGACCTCGGCAAAATCCTGCACGCGCGCTTTCACGCCGATTTTGGCGCGATTGTCGACAAAGTGCAGGTGACAATTTACACCGACCCGGCCGAGATGGAGAAATGGCTGGGCAAGGCGCGCGAAGCCTACGACTTCCGCAACAAACGCCTGGCCGACCTGACCGATGATAAGGTCGAAGAGTTTTATTCTTGCACACTCTGCCAGAGTTTTGCCCCGAACCATGTCTGTGTGGTCAGCCCGCAGCGCCTGGGTCTGTGCGGTGCGTACAACTGGTTGGACTGTAAGGCCTCGTTCAACATTAATCCCACCGGGCCGAACCAGCCGATTAAACTGGGCAAGCTGCTAGATGAGGGCAAAGGCTACTGGAGCGGCACCAACGAATACGCCGCGATGGGGTCGCATGGGGTGGTCAATGAAGTCTCGATGTATTCGATTATGGAGAATCCCATGACGGCCTGCGGCTGCTTCGAGTGCATCGTCATGCTAATCCCTGAAGCCAACGGCGTGATGGTGGTCAGCCGCGAGGACACGAGCATGACCCCGGCCGGGATGACCTTCTCGACCCTGGCGGGCATCGCCGGTGGCGGTTTGCAGACCCCGGGCGTGATGGGCGTCGGCAAGTTTTACCTGATCAGCCCCAAATTTATCTCCGCAGATGGCGGTTTTAAGCGCATCGTTTGGATGTCATCGGTGCTCAAACAGACCATGGCGGATGAACTCCAGGCTGTTGCTGCCCGTGAAGGGGACCCAGACCTGATTGAGAAAATTGCCGATGAACGCGAAGTCACCACGGTCGATGAGCTGTTGGCCTGGCTCGAGGCCCACGGTCACCCGGCGATGATTATGGATCCGATGTTTTAGTTGGTGATGAGTAAATGGGGATTGGGCTAAAAGCCAGCTCTAATCCCCATTTACTCGGACGAATCAATTCCTATGCACCTGAGCCTTGTCCGTGACCTGATGACTGTCGGCGTGCCGACCTGCAAAACCACCACTCCCGCTGTGGATGTGGCGCAATTCATCCTGGAGCACAACGTCGAGGAGATGGTGGTGCTCGACGAAGAAGGCCAGGGCGTAGGCGTTGTCGGCTATGAAGAGTTGATCAAGGTTTACGGACAGGAAAACGCCAAAGAATTGACCGCCGAACAGGTCATGCGCGAGGGCGTCCCCGAACTCCCGGCGGATATCGCCATCAGCCTGGCGGCGCAGATCATGCAGGACAAACGCATCCGTGTGGCCTATATGACCCACAATGCCGCCGGGATCACTTATCCCGCCGCGATGATCTCGTACCGTCACATCCTGCGCGCGCTGGCCGCCAAAGATGACCAGGAACTGAAGGACCTGGGTATCCGCGCCGAACGCAAGTCGCCCATTGAACAGTTTATCGAACGCAGAGATGCAGCCAGAAGGAAGGCTGGATTGATAAAGTAAGAACTTTAACCATGAAGGACACAAAGTACGCCAAGGGGAAGCAAGTTTTCTTAGCGCTCTTTGCGGCCTTCGCGGTTCAAAAGGTTTGGAAAAGAAAATTTCGAGAAATATGCGTCATTTGATGCTGAAAATAACAGGAGCTAGTTATGCCAATCGAGATACCAAAAGATAAATGGGCCGGAAAAGTCCGCGCCATTACGCTGGGTGCAACCGCCGCAGAGGGCGGCACGCGCACCAAAGGAATTACTGTGGGCGGGGAAACCACCCTGCCTTACCTGCATTTCGAAACCCCAGCGCCCAATCCCCCGATCATTGCCGTGGAGATAAAGTCGCGTAAACCTGATGATTGGTCAACCCTGCTGAACGAAGCCTGGGGCGACGCCATGAATGACCCTGCCGCCTGGGCCAAAGCGGCTGAGGCTGCCGGGGCCGAAATGCTCGTGCTCTGGCTTTCAGTTGAAGACAGCCCCGAAGAAGCGGTCAAGGCTACCCGCGCGGTGCTGGCTGCCAGTGGGCTGCCCCTGGCCGTCTTTGGCCCCGGACAGGCTGAAAAAGACAATGAACTGATGGTCGCGGTCGCAGATGCCACCAAAGGTGAGCGTCTATTAATCGGCATTTGCGAAGATAAAAACTATCGTACCATCGTCGCTGCGGCGCTGGCAAACGGCCACCTGGTTGACGCCCGCACACCGATGGATGTCAATCTCGCCAAGCAACTCAACATTCTCATCACAGACATGGGTTTGCCCGCCGACCGCATCATTATGGACCCAACTGTCGGGGCGCTCGGCTATGGCATTGAATACGGCTACTCGGTGATGGAGCGTTTGCGCCTGGCCGCCTTGCAAGGCGACAGTATGACGCAACTGCCCATGCTGGTGACGGTTGGTTTTGAAACCTGGAAGACCAAAGAAGCCAAAGTGGGCAGCGGCGTTCCCGAAGCCTGGGGCGACTGGAAAGCCCGCTCGGTTCACTGGGAAGTGCTGACCAGCGTGGCCTTGCTTGAATCAGGCGCGAGCATCGTTGTCCTGCGGCATCCCGAGTCAATTGCACGGGTAAAAGCCGCCATTGCAGAGTTAATGACAGCCTAGAAAGTAAGAAAGTAGTCGCTACTTTCGGCTTTCCAGTAAAAAGGAGTTCCTATGGCCCTCTCTGGCATTCAAATTTACAAGCTTTTACCGCAGACCAACTGCAAAGAATGTGGTTTTCCCACCTGCCTGGCCTTTGCCATGAAACTGGCTGCCAAACAGGTCGAGCTTAGCGCCTGCCCCTACGTGACCGACGCCAACAAAGCCCAACTGGCCGAATCATCCGCTCCGCCCATCCGCCTTGTCACGCTCAAAGGCGCGGCGAGCGAGGTCAAGGCGGGCAACGAAGTCTGCCTTTTTCGCCACGAAAAAACCTTCTACAACAAACCCGGCCTGTTCATCCGCGTAAAATCGGCCGGTGATGTGGCGGCTGCCGATGCGTACAAGGTCAATTATGTCGGTATGGATTTCAGCGTGGATGGTTTTGCCGTTGAAGCAGATTCACCGGCTGCAATGGCCGATACCGTCAAAGCGGTGCGTGCCGCCACCAAACGGCCCCTGATCTTGCTTTCCAAAAACCCGGATATTCTCCAGGCTGGTTTATCGGCCCTGCCCGGCGAAAAACCGCTCTTGTGCGGGGCAGATGCCTCCAACTGGGAAAAAGTCGCCGAGCTGGCAAAAGCGGCTGGCGTCCCGGTGGCTGTCAGCGCGGATACGCTCGATGGCCTGGCCGACCTGACCGAGAAAATCAAAGCCAAAGGGGTTGAAGACCTGGTTCTCGACCCGGCTGCCCAAAAATTGGGAACGGCACTGGCCCTCGGCACGCAGATTCGCCGCCTGGCGCTTAAGAACTTCCGCGCCCTGGGCTATCCGGTGATTGCCTTTCCCTGCAACGCTGCCGACGAAACGGTTGCCGCAGCCCAGGCTATTTCCAAATACGCCGGTTTTGTTGTACTGAGCCGATTCGTTCCTGAAGAAATTTATCCCCTGCTGGTTCTGCGTGAAAATATTTATACAGACCCGCAAAAACCAATCCAGGTCCAGCCGGGAATCTACGAAATCAATGCGCCCAAACCCGAAAGCCCGGTGCTGGTGACCACCAACTTCAGCATCACCTACTTTGCGGTTGCCAACGAAGTCGAAGGGTCGGGTCTCCCAGCCTGGCTGGTGGTGACCGATGCCGAAGGCATGTCGGTGCTGACGGCCTGGGCGGCCGGTAAATTCGACGCCGAGCGCATCGCCAAAGCCATCAAAGGTTTCAACGTGGCCGATAAAGTCAGCAAGAAGCGGGTTGTTTTGCCGGGACATGTGGCTGTGCTCTCTGGCGAGCTTGAAGCCGAATTGCCCGACTGGGAGATTCGTGTCGGCCCGCGCGAAGCCGTCGATCTGCCGTCATTCATGAAGACGGCCTTGAATTAATATTTACGTAGGGGCGCAGCATTGCTGCTCCCCTACCCAAACCATGAACCACACCCTGACCTTCACCTTCGACGACAAACAGACCTCCGTTACCGTTCCCACCGGTACGCTGCTTTCAGATGCGGCCCACCAGGCTGGTCTGGAAATCGGCCAGCCGTGCGGCGGGCAGGGGCGCTGCGGGCGTTGCGCCGTGCAGGTACTCGCCGGGGATGTGCGCCGTCGTTCCGCGCTGCGTCTCTCGGCTGAAGCCGTTGAGCAAGGCTTTGTGCTGGCCTGCCAGAGCATTGTTGAGGGAGATGCCTCCGTTTTTATCCCTGAACAGGAAAAAATCGAGCGCAGGCTGACCACAGACCGGGTTGCTGCCGAGGTCCAGGTTCCTGATGGTTATGAATTCACCTGGTCACAAGCCATGCGGCGCGTCAATGTGCGCCTCACCGAACCGTCGATGGATGACCAGACCGACGATTGGGCGCGCCTGCAAACCGCCTTGCGCCAGCAGCATAAACTCGAGAAAGTTTCCTGTTCCCTTAATCTGTTGCGCAAATTGGGTGCGGTGTTGCGAACCGGTAATTGGGAAGTGCATGTGATTTACGAGAGCGGCTCCGAAAACCGCCTGGTGGATGTGCGTCCCGGCCTGTGTGACCCGGATGACCCGCTGTGGGCGACCGCCATTGATATTGGCACCACCACCGTCAGCCTGTGGCTGGTGGACCTGATGACCGGTACTGTGCGAGCCCAGGTGGCTGAGTACAACGGGCAGATTGCTCGCGGCGAAGATGTCATTAGCCGCATTATCTATGCCTCTAAAAACGGCGGTGGGGATGACCTTCGTCAGCGCGTCGCCGAGACCATTAATCACCTGGCCGAAAGCGCCTGCAAACGCGTCCGCATCCAACCCACAGAGATCGTCAAGGCCAGCATCGCCGGTAATTCGACCATGATCCACCTGTTGCTGGGGATTCCGGCGGCATCGATCCGCCTTTCGCCCTTTATCACCACGGTCAACCACCCCCCGCAGCTTGCCTCGCGTGAATTGGGGCTTAATTTTGCCCCCGATGCAGTGGTTGACTGCCTGCCAGGTATAGCCAGCTACGTTGGCGCAGACATTACGGCCGGTGTGCTTTCCAGCGGGGTCGATAATGCCGAGGATGTGACACTTTTCATCGATGTCGGCACCAATGGTGAGATTGTACTGGGCAACCGTGACTGGCTGGTAACCTGTGCCTGTTCAGCCGGTCCGGCCTTTGAGGGGGCGGGTGTTGTCGATGGGATGCGCGCTACCAGCGGCGCCATTGAGGAAGTTTGGATTAACGGCGAAACTTACGAGCCGAATACCCGTGTGATTGGCGGAGGCAAGCCCAAAGGCATCTGTGGTTCCGGGTTGATTGCCCTGATCGCCGAAATGTTCCTGGTCGGATTGCTGGACAAGGCCGGGAATGTGAATCTCACCCTTCCAACCCCACGTGTGCGGCAGGGTGAGCACGGCGGCGAATATGTGGTGGCCTGGGCCAGTGAAACCGAGCATGGCAAAGACATTGTTTTAACGCGCGTGGATGTCGATAACCTGCTGCGGGCCAAGGCTGCCATTTACGCCGGGTTTACCATCCTGGCTGAGCAGGTGGGGATGACGCTTGAGGATGTTCACCAGATGTTTATTGGCGGCTCGTTTGGCAAGTACATCAACGTTGAAAAAGCGGTGCAAATTGGCCTGCTGCCCGATATGCCCTGGGAAAAGTTCAGTTTTCTTGGCAATACCAGCATTAAAGGCGCCTACCTTGCGCTGATAGACCGTCAGCAGCGTGAACGCATTAGCGACATTGCCCGCCGCATGACTTATGTTGAGCTTTCTGCGGATAACAGTTTTTATGAGGCTTTTACCTCGGCGCTGTTTTTACCGCATACCGATGGGCATAAATTCCCGTCTGTGATGCAGGCACTTACACTCAAAGAAGGAAGATGAAAGAACCTTCCCTCTTTTGCACGCAGGCAAACTTACATTTTGGGCTAAACCCAAGGAGAACCCATGTACATCATTGGCGAAAATATTCACATCATTTCTGAAAAAGTGAAGGAAGCCCTCACCAATCGTGACCGCGAATTTTTCATGGACCTGGCGGTGCGGCAGGTGGAGGCTGGCGCGCGAGCCATCGACATCAATCTTGGCCCGCGCAAAAAAGATTGGGCTGAAGTCTTCCCCTGGGTTGTGGAAGCAGTCGAGTCGGTGGTGGATGTGCCATTGTCGATTGACACCACCAATGTGGATGGCATGGAAGCTGCGCTGAAAACCATTAAAAAGGCCCAGCCGATTCTCAATTCCACATCAGCAGAGCCGGAGCGGCTGGAGAAAATCCCGGCGCTGGCCAAGAAATACGGCGCGAAGATTATTGCCCTGACCATGGGGACCAGCGGCATCCCGGTTGAAGCCGATGCGCGTGTCGAAATTGCGGTTGGAACGTTGATCCCGCACTTGATGGAAATCGATTTCCCAATGGAAAACCTGATTATCGACCCGCTGGTGCTGACCACGAGCGGATGCCAGCAATATTGCCCGCAGCTCATTGAGGCTGTGCGCATGTTGAAATATGCCTGGGATCCGGCTCCGATGGTTTCTGTCGGGCTGAGCAATGTTTCCAACGCTGTGCCAAACGAAAATCGCCCGCTGATCAATCGCGTTTACCTGGCGATGCTGATGGGCGTTGGGCTGGAGATGATGATTGCCAACCCGTTTGACACCCGGCAGAACGATGTCATTCGTTGGATTGAAACCCACGATGAATCCACGCCGCTGGCGCGTGTCTACAACAAAATTGCGGAGCGCACCCAGGAAGGCGAAGAGCCCCGGCCCGATGACTTTGATTTGACAGACCCCGAGCAGCTTGAGATTTGGAAGACGACGCAGATTTTGCTCAATAAAGTCATTTACGCCGACGCTTACCTGGCAAATTAGTGATTCGCGCAGGTGCGATACACCTGGTTTGCAAAAAGGAGTACCCATGCCTATTTTTACCCCCGGACGACGCTGGCAGCCCGCCTACTCTCCGTTCAAGAAAGAAGCATTTACCAGCACCTTGATGGAAAATCTTGAGTACGCCATTAAGGGACCGCTGTTTGGCTGTCGCATGTGTGGCAATTGTATGTTGCAGGAAACCGCTTTTATCTGCCCGATGGAATGCCCCAAGGGGCTGCGCAATGGCCCCTGCGGTGGCTCGACCCCTGAACATTGCTATGTCGATAAAACCCGCCCGTGCATCTGGTACAAAATCTATGAGCGTTCCTTCAAGCTCGGGCGCGAAGAAAACCTGATGGAAGTCCTCCCGCCTTTGGACTGGGAAAAGGTCGGCGAAGAGACCTGGAAGGACATCCTGGGTTGTGTGCGCAAAAAAGGGACCGGCAAAGTCCTAAAGAGCCTGGTCTTCGACCAAGGTGAGCATCGTTATAAAACCTGGGACCTGGTTTTTCGCACAGTTCGCCAGCCAGATTGGTGGCAGGGTGACGACCAGTATCATGCCCCGGGCTATACTGAACCGATGTCTGACCTGGAGCGGCGCTTTAAGGCCGGTGAGTTTGTCGTCGCCTGTGAAATTGCGCCGCCTCTCAGCATGGCGACTAAAAAGCTGGTGGAGAACATCAACCTGGTCAAGCCCTACGTGACCGCCATCAACTTCACCGATAACGCCTCCGCGACTCCGCGCATGACCTCCTGGGCCTGTTCCAAAATCGCCATCGACCAGGGGGCGGAACCCGTTATGCAAATTGCAGCCCGCGACCGTACTCGCGCCAGCCTGCAGGGAGAAATCCTCGGCGCAACGGCAATGGGGGTGCGCAATGTGTTGTGCGTTACCGGCGATAGCCCCGTCCTGGCTCCTTCACCGCGTGGACGCATGGATATCAACGATATGGACGCCATCCAGATGATCTGGATTTTGCGCCGGATGCGTGACGAGGGTCATTATCTCGATGGCCGTGAGCTAAAGTTCCCGCCCAAGTTTTTCCTGGGCGCGGCGGCCTCACCTTTTGCGTCAGACCCCAAATTCCAGGCTATCCGTGAGCATAAGAAGATTAATGCCGGGGCGCAGTTCTTCCAGACCAACCTGGTTTATGACCCGGAACGGATGGAGATCTGGCTGAACGAGCTTGCCAAGCGTAATATTCTGGATAAGGTTTATATTATGGTGGGTATCACGCCGCTCAAAAGCGCCAAGATGACCCATTACATGACCCAGGTACCGGGCGTCTATGTTCCAGATGCGATCATCAAACGCATGGATGATGCGGATGCCCGTGGTGGCGCGCCAGCGGCCCAGGAAGAGGGTCTAAAGATTGCGCTGGAGATCATTGAGAAGATTCGTGCTAAAAAAGAAATCCGTGGCCTGCACATCATGCCAGTCGGTTGGGAAGAGATTGTCCCGCGGATTGTGACCGAGGCGGGGTTGATGCCCAGGGAAGAGATGGTTGCAGAAATCGCGTAACCGTTTGCCCGGGGTGAATGTCGAATCTGCCCCGGGCAGCCAGGAAAGCCAATGTTCGGGAGCCCAGGAGGAGCCATGCTGGTCAAAGAAATCGAAACCCACCGAGATGTCGTCACCCTGCGTGATGGGGTGCGTGTGTTGATTCGCCCCTTGACCCGCGAGGATAAAGAGATGCTCGTCGAGTTTTTCAAGCATGTCAGCGATGAAGACTTGCGGTATGTGCGCCACAATGTGCGCGACCGGAGTGTGATTGAACAGTGGTGTGATGACCTGGACTACAACCGGGTCCTGCCGCTGCTGGCAATTGTCAAAGACCGGATTGTTGGCAGCGCCAGCCTGCATTACTTTGAAGGTCCCAAGCGTCACATTGCCGAATATCGCCTGTTCTTGTCACGCGACTATCGCCAGCGTGGCCTGGGCATGAAAATGACCCGCGCTATCATCGATATGGCTCGCAAACAGGACGTGCGCATCATTGTGGGTGAGATTATTGCCGAACACACCAAAGTGATTCGCGCCTTTGAAGAGTTGGGTTTCAAGACCCAGTGTATGCTCGAAGATTACTTCATGTTTCCTGACGGCGATACCTGCGACGTGGCGCTCCTGACCCTGTATCTTAAGCCGCATAGCGTGGAATTTTAGCCTGCCATGTCTTTGCGCCGCATTGTCAGGGAAGCTACCGGCCAGGATGTCATCCGTTGCCGGGGGTGTGGTGATTGTGACCGGCCGGTGGAAGATTGGCAGGATCTCTCTTTGAGTGCCATCATTCAGTTGGTGGCGATGAATGATGAGGAAGTGCTCTCTTCGCGTACCCTGTGGGCTGACCAAGCGCTGGCTGCGGCCCCTGGCGTTTGTCGGCGCGGGCTAAATCTCCATGCGGTGTTGCTGGCCCTGCGGGCCGAGGCCAGCAAGCGCAATGGCTAGGTCTTCCGGGTTCTCGCTCTTTCGCACTGGCCCTGAATGTGATAGCATACAGGCCGCTTTGTTTTGAATCCAGCCTGTTGTGATATTGCCATGACCAGCCTGCCTCCCGCCCGAATCCTTGCCATTGAAAGCTCGTGTGATGAAACTGCCTGTGCCGTTCTCGAAAATGGACGCGCCCTGCTGACCTCTGTGGTTGCCTCCCAAATGGAGGTGCATGCCCGTTATGGCGGCGTATTTCCCGAAGTGGCCTCGCGCCAGCATGTTCTCAGCATCACCCCGGTGATCGAGCAGGCCCTGGCAGCCGCCGGTTTCACCTTGCGGGATGTCGATGCCATCGTGGTAACACGTGGACCTGGCCTGGCCGGGTCGCTGGTGGTTGGTTTGAATGCCGCCAAAGGCCTGGCGCTGGGCTCCGGGAAACCGCTGGTCGGCGTCAATCACCTCGAAGGCCATATCTACTCTGCCTGGCTTCACGAAGCCTCCGAACAAAACCCATCCGATCCCCCCCAATTCCCGCTCTTGGCTTTGTTGGTTTCAGGCGGGCATACCGAAATCAACCTGATGCCCGGCCACCTCGACTATCAGCGCCTGGGGGCCACCCTCGACGATGCTGCCGGTGAAGCCTTCGACAAAGTTGCGCGCCTGTTAAGCCTGCCCTACCCTGGCGGCCCTTCCATTGAGAAGATTGCCCAGTCTGGCAACCCGGCGGCGTTCAGCTTCCCCCGCTCCTGGCTGGATGGAACCTATAATTTTTCGTTTAGCGGCCTAAAAACCGCTGTGTTGCGTGAAGTGCGCAAATTTGAGGCCGAAAACCGTCCCCTGCCCGTTGCCGATCTGGCAGCCAGCTTCCAGGCAGCGGTGATCGATGTCCTGTTTACGAAGACCCTGCAGGCTGCCCGCCAGCATCAGGTTCGCGAAATCGTCATTGGCGGCGGGGTTTCGGCCAATAAGGCCCTGCGTACTGCCTTTTTGGGGCAAAATGAGTTTAAGGTTCACATTCCCCCGCTCAAATACTGTACCGACAACGCCGCCATGATTGCGGCCGCCGGATACTACCGCTATGTTCTCGGACATCCCTCCCCGCTTAATATCGATGTCCTGCCCACCTGGCCGCTTTCGTAACCACCGATCCCAACCGTTTTTGCAAAAAAAGACGCTTAAAAACCCAAGCCCCGCGTAGACCGGCCCAGGTCTGTGCGGGGCTTGCGAGGAGAATGTACTTCTTATTTTACGGATCAAGTTAAACCCAACCTGAACGAAAACTAAAAGGAAGATAAGAGTTTTTACTCTCCGGGAAGGGCGCTTAAAAACCCAAGCCGCCTATGGACTGGCCCTAGTCCTGGCGGCTTGTTTAGGAGAATGCTTACTCACTATTATACGGATGAGCCTGAGAGTCACCTGAGCGATAGTTAAGCATTCGATAAGAAATCAATCACGGCCAGGCGCTCATGCCCGGCCAGGTCTTTTTTAATTTGGATATCGGCGGCTGGGAAGTGTTCGCGCGCCAGGGCCCTGACCGCCAGCCCCTGGCGGTTCTCGATTTCGAGCAGCACCAGCCCCACTGGCAGCTTTGTGGCCGTTAACTGGGCCAGCAGCCGCCGAATCAAATCCAGCCCGTCGGGGCCGCCATCCAGCGCCAGGGTCGGTTCCTTGCCGAAGATATCCAGCCCCTTGAGTGTTTCAGTCGGGATGTAAGGCAGGTTGGCCGTAAGGATATCCACGGTGGGCCACAACCCCTCGTTGGGCAGCAGGTCGGCTTCAAGAAAACGGATGCGTCCTTCCACGCCATGCTTTTCGGCGTTTTGGCGGGCAATCTCCAGGGAGGCGGGCGAGATGTCGATGGCGAGCAGTTCGGCCGAGGGAACAAAGGTCGCCAGGGTAACCGGGATGATGCCCGAGCCTGTGCCCACGTCAATAAAACGGTAGGCCCGCTGCGGGTGGGTTCGTAAGTGGGCCAGGGCGGTTTCAATGAGCAGTTCCGTTTCCGGGCGCGGAATCAGCACTTCGGGCGAGACATTAAAATCCAACCCGAAGAATTCCCAGTGACCGATGATGTACGGTAACGGAACCCCCTGCTCGAGCTGGCGGATGCCGGTTTCGAGCAGTTGTTGCTGCGCCTGGGTCAGGCTGGCCTCGGGGTGACTCAACAGCCAGGTGCGGCTGCGCCCGGTGACGTGCGCCAGGAGTACCTGCATCTCCAGGGTTTTGGGGAACTGGTTAATCACCGGCGGCTCCAAACATCATGCGGTCGAGCAGTGTGCGCTGGAACAGCAGGAAAATGACCACCACCGGTACCGACATAATCAGCGCCAGCGAGCCGAGTTGGCTCCAGGGTTGGGCGTTGCCGGTCTGGACGATGGCATAAATGGACATTGCCAGGGTAACTGTGCTGGCTTTTTCGACAAAAAGCCAGCCGATGGCAAACTCGGAGTAGGCCATCAGGAAGGCGATTAGGGCTGCCACTGCAATGGATGGCAGTGCCAGGGGCAAAGTAATGTAAGCAAAGGTTCGCAGGTCGCTGGCCCCATCCAGGAAGGCGGCTTCTTCCACTTCGCGCGGGATGGCCTGGAAAGCAGCGCGCATGTTCCAGATGCAGAAAGGCATGGCGAAGGCTGCGTAAACTATGACCAGTGCCAGCAGGGTGGTGCGCAGGCCCAGGGCCGAGAGCAGGATGTACATGGGCGTGGTAAAAGCCACGGCCGGTAGCACGGCTGTCAGGAGCAGGATGAATAAACCGCTTTGCTTGCCCGGGAAGCGAAACCGGGCAAAGGCATAGGCCAGGCTGGCTCCAAAGAGCATGGCTACCAGTGCGGTGCCAAAAGAGACCAGCAGGCTGTTGCGCAACAAGGTCAGGAAGTCTACGGATTGGTAGGGCCGGTCTAGTACGTGCAGGAGGGGCTGGATGGAGAATTCCTTGGGGAGGAAGCGGAATTCGGTCGGGCGGCCTATGAGTGAGCCGTCGAAGGCCAGGCGCAGGGTGCTCCAAATGGGTACCAGGACGTACAAGCCGATCAGCGCCAGCAAACCCTGGCGGAGAAGCTGCTGAAACAGGCTCATTTTACGCATAGGTCACCCCTTCGCTGGCTTTGCTCCAGCGATTGAACAGCACCACAAAGACGACCAGGATAATCATGGTGATGATGTTCAACCCGGCCGAGATGGCAAATTCACCGGCTGGCCGGCCAAAGGCACCGGCTGCCGGGTTGAAGATGTTGTAAGACAGTGTAGCCAGCGTGGTCAGGCTAAAATTTCCGTACATTTGCGAGACCTGGAATAGGTAGAACTGGTTGAAGGCAAAAATGCCGCGGATAATGATGGCCGGGAGCAGCAATGGTTGCAGCAGCGGCCAGCTAATATATCGAAAGACTTGCCAGGCATTGGCCCCATCGATGTCGGCGGCGTCATACACTTCGCCGGGGATTTGTTTCAGCCCGGCGCTGGTCGCCAGCATCATAAAGGGGAATCCGTACCACAGGCTGCAAATCAGCAACACCAGCAAGGTGGCGCCGGGATTGCGTTCCCAGCCAAGCAGGAAGGAGAAAGGGATCCCTGGGCCGTATTTTTCGGCGGCCAGCCCCAGCCAGCCCACCGAACTGGAGAGCACGTTAAACCACATGATGGCGCCGATGGTCTCGGGGATAGCCCACGGCAGGATGAAAAGCGCTTGCCAGCCGCGCCGCAGCTTTACGCGTTGGTTCCAGAGCAGCAAGGCTGTCCCTAGCCCGAGCGCGGTTTGCAGCGAGACCGATAAAAAGGTCCATAACAGGTTAAAGCCCAGCACGCCAGAGGTGGTGATGTAGTCGAGGATGGGCAGGTAGCTTGTCGCGCCGATGTAGTTGACGGTGCGATCGCCAAAAGCCGAGTCGGGGTTGGTCGGGGCGATTTGCCCGCCCAGCCCGCCGAGCACTTCGCGCCAGACCCCGCCGCGCATCCCATCCAGGATCGAGATGCTATTGAAATCGGTCAACGACATGGCAAACTGGTAGAGGAGCGGGTAGAGCGTCAGCACTGCAAAGAAAAGCAATCCGGGTACCAGCCAGGGTAAAGCGCGCCGCACTTGTCCGCGCTGCGGTGGCTGGCTGGCGTTTTCGGCGCGGGCGCGTTTCCAGTCTTCATACAGGCCTGCGCCAAAGCCCCAAATGGCTTCCCCGGCGGCGAGTGAGATGGGCGCGGTGAGCGTGACGATATATTGCGGCCATTTGGTAGGCCAGGCCAGCAGGAAGGCCATGCCAATCCCCATCCATAGCACGTAGACCGGGTCGCGTTTCCACAGGCGCGCCAACCCGAAGCAGGCAACGATGGCAATTAATGGGTCGAGCACGTAGGCGAAGACATCCGGGTGCCATTGGCCGACCGAGAACAGGAAGATCCAGACAAAAGGCTGGTAGACCGGGAAGTTGGCCTCGGCCACTTCCTGGGCGCTGGTGGAATAATTGGCGTGATAGAAAATAGAGTCTTTCAGGCGCCCCACCGGGTCGGGCCACAGGTATGGATTGGCTGCAAAAAAGACCAGGATGGCTAATCCGCCCCAGAGCAAGGCCAGGCGTAAATAACCCAGCAGTGAGGCGCGGTCTTTGCGGAGGTTGATGAGCCAGTCAATCAGGATGGCGAAGCCGATTAGGGCGTATAGGTATTTTGAAGCGGCGGTCAGTCCAAGCAAAACCCCGGAGGCGACCAGCCAGCCAATTTTTGCGCTGCGTTTGAAGCGCAGGTAGGTGAGCACGGCGGCCAGGCTGGTGAGGGCGGGCAGGCTTTCGAGCATGATTTGACTGGTGTATTTGGTCGTCAGGGCATGGATGCCCAGCAAGAACCCGCCTACCGGGTTGACGAAAGCCAGCAGGGCGGCTGTTAAGGTCCCGAGGACTGCGCCGACGGTGCGCGCAGCCCGTTTTTGTTGGAAGGGTAGGAAGGGGTCCGGTGCGGCGGATGTGCTGCGGTCTGGAACCAGGGCCGCTTCGGGGACGCTCAACAGGCTGACGCCGTAAATGATTTTTGAGAGTGGCGGGTGTTCGGGGCGGTAGTTGAATTCTGTTAAACCACCCAGGTCGCCGGAGCGAAAAACAGCGGCATATTCCTGGGCGGCGCGCAGGTAGTCATCCTCGTCAAAATCGACGGGCAGGCGCAGGGCGGCGTTGGAGCGCAGGCTCCAGGTGAAGGCTGCAATCAGCACAACGAGGGTAATCCGCAAAAGGGGCAGGTATTTTTTCATAGGGTTCCAAATAAAAAACCGTAATCCGTAAAGCGTAAGGATTTTACGAGTTACGAATTACGGTTTTTGCATCAGGCCAGCCGCGGCTTATTCATCATCTTCTTCGGTGCCGGTGGAGAGCCGGTCCGCTTCGTCGCGAGTGGAGAGTTCTTCGATGAAGGTGTCGATATCGCCTTCCATGACGGCGGGCAGGTTATAGGACGAGACGCCAATACGGTGGTCTGTCACGCGGCTCTGGGGGTAATTGTAGGTGCGGATTTTTTCGGAGCGTTCGCCGCTGCCAACCTGTGAGCGGCGGGCTTCTTCCAACTCGCTGCGGCGCTTGGCTTCTTCGATCTCAAACAGCCGTGCGCGCAAAATGGACAGGGCGCGGAGTTTGTTTTGCAGTTGCGAGCGTTCATCCTGGCAGGTCACAATCATCCCGGTGGGT